>CAVOZK010000026.1:0-78326 GCA_963700935.1 uncultured Alphaproteobacteria bacterium | reverse complement strand
CATGGGATGACGCGAAAATGGACTGCCTGCTACTGCTTGCCTCGAAACAGCGGTCCGTCGGCTTTGATGGCCCCGGTGACTTCGACATGGATGCACAAGGCCGGCTTGTCCGCCGCCAGGGCGCAACGGCGGAACATGTCTATGCTGGGGCCTACCTGGCGCATCCGCGCGTGTTCGAGGCTGCACCCGCCAGTGTGTTTTCGATGAACGTGCTGTGGAATAAGGCCATTGCCGGGGGCAAACTCCACGGCATCGAGCATGACGGCTGGTGGTTGCACGTCGGCACGCCGGACGCCATAGCGCTGGCGGAACACAAGCTGGCGGAGCTCGGCAGCCCATGAGTGATGCGCCACAACCGGCCATTTATACCATCCCGCCGGACGTGGCCTTCCTGCCTGCGCTGGTGCGCGCCATCCTGTCCGGGCGGCTCTCCGGCGGCATCGCGCCCGACGCGCTGGCCCTGAGCCGCTGGACCATCCTGCTGCCCACGCGGCGTGCCTGCCGGTCCTTGCGTGAAGCCTTCATCGAGGCTGATCCCGGCACCCCGCGTATCCTGCCGGTCATCCGCCCCATCGGCGACGTGGACGAGGACGAGGCCGCCATCACCTCCGGCTTCGAGGACCTGGACCTGCCGCCGGCGGCCGCTGCCGTCGAGCGCCAGTTCCTGCTGGCGCGGCTGGTGCGCGAATGGGCACAGGCAAACCCGTCAAGCCTTGCAGCCCGCGCCGTGTCCTCATCCATGGCACAGGCGCTGCGCATGGCCACTTCGCTGATGCAGCTTGTCGACAGTCTTGATACGGGCGGGATAAGTCTCGCCGATGTCCCGGCTCTGCTGGAGGCCGACCCCGAGTTGCCGCTGCATGGTGAGGAGGCGCTCGGATTCCTCCGAATCATTGCTGCCGGACATCCCGCGGCAATGCAGGCGGCAGGCAAGCTTGGCCCGCAGCAGCGCCGCGTCAGGCTGCTGCACATGGAGGCTGAACGCCTCGCCGCCAATCCGCCCGCAGCACCGGTCATCGCGGCAGGCTCCACCGGCTCGCTGCCCGCCACCGCGCAATTGCTTCAGGTCGTGTCGCGGCTGCCGCAAGGCTGCGTGGTGCTGCCGGGGCTGGATCAGCAGCTGGATGACGAAAGCTGGCTGGCGCTTGGTGAACAGCATCCCCAGTTCGGCATGCGGGAATTGCTGAAGGTGCTGCAGGTTGACCGCAAGGATGTGGCCTTGCTGCCTCATCTAGACCGGCGTGAGGGCGGCCCGGCACGTGAGCTGCTGGCGTGCGAGATCATGCGCCCGGGCGAGATGACCCACCTGTGGAAGACCGTGAAGGACCGGGCCGGTACGCTGCAGCAGGCCTGCGCCGGACTGACCCTGCTGGAAGCGCCGGAAATGCGCGAGCAGGCGCTGATGATCGCGCTCACCATGCGCAAGGCGCTGGAGGAGGAACGCCGTTGCGCCCTCGTCACGCCGGACAGGCAGCTTGCCGGGCGCGTGTCCGCCGAGCTGGCGAGGTGGAACATCTACGTTGACGACAGCGCCGGAGAGCCGTTGTCGATGCAGCCGCATGGCGTGTTCTTCAAGCTTGTGGCCGCCGCCGTCCAGCCCGATGGCGGGCCGGAGCAGGTGACGGCCCTGCTGACCCATGCGCTGGTTGGCGCCGGCATGGCGCCGGATGGCGACGCGCACCGGCTGGCCCGCCAACTCGAGATCGTGCTGTTCCGGCAGGTGATCGAGGGGCACCGGCTGGATCAGCTTGGCCGCAATTTGCACCGGGCTCGCGCGGCAGCTGGTGGCAAGCATGCGCATCCTGCGGTGCGGCGGCTGGCAAGTGACGAAAACTGGCAGCCGCTGGAAGCCTTTGCAGCCCGCATTGAGGCAGCGTTTGCGCCGCTGCAGGCGCTTGTTGCCCGGGATGATGCCGCGCATCCGTTGGAGACGCTGCTTGCAAGTCACGTGCGCCTCGCCGAGGCGCTGGCTGCCGATGCGGATGGCAAGCCGGACCGGCTGTGGACCGGCGAGGCAGGCGCTGCCCTGTCAGGTTGCCTGCGCGAGTTGCTGGATCACGCAGAAGCAGCCCCGGCCATGCGGTTCTCCGATTATTGCATCTGGCTTGCCGACTGCCTGCACCAGGTGCCGGTGCGCCGCCGCTACCCGCTGCATCCGCAGCTGTCCATCCTCGGCCTGCTGGAAGCCCGCCTGGTGCAGCCTGACGTGATCATTCTCGGCGGACTGAACGAGGGTACCTGGCCTGCCGCCGCCGATCCCGGCCCATGGCTGTCGCGCCACCAGCACGGTCTGGTCAGCCTGCAGCCGCCGGAGCGCCGCCTTGGACTGGCCGCCCACGACTTTGTGCAGTCGCTGTGCGCGCGCGAGGTGCATCTGGTGTGGGCCCGCAAGGCCGGTGGCGCGCCGGTGGTGCCATCGCGCTGGCTGCTGCGCCTGAAGGCGGTGCTTGAGGCGGCAGGCCTGCCGGACCGGACCAGGCCCGCTGCCACCATGCTGGAGATCGCGCGCCTGCTTGATGCCACAAGCGATGCCAAGGCGATCCCGGCTGAAGCGCCGGCACCGAAGCCGCCCGTCGAGGCCCGGCCAAAGCGGCTGTCGGTGACGCGGGTTGCGCGGCTGTTGCATGATCCCTACTGGGCCTATGCCTACTATGTGCTGGGCTTGCAGCCGCTGCCGCCACTTGGCCAGCGGCTGGGGCCGGCCGAACGCGGCCAGCTGGCGCACAAAGTGCTGGAGCGGTTCTGCCGCCAGTACCCGGTGGCCATGCCGCCTGATGCCGCCGCCATCCTGCAAGCCATCGCCGCCGAGGAAGCCGCTGCCGCCATCCCCGACCCGGCGGTGCGCGCCATCTGGCTGCCGCAGCTCAACCGGGCGGTCGAGTGGTTCGCCGCCGCCGATGCAGGCTTGCGGGCCAACCTGTCGCGCATCCACGTCGAGGTCGAAGGCGCACTTTCCATAACCGCGCGGGATCAATCCATCACGCTCAGCGCCAAGGCCGACCGGATCGACGAACTCGCCGATGGCGTGTCTGGCCGCATCATCGACTACAAGACCGGTGCAGCCTCGTTCTCCAGGGAGACCGCGAAGGACTATTCTCCCCAGCTTGATCTCGAAGGCTGGATGCTGGCAGAAGGCGCCTTTGACACCATCGGCAAGTTGACGGCAACCGAGCTGATGTATGTCCGCGTGTCGGGCGGCCAACCCGCTGGCGAAATCATCACGCCCGGCAAGAACGATTCCGTGAGTGCACGCATTGACAAGGCCAGCGCGGGGTTCCGGCAGTTGATGGCCAGCTATCAGCGGCCTGAGCGCGGCTACCCCGCCCGCACCGGCCCCGAGGCCTGGAACCGCCTGTCCGACTATGACCACCTGTCGCGCTGGCGCGAATGGGGCCTCGGGCGTGACGCAGATGAAGCCGGAGGCGATGAATGAGCGCGCTTTCGCCGGCAGACAAGGTCAAGGCCGAGGCTTCGGTCGAGCAGCACAAGGCATCCAGCCCGCTGGTGTCTGCCTTCGTGTCGGCCAATGCCGGGGCGGGCAAGACCCACGTGCTGGTGGGCCGGGTCATCCGGCTGATGCTGGAGGAGGTGGCACCCGAACGCATCCTCTGCCTGACCTATACCCGCGCCGCCGCCGCTGAAATGTCGAGCCGCCTGTTCGACACCTTGTCGCAGTGGATCGCCATGCCCGACGAGGAGCTCATCTCGAAGATTCATCGCACCATCGGTCACGTGGAATTCAGGCTTGAGAAGCTTGACCTTGCCCGCCGCCTGTTCACCCGCGCGCTGGAGACGCCGGGCGGTCTAAAGGTGCAGACCATCCATGCCTTCTGCGAACGCCTGCTGCAGCGCTTCCCCGTCGAGGCCGGCATCATGCCGGGCTTCTCGGTGCTGGATGAAACCGCCGGGCGCGAATTGCTCGACGAGGCCCGCGCCCGGGCGCTGGCCGATGCGAATGCGGGGCTGGCAGCCTGCGTCGAGACGGTGGTCAACCATGCCTCGGAGCAGACGCTGGTGGACCTGCTGGCGGTGCTGATGGGCCAGCGCGACAAGCTTGCGGCATTTGCATCCGGAAACCGCTTCCCGGAATTGCGCGACCGGCTGAACAAGAAGCTCGGCATCGATGATGCCGACGATGAAAGCTCCATAAGGGCGGGTTTCGCACAGGCCGCAGACTGGCGCGGGCTGGCCGATGTGGCCGGGCAATTGCGCGAGTTTCCCGGCACGACGAATGAGGCGCAGGCCGCCGCCATCGAGGCTGCCCGCCAGGCGCCAACCCCGGATTTGCAATTCAGTCTTGCGGCTGCGTTTTTGCTGACGAAAGACGGCACACCCAAGGCGCAAAGATCACTGATGACCAAGACGTGCGCCGAAACCTATCCCGATGCACTCGAACTGCTGCTCGACACACAGGCCCACTACGTCACCGCCAATGACCGCATCAAGGCGCTCAGCGTGCGCGATGCGACCGAGGCGCTGGTGGCTGTGGCGCTGGCGGTGATTGCCCGTTACGACGCGCTCAAGCAGCAGGCATCGGCCTACGACTATGCCGACCTGATCAGCCGCACCAACACCCTGCTCAACGAGGGCGAGGCCGCCGCGTGGGTCCTCTACAAGCTCGACCGCGGCATAGATCACATCCTCATCGACGAGGCTCAGGATACCAGCCCTGACCAGTGGGACATCATAGACGCCATCGCCGAAGAGTTCTTCGCCGGCGAAGGCGCGCGCGCTGGCGTTGGCCGCACCATGTTCGCCGTGGGTGACCGCAAGCAGTCGATCTACTCGTTCCAGGGTGCCGATCCGGAGAAGTTCGAAGAGCGGCTTGATGCATACCGCGAGAAAGTAACCGCCGCTGACGGCGACTTCGAGGATGTCGGCCTTCACACCTCGTTCCGCTCCGCCACCGCCGTGTTGCAGGCTGTCGACAAGGTGTTCTCCTGCGAGGACGTGGCGAAGGGCGTCATCCCTGCAGGCGGCGGACGCGTCGATCACAAGCCCAGCCGGCTCGATGCGGAAGGACTTGTCGAGGTCTGGGAGATCGAGCGCCAGCCCAGGTCCGAAAATCCGGACCCGTGGAACGTCGATGAAGAGGCAAGCGCCGCCACGCTTGACGGACCCGCCAATGTCAGGCTGGCGCGCCGCATCGCCCGCACCATCGAGGGTTGGCTCGACAAGGAGAATCCGGAACTGCTGGCGCCCGGCGTGCCGGTCCGGCCCGAACACATCCTCATCCTGGTGCGGGAGCGTGCCAGCCTGATGGAGGCCATCGTGCGTGAGTTGAAGGAGGCGCAGGTGCCGGTGGCCGGCGCAGACCGCCTGCGCCTGCTCGAACACATCACCGCCCAGGACCTGATGGCTTTGGGCCGCTTCGTCATCCTGCCGGAAGATGACCTGTCGCTGGCAGGCCTGCTCAAGAGCCCGCTGCTGGCGCGCGATGACGGCGAACGATTCAACGATGACGACGACATCTTCCCGCTCGCCCATGGTCGCGGCAGCGCCACCTTGTGGCAACGGCTGCGCGATGCGGCTGCGCGCGGCAGGCCCTATGCCCGGGCCGTGGCACGGCTGGAAGGCTGGCGGGCCGAGGCCGGTCGCACCGGCGTCTACCGCTTCTATTCCGGCGTGCTGTCGCGCGATGCAGGCCGGGCCGGCTTTCTCAAGGCAATCGGTCACGAGGCCGGAGAACCGGTCGATGCCTTCCTGCAACAATGCCTCGATTATGAGCGCGAGGGACTACCCACCCTTGCCGGTTTCCTCGCCTGGCTGGAGGCCACCGCCACCAGCCTCAAGCGCGACATGGAACAGGGCGCAGGCGAAGTCCGCGTCATGACCGTGCACGGCGCCAAGGGCCTGGAAGCGCCGATCGTCATCCTGCCGGACACCTGCTCGAAGCCCGACGGCAAGAAGGCCGGCAGCATCCTGTTCGATGCCAGCCACGATCAACCGCTGCCGGTCTGGCGGCTGAAGAAGGACTTCGAGGTCGGGTACACGAAAGACCTCAAGGACACCGCGCTGGAGAAGCTGATGGAGGAGTACAACCGGCTTCTCTACGTGGCCATGACCCGCGCCCGCGACCGGCTCTATGTCTGCGGCTTCAAGAGATCGCAAGAAAGGCCGACTGGGAAACTGACGAACCCGATGACGGCACCTGGTATCACTCGATCCGCCGGGCGCTGGTAGATCTTGGCGTAACGCCAGAGGACAAGAACGGAAAGCTGGTCTGGCGCCTTGGCACCGGCCATGTGGGCGACCTGAAGCCGCAAGCGCTCGTCTCCCGGAATGCGGACATCGTGCTGCCTGTGTGGGCCGTCTCGCCCGCGCCTCCTGTGGTCCGGCCTGAACGCTGGCTCGCGCCGTCGAAACTGGCTGAAGGCCCGCAAGGCGAAGACGGCTGGTCCGGCGAGGTAGCACTGTCGCCGCTGGCGCCAAGACTTGACGAGAGCCGGTTCCGTCGTGGCGAGCTGGTGCACCGGCTGCTGCAGACATTGCCCGGCCTGGCACCGCCACAACGAGAGGCAGTCGCCCGCCGCTACCTGTCGCGCAACGGCATTGCCGAGCCTGAACTGTCCGCCACCATGACCGAGACCCTCAGGTTGTTCACCGATGCGCGCTTTGCCGATGTGTTCTCTGCCGGGGCGCAGGCGGAGGTGTCGATCGCCGGTCTTGTTGATCCGCCGCAGGCGGTCCGCTTTGGCCTCTCCGGCCAGATCGACCGGTTGCTGGTGACGGACCACCGGGTGCTGGTCGTCGACTTCAAGACCAATCGCCCGCCGCCATCCAGCCTTGATGCGGTGCCGGATGCTTACCTTCGCCAGCTGGCCGCCTATTCCCATGTGCTGGCCCGGATCTATCCTGACCGCGAGATCGAGTGCGCCCTGCTGTGGACGGACGCACCGGAACTGATGGTTATTCCGCAAGCCATGCTGGAGCGCGCCTGGCAGGCGAGCCTGTTCACAAGCCCGCCACCGGCCGCTGATCCGGCTTGACCGGTTCAAGGCCAGTTCCTACTTATTGGTCATCACGCACGGCATTCACCAATGAAAGGTTATCCTCCATGGCCACGAACCCTGTTACCGACGCCTCCTTCGAAGACGATGTCCTCAAGTCCGATACCCCCGTCGTCGTTGACTTCTGGGCTGAGTGGTGCGGTCCCTGCAAGATGATCGGCCCGTCGCTGGAAGAACTGTCCGACGAGTTTGGGGGCAACGTGAAGATCGTCAAGATCAACATCGACGAGAACCCGTCCACTCCGTCGAAGTATGGCGTGCGCGGCATCCCGACGCTGATGGTGTTCAAGGGCGGCCAGGTGGCAGCCACCCAGGTCGGCGCCAACCCGAAGGGCAAGATTGCCGACTGGATCAAGTCCTCGATCTGATTTTCCGCATTTATCGGCAAGCGGCCTCGCACCCATGGTGCGGGGCCGTTTGGCGTTTCAGCGCCTCGCTGTGCCTGAAACCTGGCTCGGCGTCTGGCCCCGGTGCAGCGCCAGAACGTTGCCGGCAAGATAAAGCGAGCCGCCGATCACAACCCGCGCAAGGTTGCCTTGTCCGGTTACCTGGCCCGCCAGTCGGACGGCCTCTTCCAGCCCCCGGCAGACTTGCGCATCGAGCCCTGCGGCTTGCGCCTGCCGGGCAAGCTCGGCTGCGGGAATGGTGTTCTCCTCGCCCGGAATGGCAATGGTCAGCACCTTCTGCACCAGCCCGGCAAACGGTTTCAGATATCCGTCGGCGCGCTTGGTGTTGAGCAGGCCGGTCACCAGCACCAGCGGCCTGGGGCTGCGCTCATCGAGATCCGCCAGTGCCGCCGCCACGGCGCGCCCGGCAGACGGGTTGTGCCCGCCGTCCAGCCACAGTTCCGTGCCCTCCGGCAGCAGCGTGTGCAGGTAGCCAGGCTCCAGCAATTCCATGCGGGCCGTCCAGCGGGTGCCGGCAATGCCGGCCGCAATCTGCTCATGGCCGATGCGCTCGTCCTTCAGCGCCCGCACTGCGGCAATCGCCAGCCCGGCATTGTCGATCTGGAAGCGGCCCGGCAAGGGCGGCAGGTCGAGGTCGAGCAGCGCGGTCTCGTCCTGGTAGACCATGCGGCCATATTGCTCGAAGCACTGGAAGTCCTGGTTGGCGAAGGTCATCACCGCGCCCACCTTTTTGCCTTGCCTTTCGATAGCCTCGCGGGCCTCTTCGTGCTGCACCCCGATAATGGCCGGCACGCCGGCCTTGAGGATGCCGGCCTTCTCGAAGGCGATCTTCCCCAGCGTGTCGCCAAGGTATTGCTCGTGGTCCATGTCCACCGGCGTGATCACCGTCACCGCCGGGTGGGCGATGACGTTGGTGGCGTCCAGCCTGCCGCCAAGCCCCACTTCCAGCAGCAGGTAATCTGCCTTGTGGCGCGAGTAGGCCAGCATGGCGGCTGCCGTGGTGATCTCGAAAAAGGTGATCGGCTCGCCGCCATTGGCCTGCTCGCATTCCTCCAGCAGGTCCACCAGCAGCGCCTCGGGGATCAGCTCGCCGCCGCCTGGCGTGCCCAGCCTTATGCGTTCGTGAAACCGCACAAGGTGCGGCGAGGTATAGGCATGGGCGGCAAGGCCCGCCGCCCCGATCATGGCGCGGGCATAGGCAAGCGTCGATCCCTTGCCATTGGTGCCGGCAATGTGGATGACCGGCGGCAGCTTGTGCTGCGGGTTGTCCAGCCGGTCCAGCAGCCGCCACATCCGGTCCAGTGACAGGTCGATGATCTTGGGATGCAGCTCCAGCAGCCGCATCAGGATGGCGTCGCTGACGGCCATGGTGTCAGCCTTCGGTGGCTTCGGCAGGGACCTGCGCGTCTGGCGCCGGCAGTTGTTCCGGCGCTGTCTTCTGCCCGGCAGCCAGTGCGGGCTGTTTCATCAGCATGTGCAGCAGCCGCGACAGCGTGGCCCGCAACTCGTGCCGGTGCACCACCATGTCCACCATGCCGTGATCCAGCAGATACTCGGAACGCTGGAAGCCTTCTGGCAATTTTTCGCGGATGGTCTGTTCGATGACGCGCGGCCCGGCAAATCCGATCAGCGCGCCCGGCTCGGCAATGTGCACATCGCCCAGCATGGCGTAGGACGCCGTCACCCCGCCGGTCGTCGGGTGGGTCAGCACCACGATATAGGGCAGGCCCGCCTCGCGCAGCCGCTGCACGCCGACAGTGGTGCGCGGCAGCTGCATCAGCGACAGGATACCCTCCTGCATGCGCGCCCCGCCCGAGGCTGCATAAAGCACCAGCGGCATGTGCCTGTCTGCCGCCTCGAACATCGCGGTCACGATGCCCTCGCCTGCCGCCATGCCCAGCGATCCGCCCATGAAGGCAAAGTCCTGCACCACCGCCATGGTGTCGAGCCCGTCAACCTTGCCGTGGGCGGCAACGATCGCGTCGCGGCGGCTGGTCTTGGCGCGGGCTTCCTTCAGCCGGTCGCCATACTTGCGCTCGTCACGGAACTTCAGCGGATCCGCCGCCACGTCCGGCAGCTCGATCTCGGTGTACTCGCCGCCGTCGAACGTGTGCTTGAGCCGCACCTCCGGCGCCATGCGCATGTGATGGCCGGAACCGGGAATGACGAACTGGTTCGCCTCCAGGTCCTTGTAGAACACCATCTCGCCGGTCTCGGGACACTTGATCCACATGTTTTCCGGCACATCCCGCTTCGAGCCCAGGATGCCGCGGATTTTCGGACGGACGAAGTTCTTGATCCAGTTCATCTGATTACGCCCTGGCGCTGCCCTTGCGCACGCCGGCAGCAAGATCGCTGACCAGCGTGGTCACGTCGCTTACCGTCGTTGCGGTTGCCTTGCCGTGCTTGTCGAGGCTGGCAAGTACCGTGCTCACGATGGCCGATCCCACCACCACGCCATCGGCGCCGGCGGCAATGCCGGCAGCCTGCTCGGCGGTCTTCACGCCGAAGCCGACGGCGACAGGCAGGCCGGTGTGTCTCTTGATGCGGCCCACCGCTTCCGTGACCCGGCTGATGTCCGGAGCCTTGGAGCCGGTAATGCCGGTCACCGACACATAATACACAAAGCCCGAGGTGTTGGTCAGCACCTTCGGCAGCCGCTTGTCATCGGTCGTTGGCGTGGCAAGCCGGATGAAGTTCAGCCCGGCATCGAGTGCGGGAATGCACAGTTCGTGGTCTTCTTCCGGCGGCAGGTCCACCACGATCAGCCCGTCCACACCGGCCTTCTTCGCATCGTCCAGGAACCGGTCGACGCCATAGATGTAGATCGGGTTGTAGTAGCCCATCAGCACGATCGGCGTCGTGTCGTCCCCGGCACGAAACTCGCTGACCATCTTCAGGGTCTTGATCATGTTCTGGCCGGCGTGCAAGGCGCGTAAGCTGGACGCCTGGATGGCGGGACCGTCCGCCATCGGGTCGGTGAACGGCATGCCCAGCTCGATCACGTCAGCGCCTGCGCCCGGCAGCGCCTTCAGGATGGCGAGCGAGGTGTCGTAGTCCGGGTCACCGGCAGTGATGAACGTCACCAGTGCCGCGCGGCCTTGGCTCTTCAGCGCGGTAAAGCGCGTCTCGATGCGGGTGGCCGAACTCACAGCTTCACCCCCAGGTGATGTGCCACGGTGAAGATGTCCTTGTCGCCGCGCCCGCACATGTTCATCACCATCAGGTGGTCTTTCGGCTTCTTCGGCGCGAGTTCGATCACCTTGGCCAGCGCGTGGCTGGGCTCCAGCGCCGGAATGATGCCTTCCAGCTTGCAGCACAGCTTGAAGGCGTCGAGCGCCTCGTCGTCGGTGGCGGAAAGGTAGTTGACCCGGCCAACGTCATGCAGCCACGAATGCTCCGGCCCGATGCCGGGATAGTCGAGACCGGCAGAAATGGAATGAGCTTCCTCGATCTGGCCGTCATCGTCCATCAGCAGGTAGGTGCGGTTGCCGTGCAGCACACCCGGGCGGCCGCCGGTGATGGACGCTGCGTGTTCATGCGTGGTAACGCCCTTGCCGGCCGCTTCGACGCCGTAGATTTCCACCGACTTGTCGTCGAGGAACGGGTGGAACAGCCCCATCGCGTTGGAGCCGCCGCCGATGGCCGCCACCAGGGAATCCGGCAGCCGGCCTTCACGCGCCTGCATCTGGCGCTTGGTTTCCTCGCCGATGACCGACTGGAAGTCGCGCACCATGGCCGGGTAAGGGTGCGGCCCCGCCACCGTGCCGATGCAGTAGAAGGTATTGTCCACGTTCGAGACCCAGTCGCGCAGCGCCTCGTTCATGGCGTCCTTCAGCGTCGAGCGGCCGGAGGTGACCGGCACCACCTCTGCGCCCAGCAGCTTCATGCGGAACACGTTGGGCGCCTGACGCTCCACATCCGTCGCACCCATGTAGACGATGCATTCAAGACCGAAGCGCGCGCACGCCGTGGCTGTCGCAACGCCATGCTGGCCCGCTCCCGTCTCGGCGATGATGCGGGTCTTGCCCATGCGCCGCGCCAGCAGGATCTGGCCCATCACGTTGTTGATCTTGTGCGCGCCGGTATGGTTCAGCTCGTCGCGCTTCATGTAGATCTTGGCGCCGCCCAGGTGCTCGGTCAGCCGCTCGGCGAAATACAACGGCGAGGGCCGGCCCACATAGTGCTCCAGAAAATCGTTCAGCTCGGCGGTGTAGGCGGGGTCCTTGCGCGCAAGCTCGTAAGCCGCCTCAAGCTCGAGGATGTTGGGCATCAGCGTCTCGGCGACGAAGCGGCCGCCGAAAATGCCGAAATGGCCGGTCTCGTCAGGCCCTGTCCGGAACGAGTTGGGGGCTGGGGATGTCATTGAATCTCGCTTTCCTTACACACATTCAACCGGAACTTGCGCGGGATTGTCCGGCAACTCAGGACCTGTTCTACCCGCGCTGCCGCACGGCCTCAATGAATTTGATGATGGCTGCGGCATCCTTGCGCCCTGGCGCCTCCTCGACACCTGACGATACGTCCACGATCGGCGCCCCGGTCATCTCGATGGCCCGGGCGACGTTGTCCGCGTCGAGCCCGCCCGACAGCATGAAATCGTGCGGCGCGCCATCCGCTGAAAGCAGCGTCCAGTCGAACGAAATGCCGTTGCCGCCGGGCAGCGCGCCTTCAAGCGTCTCCGGCGCCTTGGCGTCGAACAGAATCATGGCCGCCACATCTGCAAAGGCGCGGGCGGTTTCTACGTCTGACGCATCGCGCACCTTGATTGCCTTGATCACCGGCACACCGGTGCGCCCCGTAATCTGCGCCACCCGTTCCGGCGTTTCCGATCCGTGCGCCTGGAAGAAGTCGGGCTTCACCCCGGTATTGATCGCATCGATCAGCGCGTCATCGGCATCCACCACCAGCGCCACCACCTTCGACCGTCCGCGCGCCTGCGTTGCCAGCGCCTGTGCCACCGGGATGGAGACGTTGCGTGGGCTCGGGCCATAGAAAACGAAGCCGACATAGTCGGCGCCGGCCTCGACGGCGGCGCGCACGTGCTCCGGTTCCGACAGACCACAGATCTTGATGCCAACGGCTCTGCTCATCCTGCAGCCCCGAGACTTGCTGCGATTGCGTCAGCTGCGGCTGCCGGGTTGTCTGCCTGGGTAATGGGCCGGCCGATCACCAGCACGTCGGCACCGGCGGCCCGGGCCGCTTCCGGCGTGGCGATGCGCTTCTGGTCCTGCACATCTGCCCCGGCAGGCCGGACCCCGGGCACCACGGTCAGGAAGCCCGCCCCGCAGGCGTCCTTGATGGCGGCGATGTCGTGCGGCGAGCATACCACGCCGTCCAGTCCGCAGGCCTGCGACAGCCGCGCCATCTTGAGCGCAATCGCCGCCGTGCCAGCCGACGGATCATATCCGGCAGCGTGAATATCCGCATCGGACAGGCTGGTGAGCACGGTCACGGCGATCAGTCTGGCCCGTCCATCCACCGCCCTTGCAGCTGCTTCCAGCATGGCAGGGCCGCCCGAGGCGTGCACGTTGACGATGGCCGGGGCGGGCGCGAGGCTGAGCAGCGACGTCAGACCCTGCGCCACGGTATTGGGAATGTCGTGCAGCTTCAGATCGAGAAACACCGGCACGCCTTCTGCCGCCACCTGCGCATAGCCGTCGCGGCCTTGCGCATAGAACTGTTCCATGCCGACCTTCACCAGGCCGACCTTGCCGCGAAGGGTTCGCGCAAGGTGCGCGGCGCGGGCGGCGTCCGGCGTATCCAGCGCCACGCAGATCGGATTGGTGAACATGATGGCTCCGTCAGGTTGGGCGGGCGGCAGGATAATGGCGTTGATCGATACGATATGGCCCGGCTTGCCGCGCGATGCAACCCGGTAGCAGCCGCTTGCGTCTTTGCTGTTTTAGCTGGCGGGTCCGGGCAGGCGGGTCAGACCGCCGGAGGTGCCGCTTGACTGAGGCGGGGCAGATTGTACCTGGCCTGAATGAGATTGCGCCTGCCGGGCCTGCTTGCGCCACTTGCCCTGCCGCAACCATACCACCACGCCACCGACGACAAGGCCGATGAAAATGCCTGTGAAAAGCAGCATAAAGGCCGGCATGGACAGCGCCAGCCAGGGGTTTTCCTTGCTGATCGGGTCAAGAGACACCGTGATCCAGTGCCGGTTGGCGACGGCGAAAGCGATCAGCACGATGGCCACAGGCGCACCGATTGCCCACGACACTATGCGTTTGGCTCTCACTCGCCGTTCCCGGTATCGCTGCCACCGTTCAGCCGGTCGCGAAGTTCCTTGCCGGTCTTGAAGAAAGGCACCCGCTTGGCATCGACCGGAACCGGCTCTCCGGTGCGCGGGTTGCGGCCCATGCGGGCATCCCGCTGCTTGATGGAAAACGCGCCAAACCCCCGCAGTTCCACCCGGTTGCCGTCGGCCATCGCGTTGGTGATTTCCTCGAAGATCGTGTTGACGATCCGCTCTACATCGCGCTGGAACAAATGCGGGTGCCGCATGGCGATTTCCTGAATTAATTCGGACTTGATCATACCGTTTCCGCCCCTCATACGTGGCTGCGTCTTCGCGCAGATGCCAGCACGGCTCCCTTCCCGCCTGAAGGGAAACTGCCGGATGCCACGCCCTCTCTATCGCAGATCAGGGTGCCAAAGCGCCAATAGTCCGTCAAGCCTTACAGTTTCGCGCGAAATACTGTCTGCAAGCCCCGGAAAACCCAGCCATCCGCCGATCATCCGAAGACCAAGAATGCCGAGACTGCCCGCCGGATTGTCAGTCTCCGGCTTCCAGTCGACAATTTTCATCTTGATCGAAATATTGTGCTCGCTCTCCAGCCATGCGCGCGCCTCCTCCTCGCCGCCGATGGCATCGATCAGCTTCACGTCAAGCGCCTGCCGCCCGGTGAACACCCGACCGTCCGAGATCAGCGCCATCTGCTGCGGGTTCAGGCCGCGGCGTTCCTGCACCAGCCCGGTGAACCAGTTGAAGCTGTCGCGGATCATCGCGTCGGTGACGGCAAGCACCTTTTCGCTGGGTTCATCAAACATGTTGGGCTCGGCCTTCAACTCGCCGGACTTGCGCTCCTGGAACTTGACCCCCAGCGTCGCCAGCAGGTCCTTGACCTGCGCCCACTGGAAGATGACGCCGATCGAACCGGTGATGGTGTTGCCGCGCGCCACGATATGATCCGCCCCGATGGCCGTGATGTAGCCGCCCGACGCCGCAACGGTGTCCATCACCGCCACCACGGGCCGGTCCCTGGCAATGGCCCGCAGCCGTTCATAGATGGCTTCCGAACCGGCTGTCGTGCCGCCGGGGCTGTCGATGTGCACCATCAGCGCCTTGGCGTGCTTGGCCTCTTCGAGCTCCTTCAGCATCTTCAGCGTATTGGTATTGCCGGTGATCATGCCCTCGATGCGGATGCGCGCCACGTGGTCGGACTGCTTGCCCAGATCGAACCCGCCGCCCGACCCGGCTGCCCAGGTGATCGCGACAAGCGTGATGCCGCCCAGCACCAGCGCCAGCGCGCGCCAGAAGCTGAGGCGGCTGCGCATCCTGCGCCGGGCAATGAGGGTGTCTGCATCGAATGGCATGAGGGCTCCGCAAAAGTTGGCATGGCCGGGCTTCAGCCGGCGCGAACTGTCTGTCCCGTCTTATATCGGGTGAATTCGTGGCGGCAAAATGAAACCGGCCGGCAACCTGTCTCCAGGCGCCGGCCGGCAAGCGTGTTGTGCAGTCAGAAACCGCGGGACGTTTACTTGTCGCCGCCGTCTTCCTTGGCCTTGTTCAGGGCAGCGCCCAGAATGTCGCCCAGCGAGGCGCCCGAGTCGGACGAACCGTACTGCTCGACGGCGGCCTTCTCCTCGGCGATTTCCAGCGCCTTGATCGACAGGCCCACCTTGCCGGAGTTCTTGTCGAACTGGGTGACGCGGGCATCCACCTTCTCGCCAACCGCAAAGCGCTCGGGGCGCTGTTCGGAGCGGTCGCGGGCGAGGTCGGAGCGGCGGATGAAGGCGGTCAGGTCGGTGCCTGCAACCTTCACCTCGATGCCGTTTTCCTGCACTTCGGTGACTTCGCAGGTGACCGTGGCGTTCTTGCGGACGCCGCCGGCCGACGCGCTCTCGGCAGGCGAGCCGCCGAGCTGCTTGATGCCGAGCGAGATGCGTTCCTTGTCCTGGTCCACGTCCAGCACGACCGCCTTGACGACGTCGCCCTTGGAGTATTCCTGGATGACTTCCTCGCCGGAACGGTTCCAGTCCAGGTCGGACAGGTGAACCATGCCGTCAACGTCGCCTTCGAGACCGATGAACAGGCCGAACTCGGTGATGTTCTTGATCTCGCCTTCCACCAGCGTGCCGGCGGGGTAACGGTCAGCGAACGATGCCCACGGGTTCTCTGTGGTCTGCTTGAGACCGAGCGACACACGGCGCTTGGCCGGATCCACTTCCAGCACCTCGACTTCGATTTCTTCCGAGGTCGAGACGATCTTGCCGGGATGGACGTTCTTCTTGGTCCAGCTCATCTCCGACACGTGGACAAGGCCTTCGATGCCTTCTTCCAGCTCGACGAATGCGCCGTAGTCGGTGATGTTGGTGACGCGGCCCTTGACCCGCATGCCGACCGGGTACTTGGCTACAACGCCATCCCACGGATCGCTCTCGAGCTGCTTCATGCCAAGGCTGATGCGCTGGGTTTCCGGGTTGATCTTGACGATCTGCACCTTGACGGTCTGGCCCACCGACAGCACGTCGGTCGGGTGGTTAACGCGCTTCCACGAAATGTCGGTGACGTGCAGCAGGCCGTCGATGCCGCCCAGGTCCACGAACGCGCCGTAGTCGGTGATGTTCTTGACCACGCCTTCCACGACCTGGCCTTCGGCGAGGTTCTGCACCAGTTCCGAACGCTGTTCGGCGCGGGTTTCTTCCATGATGGCGCGGCGCGACACGACGATGTTGCCGCGGCGCTTGTCCATCTTGAGGATCTGGAACTGCTGGGTCATGTTCATCAGCGGCGTCACGTCGCGCACCGGGCGGATATCGACCTGCGAACCCGGCAGGAACGCCACGGCGCCGCCGAGGTCCACGGTAAAGCCGCCCTTGACGCGGCCGAAGATCACGCCATCGACGCGGTCATTGTCCTCGAACGACTTTTCAAGCCGAACCCAGGCTTCCTCGCGGCGCGCCTTGTCGCGCGACAGCACGGCTTCGCCCATGGCGTTCTCGATGCGGTCGAGGAACACTTCGACGGAGTCGCCCACCTTCAGGTCGTTGTCCTGGCCCGGCGTGCGGAACTCGCGCAGCGGCACGCGGCCTTCGGTCTTGAGGCCCACGTCGATGATGGCCAGGTCGTTCTCGATGGCAATGATCTTGCCCTTGACGACGCTGCCTTCGGCGTTGGTTTCTTCGTTGAAGCTCGCATCGAGCATGGCCGCGAAGTCATCGCGGGAGGGATTAAGAGTGCTGGTCTCAGCCATTCACGTACCTTCTTTCATCAACAAATATGCTTGGCCCACGGAAATGACCGCAGGACGTCCCGCCTTGCGCTTATGGCCTTGCCGGAAATGGCAGGCTGGGTTGGGCAGCACGGGCACCAAACACGGGTTGCTTGCTTCTGTGGCCATCCGCATGCGCCATCGCCCCTGATCTTCCAGGCTTCGGGCGAAATCGATGTCGCGTGCGGCCGGTCCAGAAACAATTGAAGGGGCCTTTCTGCCGTCAGGCAGAATGCCCCCGCTCACGTAATACGCCCTCGACAAGGTCGAGAGCGGCCTGGAACGCGGCTTCTATACCCAATTCCGTCGTATCGAGCAAGTGAGCGTCGGCAGCAGGCAGCAGCGGCGCCACGGCCCGGCCCGAGTCGCGCTCGTCGCGACGGCGGATGTCTGCCAGCACCTCGTCATAGGTAATGTCCTCGCCGCGCCCGGCATGTTCCAGGTGGCGGCGCTGGGCGCGGGTCTCGGGCCGCGCCGTCACGAACAGCTTGGCGTCGGCATCGGGACACACGACGGTGCCGATGTCGCGCCCGTCCAGCACCGCGCCGGGCGGGGTTGCTGCCACGCCGCGCTGCAGGTCGAGCAGGGCGGCGCGCACGGCAGGAATGGCGGCAACCCTAGACGCGGCCTCGCCGGCGCCCGGAGACCGCAATTCTTCGTCGCCATAACGTTCGGGATCGAGACTGGAGGCGGCTTTCACGGCTGCGGCTTCGTCGGACGGGTCTCCACCGCTGGCCATCACTGCCAGCGCGGTTGCCCGGTACAATGAGCCGGTGTCGAGGTAGGCAAGGCCGTAATGTGCCGCCAGCCGCCGCGCCAGCGTGCCCTTGCCCGAGGCCGCCGGCCCGTCCACCGCGATCACCAGGGGCTTTGCCGCCTGCGCCATCAGCCGGCGTCCTCGAAGCGGGCGCCCAGTCCTTCCATGAACCGGCGGAAACCGGGGAAGCTGGTCGCCATCACGTTGCCGTCGTCAACTGTGACGGGCTGGGTGCTGGCCAGTCCCATCACCAGGAACGACATGGCGATGCGATGGTCGAGATGGGTGATGACGGTGCCGCCACCGGCCGCCTTGCCGCCGCCGCCGGTGACCTCCAGCCAGTCCTCGCCGGTCTCGCAGGTCACGCCATTGGCTTTCAGCCCGGCGGCCACGGCAGCCAGCCGGTCGCTTTCCTTCACCCGCAATTCATGCAGGCCCTCCATGCGGGTCTTGCCGTCGGCGAAGGCGGCCGCCACAGCGAGCACCGGATATTCGTCGATCATCGACGGCGCCCGCGACGCGGGCACTTTCACGCCCTTCAACCTGCTGGAGCGGGCCGTCACATCGCCCACCGGTTCGCCGCCGGAGACGCGCTCGTTGGCGATTGTGATGTCCGCGCCCATTTCCCTGAGCGTGGCGATCAATCCGGTGCGTGTATCGTTCAGCAGAACGTTTTCAACCGTTACCTCGCTGTCCGGCACGATCAGCGCCGCCACCAGCGCAAATGCCGCGGACGACGGGTCGCCCGGCACCTCGATGCGCTGGCCCTTCAGTTCGACATGGCCCTTGACGGTAATGGTGCGCGCGCCATCGTCCGTCTCGCCGAAGCGCAAGGTTGCCCCAAAGCCCTGCAGCATCTTCTCGGTGTGGTCGCGGGTGGCCTCCGGTTCGATGACCGTTGTCTCGCCCGGTGCATTGAGACCGGCCAGCAGCACGGCGGATTTGACCTGCGCGGACGCCACCGGCAGCCGGTATTCAACAGGTACCGGGTCCTGCGCCCCGTGCACGGTAAGCGGCATGCGCCCACCCTCGGATGTTTCGAAGCGGGCGCCGAACTTTTCCAGCGGCGTCACGATGCGGCCCATCGGCCGCGACCTGAGCGAAGCATCGCCCGACATGCGGGCGCGGATCGGGGTCGTGGCGATGAGCCCCATCACGAGGCGCGCCCCGGTGCCCGAGTTGCCGAAGTCGATGGTCTGGGCCGGCGCCTGCAAGCCGCCGATACCGACGCCGGTCACATGCCAGCTGTTGTCGTCGTTCCATCGCTCCACCCGTGCGCCCATCGCCGCCATGGCCTTGGCGGTGTTGAGCACGTCCTCGCCCTCCAGCAGGCCGGTGATCACCGTCTCGCCAAGGGCGAGCGCGCCGAACATCAAGGAACGGTGCGAGATCGACTTGTCGCCCGGCACTGTCACCCGGCCGGACAGGCCAGACGAGGCGAGCGATCTGAGAGGCTTGGGCGGGGTTTCGGACAAGATTGGCTTTCCAGGGCTGGGATCGTGCGGCAGGCTCGCCGGTCAAGCGGGCTAGCTATCACACAGTGAGCCGCGATGCCAGATTTCAGGCAGGTGCAATTTGGCTTTTGACACGGCGCGCTGCTCGTGGCATGGGAACCCGCAAATCACCACACCGCCTGTCATCAGTAAAAAAGGGACGTTGAACCCGTGGTCAGCGACGAACTTGGCACGAAGCGCACCTGCCCCAGCTGTGGCGCCCGCTTCTACGACTTGAACAAGGATCCGATCACCTGCCCGAAGTGCGCCCAGGCCTTCGTTGCAGAGCCGCTGCTGCCGTCCAAGGCCGACGGCCCGGTGGCCAAGCCCAAGAGTGTGCCGAAACCGGCGGCTCGCGTTGACGACGAGGACGAACTGGAGGACAACGACACCCTTGTCAGCCTCAACGACCTCGAAGAAGACGGCGACGACGCCGACGACGAAACCGCGGGCATCGAGGATGTTGACCTCGGCGATGACGGTGACGACGACGATGGCGACGTGTTCCTCGAGGAAGAAGAGGAAGAAGGCGGCGCCGGTGTCGAGGACATCATCGGCGGCGGTACAGCCAAGCCTGGTAACGACGAAGTCTGAGAATTGCCTGCCGGCGCCCGCAAGACCTGATTGACATCACGTCGAGGTGCCGGTATCACGCCGCTTGTCCGGACTGCCGATCAGGCTGTCCGGGCGCCTGACGGCCGGTTCCCAAGCCGGTTTCCTGTTTGGATTTCGGGGTCATAGCTCAGTTGGGAGAGCGCTACAATGGCATTGTAGAGGTCGGCGGTTCGATTCCGCCTGGCTCCACCAAACCCTCCGCTGGTCACATCGCCAGGCTGTTTGCTGCGTAAGGGCAGAACAGGCAGTGCCACTGCTTGACGTTTGGCCCCGCAAACCCAATATCTCGGTCAGTAAGGCTCTTCCGGGCTTGCAGTGCTGCATAAGGCGGGCTGCGTGGTCCGGATGGGTGTGTAATTGAGCTGCTTTTTCAAGGGCTTGACCGATCATGCGTAATACCGCGTTCCCCTCGCCGTTCTTTGTCGGATTTGACGAGATCGAGCGTCTCATGGACCGGGTGTCGAAAACCTCGCCTGATGGCTATCCGCCCTACAACGTGGAAAAGCTGCCGTCCGGGGCCGCACAGGGTGAGCGGCTGCGGATCACGCTGGCGGTGGCCGGATTTTCGGCTGCGGAGTTGGACCTGACGCTTGAAGACAGCGAACTGGTCATTGCCGGACGCCAACAGGATGATCCGCAACGCGAGTTCCTGCACCGCGGCATCGCCGCGCGCCAGTTCCGCCGCACGTTCGTGCTGGCTGATGGCATGGAGGTGGCGTCGGCCAGCCTTGAAGACGGATTGCTGGTGATCGATCTGGTGCGGCCCGAGCCGCAGCGTCTGGTCCGCCGCATCGAGATTACCCAGCGCGGGAACTGAGAACCGGCTGCAATTGCTACCGAGGAGAACAAGCATGACAAGCAACAATAACAACGCCCGTCTGCCTCAGGTGCCTGAGAGCGAAATCAACCTGGCAAGCCTGGGGCTTGGCGAGGTCGCCTACGTGCGCAAGGTAACGCCGCGCGACGTGGAGCGCATGACCGGCCAGAAGATCTTCGCCGACCCTGCAAAGCCGCTGTATTGCCTGTACATGGCGGACGGAACGCCGATGGCAGTATCCGACAGCCGCGAGGCTGCGGTCGCGAATGCCTTCGAGCACGACCTTGCCGCAATCAGCGTTCACTGACCGGCATGAGGGCCGCCGGCCGCAAGCGTCTCATGCCGCGTGGGGTGCCGAGGCCGAAGGTTCCGTGAGTATGGCGTAAAGCCCGGCGGCATTGTCGGTGCCGCGGAGTTTGTCCACGACGCCAGGATCGCGCAGCAGCCTTGATATGCGGGCCAGCGCCTTGAGGTGATCGGCGCCCGCGCTCTCCGGCGCCAGCAGCAAGAACACCAGATCGACCGGGTTGTCATCCACCGACTCGAATTTGACCGGGGTGGCAAGCCGTGCAAACACCCCGTGCACCCGGTCCAGCGCGGCAAACTTGCCGTGCGGAATGGCGATTCCCTGACCCAGGCCGGTGGAGCCGAGCTTTTCGCGGCGCAATAGCGTTTCGAAGATCACCTGCGCATCGATGCCGGTAATCCGCGCGCCTTCATTGGCGAGTTCCTGGAGCAGCTGGCGCTTGCTTGAAGCCTTGAGGCTTGGCAGCACAGACCCGCTGTTGATGATCTCGGACAATTGCATGACTGGAGTACTCTCCATTCACATCTGTTTATCTTGCAGTGCTATAACCTGCCTGGCCGGCTTTCGGGCCGGGGGCTGGCGCACCCCGACTTTCTAGTTGCCGCCCGGGTCGACCCAGCCGACATTCCCGTCCCGGCGCTTGTACACGATATTGAGGCTGCCGTTCTTGCCATTGCGGAACAGCACGAACTGATCCCTGGTGAAATCCAGCTGCATGACGGCCTCGCCCACCGACAGTTCGGGGATCGTCGCCGAGGATTCGGCGATGATCACCGGATTGAGATCGGCCGGCTCCTCTGCCTCCTCGTTCTCGTCCGCCTGCAGTACGTAGGAGGTTGCCGCCATGGCTGCAATCGGCTCGCTGCGGCTGCGGTGATGGTTCTTCAGCCGCCGCTTGTAGCGCCTCAGCCGCTTTTCCAGGTGCCCGGAGGCGGTATCGACGGCGCCATGTGCATCGCCCGCGGTGCCCTGTCCGTTGAGCGTCAGGCCGGTGGTCAGGTGCAGGGTGATCTCGCACTCGAAGCCGGTTCGTTGCTTCTCGACGATGACAAGTGCGCGCACGATGCCGTCGAAGTATTTTGCCACGTCGCCGCTGAGCCGGGTCTCGACGTGCTCGCGCAAGGCGTCGCCAATATCGAGATTCTTGCCGGTAATCTGAATTTGCATTTTTGAGCACGCACCCTTGATGTTCGACCTGAGTCTGTCGAAGCCCGACGACATTTTCAAGATTGACTGTTGCACCAGGACCTGCATTCGGCCCCCTGGCCCCGGACTTTCTCCACTGCGGGACGGCCTGGTTGATGCGCGCGGACCCTATGAAGGCCCCGGTGCATTGTCAATCGGGCTTTGAGGCAGCATTGCAAAGGCGCACAGGAACTCTTGCGTGCAGGATCGCGGTCTCAGCCCGCCTGGCGCATGCGCTTTTCGCGCCGCCGTATCACCGACGAAGGTATGTTCATGGCCTCGCGGTACTTTGCGACAGTTCTTCGCGCAATTTCAATGCCTTCTGCGCACAACCTGTCGACGATCTGGTCGTCGGACAGGATCGTCGAGGCTGATTCGGCATCGATCATGTTGCGGATCTTGTGGCGCACTGATTCGGCGGAATGGTCTTCGCCGCCAGCCGATGACGAGATCGCCGTGGTGAAGAAATATTTCAGCTCGAACACGCCGCGAGGGGTCTCGAAGTATTTGTTCGAGGTGACCCGGCTTATGGTCGACTCATGCATCGAAATCGCGTCTGCCACCGTCTTGAGGTTCAGCGGGCGCAGATGCTCGACCCCGTGCACCAGGAACGCGTCCTGCTGGCGCACGATCTCGCGCGCCACGGCCAGGATGGTGCGCGCCCGCTGGTCGAGGCTCTTCACCAGCCAGGTGGCGTTCGACATGCATTCCGACAGGTACAGCTTGTCGCTGTCGCGGGTCGTTCCACTGGCGACCTTGGCGAAATACTGGTTGTTGACCAGCACCCGCGGCAGCGTTTCGGTGTTCAGTTCAACCGCCCACGTGCCGTCCGGGGCGGGCCTGACGATGACGTCCGGCACCACAGGCTGCACCACCACCGAGCCGAACATGTTGCCGGGCTTGGGGTTCAGTGCGCGCACTTCCGCCGCCATGTCGCGAAGGTCGTCCATGTCCACCCTGCACAGCGCCTTGAGCCGGGCCAGGTCGTGCTTGGCGAGCAGCTCCAGGTTGTCGATGAAAATTTCCATCGCCGGGTCCAGCCGGTCGCGTTCCTTGAGCTGGATCGCCAGGCATTCCTTCAGGTTTCGCGCCATCACGCCGGGCGGATCGAACGTCTGCAGGATGGCCAGCGTCTGCTCGACCAGTTCCAGCGGTGCGCCAAGCGTGTCGGCAACGGTTTCAATGTCGCCGGACAGGTAACCGGCCTCGTTCACCAGCCCGATGAGGTGGGCGCCGATCATCCGCATCGCCGGGTCCGCCACGGCCAGGTGCATCTGCTCGGTCAGGTAATCGCTCAAGGTGCTTTCGCTCGCCAGCGTGGCGTCGAAAGCCATGTCGCCGTCGAAGCTGCGGCCCGATCCGCCGGAGGCTGAAGACAATTGCCAGCCGGAATCGGTCATCCCGGCAGGCTCCGCCGCCTCGCGGTTGATGGTGTCGGCCCTGGCTTCGTCCGCGTAGACGTTTTCAAGGCCGGTATCCAGGTTGTCGATGCTGGAGGATGTTTCGCCGGGCGTCGCCAGGGCGTCGGTCACGTCACGCGGGTCGCCGGTCTCGGCGGGTGCAGGGGCGCCGGGCTCGAAGCCATCGTCTGCGGTAATGTCGCGGCCCGCCTCGTCGCGTTCGTCGCGCTCCAGCAGGGGGTTGGATTCCAGTTCGCTTTCGACAAATGCCTGCAGCTCGAAATTCGACATCTGCAGCAGCTTGATCGCCTGCTGCAGTTGCGGCGTCATCACCAGGGACTGGCCCTGGCGCATCTGCAATTTCTGGCTCAGCGCCATTGTTGCCGCACTCCCCGCGTACTTACCCTGCCTGCACCTTCTGTCCGGCATGATACCGGCAGACGGCCTCCCGCAGACCCGCGTGGAACATTAAAGGCTGAACCCTTCACCAAGGTAAAGACGCCGTACGTCCGGATTGGCCACAATCTCTTGTGGTGTACCTTCCATTAAGACGTGGCCCTCATGGATGATAAGGGCGCGATCGATGATCTCGAGGGTTTCGCGGACGTTGTGATCCGTAATAAGCACCCCGAGTCCCCGAGAGGTGAGCTGTCGCACCAACTGGCGAATATCATTGATCGCAATTGGGTCAATCCCGGCGAAGGGCTCGTCGAGCAGGATGAACCTTGGATTTGCTGCCAGGGCGCGGGCGATTTCGACCCGGCGCCGTTCTCCGCCAGACAATGCCACAGCCGGCGAATGCTGGAGATGTGTGATTTGAAACTCATCTAGTAACCCACGCAACTTACGCTCGCGCTCCTGCTTGTCCGGAACGTGAAGTTCCAGCACGGCGCGAATATTGTCCTCAACCGTAAGTGCCCGGAACACGGACGCTTCCTGGGGCAGATACCCAATTCCCATACGTGCCCGCTGATACATGGGCAGGTCGGTGATATCGGCCCCGTCGAGCGTTATGGTCCCCGAATCTGCGGCAATCAGGCCGGTGATCATGTAGAACACCGTCGTCTTTCCCGCACCGTTTGGACCAAGCAACCCTACGGCTTCCCCACGGCGCACCGACACGCTCACGTCGCGGGTCACGGGCCGGCGCTTGTAGGTCTTGCGCAGATTGCGCGCCACCAGTCCTTCGCCGGGCGCCGGGCCCCTTGCTGCCTTGCTGCCGTTGGCGGCCTTTCTTGTGCCACCGCCGGTCAGCGAAGCCCACAAGGACGAGATGCCGGTTCGCTTCACTTGATTACCGCTTATCAAGGTTAAGGTTGCCTGAAGCCGTATGGTTAATATTGAATGAATTTGCAAGCAGGCTAACCCGGGAAGGCCGGCATCATTCCGGTATGAAACTGCCCCGCACCCGTCCGCCGGAGAATTTCGACTGGTTGGTGTTGAGGTTCACGTCGAGCTTGTCGCCGCTCACCACCGATGTGCCCTGCTTCACCGTCACCCCGCCGCCGACCACGGCGGTATTGGCCTTGACGTTCATCTTCATCCAGTCGCCGTTGATGACTTGCGTCGGCGTCACGATCTGCACCCCGCCGCCAGCCGTTTCCAGCCATGTTATCTCGTTCTTGCCGGTGCCGTCCTTGGCAAACTTCACCAGCAAGGTGCCCGCCGAGAATCTCACGTCGCGCCGGGAGGCCTTGACGTTGCCGCGGAAGATGGCCTCGTTCTTCTCCTCGAACAGTTCCATGGAGTCGGCCTCTATGTCGACCTTTCCGGAACCCTGGGCGAGGGCGGGTGCGGACTGGTGAAGGCTTGCGATGGCGAGTCCTGCCAGCAGCGCCATGGCGGCGAAACGCGATGTCATTGTTGCAGGTTTCCCTTCGGGCTTGAGGAACTTTCGGCGCCGCCCGGCAGGGCTGCTGCCGGGCTTGCGGGGGCAGGGTCTTCGAACACGGCCCGGACCCGCGACCGGAATATCACATGGGCGCCGTTGTCCGAAACCTCAATACCGGTCGAAAAGATCTGACCGCCATCGAGTTCCACCAGCACATCGGCATCCGACGTCAGCGCCTTCTTCTGAACGTCCACATCGGCCGCTGCCATGCTGGCGGTAAAGGTGTTCTGCAGCACAATGGCGACATTGCCGTCGAGGTTCAGGGTCTTGTCCTTGGTGTTGAACAGGCCGTTGGCTGCGGTCACGTTCATTTGCCGGCCGTCGGTGCGGCGCAGCAGTCCGCTCACCTTGTTCATGTGAACCAGGTTCGGCTGTTGCTTGTCCTGCCGGGCCAGTTCTGCCGAGATCGTGTAGGGTTGTTTCTCGTCATCGAACCCCCCGACTTCCGAACCGGCCACGGCAAAGCGTTCCTGCTCTGCGGCCGCGTCAGCCTTGCCGGTCGCGGCCTGATCGGGGGCGGCCGACCGGGGGCTCGTGGCGAAGCTTTCTTCGCTGCCGCCAAAGCCGGAGGCCTGGTAGATGAAGACGCCGAAGACCGCAGCCGCAAGCAGCAACATGCCCCATGCCATCAGCATGGGCGCCCTGCGCCTCCTGCGCAGGGTTACCGGTCCGGCGTCCTGGAATGTGGTCATTGCCGCTCCCGTCGAATGTGACCGCTGCAGCGCCGCCGGAGCAGCCTTGCAGCGCATGTCACGCGAGGGTGTCTTGCCTGTCAAATCTTGCCGGAATAGGGCGGGGCCTCATGAATGGGCGAAAATGTCCTCTTCGGGCCAGCCAGCCAGGTCGAGCGCGGCCCGCGTCGGCAGGAAGTCGAAACACGCCTGCGCCAGTTCAACCCGGCCTTCGCGGCGCAACATCTGGTCCAGCCGCACCTTCAGCTCATGCAGGTAGATCACGTCCAGCGCGGCATACTGCTTCTGCGCATCCGACAGCACCGGCGTACCCCAGTCCGAACTCTGCTGCTGCTTTGAAAGCTCGATGCCCAGCATTTCCCGCACCAGGTCCTTGAGGCCGTGCCGGTCGGTATAGGTGCGCACCAGCCGCGAGGCGATCTTGGTGCAATACACAGGCCCCGTATCAGCGCCCAGATAGGCCTTCAGCATGCCAACGTCAAAGCGCGCATAATGGAAGATCTTGATGACGCCGGGGTTCTCCATCAGCGCCTTCAGCCGCGGTGCATGGTAGGTCGAGCGGTCGAGCTGCACCAGGTGCGCGTCGTCGTCGCCTGCCGACAGCTGCACCACGCACAGCTTGTCGCGGCTGGCGTTGAGCCCCATGGTTTCGGTATCGACCGCGATCATGCTGCCGAAGTCGAGCCCGTCGGGCAGGTCGCCCTGGTGTACCTTTATTGCCATCTCGTCAGCGCCTTCCTGTTGTTCGCCATGGCTATAACACGATTGCGGGTCCATTCAACCAGGCTTGCCATCGTTGCTTTCCAGCCCCAATCATGTGCAGGAAAGCTGCGCCGGATTGCAATTTCATTGGGCAGGACTGCCAATGCCGCACAGAAGACATGTGGTTGCCTCCCTCGCCGCCATGATCCTTGCGCCGCCTGCCCTGTCGGGCCAGGTGAAGCGCCAGTCCGTGGCAATCGTCGGCGCCGGCATTGCGGGACTGTCGGCGGCGCAGGCCCTCATGCAGGCAGGCCATGCGGTCACCGTGATCGAAGCGCGTGATCGCATCGGTGGCCGCATTCATACCAGCCATGCCTGGCCGGACACGCCGGCAGACCTTGGCGCATCCTGGATACACGGGACCATAGGCAATCCCGTTACCACACTGGCGGAACAGGCGGGCGCAAGGACAGTCCCCACCAGCTATGACAGGTCGCAACTGCATGTGTCGCCCGCGCTCGAGGCAGCCGGCGTGCGCGATGCTGCAGAGGCCTGGGCAACCGGCGTTGTGAGCGGGGCCATGCGCCGGGCCGTGCGGGCAGACAACGACATGTCTCTCAGGGCTGCAATCGACCAGATCAACCCGCCGGCTCAGCGCACCCCGGCACAGTCTGCCCAGCTTGAATTCCATCTCGCCGGCAACTTCGAACAGGAGTACGGCGGCGCCGCACACCGTCTGTCCGCATGGTCCGTCGAGGACGGAGATGAGTTCGACGGTGCCGACGTGCTGTTTCCCGGTGGCTATGGCCAGTTGACGGACCACCTCGCCAGAGGTTTGGACATCGTTACCGGCGCGGCCGTAAGCGAGGTGCGCTGGGGCGCCAAGGGCGTTGAGGTGAACTTGCGCATGGGAGGGGCGATCAGGGCTGACCGGGTTATCGTCACCGTGCCGCTGGGCGTTCTGCAGCAGGGCGGCATCCGCTTCGTGCCGGAACTGCCTGCCGCCAAGCGCACGGCAATCGGGCGCCTCGGCATGGGCCTTCTCAACAAGCACTTCCTGCGGTTTGACAAGGCATTCTGGCCGCCCGGCACCGACTGGTTCGAACTGCTCAAGGAAACCCCCGGCAAGTGGTCGCAGTGGGTCAGCCTGTCAAAGGCCGGGGCGCCGGTCCTGCTGGGTTTCACCGGCGCTGATGTGGCGCGCGAGGTGGAACGGCTTGACGACGGCGCCATCGTGGCTGAAGCAGCCGATGCCATCCGCGCGATGTTCGGATCGTCCGCGCCCGGCCCTGTTGGCTGGCAGCTGACCCGCTGGTCGATGGATGAACGCGCACTTGGTTCCTACAGCTACAACGCCGTGGGCAGCGGCAGGGCGGACCGGGAAGAACTGGCGCGCCCGGAAGCGGGCGGCGCCCTTTGCCTTGCAGGCGAGGCGTGCAGCGCCGCATACCCCGGTACGGTGCACGGCGCCTTGCTGAGCGGGCGCGCCGCTGCCGGTTGACGTCCGCCCTCACCGCCCGGCAGGTCAATGCCGGGGCGATTTCACCATTCACATCGTCATGTTATTCGAGGAAATTTTGGTGCCCAGGAGAAGACTCGAACTTCCACTTCCTTTCGGAAACTAGCACCTGAAGCTAGCGCGTCTACCAATTCCGCCACCTGGGCCTGACGGGGTGTCAAACCCCGCGAGCAGGCGCTGTCATAGTGGGGTGATGCGCGTGTTGTCAACTGGCCAGTTGGCCATCGCCCTGATAATTCTTGGCGGCTGCGGCGGGCCTGCCGGTGTTTTTGCAGCCGTGGCGTTAATGCGCCTTTGCAACCACCCTCCCTGATCGCTAAAAGCACTGTAAAACCAGATCCGGAAACCGTTTCGACTGACCAGGGATAAACATCCATGACCGCTACCCCAAAGCTGATCACCATTATTGGCGGATCGGGCTTCCTCGGCCGTCACATCACCCGGGCACTGGCCAGGGCGGGCCACCGCATCCGCGTTGCCGTGCGACGTCCGGATCTGGCCGGTCATGTTCAGCCGCTCGGCTTTCCCGGTCAGATCATGCCGGTCCAGTGCAACTTGCGTTATCCGGACTCCGTCGCCGCCGCATGCGCCGGCGCCGACGTGGTGATCAATCTCGTTGGCGTGTTGTATTCATCCGGCGGACAAAGCTTCTCGACCTTGCATGCCCACGGAGCCCGGGTGGCCGCCCGCGCCGCGCGCGAGGCCGGCGCCAGCCAGTTCATCCAGATGTCGGCCATCGGCGCCGATGTGGGCTCGGGAGCCGAATATGCCCGCACCAAGGCAGCCGGTGAACAGGCCGCGGCTGAAGAGTTTCCCGGCGCCATCATCATCCGGCCGTCCATCGTGTTCGGACCGGAAGACAATTTCTTCAACCAGTTTGCCGCCATGGCGCGGTTCTCGCCGATGCTGCCGTTGATCGGTGGCGGCACCACGGTATTTCAGCCGGTCTTCGTCGGCGACGTCGCGGAGGCCGTGGCCACGCTGGTGGCGTCCGGAAAGGCCAATGGCAAGACCTACGAACTGGGTGGGCCGGAGAAGATGAGCTTCCGGCAGGTGCTCGAATACGTGCTCAAGGTCACTGGCCGCAAACGCCTGTTGCTGCCGCTGCCGTTCCCGGTGGCGCGCATCATGGGCAGCATCATGGGCCTGCTGCCCGCACCGTTGCTGACTGCCGACCAGGTGGAACTGCTGAAGTCCGATAACATCGTATCTGATGCGGCCAGGGCGGAGGGACGTACGCTGGAAGGTCTCGGCATCGAGCCGGAAACGGTGGAGGCCATCGTACCGAGCTACCTGTATCGATACCGCAAGGCCGGCCAGTTCTCGACGCAAACCCTCTGAAACGGTTTGCTGGAGGCTCAGGCGGTGGCGGCGAAGAAGCCGGTGTGCACGAGGTACAGCAGCACCGCGCCAAGGATCAGCCTGTAGATCACGAAGCTCGCCAGCGAGTAGCGCTTGACGATTGCCATCAGGAAGGCGATTGCCGCCAGTGCGGTGAAGAAGGTCAAGGCGCCGGTCAGGATGGCATCGCCCGAGATGGTGGCGCCTTCCGAAATCGCCTCGCCCAGCACCAGCACGCCGGCGCCGGCAATGGCCGGCACGCCCAGCAGGAACGAGAACCGCGCCGCCTCCGGCCGCGAGAAGCCCAGGGCGCGCGCTGCCGTCATGGTGATGCCCGACCGGCTGGTGCCGGGAAGGATGGCAACTGCCTGCGCCACGCCGATGATGATGGCCGAGGCAAGCGTCATGTGCTCCATCGAGCGAAGCGTCTTGCCGAACCGGTCAGCCAGGTACATCAGCGCCCCGAAGATGATGGCGTTCCACGCCACGATTTCCGGCCCACGCACCGAATCGATCAGTCCGGTAGTCTTGACGAACAGCCCGAAGGCGACCGCCGGAATGGTGCCGATCAGGATGAGGATCGCCATGCGCCCGTCATCGGTCAGCTTGCCGCGCAACAGGTTCAGCCCGCCAATGGCCATGTTGAGGATGTCGCGCCAGAAATAGGCGATCACCGCCAGGAAGGAGCCCATGTGCACCATCACATCGACGATCAGCCCCTGGTCGGGCCAGCCGGTCAGGGCCGGCACGAGGATCAGGTGGCCCGACGAGGAAATAGGCAAAAACTCGGTAATGCCCTGGATGATGGCGAGCACGATGATCTGCTCAATCAGCATGAGAACCCCCTGAAGATGTTGACGCCACCCAGTTGTGGCCACAAGTCGCCGCTACTGGCATAACAAGTTCGTGTCCGAATCACCCGGCGCCATCCGGCGCGCAAGGTCTTACCAGACAAGTTGGTGAATATACTATGGTGCGTCTGCTGCATTTTCCGCTCGATCCCTTCTCCCGCCGCATCCGCATGACGCTGTCCGAAATGGGTATCGCGGCGGAACTGCTGGAAGAGCGTCCCTGGGAAGCGCGCGAGGATTTCATCGCCCTGAACCCCGCCGGAACGCTGCCGGTGCTGATTGATGATGACGGTACGGTGTGCGCCGGCGTTGAGGCCTCCGGCTGCCACCTCGATGAAACCCGCAGCCTGCCAGCCGGGTCGTTGTGGGGCACAGGCCCCGCCCAGCGCGCCGAGGTGCGCCGGCTGGTTGCCTGGTTCGACGGCAAGTTTCACCACGAGGTCACATCGCCGCTGCTGATGGAGAAGGTGGTCAAGCGGTTCGTGCCGGAGGCCCAGGGTGGCGGCGCCCCGAACATGAACCGTGTCCGCGCAAGCCTCGCCGCGCTCAAGGATCACCTGTCCTACATCGATTACCTCACCGCCCAGCACAATCTGCTGGCCGGCAATGACATCACCGTGGCGGACCTTGCTGCGGCCTGCCACCTGTCGGTGGCCGACTACACCGGTGACATCGTCTGGGATGCGGCGCCCGATGCCAAGGCCTGGTACCAGCGCATCAAGTCGCGCCCCTCGTTCCGTCCGCTGCTGGCCGATCATGTCCGTGGCCTGACGCCATCTGCCAGCTACGCCGAGCTTGATTTCTGATAGGCTGGCCCGATGACGGCCAGCCTCGAAGACACCTTGCGCACCCGCGCCGCTGCCCTCGGCTTCGACGCCGTGCGCATCACCCGCGCACAGCTGCCGCAGGCCGTGGGCGCCCGGCTGGACGAAGCCTTGGCCGATGGTTTTCACGCGACCATGGACTGGCTGGCGGACACTGCTGACCGCCGCCGCTCGCCTGAAGCCATGTGGCCCCAAGCGCGTTCGGCAATAGTGCTGGCGATGAGCTATGCCCCGGATATAGACCCGATGCAGCGCCTCGAACACCGCGCCTGCGGTGTGATCTCGGTCTACGCGCTCAACCGTGACTATCACGACGTGATCAAGGGCAGGCTGAAGGAACTGGCAGGCTGGCTGGCCGCACAGACCGGCGAAGAGGTGAAGGTGTTCGTCGATACTGCGCCGCTGATGGAGAAGCCGCTGGGCCAGCAGGCAGGCCTCGGCTGGCAGGGAAAGCATACCAACCTGGTCTCGCGCGAACTGGGTTCGTGGTTCTTCATCGGCGCCATTCTGTCGGCTGCCGTTCTGGTGCAGGGCGAGCCGGAAGACGACCATTGCGGCTCCTGCCGTGCATGCCTGGACGTTTGCCCCACCAACGCCTTTCCCGCCCCCTACCGGCTCGACGCGGGCCGCTGCATTTCCTATCTCACCATCGAGCACAAGGGACACATCCCACGCGAACTCCGCGAGCCCATGGGCAACCGCATCTATGGCTGCGACGACTGCCTGGCCGTATGCCCCTGGAACAAGTTTGCTGCCGTTGCCCGCGAGGCGAAGCTGATGGCGCGCGATGACCTCGTTGCCCCGCCGCTGGCTGCCCTCGCCGCCCTCGATGACGCAAGCTTCCGCCAGCTGTTTTCCGGCTCCCCCGTCAAGCGCATTGGCCGAGACCGGTTCGTGCGCAATGTGGCTGTAGCCATCGGCAACTCTGGCGATGCCTCGCTGGTTGATGTAGCAGCGGCGCTGCTTGGCGATTCCTCTGCGCTGGTGCGGGCCATGGCCGTGTGGGCCTTGGCGCAATTGCTGCCACGCGAGGCGTTTGCATCGTTGCGGCAAACTCATTTGCCGGTGGAACAGGACGCTCAAGTGAAAGAGGAATGGAATGCCTGACCTGAAGAAGCACTTGTTCTGTTTCGGCTTCGGCTACTCGGCCACGGCGCTCGCCCGCCAGTTGCCGCGCGATGACTGGCGCATTACGGGCACGAGCCGCTCGGCTGAGGGCTGCGACGCCATCCGCGCCGCCGGTCATGAGGCGGTCATCTTCGATGGCCGCTCGCCATTGGATCCTTCGGTGCTGGATGGCGTGAGCCACGTGCTTCACTCGATTGCACCCGGCGAGCAGGGCGATCCGGTGCTGCGCCTGAACGGCCACGATCTCGCCGCGCGCGCCGGGCAGATCGCCTGGTTCGGCTATCTTTCAACTACCGGCGTTTACGGTGATCGCGGCGGCGGCTGGGTGGACGAACGTTCGCCGCTGGAACCATCAACGGCGCGCGGGCGGACGCGGCTTGAGGCGGAGGCCGGCTGGCTCGGCATGCGTGATGCGTTCGGCCTGGCCGTGCACTTGTTCCGGTTGGCCGGCATTTACGGGCCGGGGCGAAACCAGATCGAAAGCCTGCGCAATGGTACGGCGAGGCGCATCATCAAGCCGGGCCAGGTGTTCAGCCGTATTCACGTCGAGGATATCGCCGGCATCCTGCACGCCTCGATGGCGCAGCCCGATCCGGGTGCGGCCTACAATGTCTGCGATGACGAACCCGCCCCGCCGCAGGATGTCATTGCGTGGGCGGCAGACCTCATCGGCGTCGAGCCGCCGCCCGAAATCGCCTTCGAGGACGCCGACTTGTCCCCGATGGCCAGGAGCTTCTATGCCGAATCGAAACGCGTCTCCAACGCACGGGTGAAGAATGAACTGGGCTATGAGTTCAGGTACCCGACATTCCGCGAAGGGTTGAAGGCGCTGGCCTAGAAGTCGGGGTCCGCCTTGGCACACAGCGCCTCGGCTGTTTCCACCAGTCGGGCAAGGTCGCGCGGCGTGGACAGCCGGTGGTCGCCGTGCTTGATCAGGTCAAGACTGACATCATCCCCCCGCAGCGCCCGGTAGACCTTCATGCCGTGTTCCCATGGCACGTCCGGGTCGTCCTCGCCCTGCAGGATGCGTACCGGGCAGGGCAGGTCCACGCCATCGTCAAGCATCAGGTGCTGCTTGCCGTCCTCGATCAGCGCAAGCGTGATCACGTAGGGCTCGTCAGAATACTCCGACGGCCGCTCGTATTTGCCTAGCCGCACCACCTCGTCGCGGAACGCCTCGCCATACTTGTCCCACATCAGGTCGCGGGTCATGTCGGCGGCCGGCGCAATCAGGATCAGCCCGCCAAGCCGCTCTGACTTGCCTGCCGTGATCAGCCGCCGCGCCAGCAGCAGTGCGATCCAGCCCCCCATGCTCGAACCAATCAGCACGCGTTTGCCCGGCGCGTGTGCGTTGAAGACGGCGTCTGCCTGGTCGAGCCACGCCGATATGGTGCCGTCCACGAACGCGCCACCGCTTTCGCCATGGCCCGAATAATCGAACCGCACGAACGACCGGCCGGTTTGCTTGGCATGGTCTGCCAGCACTTCCGCCTTGGTGCCGCGCATGTCCGACTTGAAGCCGCCCAGCCAGAACGTGCCGCAGGCGTGCGAGCTGCCCGGCCGTGCGCCGTCGGCGATCCAGGCGATCGGCGCACCGTCCGGCATCCGGTGCATCTGTGCGGCGGGTGGCGTGGGGCTGGCATTGTCGGGCACGTTCAAGACCTCTCAACATCGCTTGCAAAATCTGCTAAGCATGTTTAGGTGCGATTTCGCATGATTTGAACCCCGAAGGCGCTTTCAGCAGTTGCTGCCGGCTGGCGCCAGAAAAAGGAGACCTGACCATTCGCAGACCGATGAACGGGCAAATGCCGCCCAAGGATGATGGACCGCGCGTCAACGAGGCGATTACCAGCAACACTGTTCTGCTGATCGACGATGAAGGTGAAAAGCGCGGCGTGATGAAAACCGAAGCGGCGCTGGCACTGGCTGAGGAAGCCGGTCTTGATCTGGTGGAAGTTTCACCGAACGCAGAACCTCCGGTCTGCAAGGTCATGGACTACGGCAAGTACAAGTATCAGGCCCAGAAGAAGGCCGCCGAAGCCCGCAAGAAGCAGAAGGTCATCGAGGTCAAGGAAATCAAGCTGCGGCCCGGTATCGATACCCACGATTACGACGTGAAGATGCGCGCCATGAGGCGCTTCTTCGAAGAAGGCGACAAGGTCAAGGTGACCATGCGCTTCCGTGGCCGTGAAATGGCTCATACCGAGCTGGGATTTGATCTCCTGCAAAAGGTCAAGGCCGACACCGAGGAAATTGCCAAGGTGGAGTTCGAGCCGAAGATGGAAGGCCGCCAGATGATCATGATCCTGGCGCCGCGCTGAGCGGTTCTCCGCCAGTCTGTCAACGTTGAAGGCCGGAACTCTGTGTCCGGCTTTTTGCGTTGCCGGGGCGCATCTCGCCTTGACCATCGGAATCGGCTAATACTCCGGATCATGACGGACTCTGTTGCGTGGAAAACCGTCTGGATTACGGGGGCTGGGACGGGCATTGGCCGTGAGCTTGCGCTGCAGCTCGCGCGCGCCGGTACTTGCGTTGCCGCCTCGGGCCGCAAGCGGGCCGAACTCGATGCGCTTGCTGCTGCCCATCCCGGCATCACACCTTTTCCACTCGACGTTACGGACCAAGCCGCATGCCGCGACATCCATGATCGCATCGAGCGCGAGCTCGGTGTGCCGGATCTTGTCGTCATGTCGGCCGGCATCTGGGTGTTGATGGACGCCATTGACTATTCTGCCGGCGAGGCTGCCCGGGTTATGGCGGTCAACTACCAGGGTGCGGTCAACACCGCAGCGGCTGCGTTGCCATCCATGCAGGCGAGGCGGCGGGGCCAATTGTGTTTCATGGGATCGGTCGCCGGCTATCGCGGCATTCCGCGCGCGGCTCTCTATTCTGCCTCGAAAGCGGCAGTCATCGCCCATGCGGAGGGTTTGCGGACTGATCTTGCCCGCTCCGGCATTGCGGTGAGTGTCGTCAACTGCGGCTTTGTCCGCACGCCAATGACTGCTGTGAACGATTTTCCCATGCCGCATATCATCGAGGCCGATGATGCAGCGCGGCGGATTATCCGTGGCCTTGCCTCCCGCCGCTTCGAGATTGCCTTTCCGTGGCCCGTGGTGCTGCAAACCAAGCTGGTGCGGCTGCTGCCCTACCGGCTCTATTTCGCGCTGATGGGCCGGTTTGTGCAGGACGGGCCGTTCGGTCTGGGCAAGTCAAGGCACTGACCCGCAAGGCAAATTAAATTTTTGTCCGGTCATTGCCGGATGATTGACTCTGCCGGAAACCCGTCCCTATCATTAGCGCACAAACGATCTGGAGGCGCGATGGTAGCCTATGCTCAGCCCACCTCGCTGGAAGAAGCGGTCACGCTTCTCGGGGACGGCGGCTGGACCGTGCTGGCGGGCGGCACCGACGTTTATCCAGCGCTTGGCGAGGACCCGGTTGCCACCCCGTTGCTGGACCTTTCCCGGCTGGCCGGATTGCGCGGCATTACCAAACGTGAGGACGGCTCGATCCGCATCGGCGCGCTGACCACCTGGACAGACCTTGTCAGGGCGGATTTGCCGCCGGCCTTCAATGCCCTGAAGCAGGCCTCCAGGGAGGTTGGATCGGTCCAGATCCAGAATCGCGCCAGCCTTGCCGGCAACCTGTGCAACGCCTCCCCCGCCGCTGACGGCGTGCCGCCCTTGCTGGTGCTGGACGCCAGTGTGGAGCTGGCCAGCCGCTCGGGCATCCGCTCGATGAAGCTTGCCGAGTTCATCCAGGGCAACCGTAAAACGGCCCGGGATTCAACCGAATTGATGACGTTTATCGACGTTCCCGCGTCATCTTCAGGCGGTTTTTCGGCGTTTTTCAAGCTCGGTTCACGCCGCTATCTCGTCATATCCATCGCCATGGTGGCCGCCCGGCTGGCGGTGGGCGAAGCCGGGCGCATCTCCTCTGCTGCCGTTGCGGTGGGGGCCTGTTCCGCTGTGGCGCAACGCCTGGCCAAGCTGGAAGCAGCGCTTTGCGGTCAACCGCTCGAAGCCGCTGCTGGCCTTGCTGACGCCTCGCACCTCGACACCCTGTCGCCGATCGATGACGTGCGCGCACCCGCCGCTTACCGCATGGAGGCGGCGCTGGAGGGCGTTCGCCGCGCCCTTGCTGCAGCAGCGAAAGGAGCCTGCTCATGAACCGCCATGTTCCACCGCCACCGGCAATCAGGTGCACGATCAACGGCAAGGGCGTCTCGCTCAAGGCCGCCCCGCATGAGCGGCTGTCGAATGTGCTGCGCGGCGAGCTTGGCCTGACCGCCACCAAGGTGGGTTGCGACGCCGGTGACTGCGGCGCCTGCACCGTGCTCATCGACGGTGCGCCCGCCTGTGCCTGCCTCACCGCCGCCGGTCAGCTTGAAGGAGCCTTGCTCACCACGCTGGAAGGCCTCACGCGCGATGGCCGCCTGACCCGGTTGCAGGACGCCTTCCTCGAGTTCGGCGCCGCCCAGTGCGGCATCTGCACGCCTGGCATGCTGATGAGCGCAGCAGCCCTGCTCGACACGACGCCTGCCCCTTCGAAGCGGGAGGTCGAGGATGCATTGGGCGGCGTGCTGTGCCGCTGCACCGGCTATGCCAAGATCATCGATGCGGTGCTGTTCGCCGCCGGGTCCAACGCCGTTCGCGCGCCCTCCCGCGCTGGCAGGTCGGTTGGCCAGCCCATCCGCCGGGTCGACGGCGAGCCCAAGGTCGATGGCCGGGAGATGTTCGGCGCCGACGGCATTCCGTCTGACGCCTTGATGGTCAAGGTAATCCGCTCGCCGCACCATCATGCCCGCTTCACCATTGGCGATACGCAAGCGTTCCTCCACGCCCGGCCCGGCCTCGTCGCGGTGATGACGGCGGCGGATATTCCGGGCGTCAACCTGCATGGCGTCATTGCGCCGTTCGCTGACCAGCCGGTGTTCGCCGAGGATACCGTGCGCCATCGCGGTGAGGCGATTGCCATGGTGGTAGGCACACACGATGCAGTAGCGAACCTGAAGGCCGCCGATTTCCCGGTCGATTGGCAGCCGCTGTCCCATGCGCTGACGCCATCCGAAGCCTTGAAGGACGGCGCGCCGCTGCTGCACCAGGCCCGGGCCGGCAACGTCATGGTGCGCGGGCTGGTGCAGAAGGGCAATGTGGATGACGGGCTGTCGGCGGCCACCCACGTCATCGAGCGCCAGTATTCGACGCCGTTCATCGAGCACGCCTATATCGAGCCGGAATCAGGCTGGGCGGTGCGCGACGGCGATACCGTCATCATCCACGGCTCGACGCAGGCGCCGCACATGGACCGCGAAGGCGTGGCGGCGATCATGGGCCTGCCGGACAATCAGGTGCGTATCGTGCCGTCTGCCTGCGGTGGCGGCTTCGGCTCCAAGCTCGACATCTCCATGCAGCCCTATATCGCGCTGGCGGCGTGGAAGCTGGGCCGGCCATGCGGCATCGTCTATACCCGCCAGGAGTCGATGCGCTCCACCACCAAGCGCCACCCCAGCGAGATCACACTGAAGGCCGGTTGCGATGAGAACGGGCGAATAACCGGGTTCGATTTCCACGGTGTCTTCAACACCGGCGCCTATGCCAGCTGGGGGCCTACCGTGGCCAACCGGGTGCCGGTGCATGCTTCAGGCCCGTTCCACATCGAAAACTACCGGGCGCGCTCTGTCGCAGTGCATACCCACTGCCCGCCATCGGGCGCATTCCGTGGCTTTGGCGTGCCGCAGTCGGCGGTCGCGCAGGAGTGCCTGTTCGACGAGCTTGCCGATATGGCCGGCATTGACCGGCTGGAGTTCCGCATCATCAACGCACTCGATGATGGCCTGCCCACGGCCACCGGCCAGGTGTTCGCCTCGGGCGTCGGCATCAAGGCGTGCCTTGAGGCATTGCGTGCACCTTACGATGCGGCGCGAAAGGCAGCGGCTTTATTCAACGGCACGGGCAGCTATCTGAAGAAGGGCGTGGGGCTTGGCACCTGCTGGTATGGCTGCGGCAATACCTCGTTGCCCAATCCGTCCACCATGAAGGTTGGCATCGGCAAGGACGGCACGGTCTGGCTGCACCAGGGCGCCATGGACATCGGCCAGGGCGCCAGCACGGTGATGGTGCAGATCATGGCTGATGCATTGGGCGTGGCCGCAGGTGCCATCCGGCTGAAGTCCGGTGACACGGCAATCACCCCTGATGCGGGCAAGACGTCGGCCTCGCGCCAGACCTTCGTCTCTGGCAATGCCACGAGGCTGACCGGCGAGGCGCTGCGCGAGCAACTGCTGCGCCATGCCAACGTGGCATCGGATGCAGAAATCCGTTTCGAACCCGGAACAATCGTTCTGACCGACGGAACCGGCGAGCGCCGCATCGATCTGGCAGGCCTGGACGCCGATGCAGAGGGCTATGTGTTCAAGGCGGTCGAGACCTATGACCCGCCAACCACCCCGCTGGACGAGAACGGCCAGGGCGAGCCCTACGCCGTGTTCGGCTATGGCGCCCACCTGATGGAGCTGACGGTGGATACGCGCCTCGGCACGGTGAAGCTTGACCGGCTCACGGCGGCGCATGACGTGGGCCGCGCCATCAACCCGCTGCTGGTGGAAGGCCAGATCGAGGGCGGTGCGGCGCAAGGCATCGGCCTGGCGCTGATGGAAGACTATATCCCCGGCCGCACCGAGAACCTGCACGACTATCTGATCCCCACCTTCGGCGACATGCCGGAGGTGAAGTCGATCATCGTCGAGGTGCCCGACCCGCATGGACCCTATGGCGCCAAGGGACTGGGCGAGCACGTGCTGATCCCCACCGCACCGGCGATCCTCAACGCCATTCGCGATGCTACGGGTGCGAGCGTGCGCCACCTGCCGGCCACGCCTGACAAGGTGCTGGCCGCGATCCGGGCGAAGGAGCGCGGCAATGGCTGAGCCGGCCAGGCAAGGCGACAAGATCCGCTGCGATGCTTGTCCCGTCATGTGCTACATCGCACCGGGCCGCTCCGGCGCCTGCGACCGCTACGCCAACGACGACGGCAACCTGGTGCGCGTCGATCCGCTCGTCATAATCGAGAAGTCCAGGGCCGCAGGCGGTGAACTGGTGCCCTTCCTCGACCGCGGCGCTGATTGGGACGGCGAGATCATCAACGCCGACGACAGCTTCATCACCGCCATAGGTGCGGGCACCACCTACCCGGACTACAAGCCCGCACCCTTCATCGTGTCGCGCGAAGTCGATGGCGTCGACATGATCACCGTGGTGACCGAGGGCATCTTCTCGTACTGCGGCGTCAAGGTGAAGATCGACACCGACCGCCACCTGGGGCCGGAAGCGCGCGCTGGTGCGGGTGGACGGCGAGCCCGTCGGCCATGTCACCACGGCGGAGTATGGTTCGCAGATGCTGTCGCTGGGCGGCGTGCATCACCTGACCGGCGGCGGCAAGAAGGAAGGCCGCGTCACCTGCGCCGCCCTGCTCGACCTGTGCAACGGCAAGCCGGTTGAGGTCGTCATCGACGACGGCTCCACCGTGGTGATCCAGGCGGGCAAGCCACCCATCGTCAATGGCGTCCGCGAGGAGCGCATGCGGGTGGGCTGCGGCTCGGCCACCGTCGGCATGTTCGCCTCGCAATGGCACGGGCTAGTGGATGAAGTGGTGGTGGTCGACGATCACATCACCGGCGTGATCTCCGAGCACCAGGCCGGCAAGGTGATCGGCTGGGCGCCGACCGGCCTCAGGATCAAGGGTCGCCGCTCCACTCCCGGGCGCTATTTCCAGGTGGCCGAGCCCGGCACCGGCTGGGGCGGAACCAACATTGACGACCCGCTGGTCATCCTGGGCGACTTCGACGCCAAGGTGGCCAGGCCCGGCCAGTCGCTGCTGATGGTGTCCACGACGGGCGAGCAGTTCGCCTATTACGAGCTCGATGACCAGTTGAAGCCGCAGCGCAAGGACATGCCGGAACGGCTGATGAAGTCGGTGCGGTTGATCGAGGAGAACTGCGAACCGGCCCTGTGCACGGTGCTGTTCATGGGCGGTGCGGGTGGTTCGCTTCGCGCCGGGGTAACGGAAAACCCGGTCAGGCTGACCCGCTCGGTCAAGGACGCGCTGACCCGCATCACCTGCGGCGGCGCGCCGGCCTATGTCTGGCCCGGCGGCGGCATCACCATCATGTCCGACGTGACGCAGCTGCCGGAGAACGCCTTCGGCTACGTGCCCACGCCGGCGCTGGTGGCCCCTATCGAGTTCACCATGCGCCGCGAGGACTACGAGGCGCTGGGCGGTCACATGAAGCACGTCATGCCGCTGGCCGAAGCGCGCGCCGGCAAGAAGGCGGTCCAGAACGACCACGTGCTGGCCGGCCAGACCCGTACGGCCTCGAAGCAGGGCGTGCCGTGGCCCACCGGCGAACGGCATTTCAGCTGGTCGAAGGCGGCGAAGAAGGAGCCCGGCGCATGAGCATCCAGGCTGCCATGTTGCCGGACGGCAAGCGGCTGCACCTGCAGCACGGGCCGATTGACCTGATCATCGGCGCTGACGGAGAACCGGCTGAGGTGCGGCGGGCTTACATGGCGGCGCGCGCCCGGTTCGATGGCCTGCTGGAGCAACTGGTCAGCGAACTGCCGCTGCTGCGCACCGAGATGCCGTCGCACGGCCTGCCGCTCGAAGGGCCTGTAGCGCAGCGCATGGCGCAGGCGGTGCAGCCATGCTGGCGCGAGCGCGTCACCCTGATGGCAGCGGTGGCGGGCGCGGTGGCCGACGAGGTGCTGGCTGCCATGCTCAAGGCCGCCAGCCTGCGCCGCGCCTATGTCAACAATGGTGGCGACATTGCCCTTCACCTGGGCGAAGCAGAACGCTTCTCCATTGCCTCCGCCAACGGACCTGTCTCGGTCAATTCGGCGGATGGCGTGGGCGGCATTGCCACCTCCGGGCGCCATGGCCGGTCCCATTCGCTGGGCATTGCCGACAGCGTAACCGTACTGGCGCGCACAGCCGCCGGGGCAGACGTGGCCGCCACGCTGATCGCCAATGCCGTCGACTTGCCGGGCTCGCCGAAGATCACGCGTCTTCCCGCAAGTGAACTTTCGCCCGATAGCGACCTGCGCGACCGGCTGGTGACGGTGGACGTGGCCCCGCTGACGGCGGCGGAGACGTCCGATGCGCTGGCGCGCGGCATGCGGAAAGCCCGTGAATTTCACAACCGGGGCTTGATCATCGCCTGCACTCTGGGCCTCAATGACAAGGTGGAGCAGCTGGTGCCTGCCCCCGCCATAGACAGGACGCCTGCCCATGCCTGACGTGAAGATCAGAAAGTCGCTCACCGGCATCGAGGACATCTTCCATGAGGGCGGTCCGGTGGCTGAACGGCCCTACCGGCGCGGCTTCATCGCGAAGGTGATCGAGAACCCGTTTGCCGGGCGCTATGTCGAGGACATCCAGCCGTTCATGGATGATCTCAAGCCGCTTGGCATGGCCATGGCGAAGGAACTGATCACGGCCATGGGCGTGCCGCCGGAAGGCATCGAGGGTTATGGCAAGGGCGCCATCGTCGGCGAGGCCGGCGAGATCGAGCACGCAGCGCTGTGGCATGCGCCGGGCGGCTATTCGATGCGCGAGCACATTCCCAACTCGACCGCCATCGTGCCGTCCACCAAGAAGGTGGGCGGGCCGGGCACCAGGCTCGACGTGCCGGTCACCCATGTGCGCGCCTCCTACGTGCGCTCGCATTTCGACGCCATCGAGGTTGGCCTCAACGACGCGCCGCGCAAGGACGAGCTGGCGGTCATTCTGGTCATGACAACAGGTGCGCGGGTGCACAACCGCGCCGGCGGTCTTGCCGCCAGCGACATCAAGGGGGAGGACGGCTTGAGATGACGTTGGCCAGGATCCGCAAGATTGCCGTGTTCGTGGACGAGATCCACACCGAGATGGGCTGTGCCATTGACCCGCCCACGCGCCGCGCCGCTGCCGTGGCGGTTATCGAGAACCCCTTCGCCGGCAAGTACGTGGACGACCTGTCGGAACTGATTACCATCGGCGAGGAGCTGGGCGGCCTGCTGGGCGAGCGCTGCGTCAAGGCGCTGGGCATTGAGCCGTCGCAGGCGGAAAGCTATGGCAAGGCGGCGCTGGTGGGTGAGAACGGCGAGCTGGAGCACGCCGCCGCCATCCTCCACCCGAAGATGGGCGCACCGCTCAGGAAGGCGGTGGAGAAGGGGGCGGCGTTGGTGCCGTCGTCGAAAAAGCGCGGCGGCATGGGCCAGGTGCTCGATATTCCGCTTGGCCACAAGGACGCGGCTTACGTACGCTCACACTTCGATGGCATGGAGGTGAGCATCAATGATGCGCCACGCGCCAACGAGATCATGGTGGCAGTGGCGGTAACGGACTCAGGCCGGCCGCTGCCGCGCGTCGGCGGCCTGACCAGGGATGAGGCGAAGGGCGAAGACGGCCTTCGCTGAGGAGGCGGGGCGGTTGATCAAGCAAAGGGTTGAACCCGGTTGAAGAGAAAGGGAGACGGATGAAACTGTTCAGATATGTCGCGGCGGCGCTGGTTGCCGCCATGGCCGGCCTTGCGGCCATCGCCGTTCAGGCAGCCGAGCCGATCAAGATCGGCGAGATCAATTCCTATACCCGCCTGCCGGCCTTCACCGACCCCTACAAGAAGGGCTGGCAGCTTGCCGTGGACGAGATCAACGCGGCAGGCGGCATCAAGGGCCGGCCGCTTCAGATCATCGACCGCGACGACGCCGGCAAGCCCGGTGATGCGGTGAAGATCGCCGAGGAAATGGTATCGAAGGAAAATGTCACCATGCTGGCGGGCACATTCCTGTCCAATATCGGCCTGGCGGTGGCTGACTTCGCCAAGCAGAACAAGGTGATGTTCCTCGCTGCCGAGCCGCTGGCCGACGCCATCGTCTGGGAGTCGGGCAACCGTTACACCTTCCGCCTGCGTCCGTCGACCACCATGCAGGCCGCCATGCTGGCAAAGGAAGCCGCCAAGACTGGCGCCAAGAAGTGGGCAACCGTTGCCCCCAACTATGCCTATGGCAAGGAAGCCGTGGCCGCTTTCAAGAAGGAACTGACCAAGCTGGTGCCGGATGCCGAGTTCGTCGAGGAACAGTGGCCGCCGGTGTTCAAGATCGATGCTGGTCCGGTGGTCCGCGCCGTTGAGGCCGCCAAGCCCGAGGCCATCTACAATGTCACCTTCGGCGGCGACCTGGCCCAGTTCGTGCGCGAGGGCAACCTGCGCGGACTGTTCGAGGGCCGCACCGTGGTGTCGCTGCTGTCGGGCGAGCCGGAATATCTGGAGCCACTGAAGGACGAAGCGCCGAAGGGCTGGATCGTCACCGGCTATCCGCAAGGTGCCATCGATACGCCCGAACACAAGGCATTCTACGATGCCTACAATGCCAAGTGGGGCGAGGCACCGAAGCTGGGCTCCATCGTCGGCTACAACATGGTCAAGTCCATCGAGGCGCTGCTCAACAAGGTGGAAAACTATGATGCCGAAAGCCTGGTCGAGGGCATGAAGGGCCTCGAGGTTCCCTCCTCGCCATCGGGTCCGTTCATCTATCGCGCCCAGGATCACCAGGCCACCATGGGCGCCTGGGTCGGCAAGACCGATGTCCAGGACGGCAAGGGCGTGATGGTCGACTGGTTCTATGCTGATGGCGCCGACTTCCAGCCGAGCGATGAGGAAGTCGCCAAGATGCGTCCGGCCGAATAGGCGGGCCGGCTTGCGCACGACAACACGACGGGCGAGGTGCGGCGACAACCGCACCCGTCCGCACAGAAAGGCCGGTGAGTCACCGGGCCTGTGTTCGGCACTCACCTGAACGGCTTGCGAGGGGGCCTCAATGAGCTTCTATTTCGCCCAGTTCCTTACCGGGCTGTCGAGCGCCTCGTCGCTGTTCCTGGTGGCCTGTGGCCTGTCGCTCATTTTCGGCGTCACCCGTATTGTCAACTTCGCCCACGGCTCGTTCTACATGCTGGGCGCGTACATGGCGTACACGCTGGTGCAGTACGTGCCGGGGTCCATCCTCGGCTTCTGGGGCTCGGTGCTGGCGGCCGCGCTGATCGTGGCGCTGGTCGGCGTGCTCATCGAGGTGGTGGTGCTGCGCCGCATCTACAATGCGCCTGAGCTCTATCAGCTGGTTGCCACGTTTGGCATCGTGCTGATCGTGCAGGACGCCGTGCTGTGGATTTTCGGCAGCGAGGACCGGCTCGGCCCCCGCGCGCCCGGCCTTGACGGGGTGGTGCGCATCTTTGGCGAGCCGATCCCGCAATACGACCTGGTCCTCATTGCCCTGGGGCCGGCGGTGCTGGCGCTGATGTGGCTGCTGTTGAACCGCACCCGCTGGGGCGTGCTGGTGCGCGCCGCCACGTTGGACCGCGAGATGGTGGCAAGCCTTGGCGTCAACCAGTCTTGGCTGTTCACCAGCGTCTTCTTCCTTGGCTCGTTCCTGGCCGGTCTGGGCGGCGCCCTGCAGGTGCCGCGCGTGTCGATCAACCTGCTGATGGACCTGTCCATCATCGCAGAAGCCTTCGTCGTGGTGGTGATCGGTGGCATGGGCTCCATTCCCGGCGCCTTCGTTGCCGCCCTGCTGATCGGCGAGCTCAATGCCTTCGGCGTGCTGGTGCTGCCACAGGCCACCATCGTGCTGGCCTTCGTGGTGATGGCGGTGGTGCTGGTGATCCGCCCCTACGGTCTGTTCGGCAAGCAGGAGGCAGCCGCCCACGCGGCGGGTCAGGTGGAAGCCCCCATCCGCCCGGCCAGCCCGTTGAAGCGGGCGATCGCGCTGGCGCTGCTCGCCTTCATGCTGGTACTGCCATTCGTCATGGGCGAGTTCGCCATGGTGCTGGCCACCGACATCCTGATCTTCGCCCTTTTCGCCGCCAGCCTGCATTTCATCATGGGCAATGGCGGCATGGTGTCTTTCGGCCACGCGGCCTATTTCGCGCTCGGCTGTTACGGCGCAGCTTTCCTGGTGAAGTATTTCGGCGGCTCGATGGAGCTGGCGCTGGTGGCCGGGCCGCTGTTTGCGGGCCTTGGCGCGCTTGTCTTCGGATGGTTCTGCGTGCGCCTGTCCGGCGTCTACATGGCCATGCTGACATTGGCTGCCGCCCAGATCGTCTGGTCCACTGCCTTCCAGTGGCAGGACCTGACCGGCGGCGATGACGGCCTGCTCGGCATCTGGCCATCCGACTGGGCGCGATCAAAGACCGCCTTCTACTACCTGTCGGTGGTGCTGTGCGGCGGCGGCATCCTGCTGTTGCGGCGGATGATCTTCTCGCCGTTCGGCTATGCCCTGCGTGGTGGTCGGGACAATCCGGGCCGCACCGAGTCCATCGGCATCGACCTGCGGGCCCACCAGTGGGCGGCGTTCGTCACCGCCGGGGTGTTTGCCGGCATCGCCGGTGGCGTCTACGTGTTCTCCAAGGGCTCGATCTTTCCCGACGAGGCCGCGATCCCGCGTTCAGTCGATGCGCTGGTCATGGTGTTGCTGGGCGGGGTGCAGACCCTGTCCGGACCCATAGTGGGCGCCGGCGTGTTCCGGCTGCTGGAGGACGAGATCTCGCGGCTCGACTACTGGCGCGCCATCCTCGGCGGCATCATCGTTGCCATCGTCATCATCGCGCCCGAAGGCATCGCCGGCTTCATCAAGCGCATCGCCATCAGGGCCGGGCTGGAGCGTGACGGGGAGGCGGCGCGATGACCACCCCCGTCCTGTCCGTTCGCAACCTGTCCAAGTCGTTCGGCGGCCTCAAGGCCGTATCGGATGTGTCCTTCGATCTGGCACCGGGAGAACTGCTGGCGCTGATCGGCCCCAATGGCGCGGGCAAGACCACCTGCTTCAACATGCTCAACGGCCAGCTCAAGGCCGACGCTGGCGAGGTCAGGCTGAACGGCGAAAGCATTCTTGGCCTTCCGCCGCGCCGCATCTGGCGCAAGGGCGTTGGCCGCACCTTCCAGATCACCGCCACCTACCCGTCCATGACAGTGCGCGAGAACGTGCAGATGGCGCTGATCTCCCACGCCCGCCAGACCTGGAACCTGTGGAGCCGCGCCGCCAGCCTGCACATCCAGCGGGCAACGCAGTTGCTCGAACTTGTGGGCATGGAAGGCCAGGCTGACCGCGCCGCCGCCATCCTCGCCTATGGCGACCTGAAGCGGCTGGAACTGGCCATCGCGCTGGCGCACCAGCCAAAGTTGCTGCTGATGGACGAGCCCACCGCCGGCATGGCGCCCAAGGAGCGGGTGCGGCTGATGCAGCTCACGGCCGATATCGTCAGTGAGCAGGGCATCTCGGTGCTGTTCACTGAGCATGACATGGACGTGGTATTCGCCCATGCCCACCGCATCATGGTGCTCAACCGGGGCGAGTTGATCGCCAACGGCAGCGTCGATGACATCCGCAACGATGCCCGCGTGCAGGAGGTGTACCTCGGCGGCGGCCGGTTGTTCGAGGAGAAGGCTCAAGGCCATGGCTGATCAGCTGCTTGTCCTCGACCAGGTCAATACCTTCTACGGCAAGGCTCACATCCTGCACGGCATGTCTTTCGGGATTGGTGCGGGCGAGGTGGTGGCGCTGCTGGGCCGCAACGGCGCCGGCAAGACCACCACCATGCGCTCGATCATGCAGCTGGTGCGCCCGGCCTCGGGCACGGTCAGCTTCCAGGGCGTGAACATTACCCGCTGGCCGACCCACAAGGTGGCCCGCGCCGGCATCGGCTACGTGCCGGAGGAACGCCGCATCTTCGCTGACCTCACGGTTATGGAAAATCTCGAGGTGGGCCGCCAGCCGCATCGCGAAGGCTATCCGGACTGGCCTGTCGAGCATCTTTTCGAACTGTTCCCCAACCTGGCGGAGCGCCGCAGCAACCGCGGCAAGCAGCTGTCGGGCGGCGAACAGCAGATGCTCACCATTGCCCGCACGCTAATGGGCAATCCCAAGTTGCTGCTGCTGGACGAGCCGTCGGAAGGAATCGCGCCGGTCATCGTCGAACAGATGGCCGAGACGCTGTTGGAGATCAAGGCGAAGGGACTGACCGTGTTGCTCTCCGAGCAGAACCTGCATTTCGCCCGCATTGTCGCTGACCGGGCCGTGATCATCGAAGGCGGTAAGGCGGTGTTCGACGGGTCGTTCGCGGAACTGGAGAACCAGCCGGAAATCCGCGACCAGTACCTGAGCGTCTAGCTACCTGAGAGCCATCCTGGCTCGAACCGGTGCACGTCCTGCAGCAGTTCGATCAAGCCGGCTGACTGATGGGCAATCACTGCCCGGCCCTTGGCAGCAGTGGCGGCGGCCGCATTGCCAGTAACGCCGTGGCGGTTGAGGTCGTGCATCATCCAGCCGAACCGGTGCGGTCCGTAGGCGCGAAGGTGCTTCATGCTGCCGGCCAGTTCCCGTTGCAGCGAGCCGAAGTCCTGGGCCTTGTCCATGTTTACCGAAGCGGGGCAGTGGGCCAGCATGATCGAGGTTTCGATGTCGCCGCCATGAATGCCGAGGCGAACCTCGTCCTCGCTGAACAGGCCGGGTGGGGTGCCGAAGCGCGACCAGGCGGTGGCGACGCACAACATCCCCAGCTCGGCGCGGGCCCGCATGATCACCGTATCGGCCACCGGCGTGTTGCCGCCGTGCGAACTGACAATGACCAGCTTGCGAAGCCCATGCTGCTTCAGGCCGGTGGCGATGGAGAGCCACTTGGCGGCCAGCTCGCCGGGTTCTGCCGAAACCGTTCCCGGCGTATCGCCATGCTCGGCCGACCACCCGACCTCTTCCACCGGCAGGAATGTCGCTGGAAGCTGCTTCGGCAGCCGTTCAACACACGCGGCCACCATGGCGCGGGCAATGTCCGCGTCCGTTGATGCGGGCAGGTGCGGACCGTGTTGCTCGGTGGCCGCGACCGGCAGAACCGCGATCCAGCTGCGGCTGTCCGCTGCCGCCATGGTCCCGGCCGTCATGTCTGTCCAGTAAGCGGAGGGTTGCATCGTTCCCGGCCCTTCAGAAAGCTGAGGTGCCGGTTCGCCTCTCAGCGGTACCGGGCACCATCACCTTCTAGGCCAGACCGGGCAAAAGCTCAAAGCCCCGTCTTGCGTCGGAGGTCTACGGCATCGCCGTGCTGCCGCCTGCCGAGCGAGCCCCGTCCAGCGGCTTGGTGTTGCCGGCCTTGTAGTCGCTGAGCCGCTTCTGGGCCAGTTCGCCATCCATGACGAGATCCTTGTCGAGGACGTATTCCGGCCATGGGTCGACAGTCTGCATGGCCATGGCGGCGCGTACGGCATCTCCGGCGGCCGGCGAGACCTTGTCCTCGCGGGTCATGTGGCTGTAGCTGTTGCACCCCGCCAGCAACAGGCAGAGCCCTGCCGCAAGCCAGCTGCGAACCGCGTTGCTCCGGTTACTTGTAGACGGCTGCATTTGATCCTCCCGGCAGTTCGATGATGTGGCCATAGGGGCCCTGGACGTGACCGCCGTTCTCGACGAACGACTGGTAGTTGCGGCTGACTTCCACCTTGCCGTCGAGAAACAGCTCGGCGTCGGTGGAGCTGGCGGTCTGGTCGAGCGGCGTCGGAATGCGCATCGACGGATCGACCGGCTGGGCAAGCCGCGGCGTGATGATCACCAGCAGGTCGGTCTCCTGCTTCTGGAAGCCGGTCGAGCGGAACAGGCTGCCCAGCACCGGCACGTCGCCCAGCCAGGGCAACTGGTCCGCATTGCGCGAGTTGAAGCTCTGCAGCAGGCCTGCAATCGAGATGCTCTGGCCGTTGCGCAGCTCCACCGTGGTCTTGGTGCGGCGGACCACCAGGCTGGGGATGACGATGTCGCCAGTCGAAATGGTGCGGGAGTAGTCGGCTTCGCTGACCTCTGGTTCGATGGTCAGGTTGATCAGGCCGTTGTCGAGCACGGTAGGCGTGAACGACAGGCTGACGCCAAACTTCTTGAACTCGACGGAAATCCGGCCATTGTCCTGCGCCACCGGGATCGGAAATTCTCCACCGGCGAGGAAGCTGGCAGTCTCGCCGGAAAGCGCGGTCAGGTTTGGCTCGGCAAGCCGCCGCGCCGCCCCCTTCTTCTCCAGCGCCTGGATGATAATGTCGGCAGAGGCGCCGCCCGTCAGCATGTCGGCAATCAGCCGGCCGAACGGCGAGGCATCGGCGTTCGAGGCGATGTTCGGGCCGAACGGCTGGAAGGTGATGCCGCCGGCGCTGACCCGGTAATTGACCCCAAGGTCGCGGCTGGCATTGCGGCTGGCCTCGATGAAGCGCACTTCGAGCTGCACCTGCTGGCTGGAGCCGACGGACAATGCATTGGTGACGTTGTCGCCGGCAAAGTCCTTGGCCAGTTGCATTGCCCGGGCAACGGCGGTGGCGCTGCGCACCGTACCCTGCAGCAGGATACGGCCATTGACCGAGCGCACCTTGATGTTCTCGTGAGGCAGCACTGCGCGCAAGGTTTCCGACAGGCCGGAGGTGTCGTAGGTAACCTCGATGTTGATAACGCCCATCAGTTCGTCGTCTGCATTGTAGAGCGACAGGTTGGTACGGCCGATCTTGCGGCCCAGCACGTAAAAGGACTTGCCGCCCAGCGGCGAGGCGTCGGCAATTTCGGGATCACCCACCACCAGGTTGGTGATCGGGCTGGCCGACCGGATCGTCTCCGACTGGCCTGCCGGCACCTTGACCTGCATGATGCGCTCAAGCCCCGGCTTGAAGGTCTGGGCGGCCCGGGCATCCTGGCTGCCTGTGGCCCACAGGCACATGACGCAGGCAAGCGCCAGCGCAATCCTGATGGCCTGTTCCCGCCACTGGTCCGCTGTGGCGAACGCGGTTATCGTTGACATGCTACTTTCTCCCTCTGACCCTCTGGCGCGATCCTGGCTGCCGTCTGGCGGCTCGGCCCGTCTTGACGCTTCGAGGTCCCCTTTTCCCTGTCCCTGTACTATTCTCTCGGCGCGCCCGCGGCCCGGGCTGACTGCGCCGCTGCTGCGGCGGCATCGGCGGCGGCTGCTGCGTTCGGGATAGCGGTGCCCGACGGCGGCGCCAGATCGGTTTCCACCCCGTCAGAAACGGTGCTGCGCGCGGCTACCGCGGACGTGCCGCGAATGATGTTGATGACCGGTTCGGCGTTGCGGGTGGCGCCAGCCAGGTCTCCGACCATGACGGGGGCGCCCTTGGCCTGATGGGCAGAGCCGGCCGGGCGCAGCAGCAGCGACAACCGCCCGACGCTCTGGCCCAGCACCAGCTTTTGCGCCATCGCCGGATCAACCTCCACCGTGACCGCCCGCGACACCGCAGGTTTGTCCTGCCGGTCATCGGCAGACTGGTCGATCGCCAGCACCTTGATGTTCTGCAGCAGGATGTCGGTGCGGGCGGACATCGGGTCGCCTGCCTTCGAGTTGCGTGTCAGCACCACGTCCACCCGGTCACCGGGCAGCACGAACCCGGCCACCCCCAGGATCTCGTCAACGGAGACGGTGATCGCGCGCATCTCGTCGGTGACCACGGCGGCCAGCGTGGCGCGCTCTCCGGGGCCGGTGATCTTGGCGGCAAGGATCGGCTCGTCCGGCTCTATCGCGCCCAGCACATTACGGGCTTCGCCCTCGGCAGTGATCTCGGCAATTGTACGGAACGACCCCTGCGGCTCGGACCCGGCAATCCACTTCATCTCGCGCAGGTTTGAACTGTCCAGCTTGTCGCCAAAGCGCAGCGGCTGCGTTGCCACCACGACCGTACTCATCTCGATGGCCGGCTTCTCGGGCTGGGCGGGCAGGGCCACCAGCGAGGCAGTCTCCATCTTGCTGATCTTGTACGCGAACACCTGGCCCGTCACGGTCGCCCCGAGGACGGCCGACGTCAACGCGATGGCGGCCAGCGCCAGCCCCCGGCTGCGGGCCGAGTCCAGGCGCAACGGGCCAAGGCCCTCGCGAAGGCTGCTGTTCCGCGTCTTGTGCTTCTCGCGCCATTGGCGGCGTGCCGTATTCTCTGACATTCTGCTTTTTCCCCATCGCCAAAAATGTCCAGGGTGCAAAATACCTGAGTTTATGGGGATTTAGGAGAAAGTCCTGTGTGACGGTTAAGTATTCGTTCTGGCAAATAGAATCATGTGACTTAAATATTGAAATTGCGGGTATTGATTAAAATTTTATCGAATGGGCTTTGTTTAAAATTTGATATCCAGCAATTATTCTTGTTTTACGCATGGTGGGTACGATGTCCTCAATGTTGGGTCAGGGAGGGCGCACAGTGACTCGTTTTACACTATCTATCTTCATGCTTGCAGGTCTCGGTCTTGCCGGGTGCGCGCAAGGTCCTGCGACCGGTCTCACCGATGCCGGCGCCAGCGTCGTCGCGCAACCGCAGGCCCAGTCGCTTGCATTCGCTCCGGCCACATCCGATCATCAGCAGGGCGAAACCGGCACCCGGCATCACGCCGGGCAGGCGCCATTCCATGCCTCCGACAACCTGCTGGTGACGGCCAAGGAACATTTCCGGGAAGGCCGCTTCGGACTTGCCCAGGAGAGCTATCGCAAGGCCGTTGAAGTCTCGCCGCGCGATGCGGAAGCGTGGGTCGGACTGGCGGCTTCCTATGACCGGCTGCGCCGTTTCGACCTGGCCGACCGCGCCTACGAACAGGCCGTAAAGCTGATCGGCAAGACGCCCCTGATGCTGAACAACCTCGGTTATTCGCAGATGCTGCGCGGCGACCTGCGCAAGGCGCGCCAGTATTTCCTCGCCGCTTACGAGGCCGAGCCGGACAATCCGTTCATCCGCAACAATCTCGAACTGCTGAACGAGAGCGGCAAGCGCATTGTCCGTCAGAAGGCTTGAGGATCATCGCCATGTTCCGCGAACTGCTTCGCAACGAAGGCGGCAGTGCCTGTCTGCGTACCGCGCTTGCGGTCAGCGCCACGGCGCTGCTGCCGGCGCTGGGCTGGCAGGCAGGCGAGGCGCAACGCCCCGCCATGGCCGCACCTGTTGTGCAGACGGTACTTCAAGCCGCTGCCGTGACCGGACAGGCTACCATCATTGGCAAGCAGGCCATCACCTGGGGCCATGCCAAGGCTGACAGGGCGGTATGGCCGGCAGGCGCGCTGCCGGAGCCCGGCATCGCCGAGCAGCACGGTCAACCCGGGACGGTTGTCGAGCTGATCGAACTGGCCTCAATGGATACGGACCAGGATGACGGTCTTGCCGCCAATCTTGAGGAGGGTTCTGCCGACCCGATCGAGGCCGAAGCCGAAAGGGCCGCATTCTCGGACTGGCTTTCCTTCAACGAAACGTCTGGGGCGCTGCAGATCACCGGCTTCGGGACGCGTCGCGATCCGATCGGCCGCAAGGCCTGCCGCGAGCAGCACGACAATATCGTCAAGGCATTTCACGTGACCCCGGCGCACACGCGGATCATGGCTGACCAGCCGGTGATGTTCCAGTCGCGCATCTGTGCGGCCAACGGCGAGGTCGTCATCACCTGTCACGGCAGTGAAGCCGTGATTTCGCCTCGCCGGGCCCGACCCGGAAGCAGTTGCGCACGCGGCTGACGCGGACCGGCTTCTGCCGCTCTTGAGACACCCTGCAAAGTGAAAAGGCGGCACCCTTGCACCGGTGCCGCCTCTTCGAGATCATCTTGCCGTGTAGCAGAAGGGCAAGACGTTCTGCGGGCTCCAAGGCCTCTTCTGGAAGAGGCGTTCGCCGTCCCGCAGCAACCTGATCTGTTTATCGACTCCGACCTTAGCCGGGAGTGGTGCCGCAAAGGTTAACGGCCAACATCCGCTCAGCCCATTAGTTCTGTTTGGTTACGCGCCCGTTTAGACCTGAGAGAAAATCCCGAGGAAATGCTGTGGGATCCGGCCTGACTGGCCAGGCACGGTCAGAACAGCAATGGCGGCCGGCCGGCGTGAATGAGGCTGCCTGTGTCCATGGCCCGGTCATTGCCGTCAAGCTCGACATACTGTCCGGCAACCGGCTGGCCGAAGAGCGGATGTTCCGCCTGGACCTGCCCGCCGAAGGCTTTGCCAGCGATCCCGGTCTGCCGGCACAGGACGATCAGCAAGGCACAGCTGTACAGGGGCGACCCGTTGTTGAACGAGCCGGCATTCGCGTCCGGCACGAACAGCACCGTCACGGGACCATTCAGGGCGCGTCCTGCAGGGCTGGCACGCAGGCCTGCTGCCTCTGCCGCAACCGCTGACAGTCTGGTGCGCAATTCTGCCGCCTCGGCCGTCTTGCCGGCGCTGATCTGCTCCGCTTCGCTGAGGCGAGAGTGACCGGAAGCGATTTCCTGCGCAAGATAGACCAGGTCCGCGCCGGCTGATGGCGCCGCACGCATGGCAACCTGAGCAGGTTCGGTTCGCAGGGACTCCAGATAGGATATCCGCGCACGCAGGCGGTCTGCCTCGATCTGCTTGACGGCCTGTTCGTTGGTGACCGTTGCAAGCTGGTGCATCGATTGCAGGGAGGCCATGGTTACAAGGCTGTCCGGCTGCTGCCTGCCGGCGCCGGCGCCAGCGAGAATGTTCTCGAGCCGGCCAATATGGGCGCGCGTTTCGCGCAGCAGCTTGCGTTGCTGCAGCAGCTCGGAATTGATGGTCTGCCGGGCAAACGTGATCTGCTGTTCGGCTGACTGCTTGCTCGCCGCTGCAGCTGCCAGTGCGGCGCGCGCGGCCTCAAGCGATGCTTCCATGTCGCGATGGCGCGCATCAAGTTCGTCAAGCCGGGCCGCCGTGGCTTTCACCACTTCGTGCTGCTGGCTCAACACGACCGGCATCGACCAGTTGCCGGAGAACAGGAAGAACGCCACCAGCGCGGCAAAGCAGATGCAGGCCGCCAGCAGCGGCGCCAGCCCCAGGGCCAGCCAGCGGTTCTGACGCGGAATTGGCAGCGCCTTCAGCCTGGGCAGCTTTACCCCGCCTGCTGCGGATGCCGTCACACGCGAGGCGGCAGCCCCGGCCTTGTGCCTCAGCTGGGAGAACCTGCCGTTCCGCTCTGCCGGATCTGTCTTGCCTGGCATCTGGTCCGGTGCGTTGCGGGCGTTGCGCCGCGCCAGCCGCGTCACCTGCGCCGGCACTTTCGGCGCCGTGGCTGTGGCGACATGGGTCACCACCACGTCAATGAGCTCGGCGTGGGGGACCGGCGCCCGCAGCACCTGGTGGACACCATGTATTGCCTCGATCTCGCCGCAGCTCTTCGGTTCTGCCAGCACCACCAGGTGCTTCACCCGATTGGCCGCAGCCAGCAGCGCCAGTTTCAGGCCGCGGCTTTCGGTCGGCCGCGACTGGTCCACCACGGCGCAATCGACGTCGTGGTCCTCGACGTGCGCCAGCAGGTCGTCGATCGAGCGCATGTGGCGCGCCCGCACCGGTGCGGAATGCTCATCCAGGGCATGCCTGGCGTCGGACAGTGCGCCACCAACAAAGATGACTTCCATGTCTGCCCGGTTGGACGGCTTTGCCGGCTTGAATGCCTTGAGCGGCTTTGCCTGCCTCGACTGCGTCGTCTTGGGTTCCGGTTCAGGCGGCAGTTCATCCGGATTGCGCAGCAACGCCTTGACCTTTGCCTCGGCCTTGGCATCGCGCTTCAGCTCGGGGGGAAATTCCCATTCATCGTCCGGGATGGTGGTGGCGGCCCTGGCGCTCATGCAGCACCTGCCCCGGTTGCCTGGTCTGCCCGGCAACCCCGATACGCAACAACTGACATGCTGTCTTTTCTCCCCACCGGACGTGCGGGGAACCCGGTACGCCTCGGCAACAGCTTGAACTCATGTGCGTCAACAGTGCGGTTAATCCTTTGCCAACGGGTAAATGCAGACTTGATTCAAAATGAAATGCCGCGTTTCCCGCCGTTATGGTTAATCACGGGTGAACGCCGGGGCAGGCGATCACGGCCGCGGCCGATGACAGTGCAAGGGGCCGCGTGACCGCAAGCTTGCAGCATCGATGAAAAGATTGCAGGTTTCTGCAGGAGCACACACAAGAGGCAGACCATGTCCGGCGAGGCACCTGTTTATCTCACCACCAGGGAACTGGCAGACCTGTTGCGCATCAAGGAGCGCAAGGTCTACGACATGGCGGCTGCCGGCGAGGTGCCTTGCTCGCGCCCCATGGGCAAGCTGCTGTTCCCGCGCGCCGAGGTCGAGGCCTGGCTGGCGGCAAGCGCGTCAGGGCCCCGCGTTTCGGCGGCGGCGCGGCCCCCGGTGGTGATGGGCAGCCACGATCCTCTGCTCGACTGGGCGGTGCGCGAAAGCCGCTGCAGTCTCGCCACCGCCTTCGACAGCTCGCTTGACGGATTGTCGGGATTTGCCGCAGGCGCATGCATTGCAGCAGGCCTGCACTTGCCGGGACACGCTGGCGGTGAGTGGAACGTCGATGATGTCACGGCGCGGGCAAGCGGCGCGAGTGCCGTCCTCGTGGAATGGGCAAGGCGTGAACGTGGCCTCGTGATAGCACCGGGCTCAGCCGTAAACAGCATCGCCGGTCTGGCCGGCAAGCGGTTTGCACCGCGCCAGCCCGAGGCTGGAAGCCAGATCCTGTTCACCCGGCTTGCCGGCGAGGCGGGCCTTGATGCCGCTTCGCTCAGTCTCACGTCACCTGCCCGCAGTGAGACAGACGCGGTGCTCATGGTGCAGGAGGGCAAGGCGGATGCGTGCTTCGGGCTTGCTTGCATCGCCGCGCAGTTCCGGCTCGGCTTCGTGCCGCTGGCGAGCGAACGCTATGATCTGCTGGTTGACCGCAGGGCGTGGTTCGACACACCGTTCCAGACCCTGCTCGCGTTCTGCCGGTCCCCGGCCTTCCGCGCCCGCGCAACGGAAATGGCCGGCTACGACGTAACCGGCCAGTTCAGGGTGCATCTCAACCTTTAGGCGGGGCGGTCCTAGTTCCCGGCGGGCTCGAAGCCAAAACCTGCAAGGATTGCCTGGCCCTTCTCGCCAAGAATGTAGCTGGCCAGTTCTGCCCCGCCAGCCGGTGCGCCGTTGATGACGGTCAGCCCATAGTCAGCGCCCACCGCGAGTTCGTCCTGGATGGCGATGATTTGCAGTTCTTCATTGTCCCGCTTGGCGAGCACGGCGTTGGTGCAATAGGTCAGGAAGACGTCTGCCTGTCCGCTGTCCACCACCCAGGCATAGAGGAAGCGGCCTTCCGGCGCCTTCTGGCTGGTTTCGCCGCCGGTCAGTTGAAGGGCCTTGGCCTTGAGTTGTTCTGTCGAGCCAGCCTTCAGCGCCTCGGCCTTGCCGAACAGCTGGAACGCATAATCGCCCGAGGGGTCGGCCTTCGGCGTCGAGGTGCCCAGCTTGATGTCCGGCTTCAGCATTACGTCAAGCAGTTCGGCCGTATCAACTTCCACGCCGGGGGCTGTCAGCGCGCACAGCTTGTTGCGGGCAAACAGCTTCACGTCACTGGCCTTGCCGGCTTCGTTGAGCGTACGCGGATGCTTCATGTTGGCGGAGGCGAAGACATGATGCTCTTCTCCGGCCTCGATCTTCTCGCGCATCAGCCCTGACGGCCCGAACGTGGTCGAGACGGTCTTGCCGGTATCGGCTGTGAAGGCCTTCGCCACATCGCCGAGCGCCGCCTTGAGGCTGCCCGCCGCAATCAGCTTCACGTCTTGCGCAATGGCGGACCCGGTCATCATTGCTCCTGAAAGTGTGGCAGCTGCAATCGCCATGGAAATCTTGTGCATTTGATCCTCGCGAATGAAAAGGGCGGAACCTGGTGTCAGGCCCCGCCCTGGTTGTGAACCTTGCGGCTGTTTAGCCGGCCTGCTTCATCTGGCCCGGGTCGGCGTTCGGGAAGAACAGTTGCTGGCCGTCGATCATGTACGACTTGATGGCGTTCTGGCCTTCCGCACTCAAGACCCAGTCGACGAATGACTTTGCTTCCGCCGTCTTCACGTTGGGGCACTTCTCCGGGTTCACCTGCATTATGCCGTACTGGTTGAACAGCGCCTTGTCGCCCTCGACGGCGATCTTGAAGTCACCCTTGTTCTTGAACGAGATCCAGGTGGCGCGGTCGGTCAGCACATAGGCGCCCATGCCAACGCCGGCATTCAACGTGGCGCCCATGCCGGAGCCGGTTTCGCGGTACCAGCTGCCCGAGGCGGCCTTGACGTCCACACCTGCCGCCTTCCACAGGCTGACTTCCTTCTTGTGCGTGCCGCTATCGTCGCCGCGCGAGGCGAATACCGCCTGGGCGTCGGCGATCTTCTTCAAAGAGCCTGCCGCATCGTTGCTGCCGGCAACGCCGGCGGCATCAGCCGGCGGTCCGACGATGACGAAGTCGTTGTACATGACGTCATAACGCTGCAGGCCGTAGCCTTCCTCAACGAACTTCTCCTCGGCAGCCTTGGCATGCACGAACAGCACGTCGCCGTCGCAATTCTGGGCGTTCTTGATGGCCTGGCCGGTACCCACGGCAACCACATTGACCTTGATGCCGGTGGTTTTCTCGAACATCGGCAGGATGTGGTCGAACAGGCCGGAATTCTGGGTCGAGGTCGTCGACTGGACGATGATGGACTTGTCTTCGGCCTGTGCAGGAGTCGTGGCAGCAAGCGCCACTCCCAGCGCCAGTGCAGTTGCCAGCAGTTTGATGGTATTTTTCATGACTAGTTCCTTTCTTCTAGAGAACGATCTTCCCGGCCAGGTAGTCGCGGGCCGGGCTTGAGGCGGGGGTATCGAAAAAGTCTGCTGCCGGCGTGTGTTCCGCCACCCGGCCGCGATGAATGAACACCACGTCATGGGCCAGCCGCCGGGCCTGGCCCATGTCGTGGGTGACCAGCAGAATCTTCGACTCCGTCCTTGCGGGCATCCCGCACCATCTCTTCGATGGCTTGCGTCGAGGCGGGGTCGAGGCTGGCGGTGGGTTCATCCAGGAACAGCACCTCCGGCTGGCAGGCCAGCGCCCGCACCATGGCGAGCCGCTGCTGCTCGCCACCCGACAGCGCCCGCGCCGGTTGCCGGGCCTTGGCCAGCAGGCCGGCCTTTTCCAGCAGACCGTCGCGCACGGCCGCATCAACGCGGCCCTTGAGCCTGAGCACGAAATCAACATTCGCCGCCACCGAGCGGCGCAGCAGGACAGGCTTCTGGAACACCATGGCCTGGCGCGCCCGGGTGGCTTCCCCGGCCTGTTGCCCATTCCAGGCGATCTGGCCGGCCTGGGGTTCCAGCAGTCCGTGCAGCAGCCGGATCAGCAGGCTCTTGCCCGCGCCGTTCGGTCCCATGATGACAGTGACGCCACCATCGCCCAGCGCCAGGTCGATGCCGTCAACCAGCCGCTGCCCGCCGGCGCTCCAGGCGAGGCCGGTGACGGCAAGCGGCAGCAGGCTTGATGCCGCCCGGGCGTCCGTCTGTTGGCCGGCAGCGGTTGCAGAAAGGATGTCAGGCATGGGCGGTCCGTTCTGCGGTCAGCCTGAGGCTCATGACCGCTGCGTTGACGGCCAGCGCGATCGACAGCAGCACGATGCCCAGCGCCAGCGCCAGCGCCAGGTCGCCCTTGGAGGTCTCCAGCGCGATCGCCGTGGTCATGACCCGGGTCAGGTGGGCAATGTTGCCGCCAACGATGATCACCGCGCCAACCTCCGCCACCGCCCGGCCGAACCCTGCCAGCAGCACCGTCAGCAGCCCGTACCGCCCATCCACCACCAGCGCCTCGATCCGGGCAGACCATGGCACTGACAGCGAGGCGAACTGCTCGGCATATTCGGAGTTGAGGTCCTCCAGCACCTGCCGGCTCAGCGCCGTGACGATCGGCGTGATCAGGATGGCCTGGGCAATGATCATTGCCGTTGGCGTGTACAGGAACTGCAGGAAACCGAGCGGTCCGGCATTCGACAGCATCATGTAGACCAGCAGGCCGACTACGACAGGCGGCAGGCCCATCAGCGCGTTCACCAGCACCAGCACCGCCCCGCGTCCGCGAAACCGCATGGTGGCCAGCGCCGCGCCTAGTGGCAGGCCGATGAGGGCCGAAATGGCCACCGCTGTGAGGCTCACGCGCAATGACAGGCCGATGATGGCGGCAAGCTCATCATCCATCTGCCATACCAGCTGGAAGGCCAGCCGAAACGCCTCTGCAAAATCCTGCATTTTATGTCTATTTATGTGTATTCCTACGAAACCGGCAAGCTATATGCATGTATTGCAGGAATCAACAGGTGCTGGACAACATTCCGTTGGATGAGAGCGCCTGCCAGTCAGCATGTTTGGGGCTATCCGCCACCATTCGCCGCGCCGGGAACGGATGGAGAGCCTCGTCAAACACCTGTAGTCTTTTACCGAAGGCAACCAAGGGGGCCTCTTCATGTGGCGTCGATTGCTCATTCTGCCGCCGGTGATCGCCGGCATTTTCGTGGTGTGGTGGTTCGCCAGCCAGCGCCAGCTGCCGCAGACGCTGCCGCCGGCGGAAGAGGTGCGCACTGTCCGCATCATCGAGGCGATGGCCCGGGACCTGGTGCCGACCGTCTCCGGGTTTGGCACCGTGCAGCCCGGCAAGACCTGGAAGGCCGTGGTGCAGGCGGCCGGCGAGATCGAGTACGTTCACCCCGATCTGAAGCGGGGCGCCATCCTGCCGGCGGACACCGAGATCGTCCGGATATCCCCGCGCGACTTCGAACTGGCGCTGGCCCAGGCCCAGGCAAACATCGAGCGCACCCAGGCGCAGCTGGCTGAACTGGACGTGTCCGGCCAGAACCTCTCGGCCACGCTGGAACTTGAACGCGAGGTGCTCGAGATCCGCGAGCGCGAACTGGAGCGCCGCCGCAAGCTGCAGGCAAGCGGCGCCTCATCGCCAACCGCCCTCGACCAAGATACCCGCGACACCCTTGCACAACGCAAGAAGGTGCTCGACCTTGAAAACAACCTGAAGCTCATCCCCTCGCAGCGCGCGGCGCTGGAGCAGCAGAAAATACTCAACGAGCTGGAGCTCGCCCAGGCGCGGCTGAATCTGGAGCGCACCCGCATTACCCTGCCTTTCGATGCGCGCATCGCCGAGGTGTCGGCTGAAGTGGCGCAGTATGCCCAGGCCGGCTCGATGCTGGCCATCGCCGACGGCATCGAGACCGCGGAAGTGGAAGCACAGGTGCCATTGGCCCAGTTCTCGGCGCTGGCGCGCGCGGCTGCCGGCGCAGGTGGAGACATCGCTGCAGGCGTTTCGCCAGAAACCGTCAGCCGCATCATCGACAAGCTGGGCTTCACCGCCACTATCCGGCTCAACACCGGCGGGCGCACCATCAGTTGGCCGGCCCGTTTCGCGCGGGTGTCCGACACCATCGACCTGAAGACCCGCTCGGTCGGCATCATAGTCACCTCCGATGGTTCCTGGGCCGACGCGGTGCCGGGCGAGCGCCCGCCGCTGTCGAAGGGTCTGTTCGTCGAGGTTGAAATCCGCGCCAACCCGCTGTCCGGACAGATCGTGGTACCCCGCGCGGCGGTGCACGATGGCAAGGTCTACGTGGCCGGCACGGACGACCGGCTGGAAATCCGTTCCGTTCGCACCGGACTGTCGCAGGCGGGCCTCGTGGTGATCGATAAAGGCCTTGAGCCCGGCGACCGTGTCGTCGTCACCGACCTGTTGCCGGCCATTCCGGGCATGAAGTTGCGCCTCACCCCGGACGAGGCGCTGGCGGCCGACATTGCAGCAAGGCTTGCGCCGGAAGCGGCCAGATGATCGCCTATTTCACCCGACATCCGACTGCCGCCAACCTGCTGATGCTGGCCTTGCTGGTGATCGGCATCTTCTCGTTCCCGGAGTTGCGGCGCGAAACGTTTCCGCAAATCGCGCCCAGCAAGGTGCAGGTCACCGTGGCCTGGCCCGGCAGCCGCCCCGAAGAGGTCGAACAGGCGGTCTGCCAGCGCGTCGAGGACGCCATCGACACGGTCAACAACGTCGAGGAGGTGATTTGCGAGGCGCTGGAGGGCATCGCCACCATTACCGTCGAGAAGACCGAAACCGGTGTCACGCTGGACCGCTTCACTGCGGACGTCACGAACGCCGTCGACGGCATCACCGGTTTTCCCGAGAACGTCGAGAAGCCCATCGTCACCCAGCTTGGCCGCACCGACTTTGTCGCCTCGGTGGCCATCACCGGGCCTGAAGACCGGGTGCAGCTCAAGGCCTATGCCGAACAGGTCAAGGACCGCATGGGCCTGTGGGGCGGCATTCCCAAGGTCGAGGTGCTGGGCTTTGCCGATCACGAGATCCGCATCGAGCTCAATCGCGAACTGCTGCGCGGTTTCGGCGTCTCGTCCGCAGACGTGGCAAGGGCGGTGCAGCGCCAGTCGCTGGATCTGCCGTCTGGCGAGCTCCAGACCGCCGAGCGCAACTTCCTGATCCGCTATGCCGGAGAGCGCCGCCGGGTCGAGGACTTTCGCGACCTGGTGGTGGTGTCGTCAGCCAATGGCGGCCAGATCTTGCTGGGCGACATCGCCCGCATCACCGACCGCTTCAAGCTGGACGAGGCGCGCATCGACTTCAACGGCAAGCCCGCCGCCGTGCTGTCGATCACCAAGACCTCGCAGCAGGATACGCTGACGGTGATCGGTCGGGTCAACTCCTTCCTCGAGGACGCCCGCGCCAAGGCGCCGCCCGGCATCACCATGGCGGTGACCAACGACGTGTCGTCGATCGTCCAGGACCGGCTCAGGCTGCTGATCACCAACGCCGTCCAGGGGCTGGCGCTGGTGTTCCTGGTGCTGTGGCTGTTCTTTGGCCTGCGCTATTCCTTCTGGGTCGCGGCCGGCCTGCCGGTGGCGTTTGCCGGGGCGTTCTTCCTGATGGTGGCGGTCGGCTACTCGGTCAACATGCTGACCATGGTGGGCCTGCTTATCGTCGTCGGCCTGCTGATGGACGACGCAATCGTCATTGCCGAGAACGTTGCCACCCAGCGCGCCGCCGGCAAGAGCCCGATGGACGCCGCCATTGACGGCGCGGCCCAGGTGCTGCCGTCGGTATTTGCCTCGTTCGCCACCACCGCCTGCATCTTCGGCTCGCTGGCCTTCCTGAAGGGCGACATCGGGCAGATCCTGCGCGTCGTGCCGGTGGTCATGCTGTTCGTGCTGATCATCTCGCTGATCGAAGCCTTCCTTATCCTGCCCAATCACCTCTATCACTCGCTGGAGAAGGCGGCCGCCAGCGAGGGCCGGGTGCAGCAGGCAGTGGACCGGTTCATCGGCTGGGTGCGCGACCGGGTGGTGGTGCCTGCCGCGCGGCTGGCGGTCGCCTGGCGCTACCTCACCTTCGGCGGCGCCATCGGCATATTGATGCTGGCCATCGCCGCGGTCGCCGGCGGACTGGTCAAGTTCTCGCCGTTTCCCGATCTCGACGGCAACGTCATGGAAGCCCGCATCATGCTGCCGCAGGGAACGCCGCTCGAGCGCACCGAGGAGGTCGTCGCCCGCATCGATGCCGCCCTTGAGGCTGTCAACGCCAGGCTGAGCCCGGACCAGCCGGGTGGCCAGCCGCTGGTGCGCAACATTACCCACAGGTTCAATTACAATGCCGATGCCGGCGAGACCGGCCCGCACGTGGCAACCGTCATTGCCGACCTGCTCGACAGCGAAACCCGCAGCTCCCGCATCGACGACGTGATCACGCTGTGGCGCGAGGAAACCGGCGACGTGCCCGATGCCGTCACCCTCAACTTCACTGAGGGCATTTTTGGCCCCGGCGGGCGGGCCATCGACATCCGCCTGACCGGCCGCAATCTCGACCAGCTGTCACAGGCCGCGCGCGAACTGGGCGACTGGCTGAAGCAGTATCGCGGCGTCTACAACGTCACCGATGATCTGCGGCCCGGCAAGCCCGAGTTGCGCGTCACCTTGCGCGATGGCGCGGCCACCCTCGGCATTGACGGCCGCACCATCGCCGACCAGATCCGTGCCAGCTTCTATGGCTCCAAGGTGGACGAGGTGCAGCTCGGCGCCGAGAGCTACGAGATCAACGTGCGGCTCGACCAGGAAAGCTCCAACTCGCTTGCCGACCTCGACAACTTCACCGTCACCGCCGCCGACGGCAGCCAGATCCCCCTGTCGGTCGTGGCGGAGGTGGAAGAAGGGCGTGGCTTTTCGCGCATCCGCCGCGTCGATGGCCGCCGGACCGTTACAATCCAGGGCGAACTCGACAAGCGGCTCGCCAATTCAACCGAGGTGCTGAACGACACCCGCGCCCGCTTCCTGCCGCAGCTGAAGGAGAAGTATCCCGAGGTCGCCACCAGTTTCGAAGGCGCCAATGCCGACGCCGGGCGGACCCAGCGCTCCATGCTGTCAGGCTTCGTGCTCGGCCTGATCGGCGTCTACCTGCTGCTATCGTTCCAGTTCCGCAGCTACATCGAGCCGTTCATCGTGATGATCATCATCCCGTTCGCCTTCATCGGCGCCATCGGCGGGCACATGCTGCTGGGCATCGACTTCACCATGCCCTCGATGCTGGGCTTCGTGGCGCTGGCCGGAATCGTCGTCAATGACTCGATCCTGCTGGTCAATTTCATCAAGCACCATCACGGCGAAACCAACTCGGTGGCCGAAGCAGCACCACTGGCGTCCGGCGCGCGCTTCCGGGCGATCCTGCTGACCTCGCTCACCACCATTGTCGGGCTGATGCCGCTGTTGCTGGAAACCTCGCTGCAGGCGCAGGTGCTGATTCCGATGGTGACGAGCCTGGCCTTCGGTCTGCTGGCGACCACGGTGCTGGTGCTGTTCATCGTGCCGGCGGTCTACACCATCCTGGATGACTTCGGCGCCGCCCGCCTTGACTGAACCGCCTCTGGCTCATTCGGCTGCGGCCAGCTTGTCCTGCGTCCTGAGATCGAAGTCGCTCGCGTCGTGGCGCTCGTGCAACTGTTCCGACGGCTCGCCCCAGGTCTTGTTGACCATACGCCCGCGCTTGACCGGCTCGCGCGCGTCTATGGCCTTCGCCCAGCGGTTGACGTGCTCGTAGGAGGCAACGTCGAGGAACTCGGCCGCATTGTACAGCCGGCCCAGCACCAGCCCGCCGTACCACGGCCATATCGCCATGTCGGCGATGCTGTACTCGTCACCTGTCATGAAGCGATTGTCCGCAAGGTGCTGGTCCAGCACGTCGAGCTGGCGCTTCGTCTCCATGGCGAAGCGATTGATCGGGTACTCCCACTTCTCCGGCGCATAGGCATAGAAGTGGCCGAAGCCGCCGCCGAGATAGGGCGCCGAGCCCATCTGCCAGAACAGCCAGTTGAGACACTCGGTGCGCTTTGCCGGATCGGCGGGAATGAAGGTGCCGAACTTTTCCGCCAGGTGCAGCAGGATGGACGCGGACTCGAACACCCGCACCGGCTGTGGTCCGCTGCGGTCCATCAGCGCCGGAATCTTCGAGTTCGGGTTGACCTCGACGAAGCCGGACGAGAACTGGTCGCCATCGCCGATCTCGATCAGCCAGGCATCGTATTCCGCGCCCGCGTGCCCGGCAGCCAGCAGTTCCTCGAACATTACCGTGACCTTCACGCCGTTGGGCGTGGCCAGCGAATAGAGCTGGAATGGATGCTTGCCCACCGGCAGCGCCTTGTCCTGGGTGGGGCCGGCAATGGGCCGGTTGATGCTGGCGAACTTGCCGCCGCTTTCCTTGTCCCAGGTCCAGACTTTCGGGGGAACATAGACGGGCGTGTCGGTCATCTCGTGGCTCTCCGTTTCGAATGTTTGATACGTTGATGTAGTCCGCCTTAGGCCGGATGGCCAGAGCAGGGCGTTTCACAACATCTTGACGTCAAATGCGGAACCAACGCCCTGCCTCTGCCGTCTTTGTTACACACTATTGTTGCAAATCGTCATTCGAGAGACCGCATCACATGACACGTACAGCACTTGCCATTGCCCTTCTCGCAGCCGCCGCCCTGAATGTGACAGGTGCTGCCGCCCAGGACCGCTTCACCATTGAAGGCAGCAACGGCACGACGCTCGCCGCCGAAGCCGTCGCCAGCTTCGACCAGCCCTGGGCCATGACCTTCCTGCCCGATGGAAGCATGCTGGTTACCACCAAGCCGGGCAAGGTGTTCCACGTCACGCAGGACGGCAAGTCCGCCGAAGTCGCGGGCATGTGGGACGTTGCCTATGGCGGCCAGGGCGGCCTTGGCGATGTGGTGCTGCACCCGGACTTCGCCAGCAACAACCTCGTTTACATCTCTTATGCCGAAGCGGATGGCGGCAACATTGGCGCCGTGGTTGTCCGTGCCCGGCTTAACATTGGCGGCGGCGCACCGGCCCTGCGCGACGTCGAGCGCATCTGGGAGCAGAAGCCCAAGGTGTCGGGCCGCGGCCACTACTCGCACCGCATCGCCTTCGGCCCTGATGGCAAGATGTTCATCAGTTCCGGTGACCGGCAGAAGCTGACGCCCGCGCAGGACTTCGACAGTGCTCTGGGCAAGGTCATCCGCCTCAATGACGATGGCACCGTGCCGCCGGACAACCCGTGGCAAGACAAGGGGGAGCTGGCGAAGACCTTCTGGTCCATGGGCCACCGCAACCTGCTTGGCCTGGCGTTCGACGCCGAAGGCCGGCTGTGGAACCATGAAATGGGCCCGCGCCACGGCGATGAGCTGAACCTGGTCGAGCCGGGCAAGAACTATGGCTGGCCGGTGGTGTCCCATGGCAGCCATTATTCCGGCGCCGCCATACCCGATCACGACACCCGGCCCGAGTTCGAGCAGCCAAAGGCGTGGTGGGTGCCCGCCATATCGCCTGCCGGCCTGACCATCTACTCCGGTGACCTGTTCCCGGCGTGGAAGGGTGACGCGCTCATCGGCGGGTTGTCGTCGCGGGCGCTGGTGCACGTCGACATCGATGGTACCCAGGCGCGAGAGGCTGCCCGCTATGAATGGGGGGTGCGCGTACGGGAGACCGAACAGGGGCCTGATGGCGCGCTGTGGGTGCTGGAAGACGGCCCCGGCGGCCGCCTCCTGAAGTTGACGCCCGGCAGTTAGGACCTTAACCGGCCTCGTTGCATTCGGCTGGTCAGGGTGGCTATGGTGCCGGTCACTTTGGCCAATGTCCGGGGGATGCAGCGCCGCATGAGTGACCAGTTCGACTACATCATCGTGGGCGCAGGCTCTGCCGGCTGCGTGCTGGCAAACCGGCTGTCCGCGAACCCTGCAAACCGGGTCTGCCTGCTTGAGGCCGGCCCGCCGGACTGGAACCCGCTCATCCACATGCCGGTGGGCTGGATGAAGCTGCTGAAGAAGCCCTACCTACAACTGGCTCTATGAAACCGAAGCCTCCGAGTGGACCGGCGGGCGGCGCGTGCCGATCCCGCGCGGCAAGACGCTGGGCGGCTCGTCGTCGATCAACGGCTGCATCTTCAATCGCGGCACGGCGGGCGATTTCGACCACTGGGCGCAACTGGGCAATCGCGGCTGGGGCTATGCCGACGTGCTGCCGGCCTTCCGCAGCCTTGAGACCTATATGGGCGATGACCCTGATGGTTATCGTGGCAAGGACGGCCCGCTCAAGGTGACGCCGACCGACTGGCGCCACCCGCTGGTGGACGCCTTCATGGACGGCGCCGAGAGCCTCGGCATCCCGAAGAACCCGGACTACAACGGCGCCACCCAGGAAGGCTCGTCCTACACCCAGCGCACCATCGTCAACGGACGCCGCCAGAGCGCGGCCAAGGCGTTCCTGACGCCGGTCAGGTCAAGGCCCAACCTTGACGTCCGCACCGGCGCCCACGCCACCGGCCTGGTGTTCGACGGCAAGCGCTGCACCGGGGTGCGCTATGCGAAGGGCGGGCGCGGCGGGCCGGAATTAACGCTCACCGCCACCCGCGAGGTCATCCTGTCGGGCGGGGTGATCAACTCGCCGCAACTGCTGCAATTGTCCGGTGTCGGAAATCCGGACAACCTGAAGCCGCTCGGCATCGAGGTGCGACACGCATTGCCGGGCGCCGGCGAGAACCTGCGCGATCACTTCACGCCCCGCTTCACCGCCTGGGTGAAGAATACCGATACCTTCAACGAGAAAGTCCAGGGCGTCAGGCTGTTCGCAGAGGCGGTCAAGTGGGCGCTGAAGCTGCCCTCGGTGCTCGGCATCCCGTCCACCATCTGCTACCTGTTCACCCGCTCCGACCCGGCGCTGGACGTTAACGACCTGCAGATCACCTTCATGCCGGCCAGCTACAAGGAAGGCTATCAGGGCGTGCTCGACGACCGGCCCGGCATGACCGTTGCCGCCTGGCAGCAGCGGCCGGAGAGCAAGGGCTCGGTCAGGATCAAGTCATCTGACCCGTTCGGCAAGCCGCTGATCGATGCCAATTATCTCGGCGAGGAAACGGACCGGCGCGTTCTGCTGGCCGGGTTGAAACTGGCCCGCCGCCTGATGCGCACCACGCCGATGCAACCCTACTTCGATGGCGAGGTGTTTCCCGGCGATCACGTGACGACGGATGACGAGTTGCTCGATACGGCGCGGGCTCGCGGCACCACCGTGTTCCACATGATGGGCACCTGCAGGATGGGCCCGGCAACCGACAGGCTGGCCGTGGTGGACGACCGGCTGCGGGTGCACGGTATGGAGGCCTTGCGCGTGGTCGATGCCTCGGTCATGCCCACCATGCCCTCGGCCAACACCAACGCCGCCACGCTGATGATCGCCGAGAAGGCGTCAGGCTATATCCTCAACGGGTCATGAACCGGATCAGGTGATCCGACACGGCATCCGCCGCCTCGACCAGGATCGAGTGCTTGACGTGGGGCAGGATCACCAGCTCCGAATGGGGCAGCGCCTCGTGGATCAGCGTGTTGAGGCGCGGGTTGCAGCCGCCGTCATTCTCGCCGGTCAGCACCAGCGACGGCGCCGTCACCTCGTGCAGCCACGGTCCCAACTCGACCCCGGCATAAATGCGGAAGACGTTCATGAACACTTGCGGGTTCGTATCGACGACCTGCTTCAACCGGCGCTCCACCAGGTCCGGATTGGCCGCGATGAACTCGTCGGTGAACCAGCGGGCGGTCAGGGTCTGCAGCACCTGGGGAATGCCCTTTTCCTCCATCGCCTTGACCACGCCCCAGACCTTTGCGGAATCATCCTCGGTGCGGAAGGCGGCGGTGGAGAGCAGGCCCAGCTTCAGCACCCGGTGCGGAAAGGCGCGCGCATAGGCCGGGCCGATCTGCCCGCCCAGCGAATGACCGGCAATGTTCACCGTGTCGAAGCCGGAACGCTCGCGCACCCGTTCAAGGTCGGCGACCAGTTCATCAATGCCGAACTCGCCATCCGGCATGGGCGACACGCCGTGCCCTCGCAGGTCATAGCTGATGACGGTGAAATGGTCCTTCAGCTTCGGCGTCATGAAGCGCCACGCGTCGCGCGCTGCCCCTATGCCATGCACCAGCACGAGCGGCGGGCCTGAGCCCTCCACCGTCATCTCGCAGTCGATGGGTCTGGCACTCATGGATACTTGTCGCAACCCAGTTCGCCGCCGAAGCCCCAGTCTTCCTTCTCGACGTCGGAGATGACGACCCAGCACGCTTCCGGCTTGGCGCCGGTGGTCTTGACCATGGCGTCGGTCAGCGCCTGGACCAGTTCGCGCTTCTGCTCGCGCGAGCGGCCCTTGAACATTTCAACCCGGATGATCGGCATGATTTTCCTTCCCCTGCCTTGCTTATTCGGCCGCCATGACCTGCCGCCGGCGGGCGGAGAACAACGGCATGATTTCTTCGGCGATGGCGCGCATGTTGTCCATCGTCTCCTCGTTCGGTGAGCCGAGGTTCTGGCTCAGGATGATCTCGTCGACACCGGCATCGTCATAGACGGCCAGCTTGTCGATCAACTCCTGTTTCGTGCAGATCATCAGGTTGCCGGCAAGCTCTTCGATGGTCTGCTTGCGGGGAAGCGGGTGGATCGCCCCGCCTGTCACCAGCCCCGGCCCGGTATAGACATTGTCGAAGCGCGAATAATAGTCGTGCGCAGCCTCGGTCATGCGCTTCTTCTCGGCATCGTCCTTGGCCAGCCAGGTGACCCGCGACAGCGACAGCGTCAGGTGCGCGCCCGCCTCGCCCATCTCCGCCTTGGCCCGGTGGAAGGCGTTGACCTGCTCCAGCATCATCTCCTTCGAGCCGGACAGTGGCGTGGTCTGGATGTGGAAGCCGCGCTTGGTGCACGCATGGATGCCGTCAGGCACCATCACCGCCATCATCATCTGGATGGGCCGCACCGGGCGCGGCATGATGGTGAGCGGCTCAAAGTCGTAATACTTGCCCTTGTAGGCCACGTCCTCTTCGGTCAGCAGCCGGTGCAGCACGTCGAGAGATTCATCGAACTTCTCGCGGCTTGTCTCGATCGGACTGCCCAGCCTCGACATCTCCACCGCAAACGCCCCGCGCCCCACGCCCAGCACCAGCCTTCCGTTGGTGAGGATGTCGGCCATCACCACCTCGCCTGCATAAGTGCGCATGTCGTGCAGCGGCAGCACGGCGACCGAGGTCATCAGCTTGACGTGGCGTGTCTCGCTGGCCAGCCGCACCGCCAGCATCAACGGGGCCGGCGTCAGCAGGATGTTGATCAGGTGATGTTCCGGGATCGACACCGACGCGTAGCCCAGGTCATCGGCCAGCTTCGCCTGGGCGATCATGTCGTCGAACAGCCGGTCGCCGCCATAGCTGGTGTCCGGATAGTAGGCTGAAATGAAGTGGTTGAAGTCCATGGCCTGCCTTTCTCGATTCACGGCAGGTTCGCGCAGATTCAAGGTTCTGTAAAACGAATTTAATTTGACGATTAAATTGAAAAGTTCGAACTTAAGTCATGAACCTTGCGGCAATCGAAACTTTCCTGGCCGTCGTCGAGACCGGCAATCTCAACAAGGCCGCCGAACGGCTGAATGTCACCCAGTCCACCGTCACCGCGCGGCTGGATGCGCTTGATGACGCCCTGAGTCAGAAACTGCTGGTGCGCTCGCGCAAGGGCGCCCAGCTGACAAAGGCGGGCTTTTCCTTTCAGCGCCATGCCGAGTTGATCGTGCGGACCTGGGAACAAGGTCACAAGGCTGTGGGTCTGCCGAAAGGCTTTTCGGCCATGCTGTCGCTGGCCTGCCAGCCGGATGTCTGGGAAGGCGCCGGAGAGGCCTGGATCGCCGGTGTGCAGGCAACAAGGCCGCAACTGGCGCTGGAGGTGTGGCCCGGCGACATGGCCGATATCAATCGCTGGCTGGCGAGCGGTCTCGTCGATGCGGCGATCACCCTGACGCCAGCGGCTGCGAGCGGGGTCTCCTCGCGCGAACTGCTGCGCGACCGGCTGGTTCAGGTGGCGACGGTCGAGCGGGACGCAGTAGCCTGGGACGAACGCTACATCTATGTCGATCTCGGGCCGGATTTTCGCCGCCAGCACTCGCTCGCCTGGCCAGGCGACGACACCGCCCGCATCACCTTCGGCTCCAGCAACTGGGCGCTCGCCCACCTGCTGAAGTCAGGTGGTTCGGCCTACTTGCCCTGGCGGCTGTCAGAAACGCACGTGAAGGCTGGCCGGTTGTACAAGGTTCGTGGCGCGGTGGAGTTCTCGCGCATGATCCACTTCAACTATCGTGAGGACAGCGTGGCAACTCACCCCTGGCTTGCCACACACGAAGGCAACTAGACCAGCCGGTCGCGCGGCTCCTTGCCGGCAAAGAACGCATCCAGGTTGTCGAGCGCCCGGAAGCCCATTGCGTCACGGGTCTCGCGCGTTGCGCTGCCGATATGTGGCAGCATGAAGATGTTGCTGTGGCTGGCGAATTTCGGGTTGCCGCCCGGCTCGATGACGAAACAGTCGAGCCCTGCTGCCGCCACATGGCCGCTGTTGATCGCCGCCAGCAGGTCGTCCTCGACGACCAGCGCGCCGCGCGCCGTGTTGACGAGGATGGCGCCTTGCGGCAACTGGCCAAGCCGCGCCGCGTTGATCAGTCCGGTGGTTTCGGACGTTGCGGGGCAGTGCAGCGACAGGAAGTCTGACACCGGCAGCAGCGTGTCGAGGCTCTCGTGATAGGTGGCCCCCTTCTCAAGCTCCGCCGGAAGCCGTGTGCGGTTGTGATAATGCACCTGCATGCCGAAGCCCCGGCAGCGGTCCGCCATCACCTGGCCGACGCGGCCCATGCCGACGATACCAACGCGCTTGCCCGTCACCTGGGTGCCGACCATGAACGACGGGCTCCATGACGTCCAGTTGCCGGAGCGCACCAGCATGTCGCCTTCTGCCGCCCGCCGCGCCGCACCCAGCAGCAGCAGCATGGCGATCTCGGCGGTCGCATCGGACAGCACGTCCGGTGTGTTGGTGACAACGATGCCGCGCGCCTTGAGCGCGGCGAGGTCGCAGTGGTCCACGCCGACCGAGTGGTTGGCGATGATCTTCACCCGGTCCGCCAGGCGCGCCACGGTGGCCGCGTCGAAGCGTTCGGAATGGCAGGGCAGAATGGCGTCTACCTTGCCGCTCATCTCGACGATCTCGTCGGCGGTGAAGGTCTGATCTGCGGGATTGAGCACGACATCATAGTCGCGTGCGGCCCGCGCCTCGGTGTTGGCGGACAGCTTGCGGGAGATCCACAGAACGGGCTTCTTGTTCATGCCGGGTCAGTCTTTTGTGCGCCAGCAGTCGTTCCAGTAATCATAGCATGCCATGGCCAGCACAAGCAGGACGATGATGATGACCGGCAGCCCGCCGAGGAAGCCCGCAAAGCCGGTGGCAATACTGTGGGCCAGCCCGACGGTGAACGTGCCGAGCAGCGCGATGCCGATCAGACCATTGATCTTTCTGAGAGACTTGTCATTCATGGTCGTTCAAACTCCCTTGACGGATACTATAGCCCGGCCTCGCCGCCGCTTGCCAGCGTCTTGATCATCCAGTTTGCCGTGCGCATCAGCCGGTCATCACGTTCGGCCTGGCCGATCAGCTGTACGCCGACGGGCAGACCGGTTGCGCCGGACAGTAGCGGCAGGTTCACGCAGGGCAGGCCCGCCACTGTCCACACGGTGCAGAACACCGGATCGCCGGTGCCTTCGGACTTGAGCGGCGCTTCGCCCGCCGATGACGGGGCCAGTATGGCGTCGTAGTCGTGGAAGAAAGCGGCGAAGAAGTTCTCTGCACCGCCAACCATCGACAGCGACTCGGCATATTGCTGGTCCGAATAGCTTCTGCCGCGCTGGACCACCACCTGCAGCTTCTCGCTGATCAGGTCCCAATGCTTCCCGAAGTCGTCCGCCAGGTGCCGCGCAATCTCGTATTCATGCACCACCTGCTGGTGGTGCACCAGTTCGGCGACCGACTTCGGCGCAGGAATGCGCTCCACGTGCCCATCCAGCGCTTCGATGATTTCCTCGAACCCGGCGCGGGCATCTGCCGAAAGCCGGTCGTGATAGGGCATGTCGATCCAGGCAAGGTCCGGCTCGACCGGGGGCTCGGCGGTAACGCCGCCAGCAGCTGACGGGCGGGGGCGGGCAAAGCTCGCGGTGTCGCGCGGGTCGTACGCTGCCAGCGCGTCGGCAAGCAGGCCGGCGTCTTCGAGCGAGCGGGCGAACACGCCAACCTGATCAAGCGTGACAGATGTTTGCAGCACGCCCGAGCGCGAGATCATGCCGCGCGTCGGCTTGTATCCGAAGATGCCGCAAAAGGATGCCGGCCGGATGACTGATCCGTTGGTCTGCGTGCCGATGGCCAGCGGCACCTGGCCGGCCGCGACTGCCGCGGCAGAGCCGCTGGAAGAGCCGCCCGGCGTGTGCGCCGGATTGCGGGGGTTGGCCGTATGCGCCGGGTTGAGGAAGGCAAACTCGGTTGTCACCGTCTTGCCCAGAATGACGGCGCCTGCATCGCGCAACCGTGCCGCAACGGCGCAGTCTGCCGCTGCAATGGTGCCCTTGCGGGCAGGCGTGCCGCACTCGGTCGGCAGGCCCTTCACGTCGAAGATGTCCTTCAGGCCCACCGGCACGCCGTGCAGCGCGCCAAGCGCATTGCCCTTGCGCCGGATGGTGTCGAGTTGTTCCGCCTGCTCCAGTGCGCCCATGGCATCGACGTGCGCCCACGCACCGATGTCCCGGTCCGTCTCCATGATGCGGTCGAGGCACGCCTTGACCAGGTCGACCGAGGTCAGCTGTCCCTCGGCAATCTGGCTGCGCGCCTCGGCCGCTGTCAGTTGGCACAACATGCTGCGTGGTTTTCTGTTCTGTTACTGCACGTACGGGCCGAACAGGTAGTCGGGCAGCCACAGCGCAATGCCGGGGAACTGGTAGAGCAGGAACATGGTGAAGATCACGATGCCCAGATACGGCATGATGCCCCTGAAGATCTGCATCAGCTCAATCTCGCCTCGTAACACTCCCTTGAGGTAGTAGGCGGACATCGCCATGGGCGGTGTCAGGAACGAAGTCTGCAGGTTCAGCGCAATCAGCATGGCGAAGAAGTATGGGTTGACGTTGAAATGATCGAGCAGGGGCAGGAAGATCGGCACGAATATGATGACGATTTCCGACCATTCCAGCGGCCAGCCAAGAACGAAGATGATCGCCTGGGCCAGCAGCAGGAACTGCCAGGGCGCCATGTCCATCGACTTGACCCACTCGGAGATCAGGTCGTGTCCGCCGAGATAGGAGAACACCGAGGCAAACGTCCACGACCCGACAAACAGCCAGCACACCATCGCTGTGGCCTTGGCGGTCAGGTAGACACTCTCGCGCAGCTTGCCCCAAAGGCTGGAAGCGCTGTGACGCAGACAGGCGACCATCAGCCCGAACACGGCAGCGACGATCGGTATCTCGATCATGGCTTTGGTCGTCGGTGCCTTGGCGATCAGCATGTAAAGCGCAAAACTTGCAATGGCGGCGCCATACATCAGCGGGTTGCGGCCGGTCAGGCAGTTCTTCAGGACCTGGTTGGGGCTGAGATAGACCGACGCCAGCACGATGCCGCCCAGCGAGCCCATGGCGGCTGCTTCAGCCGGCGTGGCAAGGCCGCCGAGAATTGAACCCAGAACCAGCCCGATGAGCACGGTGAGCGGGATGAAATTGACCAGCAGGTCCGCATAGATCTTGGCGGTTGGCGGCACGTCCTTCATGTCCGGCTTCGGCGCCAGCGACGGATTCAGCATCACGCGGATAATCACGTAGATGATGTAGAAGCTGGCCAGCAACAGGCCGGGGAAGACCGCCGCCGCGTACAGGCGCAGCGGCGAAAGCTCCGCGATGGCCGCATAAACGATCAGCATGATCGACGGCGGGATCAGGATGCCGAGCGTGCCGCCGGCGCAGATGACGCCCGAGGCGAATTCCTTGTTGTACCGGGCATTCGCCATGGCCGGGAAGGCCAACAGGCCCATCAGCGTCACCACCGCGCCGACGATGCCGGAGGCGGTCGAGAACACGGCACAGGTTATCAGCGCTGCGATGGCCATCGAGCCCGGCAGGTTGCGCGCTGCCATCTGCAGCGAGTCGAACAGCCGGTTGACGATGTTTGCACGCTCGACGATGTAGCCCATGAACAGGAACAGCGGGATCGCGACCAGCGTATCGTTCGACATCACCGAGTAGGTGTTCTGGTTCAGCAGATAGAAGATCTGGTTCTGGAACAGGTCGTTGATCGAGGTGATCGAGTCGTAGTTGAAATACGCGTAATAGCCAAAGGCCACGCCCATCGCCAGCAGGGTGAACGCAATTGGAAAGCCCAGCAGCACCAGTACGATGAACAGGCACAGCATCAGGATGGCGACTTCAGGATTCGTCATTTCTCATGAACTCCAGCGGCTTCGGGCGCGAGCATGTATGGGTGAAATCAGGCTTTGTCTTTGGCGGCCTCGGTCGCGAGCAGGATGTCCTCTGTCTCGCGCACGTCCTCGAGCCGTTCCATCCAGACGCCTTCGCGCATGGCCTTCCAGCACCGCAGGATTTCAGCAATGCCCTGGATGATCATCAGGAAGCCGGCCAGCGGGATAAGCGTCTTGAAGAAATAGATTTGGATGCGGGCGGGAGAGTTCCAGCTCACCTCGGCGTAGCGCCAGCTGTCCTTGGCGATTTCTGCGCCGAACCAGAATAGCGCCAGCATGCCGGGGAAGAAGAACAGTACATAGAGCAGGAAGTCGATCCTGGCCTGCGTCCTGACCGAAAGCAGGCGGTAGATCACGTCGCCGCGCACGTGGGCGTCCTGCGCCAGCGTATACGGACCAGCCATCAGGAACAGCGCGCCGTACATCTGGATCATCATGTCGAATGACCACACTGTCGGGGCGTTCAGGACATAGCGCACGAACACTTCGTAGGAGACCCCGAACGTCAGGATCAGGATGCACCATCCAAAGGCGCGGCCGACCCAGATGCTCAGGCTTTCGATTGAGTGAATGAGTGAAACCAAGATCCCCTCCCGGTCATGTGTGGCAAGCCCGCAGCACGGAAACTGCAGGCGTTTGGTCAAGATGCTGTTGGCGCAATCGCAGGAAGCAACGAGGCCCGCAGGATTTCGCCTGCGGGCCTGTCCGGGTTTAGCCGAAGTAGTGCTTGTAGGCCAGCTTGTAGTCAGGCTGGTTCAGGTTGAGGTAACCCATCACGTTCTTGGCGTATGCCTTCTGGGATTCGATCACCTTCGCAAAGAACGGATCTTCGCCCGAGATGCGCTCGACAACCTTGTCCCATGCAGCAAGCTGGGCGGCCATGACATCGTCTGGCGTGCGGTGTGCCTTAACGCCCTGTTCGGTTGTCAGCTTCACCAGGTCGTCGGCATAGCGCTTGGTGTTGTTCCAGTAGAAGTTGGAGCTTTCTGCTTCCGACGCATACCGCAGGATGGACTGCTGTTCGGGCGAGAGCGCGTCGTACATCTTCTTGTTGAAGGTGCACTCGAAGAACTCCTGCGACTGGTGGAACGACGCCAGCATGTACTCCTTGGCGACGTCCTGCATGCCAAAGTCGCGGTCCGAGGTCGGGTTGTTGAACTCGGCGGCGTCGATAAGGCCGGACTTCATGGCCGGCTGGATTTCACCACCCGGCAACTGCACCACCGACATGCCCATTTCGAGCATGACGTCGGCAGCAAGGCCCACCGTGCGGTACTTCAGGCCGCTGATCTGGGATACGTCGGTAATTTCCTTCTTGAACCAGCCGAGCGGCTGGGCCGGCATCGGCGAGTTGAAGAACGACACGACGTTGAGACCCAGCGAACCCATCAGTTCGTCGAACAGTTCCTGACCGCCGCCATAGTAGATCCAGCCCAGCACTTCGTTGGACGACCAGCCGAAGCAGGGGCCGGTGCCGAACAGCGATGCAGTCTTGGACTTGGAGTACCAGTAGGCCGGTACGTAGTGGGCGGCGTCGAGAACGCCGCGGTGCACGGCATCCTGCATCTGCGAAGTCTTGACGACGGAGTCGACCGGCAAGAGTTCGATCTTCATGTCGCTGGACATGGCGTTGACGCGATTGACGTAGGACTGGGCATTTTCAAGGAAAATGCCGCCGCCCCAGGCCGCCTGCATCTTGATGGTCTTGGCCTGAGCGCGGGCGATGCTCGGGGCTGCCAGGCCGGCAACGGTTGCGACGCCGGCGCCGGTCAGAAACTTGCGGCGGGATGCGCCGGACTTTGAGACTTCAGATGATGATTTCATTGCAATCCTCCCTTGGCTGCATTCTTGAGTGCAGGCCGGTGAACTTAGTGACGCCGTTCAATGGCACAACATTGCATTCCGCCATGTGGTTGCCACAGCGACGATGATAGGCTACCTGCGCTGCAATGCCAATCATTGCTGAAGCTGATGAAGGCAGGCGGTCAGGCCGGGCCGGACTTGCCGGCGATGCGTGACCAGACCGGCTGGATCACGTAGCTCGCCAGCGGCATGAGCGCCGCTCCCACCGCAAGGCCGAACACGCCGTCGAGCGTTGCCTTGGTAAGCCATTCCACCGCCCCGCCCACTTGCGGCATTATGCCGGCCATGGTCCCTGCTAGGTCATGGATGTGGTGGCCCAGCCAGCCATATCCCAGCACTTCCAGCCCGTGGATGATGATCGAGCCCCCCACCCACAACATTGCCGCCGTGCCCACGGTGGTCAGCAGTTTCAGGAAGCCGGGCATGGCCTTGACGACGCCGCGGCCGATGCTGCGGGTCAGCGACAGGCGTCCGCTTTCAGCCATGTGCAGGCCGATGTCGTCGGCCTTCACGATCAGCGCCACGCTGCCATAGACCAGCACGGTGATGCCGATGCCCACGGCGGCCAGGGTGGCGGCTTCCATCCAGATGTTGCTCTTCGGAATGTTGGCCAGCGCAATGGTCATGATCTCGGCGGACAGGATGAAGTCCGTCTTGATCGCGCCCATTGCCTTCTGCTCCTCGAGATGCAGCGGATCTCCGCCGGGATCGATCGGCACCGGCTTTCCCTCGGCGTGCGCCTTGCTGGCGGCAAGCGAATGGATCACCTTCTCCGCGCCCTCGAAACACAGATACCCGCCGCCGATCATCAGCAGCGGCGTGATCGCCCAGGGCGCGAACGACGTCAGCAGCAGGCCGGCGGGCAGCAGGAACAGCAGCTTGTTCTTCAGCGACCCCTTGGCGATGCGCCATACGATGGGCAGTTCTCGCGAGGCGTCGAAACCCTGCACGTATTTCGGCGTCACGGCTGCGTCATCGATCACGGCGCCCGCGGCTTTTGCACCCGCCTTGGCTGCCTGGCCCGCAATGTCGTCCACCGATGCCGCGGCCACCTTGGCGATGGCCGCCACGTCGTCCAGCAGGGCAATCAGGCCGCTCATCGATCAATCCCCCTTGGTGCGCGATGCCAGGGCGTGCGGGCCGGTTTCCGCAACGCCGGCCGTCCACCGCGACAGTGAAAGTCAGGCCCTCGACGATAGCGGCGGGTCCAGCCAAATTCAAATCCATATCGTCCCGCAGGGCGGATCGCCCGGCATGGATCCCGCCCCGGCGAGAACACCCGCACAGTCCACAGGGAAGTATATGAG
>CAVOZK010000025.1:0-61469 GCA_963700935.1 uncultured Alphaproteobacteria bacterium | reverse complement strand
CCATGCGAGATTTCGTGCACACAGTCCAGTCCTCCCTCGGTCACGATGGCCGCCGCGTCGATCCCTGCTCGTGCAAACTGGTGCCGCACATATGCCAACGTTTCTGGATGTGTAAACCGTTTGAGGTAGCAGCGAGCGACGATTCGTTGGTTGAACGATTCCATCCGCGGCAGGGCCAGGTGTTCTTCCAATGTCTGCTTGCCGGCCAACACCAAATGAACTCGCCAATTTCCATCGCGGACCAAGTTGCTCAGCATTCGGACTTCTTCCAACAGCCGACTGGGGACGCTATGGGCATCATCGATGACTAGCACAAGGCCTGGATAATCCGCCGCCTGTGAGGAGAGGTGGTCGATCAGTGACAGTCGCAATTCGCCGACTTCCATTTGCCGGAACGGTAATCTCAGCTCAAACAGTATTGACTGCCACATGGCTCGCCGCGTGGTCATCCCGGTGCCCGATACCAGGGCCACATCGGTAAGGGGGCGAAACTCGTCAGCCAATCGTTGACAAAGCATCGTCTTGCCGATGCCACAGGGGCCCACAATTAAGGTTGGCCCGGCACCTCGCTGGATGCAATTGGTGACGGTTATTCGTGATGATTCGATGCATTCCGCGGGGAAGTAGTCTTCCAGTCGCGGTGCTGTCGAAAAAGGACGACTTCGAAATTGAAACCACGATTCGTAGTGCATGCTTGCGGTCTTTCTTGCAAATTCGCCTAACATCCATTCATCCCACAAGAGTGGAGCTGTCAGATCAACCAATGGATCACACGGTCCAAGGCGGTGGTGTACGCAGTAAATGGGTCCTGGAGCAGTTGTCCACCAAACCCGCGATCGCCAATTAATAGGAACAACATCAGCAATACGACGCCCACCAATACTAATTCACCAAATCGCGTGGCAGTCCACGTTGCCCGTGTGGCTCGGCCCACTTCCGGTTGGGGTACCGTCTGCCCACCCGGGCACGAGACCTCGCCGATGACCGGCAATCCCAGCGAGTCTGCGGCGTCTTGCACACTGTACATTACCGGCGGTTGCAGGGTGCGAGTCGGCCACAGGGGCAAACACGAGCCCCACCACGGCGCGAACAGGCTCAAACCGAGAAAAACGGCCGGGCTGTAACGTCCCTTAAGCGTACTGATGATCTCTGCGGGGGCGTGCACACCGACCGCGCCGTGCAGCAGCATCTCGCATGACGGCAGCTCATCGCGAGCCTGCTCCAGTTCGTGCCGGCGTCCCTCCGTCTTCGACCGGGCGGCGTACAGTCGTTGGTACTCCTTGCGAGACTCGATTTCATGCATCGCTGCATCGACGTCAAACTCGGTGGCCGCGGCAGTCGAGGCAGACTCGCTCGTAACCACCAGCGGAGTTGCGGTCGTTGTTGGGGCAGACAAATACATCGGCGTCTGAGCAATCTGTGCCTCCAACTGGGCAATCTGCCCCCGGCGCATCGTAAGCTCTGGGTGACTCTCCGTTCGCGACTGTGCCATTTCATGGAACTCTTGGCGAGCACTGTGAAGTGAGCTCCGTAGGCTCTGCCAGCGTGGGTTGATTGTCTGGAGACGCTGTCTCTCCCTGGATGCTTTGGCTTCCGCCAGAGACGCCGCCTGCCTGCTGTGGCTGCATACTCCTTGCGGTGCTGCCGAAGTTGCAGATGTACGAATTCCTGGAGGCGCTCTTGGGCGATCTGTGCCCCTTCACTCGCGGAATGAAGCTCAGATTCAATCGAGCCAATTCGCTCGACGATCTCCGTCACGCGGTTCGTCGGGATATGATCTGCAACAAACTGGTCGCTCAACGTCTGGAGCGCCGACACGGCAATCACAGGATCCGCGTCCGTGACACGCACCGCGATTTGTGTCGTTCCGCTGTCGTCCGTCTGCATGCGGTAGCTCAAACGTCGGACAAACGCATCGGCCCACGCGACCTGCTCTGGAGGTGTTTGCCCGGCGAGTGGCGAGTTTGGCGATCGAGTCCAACCGACCGCCAGTTCGCGCAAGTGAGCACCGTTCTGAAACCAACCATTAATGTGCGACGGTCCATCCGCGATCGTCTTGGTCGCTTCCAGAATTCCGCGTTGTACCATTGTCGCGGTGTCGGCCTCCTGATGCCGCAAGATCACCTCTGAGACGTGACCTGACGGACTCGGTCGCCACACGGCCATCACCACCAGCAGCACCGAAAGCATGATGACCGTGAAACGATATAGCCTCCGCAGGCTTGATGCGGCACGATTCCCCGCCCTGCCACTCGAAGGCTCCCTGCCACTCGAAGGCTCAGACGAATTGGTTGACGGTCGTGCAGTCGTTGACGAAATTTCCATGCTGCTCAACTGGCGGTGTTGACGGGATCGTGCAATTTGTTCCGAATCCGGTCGCAGACGTGTGGCGCCTGCTATTCCGTCGTTCGTCATCGACGAGAAGACCCCCGGCACATTAGCACGATTTCGGGGCGGCATTGCTATCGGCTGGGCCAGGCGATAGCATGTTGCCACCCTGACCAGAGAATCGTTGCATGAACCTGTTTCGAGTCAAAATCTGCGGGATCACTCGCATCGCGGATGCCGAAGCGGCGGTTGCCGCAGGGGCCGATGCGGTCGGTTTGAACTTTTACGAACATAGCGTGCGGTTCCTCCCGCCCCAGCGGCGTGCTGAAATACTCCAGACGATCCCCGCCGGCGTGTTGAAGGTGGGTGTATTTGTCAACGCTTCCTTAGATGAAGTTCGACGGACGTTGGACGAGTTGCCCTTGGACATGGTGCAGCTTCACGGAGACGAGCCGCCGGCGTTTCTGGCCGGCTTGTCGGGACACTTTCTGCTCCGTGCATTTCGTTGTCGAGATGTCGGGCTGGAGCCTGTCAGCCGCTACCTGGCCCAGTGCCGACAGCTGGATTGCATGCCCGATGCGGTCCTGATCGACGCGTACCAACCGGGACAATATGGTGGCACGGGGAAAGTCGTTGAAATTGCCAGCCTCGCCCGCCAACGCGACCAGCTGCGCGAGATCCCCTGGGTCCTGGCGGGCGGCCTGAATCCCCAAAACGTGACGGCCGCGATTATTGCAGTGCGCCCGTGGGCGGTCGATACGGCGAGTGGCGTCGAATCGGTTGCCGGTGAGAAGATCCGGCCAAAATGGAAGCCTTCGTCTCCGGCTCGCCGCTTGGAATCAGGTGGCACGTAGCACGTAGGAGTCTGTCCTTTCTGTCCCCGCGGTTTGTTCCCCTTTTTCTCCTTCTCTGCCGGCAGTGGCTTGCGGATCGCCCCTTCTGGCACGTATTATGGCTGCCATACAATCGTCTTGGTGGACTGGATGTTGAAATCGCAATTCAAATGGGGAGAGTTCCGTGGTGCAGGTAGAAACCAAGTTGCCTTATAAGGTGAAGGACATTTCGCTGGCCGATTTTGGGCGGCGCGAGATCATGCTGGCTGAGAATGAAATGCCCGGCTTGATGGCCCTGCGGCGGAAATATGGCGCAGACAAACCGCTCGCCGGCGCCCGTATCGCAGGCTGCCTGCACATGACCATTCAGACGGCCGTCTTAATCGAGACCCTGATCGAACTCGGCGCCGATGTGACTTGGAGCAGCTGCAATATCTTTTCCACTCAAGACCATGCCGCCGCCGCGATTGCCAAGGCGGGGATTCCGGTCTACGCCTGGAAGGGCGAGTCCGAAGAGGAATATGAATGGTGTATCGAACAGACTCTGCAATTTCCGGATGGGCAGCCACTCAACTTGATCCTGGATGATGGTGGTGACTTGACGGCGGCCGTGCACAAGCAGCATCCCGGGCTGCTGGCTGGGATCCGAGGCCTGTCGGAAGAAACGACCACCGGTGTCAAACAGCTAAGGAAGATGCTGCAGAAGGGCGATTTGAAAGTGCCGGCCATCAATGTCAATGATTCGGTTACGAAGAGTAAATTTGACAATCTGTACGGCTGCCGAGAATCTCTGGCCGACGGAATCAAGCGTGCCACCGATGTCATGGTCGCGGGAAAAGTGGTCGTCATCGCCGGTTATGGCGATGTCGGCAAAGGCTGTGCCTTCTCCATGCGAAGTTATGAGCGCCCGTGTGATCGTCACGGAAATCGACCCCATCAACGCCCTCCAGGCGGCCATGGAAGGCTTCGAAGTGACCACGATGGAACAGGCTGCTCAAGAAGGGAACATCTTTGTCACCACTACCGGCAACCGCGACATTATCACCGGCCAGCACCTGCAGGTCATGAAGAATGATGCGATCGTCTGCAATATTGGACACTTCGACCTGGAAATTGATGTCGCCTGGCTGCAATCGCAAAAACAGATCACGTGTCAAGAAATTAAACCGCAGGTCGATCGCTACACATTTGCCGATGGTCACTCGATTATTCTGCTCGCCGAAGGACGTTTGGTGAATCTCGGTTGTGCGACCGGCCACCCGTCGTTCGTGATGTCCAACTCGTTCACAAACCAGGTGCTCGCGCAAATCGCGCTCTGGACCGAGTCGGAAAAGTATCCAGTCGGAATTCATGTCCTGCCAAAGAAGCTCGACGAAGAGGTGGCTCGCCTGCACCTGGATCAACTGGGAGTCAAACTCACCCGATTGACCGACGAACAGGCCGACTACATCGGCGTACCGGTTGATGGTCCCTATAAGCCTGAATACTACCGTTATTGATCCGAACGGAAACGACCTCCTGATGCCTAGCATTCAAGCCCTTCATGGACTCCGGTACGATTTGGGACACGTCGGGGCGCTCAGCGATGTGGTGGCTCCCCCCTACGATGTGATCGATGCCGAACTGCAGAAAACACTCTATCTACGACATCCGGCCAACGTGGTGCGGCTAATCCTCAACCGCGAAGAGCCAGGGGATGACGAGCGGAGTAACCGTTATAGCCGAGCGGCCGGTTTTCTGAAGAACTGGCAGAAGGAAGGTGTCCTGGTCCCGGAATCCCAGGCCTCCGTCTACGTCTACCAGCAACAGTTCGTGGAGGATGCGCACGAGTACACTCGCAGCGGCTTCATGTGCCGTGTCCGGCTTGAGCGGTTTGATGAAGGGAAGATCTTCGCCCACGAGGAGACGCATTCGGCCGCGAAAGCCGATCGTCTGCGGTTGTTTAGCGCCTGTAAAGCAAACCTCAGCCAGATTTTTGGGATTCATCCCGACCCCGACGATACGGCCCGACAGTTGCTCGATCAAACAATCGCCGAGGTGGCGCCCGCTCGAAGCTACCGATCATCTGCAAGTCGTTCACCGACTTTGGCCAGTCGGCGACGTGAAGGTCATTTCGGAGTTGACCGCGATCATGGACCCCAAGCCGGTTTTCATAGCCGACGGCCATCATCGCTACGAGACCGCCTGTAACTATCGCGATCAACTCGCCGAGGCGCACGGCGGTGATTTGCCACCCGATCATCCGGCCAACTTCGTGCTGATGATGTGTGTCGGGATGAGCGACCCCGGATTGATCGTCTTGCCAACCCATCGCCTGTTTCGGGGCCTGCCGATGATCCATTCCGATCAGTTGGTAGCAACGCTCTCCGATCTGTTCACTCCGCGAATTGTCGGCGAGGGTGTGGACCTGGCCGAAACCCTCTGGACAGAGATCGAAACCGGCGGGCAGCAGGGGACCCTGGCCTTTTATTGTGGTGGCGACCAGCGATGGCTGCTGGCGACCATCACGGATGCCGGCCGTGAGCGGATGGCTCGCATCGCCTCCGACCACAGTCCCCAATGGCAGGGCTTGGGTGTCAGTATCCTGCACCGCTTGGTGATCGAGACGTTGCTTCGCGCAAGAGACCTACCCAAGCCCATGTACGTGCACGGCGTTGCGGAGGTGATTGAGAGTTTGCGTCGGGGTGACACCACTGGCCGTGATCCTACTGGACAACAGGGACACGGTGGCGATTTTCCCCTGGCCGCCCTCGTGATGCCCGCGTCGTTGGAACACATTCGCCAAATCAGCGAACATGGCGAACGAATGCCGGCCAAGAGCACCTATTTCTATCCCAAGCTGCTGAGCGGACTGGTTATCAACCCGCTCGAGTAGCGGTGTTTCGGTGTTTCAGTGTTTCAGTGTTTCAGTGTTTCAGTGTTTCAGTGTTTCAGTGTTTCAGTTCTTCGCCCATGCCTGGCTTGTTCCACGTGAAACCCGTATTCTGCGTGGTTTGACATCGCCTGGGGTCTGGCCGCACGGGCCGACTGACGCGCGGTACGATGGGGCTCCGCATGCTGCGTGTTCCAACGATCCTCCCCGAGCGCCGTGTTGAGAGGCACGGCACGACGGCTTCGGAGAGCCATCGTACAGGGGTTGAATCCATGGGACCCGTGGGCCGTTCAGTGAGTTTCAGTTTTGCGGCAGCAACAAGGGGGGACACCCCCCGGACCCCCCGCGTTCATCATTACAAGTTGTTTGCCGAGTTCCAGTGGTTCTTACCACCCCAGGCCCACCCCGGGCCCCCCGCGTTGATTGATACAATTTGTTTTTCGACTTCCAGACGTTTTCATCAGGCCGCCCCAAGGAGGCGACTCCGCACACCTCTGCTGGCACCGCCGGACTCCCTTTCCCGCTTGGCAACGTTTCCGGCCGCGAAAGAAATCCGTTTCACGTGGAACAGTCAAACTGCGCAGACGTTGCGTTTCACGTGGAACAGGGGGAGTGGCGATCAGGCTGAAGCAGACTCACGCTCCCATCCGGGAATCGGCATTTCCGAATCCGCTAGGCTCGCGTTAGAATCCCGATCCGTAACGACGGTCCCGCTCATGGAGATGACATTGCCGACTCTGTTTTCGGTGGCCAAAGCGTCGTAGGTGGCAACCGTACCTTTTTGGAGTAAAGCGAGGGTGGCCCGAATCCTTTGTGTGAACCAGAAGGGTGGTGTCGGAAAGACCACCACCGCGCTGAACTTGGCAGTCTGTCTGGCTCGCGCCGGCTGTCGTACGCTGCTGGTGGACCTGGACCCGCAATGCATCGCGACCCCGGATTAGGGATGGCACCCACGCAAGACCATCCCCTGGTGCAACGCCGTCCGCTGGCTGAGGCACTCCGTACTCTACGCCCCGCAGCTGAACCTACTGCCGGGCAGTCGTAGCTTTCAAGACGTGGACCGCCTCGCGCGGAGCGAACCGTCCGAAGCGTTAACGATCGAACGGCACTTGGCCAGTGGAATGGAGGGTTACGAATTCGTACTGATCGACTGTCCTCCCTCCTTGGGACGTCTGACCCGAACTTGCAACCCTGATCGCCATTGGGCCGCTCGTGCGCGAAACAGGCAATTTCTCGAAGCGGCATGTCTCGAAGTTCGGTCTGACAGAAATGCCAGGCTGACAAATTCTCGGAGGAACCTGTGATGGGTACCGGTGCAGTCACATCCTACATAGACGTCGCCCAGATCACGCTGTACGTGTTCTGGATCTTCTTTGCCCTGCTCGTCTTCTACATCCGCAAGGAAGACCGCCGCGAGGGCTATCCGCTTGAAATCGACCCGACCGGCCAGGTCAAGGACAAGGGTTTCCTGCTGATCCCCGATCCCAAGACCTTCCTGCTGCCGCATGGCGGCTCGGTGTCGGTGCCCAACGACGTACGCGACACCCGTCCCGTCAAGGCCCGCCGCGCTGGCGCATGGCCGGGCGCGCCGCTGATCCCCACGGGCGATGCGATGGCTGACGGCGTTGGTCCGGCTGCCTGGGCCGAGCGTGCCGACGAGCCGGACATGACCTTCGACAACAAGGTGAAGATCCGTCCGATCAGCGAAAAGGGCGGTCACATCCATGTCTCGTCTGATGACCCGAACCCCATCGGCATGGACGTCGTCTGCGCCGACCGGCAGGTCGCCGGCACCATCACCGACATCTGGGCCGATCATGCCGAAATGGTTATCCGCTACTACGAGGTGAAGCTGGCAGGCTCGCAGCGTGCCCGCTCGCGGCTGGTTCCGGCCAATTGCGTGCGCATCTCGGGCGGCAAGGCCCACGTCAACTCGATCCTGTCCAGCCAGATGGCCGGCGTGCCGACCACCAAGGCTGCCGACCAGGTCACCCTTCTCGAGGAAGACAAGATCATGGGTTACTTCGCCGGTGGGCGCCTGTATGCCACACCGCAAAGGGCGGAGCCGGCGCTATGAGCCACGACGACTTCGACTTCGAGCCAATCAAGGGTCTGCCCGCCATACCACCGGATGGCGAGCAGATCCTCTGGCAGGGCTCTCCGCAATGGAAGCCGCTGGCTATTCATGCCTTCCACGTGCGCAAGGTGGCGATTTACTTCGCCATCCTTGTGGCCTGGTATGCAGCCACGTCCCTCTACGACGGCAAGCCGCTTCTCGAAACCGCATCGGCAACCAGCACATTCGCCGCCATCTCGCTGGCCTGTATCGGCCTGCTGGCGCTGCTGGCCTATGGCTACGCCCGCTCGACGGTCTACACGCTGACCAGCAAGCGGCTGGTGCTGCGCCACGGCCTGGCGCTGCCGATGTCCATCAACATTCCGTTCAGCCAGCTGGGTGAAGCCTCGCTGGCCGGGCATGGCGTCACCGGCACGCTGTCTGTGGCACCCATCAAGGGCGTGCGGATCGCCTGGCTGGCGCTTTGGCCAAACGTGCGGCCCTGGCACTTCGCCAATCCGCAGCCGGCCATGCGCTGCATTGCCAATCCGCAGCAGGTGGCGGGACTGCTGGCAGCCGCCATCAAGCAAAGCGAGGGCGATGCAATCGCCACCACCGCCCTTGCCAGAACTGCCGCCCCGCGCGGGGCCAACAAGAAGACTGCCGGCAGCAAGACTGAACTTGCAGGTTCGACGGCCTGACGCAACAGGCCGCGGCCTGCAAGCAGCCGCCAACAAAAACAACATGCGAGGAGACTACGACATGAACAGACCACCCCCTGACCCGGCCCCCGCCTACATCACGCGCACCGGCCTGGGAATCATCGCAGCGGTAGCCATCGGCACGATCGCCCTGGTAGGCGGCGCCAAGCTGAACGGGCTGAAGGACAACACCGACCCCGCGTACGAAGTAACGCAGGTCCGTGAGTTGCGCTTCCTCGACGGCCCCGGCGGAACCGTGCTGATCATCGATGCCAGGACCGGCGATACGGTTTCAACCATCGCACCCGGCAGCAACGGTTTCCTGCGCGCCACCATGCGAGGCCTCGTCCGCCAGCGACAGATCAAGGGCATTGGCTCCGAGCCGCCGTTCCGGCTGGTTCATTATGTCAGCGGACACGTTTCGGTCATCGACCCGGAGACCGGCGCCAGCGTCGCGCTGGACGCCTTCGGCCAGACCAACGCCGCGGTGTTTTCGCGCCTTCTGAAGGAGCAGAAGTCATGAGCATACATCAGCACAACGCGCGTGAATTCGAGGTGGGCTGCACCATCGAGATCGAGAATACCTTCGAGAGCCTGCATGCGCATGTCGAACTCGACGGCGACATCGAGATCCAGCCCGGCGACACCGTGAAGGTGCACGGCGAACCGATCGTCGTGCCCTACGGCGAGAAGGCCGTGTTCACCCGCACCGCCACGGTCAAGCGGGCGAGCGCCCTGGAGCGCGCCTGGACCAAGGCCACCGGCGATATCGAATTCATGGAACTGCTGGAATTCAGTTTCTCATCGGAGAACGAGCTATGACCATCGAAACACTTTCCCTGACCCCGCGCGACACCCAGAAGATGGCGGAAGAAACCACCATGCTGTCGCCGCGCTTCTATACCACCGACTTCAAGGCCCTCGACAACATCGACGTGTCATCGGTGCGCCGTGAATGGGACGAACTGATCAACGAAATGAAGTCCGATCCCAACAAGGGTCACTTCAAGCGCACAGAGGAATGGAAGGATGTCGACTTCGAAGGCATGCCGGAAGGTCTGCGCAAGGAGTTCATCGACTTCCTGGTGAGCTCGCTCACCGCCGAGTTTTCCGGCTGCATCCTCTACAAGGAAATGAAGAAGCGTGGCAGCAACCCGGACATGTGCGAACTGTTCGCGCTGATGAGCCGCGACGAGGCCCGCCATGCCGGCTTCATCAACGACGCCCTGAAGGACGCCAATATCGGTGTCAACCTGGGCTTCCTGACCAAGGCCAAGAAGTACACCTACTTCAAGCCGAAGTTCATCTTCTACGCCACCTACCTGTCGGAGAAGATCGGCTATGCCCGCTATATCACCATCTTCCGTCAGCTGGAACGGCATCCGGAACTGCGCATCCACCCGATCTTCAAGTGGTTCGAGCAGTGGTGTAACGACGAGTTCCGCCACGGCGAGGCCTTTGCGCTTCTGATGCGCGCCAACCCGGAACTCCTGCAGGGCCGCAACAAGCTGTGGATCCGCTTCTTCCTGGTTGCCGTGTTCGCCACCATGTACGTGCGCGATCACGCCAGGCCGGAGTTCCACAAGGCCCTGGGCGTCAACATCGACGAATACGACATGAAGGTCTTCCGAATCACGTCGGAGATTTCGAAGCAGGTGTTTCCGTTCACGCTGGACCTCGACAACCCCGCCTTCATGGCCGGGCTGAAGAAGCTGCTCAAGATCAACAAGGCCATTGCCGAAGCCAAGGCCTCGGGAGGTGCTATCGGCAAGGCTCGCCAGGCAATGCTCGGCGCGCAGGCTGGCCTCGCCTTCCTGCAGCTCTACATGGTGCCGGTGAAGGACAACGAACTGCCCAACTCAAGCCGGCTGCAACCGGCCTGGTAACCGGATCAGGGAAACCCGACACACGATGAGCAGCGCGGTCTGGCCAATTCTGTTGACGATGTTCACCTGGTGGTTCACCACCGGGGCCATCCTCTATCTCGACGGGCTGGACCGCGCTTCATACAAGTGGACCATGGGAGCGTTCACGCTGCTGCTGGCCGCCGCCCTGTGGGGCGCCCATGCCGTCGGTTGGACCATGGGCGAGACCGGCGCCTATGCCGGGTTCTTTCTCGGCATCGCTGCCTGGGCATGGCAGGAGATGAGTTTCTTGACCGGCGTGGTGACCGGTCCCCGCAAAACGCCATGCCCTGCCCGCGTCACGCCAACCGGCCGGTTCATTGCGGCGGTATCCACCATCCTTTGGCACGAACTCGCCATTCTGGGTGTTGGCGTGCTGCTTGCCTGGGCCACCTGGGACATGCCGAACAAGACCGCACTGTGGACCTACTGCATACTGTGGGCCATGCGCACCTCGGCCAAGCTGAACCTGTTCCTCGGCGCGCGCAACCTGTCGGAAGAGTTCCTGCCCGACCACATGCGCTACCTCGCCAGCTACTTCCGCAAGGCCAACATCAACATGCTGTTCCCATTCTCGGTCACACTGTCGAGCATGGTCGTGGTGGTGCTGGGCGAAGCCGCCTTCGCTGCCACAGCAACTCCCTATCACCATACCAGCTACATCATACTTGCCACCTTGCTGGCGCTGGCAATCCTTGAACACTGGCTGATGATGCTGCCCATCCCTGCCGAGAAGCTGTGGAACTGGGGGCTCGCCTCGCACAAGAAGAACACGACCCATCACGTCCCCAGCTTGGGGAAAACCATAACCCCGGCCGAATAGGAAGAGCCGCCTTACCTCACCTGGAGGAGCAGACATGGACTACGAAAACCACTTCAAGACAGCGCTTGACGGACTGCACAAGGCCGGCAACTACCGGGTATTCGCCGAGCTTGAGCGGCGGATGGGGCAGTTCCCGAAGGCGACGCGGTACAGGCCCGACGGCTCCACCTGCGAAGTCACCGTGTGGTGCTCCAACGACTATCTCGGCATGGGCCAGAACCCGGACGTGATCGCCGCCATGCAAGACGCAATCGCCTCGTGCGGCTCGGGCGCCGGCGGCACCCGCAACATCTCCGGCACCAACCACCAGCACGTCGAGCTGGAGCGCGAACTGGCCGAGCCTGCACGGCAAGGAAGCAGCCCTCATCTTCACCTCCGGCTACGTCTCCAACTGGGCCTCGCTCGGCACGCTCGCCTCGAAGCTGCCCAACTGCGCGGTGTTCTCCGACGCCCTCAACCACGCCTCGATGATCGAGGGCATCCGCCACTCCAAGGCCGAACGCTTCATCTTCCGCCACAACGATCCGAAGCACCTGGACGAGCTTCTGTCGCAGGTCGACCCCGACCGGGCGAAGCTGGTCGCATTCGAAAGCGTCTACTCGATGGACGGCGACATCGGCCCCATTGCCGAGATCTGCGACGTGGCTGAAAAGCACAACGCGCTGACCTATCTCGACGAGGTCCACGCGGTGGGCATGTACGGCCCCCACGGCGGCGGCATTGCCGAGCGCGAAGGGCTGATGCACCGCATCGACGTGATCGAGGGCACGCTGGGCAAGGCGTTCGGCGTGATGGGCGGCTACATCACCGGCTCGGAAAATCTGATCGACTTCGTGCGCTCGTTTGCGTCGGGCTTCATCTTCACCACCGCCATCCCGCCGGCCATTGCGGCTGGTGCGGTCGCCTCGATCCGGCACCTCAAGCAGTCGAGCGTCGAGCGCGACCGGCAGAAGGTGATGGTGGCGGAACTGCGCAAGCGCCTCGACCGGGCCGGCATTCCGCACATGGCCAATGACAGCCACATCGTGCCGGTGATGGTGGGCGATGCGGCCAAGTGCAAGTGGATCTCCGACTGGCTGCTCGACAATGAAGGCATCTACGTGCAGCCGATCAACTATCCCACCGTGCCCAAGGGCACCGAACGCTTACGCTTCACCCCCACCCCCTTGCACACGGTGGCCGATATCGAGCATCTTGTGGCCGCACTCAACAAGCTGTGGTCGCAGTGCGCGCTGGCAAGGGCTGTGGCCTGATCCAGCCACTTTACTGCAACATCCAAGCCCCCGGTTTCCGGGGGCTTTTTCGTTTTACCTTGACTTATGTCAACTTGCGTTGACGCATTGATTGTTAGCTTTTCCTGACAACAGGGAGGCTCGCCATCATGCGCATCGTACTCGTTCACCCGAACTATCATTCCGGCGGCGCAGAGATCGCCGGCAGCTGGCCTCCCGCCTGGGTCGCTTACCTGGCCGGCGCGCTGAAGCAGGCCGGGTATACCGAGGTGAAGTTCATCGACGCGATGACCGATCACCTCGATGATGACGCGTTGCGCGCCCGCATCCGCGAAGCCCGGCCCGACGTCATCGGCACCACCGCCATCACCCCGTCAATCTACGCAGCCGAGCGCATCCTGCAGCTGGCCCAGGAAGAATGCCCGGACGCGGTGCGCGTGCTGGGCGGCGTGCACGCCACCTTCATGTTCAATCAGGTGCTGACCGAGGCGCCCTGGGTCGATGTCATCGTGCGCGGCGAGGGTGAGGAGATCATCGTCAACCTCGTCAACGCCATCGCCGGCGGCACCAGCTGGCGGAGCAAGCTGAAGTCCATCGAAGGCCTCGCATTCGTCGAGGATGGCAAGATCATCGCCACCCAGGCGGCGCCGACCGTCAAGAATCTCGAAGGCATCAAGCCCGACTGGAGTCTGCTGGAATGGCACAAGTACATCTATGTGCCGCTCGGCGTGCGCGTCGCCATTCCCAACATGGCGCGCGGCTGCCCGTTCACCTGCTCGTTCTGCTCGCAGTGGAAGTTCTGGCGCGACTATCGCGTCCGCGAACCGAAAGCAGTTGTCGACGAAATCGAGGACCTGGTGGACAACCACGGCGTCGGCTTTTTCATCCTCGCCGACGAAGAGCCCACCATAAACCGCAAGAAGTTCATCGCCTTCTGCGAAGAGCTGATCGCGCGCGGCCTGCCGGACAAGGTGAAGTGGGGCATCAACACCCGCGTCACCGACATCATGCGCGACAAGGAATTGCTGCCGCTCTACCGCAAGGCAGGCCTGGTGCACGTCTCGCTGGGCACCGAGGCGGCAGCCCAGCTGAAGCTTGACCAGTTCAACAAGGAAACCAAGGTCGCCGACAACAAGGAAGCCATCCGCCTGCTGCGCGAGGCCGACATCTTCACCGAGGCGCAGTTCATCGTCGGGCTGGACAACGAGACGGCCGAGACCCTCGAAGAGACTTACCAGATGGCCTGGGACTGGCAGCCGGATCTGGCCAACTGGTCGATGTACACGCCATGGCCGTTCTCGCCGCTGTTCCAGGAAATGCGCGACAAGGTCGAGGTATTCGACTTCTCGAAGTACAACTTCGTAACGCCGATCATCAAGCCGAAGGCCATGGAGCGCGGCGAACTGCTCGACCGGGTGATGAACAACTATCGCCGCTTCTACATGAAGAAGGCGCTGTTCCACTATCCCTGGCGCGGCACCGGCTTCCGCCGCCGCTACCTGCTGGGCTGCCTGAAGGCGTTTTTGAAGGCAGGCTTCGCCCGCACCTTCTATGACCTCGGCAAGGTCGGGTACTGGGGTCCGCAGACCAAGGGCAGCGTCGACTTCCACTTCGACGATACCAAGCAGCTGGCCGAGGCCCAGGTGGCCGACTGGGAAGCCGCCGCCGATCGCTCACGCAAGATGAAGGAGCGCCAGGAAGCCCTGCGCGCGCAAGGCAAGGCCAGGGCGAAAGAGCGTGCAGCGGCGAAGGATCCGGTGCTGGCCTGCGGCGGCGGCTCACAGCAGATGGCAGAGCAGGACGAACCGGTCCTCGCCTGCGGTGGTGGTTCCCGGCAAATGGAAGAACCCGGCGACACCCCGCCCGCCATCGTGATGCGCGACGCCCGCGCCAGAAAGCGCAAGCTGGAGGCAGCCGCCAGTTCCGATGAGTGAAGCGCTGATCGGCCCCAACGCCATCATCCAGGTGGCAGGCGCCATTCGCAACCGGTACGATGCTGCCCGGCTTGAGGAGGTCATGCAAAAGGCGGAGCTGGCGGATTACCTCGCCTCTCCGCCTTCCGCCATGGTGCCGGAACGCGAGGTGGCGCGCCTGCACCAGGCGGTGGCAAGCTTGCTGCCGGCCCCGCAAGGCGAAGTCATCATGCGCGAGGCCGGCCGCAACACGGCACTTTACCTGCTGGCCAACCGCATTCCCGCCCTTGCCCAGGCCGTACTGAAACTCCTGCCCGCGCCGCTAGCCGCGCGAGCCCTGCTCAAGGCCATCGCGCGGCACGCCTGGACCTTTGCCGGCAGCAGCAGGTTTACCCTCGATGCCCGCCACCCGGTGCACATTGCACTCGACGGCTCCCCCCTGTTCGCCACGCCCGAGTGCCGCAGCCTCGCCGCAAGCTATTTCGAGGCAACGTTCGAAACGCTGTTCCAGACGCTGGTCAGCCGACGCACCAGGGTTGTGTCGGGCACCGGGGCCGCACACGAAAATGGCGCAGGCCGCCATGATGCCGCCTGCGCATTCGATCTTGTCTGGCGTGACTGACCGCCCCCGATAGAGCGGACCTCAGCAAAAAAGAAGAAGGGAAAACCGGACGAACCGGCGTTCCCTTCAGTTGGCACTGGGCGAGGGCCAGTGTTCAGGGTTTCGTCATTGCTTGGCTGCGCTAAGCTCGATCATGTAGTCCTTGAGCATCTGCGCACCGTAGAGCGGCTTGTTGGCGCCCTGGTGGCAGGTGGCACAGTTGGCTTTCAACACGTCGCCTTGCGGACCCTTGCGGTTGTCCGGGAACACATCCGCGATCGACTGGATGTAGTTCTGGTTGATGTTGTTCACCATCTCGATGCCATGCCAGGCCTTCACGCGCGTCGGCGGGCTCTGCGACCAGTCCGAGAAGTTGCGAGAGTTGTGGCAGAAGGTGCAGTTCACGCCCATGGACTGGGAGAAGTGCATCATCAGGCCATATGTCTTCTCCGCGTCCTGGATCGGCGCAACGTGGCCGGTTGGCAGCGCAGTAGTTGCCGCCACCCGGATAGCCTTGGTCTTGGTCAGCAGGTCGGCGAACGGATCATAAGGCAACGAGGTTACGCCTACCACCGGTGAAGCCAGGTTCTGGCCGTTGCGCTTCGACGCCATGCCGCCGGCTTGCTTCGGACCAGGGTTGATCGACCACACGTTGGCCGGCACCGGTTGGCCGCGGTGGCAGGTGTAGCAGGTCACGCCGGTTTGGGCGACGTGAGGCTCCCACTGCGCATTGATGTTGGCGGTCATCTGCAACATCTTGCGCGCCACCACCTTGGTGTAGACGCTGTCTTCTGCAAGGTTCTCCGGATTGTGGCAGTAGTTGCAGCCTTCCTCCGGCGCCACCCACTCGGTGATGGCAAGCATCAACCGGGTGAACTGGGCCTCGTTGAGATCTCCCAGAACCTGGACATTCTGGTAGACCTCTGAAGCCTTTGGTCCTCCGGTTTCAGCCTGGTCAGATGCTTCCGGCATCACGTTGGCGGCTTTCTTTATCGCCATCATGCGCGGGTTGTCGATCTGGACCATGCCGGTTCCGCGGAAGCCCTGCTGGGTGGAGGCCATCGGCGGACGCTCCCATTGCAGCATCATCGGAATGGCGAGCAACGTGGCAACGCCAATGGCTGCTGGTATTGCGATCTTCATGACGGATCTCCTTTACTGGGCTGCCGGGTCGACGACGCCGGGCCACATGTCGGGGTAAGGCGGCACGATGCCGTGCTTGACACCCCAGAGGTACCAGTTGTCCACCACGGTGCCCGTCAGCAGGATACCGATACCGCCGGTCAGCGTAGTCAGGACAGCAAACCACCAGGCCCAGCGGTGCACCGACTCCATGGTGGCGTTGAAGCCCATCGTCCAGCGCCAGAACAGGGCTGCACGCTCCGACGCCGTACCGCGATCGGTGATCTGCTCCAGCTCGCGCTCGCCACCGAGGTGGCTGACGGCGAGAATGGTTGCCCCGTGCATGGCGAACAGCAGCGCCGAGCCGTACAGGAAGGCAATCGAGAGCATGTGGAAGGGATTGTAGAACAGGTTGCCGTAGCGCAACGAGAAAGCCGCGGTCCAGTCCAGGTGGGGGAAGATGCCGAACGGCACCGCTTCGGACCATGAACCCATCAGCAGCGGGCGGATAAAGCCCAGCACCAGATAGAGCCAGATTGCCGAGGCGAACGCAGCCGGAATGTGCATCCCCAGGCCCAGTTGCCGGGCGCGTGAGTACATGCGCACCCACCACAGCAGGATCGAGGCAGTGAGGAAGAAGCCGGCCAGCAGCCACCACCCGCCCTCGTTCATGGGCGGCAGGATTTTAAGGCCGTGCTGGGGAAGTGGCGGCTCAAGCGCAAGCCATGGCAGTTGGCGCACGAACTGCACGGGGTCCCAGTTCACCGACGCCCACATGTTGAGGCCGATGATCTCGAATGCGATCAGGCCGAAAATCAGCGACACGGTGCCGGTCCAGCCCAGGTAGATGGGGCCGATCTGGGCGTTGCCGATCTTGCCGATCAGGTTGGAGAAGAACGGCGTGCCGTCCCGCCCCCAGGCGTCGTCCTTGGCGGGGACGCCCATTTCCGGTTCGCCGCGAAGCTGTACCCGGGTGAATATGTTCTGGTATTCCATTGTTTGATCCTCCCGGCTCACGACCAGATCGGCAGGTTGAGCCACCAGTTCCACCACTCAGGCCAGCCGCGTGACCAGAACGGCCCGGAGATGATGATGCACACCGCGCTCCAGAACACCGCAGACAGCGCCAGGAACAGGCCAAGCCGGTGAATGCCGAGCGTGCCGATCGAGTAGCCGATGGTGTCGCGGAAGAAGGTGTCTTCATACTCGGGCGTCTTCACCCGCTGGCCCTTCGGCGGGTTGGCCGCGGACAGCACCAGGCCGCCGTGCATCGCCAGCGCGAGCGCCGTGGTGAAGAAGAACGTGATGGCGATCATGTGCGCCGGATTGTAGTGGAAGTGCAGGTACTGGTAGCCGACGTTCGACACCCAGTCGAGGTGCGACAGGATCCCGTACGGGAAACCGTGCCCCCATGCCCCCAGCAACAGCGGCCGGAAGATCACCAGGGTGACATAGGCCAGGATGGCGAAGCTGAACGCGAACGGCACATGATAGCCGATACCGAGTTTGCGGCAGATTTCCACTTCCCTGAGCGCCCATGAACAGAACGCCCCGGTGGCGCAGATGGTTATGATCTGCCAAAGGCCGCCTTCCTTGAGCGGCGCCAGCGCCAGACCGTACTTGAGGTCCGGCGGTGCAATGTTGATCTGCCAGATGTTCCAGGTCGGCCCGATTGCGGCCCCGTAGATGATCAGCGCAGTTCCGACAATCGAGAAGAACAGCGTCGTGACACCAAAGAAGCCAACGTAAAAAGGTCCGACCCAGAAGTCGAAGAGGTCACCGCCGACCAGCGTTCCCCCCCGGACCCTATATTTCTTTTCAAAACTGAGCATCGCCATTGAGGTGTCCTCCGCTCAAGCCGCACTGACATCAGTACGCTTCGATAAGCTTGGTTTGTGGACGGGGAGAACGGCTGAAGCCGCCACCCCGTCCACATGATGTGTTGCCTGCCCGGAGGCAGACGACCCAGCATGTCTCAGGCCTTCATGACATCCGTCACTACAGGCTGCGACAGGCTTGAGGTTTGGGCGCCTTCGATCCAGTTGTACTTGTTCGTGCTGAGCAAAATGAAGTGAATCAGAATTGCCAGCGAGAACAGGAACACTGCCAACGCCACGAGTGCCCGACGGGGATCGAACAGAAGCCAGACTTTCCACATGGTCTCTTTCTCCTACTTTGGTGCCGGGTTCATCAGAACCACGGACGCCACATCCATACGAGGATATGGGCGACTACCGCGATTGCTGTGAAACCCAGGAACCCCTGCATAAAGAGCCGGTGGACTTCCTGAGCCTCCGCGTGGGTCAACCCCGACGGAGTTCCACTATGTTCAGGCATGAGATGCCCTCCACAGGTTGGCCTTTCGGCCGTTACCGCACCCACCCCGTGCGGCTGGGGTCGTCACCGCCCGGCTCGAAAGCCTTCGGGCGACTATTTCTGCCGGCGCCAGGGCCCCGGCAAAACTTCAATTCCGGCGCGGCCTTCACATGAAGGCGAACGGCACCGAGTTGCCGGCCGCGGCACGCGCTTCGGCTATGATCGAGCGCGAGCGTCCGGATGGATCGAGGTTTGGCCGCCAGCGCGACGGGATCAGCCGATGCGACGTCGCTGCCACCAGGAAGAAGGCGAACGCGACCACGTAGATGGCGCGATACTCGATCGTCTCGCCATGCCGCTGCGCGAAGCCGCCGGGTCTGTTCCCGTGAACTTCCATTGCCATCGTCAGTCCTCCTTCTCTCAATTTCCGCCTTCAACCCGGCCCCGCGCGTCGCGCCAGTCACCGTTGCTTCAGGCGGCATTCCCCAGCCGGGCTGCCACCGCGGTGACGTGCTCCGGCGAAACTGTCTTGTTGCCATTGTCCCTGGCCTGGCGCTCAGCGGCGTCTCTCAACCGCTTGGCTGCCGAAATCCTCACCAGCACCGGCTCCGCCTCGACCAGCCGGTCGAGCGTCACGCGGGCTTCGTCGCTCCAGCCGAGCTGGCCTTCCAGCCTCGCCGGCGTTGCCGCCACCTGGTCCATGTCCTTCGCCAGCGGCAGGATGTTGAACAGCGCGTCGAACAGCGCGTTGCAGACTTCCTGCACAAGGTAGGTCGCGCCCGAGTAGCCCATGAACGGGGTACCGGTGTGCCGCCGGATGACCGCGCCGGGGAACGAGGCCGGCACGTAGATCGCGCGGCAGCCTGCCTCGGCCATGTACATGCGCTCGTTGTAGGAACCGAACATGATGAGCGGCGGCGTCTTGGCGATTGCGTCCTGCACCGCGTGGTTGTCCGGCTTGACGCCGGCCCGGCGGGCAAAGGCGAAGGTGCAAGGCAGCCCCATCTCGGTCTCGAGGAAGTGCCGCACGCCGCGCGCATAGGTTTCGTTGGCGACGATCGCAAAGCTGGCCGTGCCGAAGAAGTCCTGCGTCACCGACCGCCACAGGTCCCACAGGGGCTTGATGGTGGTGTGCTTCTCGCGCTCGATGAACGGCTCGGGGTCAAGCTCCAGCAATTCGCCCAGCGTGCGCAGGAACTTGGTCGTGGAGTGCAAGCCCACCGGCGCCTGCAGGTAGGGCTTCTCCAGCGCCTCGCAAAGCGCTCGGCCAAACTCGCGGTACATGCAGATATTGACGTCGCCATCGACCAGACGAGGAATATCGGCCAGGTGCGAACCCAGTGGCATCACCAGGTTGACCTCGGCGCCGATGCCTTCCACCAGACGGCGGATCTCGGCCAGGTCGGAAGGCATGTTGAACATGCCATAGCTTGGGCCGATGATGTTGACCCGCGGCTTGTCGCCTTCCTTGCGCGGCTTGGCCTTGGGCATCTTGCCCTTCTTCGCACCGAATTCGTTCCACAGCCACAGCATGGCGCGGTTGGCGGATTGCCACTGGTCTTCATCGATGGTGCGCGGCAGAAACCGCTTGATGTTGGTGCCTTCCGGCGTCACGCCGCCACCGATCATCTCGGCGATGGAGCCGGTCACCACCACGCTCGGCAGCGCCGGGTCAAGCGTGCCATGCGCCCGCTTCATGGCGCCTTCGGTGCCGTGCTGGCCAAGTTCTTCCTCTCCAAGGCCCGTCACCACCACCGGCAGTTCGTGCGGTGGCAGCGCATCAGTGTAGTGGAGAACGGCCGTCACCGGCAGGTTCTCGCAACCGACAGGCCCGTCGATAATGACCTGCAGGCCCTTCACCGCAGTGAAGACATAAACGGCGCCCCAGTAGCCGCCGGCGCGATCGAGGTCTGCTATCAGCATCCGATCGCTCCTTTCACGGCCTTGTCGGGCTTCGAGTCCCGCTCGTGTTGCTTGGCAAACTCCGGACGCGCGCGCGGCACATCTTCCCACACGCCTGCCGTATCGCCCCGGCCCACGCCCTCGAAGAAGCCGGTCAGCTCGTCGAACCGGGCCTTGTTGGCAATTGCCGCGTTGACGACCTGCACCAGCGAACCGGCACCGGCGGCGCCCATCAGCGGACGCGCCGAAATCAGGTTGGTGAAGTACAGCGCAGGGATGGCCCGCTGCTTGGCGTCCTGCACCAGCGGCGTGGTGCCGATGGCCAGGTCCGGCCGGGCGTCATGCATGGCGGCCAGGTCCTGCTCCAGCGAGGCGCGGAACTGGACGTGTACACCCTTCGCTGCAAGCCATTCGCGGTCGGTTTCGCTGAAGCGCGACTTGGCGCACGCGGTGCCGACGTAAGGCACCTCGGCACCGGCCTCGATTAGCAGCCGTGCCACCAGCAGCTCCGAACCCTCATAGCCCGACACGGTGATGCGGCCCTTGATCGGCTTGCCTGACAGCGCACCGGTGACGGCGGGAAGCGCTGCCTGCTTGGCGGCGGCGATCTGCTTTTCGCTGACATTGGCCAGCTTGCCGATTGCCTCGAGCCAGGCAGCCGTGCCGTCGACGCCAACCGGCGCCGAGCCGGTGATTGGCCGGCCTGCGGCCTGGAACTCGCGGAACGACGCGGTATAGAACGGATGGATGGCGGCGACCGCAGCGCAGTCGAGCGCGGCATAAAGCTCGCGCCATTCACGCGTCGGCACCACGGGACCGGCAGCGAGGCCCATCGGCTCCAGAAGAGCGCCAATGGTGACGGGATCGACCGGGAACATCTCGCCTACCAGGGTGATTGAAGGCTTGCCGGCATCCTTCGGCTGGCGCGGCGCCATTACCGGCCCCTGTTCGGCTTCCTCGCGGGCATACTTCAGCATTGCGCCCGCCAACACGTCCTTGGCCTCGGCATGGGTCGGCACGCCAAAGCCCGGCACGTCGATGCCGACAATGCGCACGCCGTTGATTTCCTTGGGCAACAGCCGCAGCGGCACACCCGATGCGGTGGGCACGCACAAGTTGGTCACGATGATCGTATCGTACTTTTCCGGGTCTGCCAGTTGGTGCACTGCTTCGCGGATATCCTCGAACAGCTTGCCGGTCACCAGCGTTTCGGAGTTGAACGGCACATAGCCGACGGTGCGCTTGGCGCCATAGAAATGCGAGGTGAAGGTCAGGCCGTAGACACAACAGGCCGAACCGGACAGCACCGTCGCCGTGCGCCGCATCCGCAGGCCCACCCGCAAGCTGCCGAACGCCGGGCACATGGACTGCGGCTGGTCATGCGGACCGGTCGGATAGTCCTGGGCGAACTGGTCAAGCAGGTCCGACTTGCCGGCCATTTCGGCCGCCTTGCGCATCTCGTCCTTGCCAGCATGACAGCCCTGCCCCGCCACCGCATCAGCCGGTGCCGCTGCCGGCGCCGAACAACCCACGCCGCCTTCCGGCTGGCCGTCGTTCAGCATCGGCACCTCGGCGGCGTCGTCGTAACGCACTTCCGTGGCCTTGGCTTTCGATATGTCGGTGGGCTTGTTCATGGCGGTTTCTGTCAGGGTCCTCAGACGTTGTCGTAAATCACTTCGAGCGACGGCTTCTCGTGCACGGTGCCGCCGCACATGTCGGCCATGGACGCCGGCTCCAGCACCACGCCGGCGCCCGTCGACTCGGCGGAGAAGAGGTTCAGCAGACCGTCCTGGTCGAGCGGTTGGGGATGCTTGGGCGGCGCTTCGGCAACCTGCTGGGCAAGCTGGGCAAACAGCGGGCCCCACTCGCCGTCGGGCGTGCCGACGATCTGGTAGTTGGCCGACTTGCGGCGGATGTCCTCGTTGGCTGGAATGGCCGAGAGAACCGGAATGCCGACAGCCTCGGCGAACGCCGCTGCCTCGCCGGTTCCGTCGTCCTTGTTGATCACCATGCCGGCCACGCCGACATTGCCACCCAGCTTGCGGAAGTACTCCACCGCCGAGCACACATTGTTGGCGACATAGAGGGACTGCAGGTCGTTCGAGCCGACCACGATCACCTTCTGGCACATGTCGCGGGCAATCGGCAGGCCGAAGCCGCCGCACACCACGTCGCCCAGGAAATCGAGCAGCACGTAGTCGAAGCCCCACGAATGGAAGCCGAGTTTCTCAAGCAATTCAAAGCCATGGATGATGCCGCGTCCGCCGCAGCCACGGCCCACTTCCGGTCCGCCCAGTTCCATCGCAAACACGCCGTCGCGCTTGAAGCAGACATCGGAGATGCTGACTTCCTCACCGGCTTCCTTCTTGCGGGCAGAGGTTTCGATGATGGTCGGGCAGGCCTTGCCGCCGAACAGCAGCGAGGTCGTGTCGGACTTGGGATCGCAGCCGATCAGCAGCACCCGCTTGCCCTGCTGGGCCATCATGTAACTCAGGTTGGCCAGCGTGAAGCTCTTGCCGATGCCGCCCTTGCCGTAGATGGCGATGATCTGCGTTTCCTTCGCCACCTCGCCGGTCGGCACCGGATCAGGATCGATGGCGGCCTCGGCACGCAGGTTGCGGACCATCTCTTGCGTATCTGGCGTGATGTCTCTCGCCTTGAATACGTTCACCTTGCTCATCGCCGGTTACTCCAGTCCAGGATCATTTTCAGGCAGCCCGCATCGCTGAAGGCTTCGGCATAGGCAGCCGGTGCTTCTGCTGCAGGGCGGCGGTGGGAAATCAGGCCGTCGAGCGACAGCTTGCCGCTCTCGACCAGACCCAGTACGGCCGTGATGTCCGACTGGCGCCATTCCGCGGCGATGGCGAGACGGGCCTCGCGCATGAAGGCTGGCGGGAAAGCGAACGACACCGGGTTCTCGTAGAAGCCGGCGAGTACGATCTCGCCGCGCGGCGCCAGCTTGGCGACCAGCTTGTCGACGATGCCGTAGGCGCCCGAAGCATCGCACACGACAGAATAGGACGAGCCGCCATCTTCGTCAGGGTGAACTGTCCTGTATCCTTCGGCGCCGTCCTGGCGCGCGGGGTTGGTCTCCCATACCACCGGCGCCTTGCCGCCCAGCGCGATCACGCAACGCGCGATCAGCCGGCCAAGCACGCCGTGTCCGACAATCAGTTCCGGCAATCCTTCGCGTGAAGCAACCACCGCATGATGAGCCGTCGCAGCCAGCGCCAGCAGCACGGCGCGTTCGCCCAATTCTTCCGCCACCGGAATGACCTTGCCGCCCGCTGCGACCAGCCTTGAGGCGGAACCGCCGAACAGCCCCCGCACATCAGTGAACCCGTGCGAACCGGGCACGAACACCCGCTGGCCCACCGTCAGGCCGCTATGGGCGCCAGCCTGCACCACGTGACCGGTGCACTCGTAGCCTGGCACCAGCGGATAGCCGAGACCGGGAAACGGCGGCATCCGGCCGGTATAGAGCAACTTTTCGGTGCCGGTGCTGATGCCGGTCCAGTCAGCCTCGACAACGACATCGCTCGCTGCAGGTTCGCAAAGCGTCACCTGCTCGATTGACAGCCGTTCCGGCTTTTCCAGGACCACCGCGAGGGTGTTCATGTCTGCACCTCGCTCTCTTCAGCTCTGCCCGAAAGTCGGGCACCTCTTTGCATTAAGTGTCACTTTAAATTGACACTTTGTAATGTCAATCCAAATTGTCGCATTTGTCAAAGATTCAGGCATTCGGACTCACGCTCCCGCCACGACAAGCTGGGTAATGACCGGCGTATTGGTCCGGATCTGGCGAATCCGGCCGAATCCCGCACTATTGAGCATGTTCGAAATTTCGGCTGCGCTGCGCGCCCGGCCCCGGCCCATGGCCAGCAGATAGAAGGCAAAATAGGAATCGCCCACCGCGTGGGCACCTGCTGCATCGGCCATCGGTTCGGCCACCAGCAGCGTGGCGCCAGGCTGCATGGATGCCCGGATATTGCGCAGCAGCACCATCGCCTCGTCATCATTGTGGTCATGCAGCACCCGCACCAGCGAGACGAGGTCGGCGCCATCCGGCAGCGGGTCGGTGAAGAAATTGCCGCCGTGGCCATGGAAACGCGCCGACATACCTTGCCGGTGCAGGCTTGCCGCCGCCCGCGTCACCACCGCCGGCAGGTCGAACACGCCAAGCTCCAGCCCGGGCGCGGCCCTGCCCGCCTCGGCCACGAACGCACCTTCGCCGCCGCCCACATCGACGAGCCGCCGGTGCCGCGCCACCGGATAGACCGCCAACACCTCTTCCGCGACCATACGCTGCGAGGCTGCCATGAGTTCGCTGTAAGCGGACACCCGCTCACCTTCCAGTGCGTCCGGATTGTTTGCGCCGGAATACGCCCAGTAGCGCTCAAGCTGTGTTGGCCGCCCCTCGCCGCGCAGCAGCGCCACAGGGTCAGCCAGGTCGCGATAGAAGGTGGCGTTGTGTTCGACCATCGCCAGAATGCCTGGCTCGCCAACCACGGCCGGGCCAAGGCCGCCCAGCCGGTAACGCCCGTCGGGCAGCCGCATCACCAGGTCGATCGCCGCCGCGGCCGACAGCAACCGCGCCATGGCATCGCTGTTGAGGCCCAATTCATGCGCCAGCGCCTCGGACCGCGCCGGTCCCTTTGCCAACCGGTCCAGCAGGCCAAGCCGCACGCAGGCCAGCAGCGTCTGCGACTTGACGAAGCCGGACGCAATGTCGAACAGCTTGGCGGATTGCTGTCTTGCAATTGGTTTCGTCAGGAAAAATCGTGCCGCCCAGCGCCGGAAGGACGGCTTCATGACCATCCGGTCGCGCCAGTCCATAACCCGTTCGCGCAAACTCGTTGCGCCGCCGGCGTCACCCCCGGCATTGCTGTCCTGCTGCATCTGCTGTGGCCGCGTCAGCATTCGTCAACCTCACGCAACCGCCAGCATCAACTCCCTGGGGATGAAGCGCCGCGACTGGTTGGCGATTTCGATGCGCAGTTCATCGCGGCCCGGGCAATCCGGGATCGAAGCCATGGCCTCGCCGACCAACCGCTTCAGCCGCGCCTTGGCGCCATCCATGCCAAGCTGCGCCACCGCGCTCGGCCGGCCATGCGTCACGTCCTGGCCAATCGGCTTGCCGATTTCCTCAACCGTGCCGGCAACGTCACGAATGTCGTCCGATACCTGGTAGGCCTCGCCAAGGCATTCGCCAAGCTGGCGCCACTGGCTGCACTCGAAACCGGCAGCCGCAGCGCCTGCCTCGGTGGAGGCTGCAAACAACGAGCCCGTCTTGGCGCGCTGGTAATCCACCAGCCCCGTCGTGGGCTCAAGTTCCCAGGCCTGACCTGCCGTGATTCCGCGCGGCATGCCGACGGAGCTTGAAATGATGCGGATGATCTCGGCCACGCGGCGTGGCTCAAGCGATGTCTGGATCTGCCGGCCCAACAGTTCGAACGCCATGATGATCATGGCGTCGCCCGCCAGCACCGCGCAGGGCTCCCCATAGGCCACATGGACCGAAGGCTTGCCGCGACGGATGTCGGCGTCGTCGAAACAGGGAAGATCGTCGTGAATGAGCGACGCGCAGTGCAGAAGCTCGATGGATGAGGCCGCCGCATCCGTCAGGTCGGGAATGTCCTCGGCACACGCAGCCGCAACGGCAAGACACAGCCGCGGCCTGATTCTCGCACCACCCGGAAACACCGCATGGCGCACCGCACCAGCCAGCAAGGGCGGACAGTCCGCCGCGGTTGCCCGCTCGATGACGGCTTCCAGTGTCTGCTCAATCCTCGCAATCTCGTCCATGGCGCGTCTCCCGCTGTGTTGTACGCACCCTCGCTGCTGTACATTTTTCTTGTCGTTTTTTATTGTCTAATTATGTTGACACATTGAGTGTCGCTCTGCAATGGCAAATCAGGAGCGCCAGACAGCCGGGATCACCGGCGGGGAGGAAAAATGACGGCGAACACCATCACCGGACGCGAGGCCGCAGGATTAATTCACCGCCGCGAGGACACGGCAGGTCCGGTCAGCCGGCCACCGCAGGCGTCCCGGCAGCAGCCATTGCCGGCCGGCACGCCGTCAGGCGTCCGCCCGCCGTCTATTGCCTACAAGGTGCCCGGCCGCACGGGCGGCGGCATGCCGGGCGAGCGCCCGCTGTTCGACCCCGTCATGCCGGACAACGGCTATGTCTGGTGGTACTGCGACGGCCGCAGCGACTGCGGCAACTACGGCTTCACCGTCATTGCCTTCATCGGCTCGGTGTTTTCGCCCTATTACAGGTGGGCGCGCCGCTCGAAGGGCGCCGATCCGCGCAAGTTCTCCTGCATGCACGTCGTTCTCTATGGCAGGAAACACCGCTGGGCGATGACCGAGCGCAATGCCCAGGCCCTGCACCAGACCACTGACTGCCTGACCATCGGCCCCAGCTCGATTCGCTGGGAAGGCGACCGCGCCATCATCGAGTTGGACGAGGTCACCGCCCCCTTCCCGCGCCGGGTGCGTGGCCGGATCACCGTCCACTGCGACCACGTCTACGGCCGCGCCTCGTATCTGGACGCCAATCGCGAGCATCGCTGGTGGCCGATAAATCCGCGCGCCAGGGCCGAAGTCCGCTTGAATTCGCCTGAATTGAACTGGGACGGACATGCCTATTTCGATTCCAACGACGGCGATGTGCCGCTGGAAGACAGCTTCGACTACTGGAACTGGTCGCGCGGCTCGCTGGCCGATGGCGGCGCGGCGATCATGTATGACCTCGAGTTGAAAGGCGGCGGTTTCCGCTCGCTGGCGCTGCGCTACCGGCCTGACGGCACCGTGGAGGATTTCACCTCGCCTGACCTGATGCTGCGGCTGCCGCGCACCCGCTGGCTGGTCGAGCGCCAGACCCGCTGCGAACCACCACACAAACCTTCCATCGTGGAATCCTGGGTCGATGCGCCGTTCTACAGCCGCTCGGTGGTGTCCACGCACCTGCTAGGCGAACCGGTCACTGCCGTGCACGAGAGCCTCGACATGCGCCGCTTCGTTTCACCCGCCGTACAGGTCATGCTGCCGTTCAAGGTGCCCCGCGTCATCGGCTGATTCACGCCCGATTATCGTCCTTGTCGGGCTGTTTCCGCAACTTTTTCAGGCTGTGCAACTGCCAGAATCCGAATCCGAACACCGCACCGAAGAACAGTACGAACTGCGCCGCCTTCATGAAGCTGTAGTCCATCACGCCGCCGCCCCTGCCCGGTCCGGGTTCAGCTGCACCAGTGACCGGTTCAACATGAAGGCAAACGCCACCCAGGCAAGATAAGGCACCAGCATCAGCGCCGCGCCCTTATGCACCGGCCAGAACACCGCGATGTTGATGGCGATGGAAAGCCACAGCAGCGCCATTTCGCCAAGCGCCAGCTTCATCCGCTTCATGCCGAAGAAAATGCCGGACCATGCTGCGTTGAGCGCCAGCTGCGCACCATAGACGGTCATCGGCACCAGCCTCTCACCGGGCGCAGCAGTTGTCCAAACCAGCCAGCCGGCAATGGCGATCAGCGCGTAGAGCACCATCCACGCCGGTCCGAACAGCCAGTTGGGCGGCCGCCACGACGGCTTGCGCAATGAGTCGTACCATTTGCCGGGCGGAAAGAACGCACCGCTGGATGCAGCCAGCGCGCAAATCCCGATAAACGCCATCAGGGTCCAGTCCATGGCAAACCCTCCTCGCCTTGTAACTTGTGGTTGCCGGGCACCCCCGGATGGTTCAACCGGCCTGGCGCGCCTGCTTGCGCTGCTCAACCCGTGTCAGCAGGCCGAACAGGTCGCCACCCCATTCATTATAATCCCACATGGGCTTGAGGGTTGCCTGAAACAACCGGGGGACTTGCTCGTTTTCAACTGCGTCGAGCAGAAACGAGGCCTCGGGCGCCTCGGCCGTGTGCGGCTGCCTGGGGTTGCCGGTCAACCCGCCGCCACTCATCGCACGCATCAGCAGGGCGAGCTTGCGGGTCTTGGCAGTGACCGCTCGCCGGTTGACGCTGTCCATGCCGTTACGCTCGATTTCACGGCCGATCTCTGCATATATCAGTCCGGCTGCGCGAATCGACGGCCGGCACCGCGCTGGCAACGCCGCGATGCCTGCTTGCGAGCGCAGGTAATATCCGTCCGCCACCGCCAGCAGCCGCGCCGCCACCCGTGCAACCCCCGGACAGAACTCAGGCCGTGCCAGCCAGGTCACCGGAGACAGTCCCGCCTCGCGCATCATCGCCGCCGGCAGGTACAGCCTGCCATTGCGGGCGTCCTCGCCGATGTCGCGCACGATATTGGTCAGCTGCATGGCAATGCCGAGATCAGCCGCGCGCGCCAGCACCTCGCGGTCGCGCTTGCCCATCACCAGCGTCATCATCACGCCGACGGTCGATGCCACCCGCACCGCATAGGCAACGACGTCTGACAGGGTCTCGTACTTCCTGCCCATCGTATCCCAGCAGAACCCCTCCAGCAGCGCATCCGGCACGCATCGCGGTATGGCAAAGCGCACCACGATGTCGGCAAACGCCCGGTCGGCGGGGGAATCATCTGGCGTGCCCGCATAGATCAGGTTCAGCCGTTCGTACATCTCGGCAATGGCAAGCTCCGGGTCAACGGCCTCGTCGATGGCATCATCAGCCTGGCGGCAAAACGCGTACATGGCGTGCGCCGGCCAGCGCATCGATTGCGGCAGCAGCAGCGAGGCGGTGTGAAACGACCGTGAACCCGTCCGGATCGCCTGCCGGCAGTACGCCCCGTCGGCCCAGCTCGTATGGCCGGGATCATGCGGGTTCAGGCTGAGGCGTGGCTTCACGCGAATTCCTCGCTACAGGTGTCAAGTTTAATTGACATTAGATACCGTAACATTGAAGCTTGCAAGGTGATGTTGAGCTGAGGGTTCCATGACAGCGACAGTCCTGCTGACATTGGGGCGGTTGCCGAAGGCCCTGGAGATTGCCCGCGCCCTTGCCGGCGCCGGGTGCAAGGTGATTGTCGCCGAACCGTTCCGCCGCCATGTCTGCTCGCCATCGCGTGCAGTGGCGAAGTCAATCCAGGTCACGGCGCCCGCCACGGACCCACGCGCCTATCTGCGCGATCTGCAGGCGATCATTGCCAGTGAGCACGTGGACCTGGTGGTGCCGGTGTCCGAGGAAGCCATGCACGTGGCGGCCCTTGCCGGTGATCTGCCGGACGGCGTGCGCTTGGCCTGTCCGCCGCAGCCGGAGCTGCTGGCCCTGCACGACAAGCTCCACTTTGCCCGCACCGCCCGCGCCATGGGCCTTGATGCCCCCGATACCTACGCCGCCAACGACCCCGCCGCGATGTCACTGACGGCGGTGCGCGATCACGTCATCAAGCCGGTGCATTCGTGCTCGGGCATCGGTGTCAGTTTCGAGCGCGCCGGCAACATCCGGCAGGCGCAATCGATGAGCGCCGCCTCGGTGGTGCAGGCCATGGTCCGCGGCCGCCATGTCAGTTCGTTCACGCTGGCCCATGAAGGCCGCGAACGGGTGACGGTGCTGTACGAAGGAACCGTCTTCGCCGGCTCGGTTGCGGTGTGCTTCCAGCGCGTGGACGACTGTCCGTCGGCGCGCAAGTGGATTTCCAGCTTCATCGGCAAGACGGGATATAGCGGCGCCATTTCGTTCGATTTCATCGTCGATGAAGGAGGCCGCGCCTGGGCCATCGAGTGCAATCCGCGCTTTACCAGCGGCGTGCACTTCGTCTCGCCCGCCGGGCTGGCGTCCGCCCTGCTGGACCCGGCCGGCACCCAGCCGGTGAACCTCAAGCCCAAGCGCCGCTTCCAGCAAGGCTATTCGACGCTCACCGAAGCCTATGCCGCCTTCTTCACCCCGAAGGAATTCGCCCGCCGCCTCGGACAGATGGTCCGCGCCCGCGATGTGGTCTGGCAGGCGTCGGACCCCATGCCCTTCGTGATGATGACGCCCAACTCGTGGGACATCCTCAAGCCGGTCATGCTGGGCCGCATGAGCATGGGCGAGGCAGCGACACATGACATCGTCTGGACCGGACCGGCCTTGGCGCCGCCGCGGCCCGACCCGCAGAAAGTCACTCCGAATGTTTCCGTACCCGGCAAATGATCTGCCGCGCCGGCCGCGTGGTCAGCCGGGCCGCCGGGCGTACCTTGTGCGGATCCAGCGCCTCGAAATCGAACCGGCGGGCCAGTTCGGCAATGATAAGCGTGGCTTCAACCTGTGCGAAACCTGCGCCGACGCAGGTGTGCGGCCCGAGGCCAAACGGAATATAGGCGCCGTCGGTCATATCCTTCTCGCGCCCGCCCATGAACCGGTCCGGATCAAACACATCCGGGTTCTGCCAGTACCGCTTGTGCCGGTGCAGCGTCCACGGCGCGATCATCACCAGTGCGCCGCGCTTGACCTTGCGCCCGCCGATGACCGTATTCTTCAGCGCCACCCGGGGCATGAAAGTGATTGGCGGATAAAGCCGCAGCGTCTCGCGGAACACCGCCCGGATGAACGGCATCCGCTTGGTATGCTCGAAGCTGACCTCGCCGCCCCCGGTCACCTCATCCACCTCGCGCCGGATGCGCGCCAGCGTTTCGCGCTGCGTGGCCAGGATGAACATCACCCAGGTCAGCACACTGGCCGTGGTCTCGTGGCCAGCCAGGAAAAACACCCCCAGCTGGTCGATCAGTTCCTCACGGGTGAACGGTTTGCCCGTCTCGCTGTCGCGCGCGGCGATAACCGCACTGGCGATGTCGTTGTACTGGCCCTCGCCTTCGCCCAGGTGAGTGTCGACCAGTCCGCCCAGGTGGTCGCGGATCCGCCTGCACGCTGCCAGCACATCCTCGCGCTGGCGCACTTCGGCCCATGCGGGCTGCACGATCAGCCGCCAGATCTCCACCTGCGCCACGTCACGCTCGAACACCAGGAAGTCCTCGAACACATCATGCGCGACCTGCGACTTGAGCGTGGTGGAAAACACCGTCCGGCAGATGATGTCTGCCGTCAGATGGCTCATTGCAAGGTCCAGCGAGAACGTCTCGGCCGTTGCCGCCTGCTCCTCGAGGCGGCTCACGTAATCGCGCACCGCGCCTTGCATCGAGGCGAAGGCATGGCCCACCCGCATCATGGTGAAGGCCGGGTCGATCATCGCCCGCTGGCGGCGCCACTTGTCCCCGTCGGTCACGAAGATCGACTGGCCGATCAGCGGCTCCAGCGCCCCCACCATCAGGTCGGACTTCGGAAACACCTCATCGGCGTCGAGCATGATCTCGCGCACCATTTCAGGCGCGTTGAACAGGATGATCGAGCGGCGCGAATACCCCAGGTGGCCGGACGAGAACTTGTAGGCCGCCGCCGGCAACAGGCTCAGCAGGTCGCCGTCACCCTGCCACACGGTGCGCACCAGCGCCGCCACGCTCCACAACGACCACGGTCTCGGTGGTCGATAAAGTTCAGCCCCGCTCATCTCTCGCGCCCGCAAACCCTGCACACAAACAACAACTATCGGGGGACAGCATAGCCCATGTCGAGCCATGACCTGTTCAAGTTTCTCGTCTGCATCCACATCCTGACAGGGGCCACCGGCCTGGTGGCTTTCTGGGTGCCCATCGTGGCGCGCAAGGGCGGCGACGTGCACCGGCGCTGGGGCCGGGTGTTCACCGCGATGATGGTGGTAACGGGGCTGGTGGCGGTGGGCATATCATCGACCACGCTCTATGCGCCGCTCGAAACCCATCCCCATCTTGCCCACCACGAGGTGTTCTCGGACCCTGAACTGATCGCGATGATCTTTGGCTGGATGATGCTCTACCTCGCCATCCTCACCATAAACCTCGCCTGGTATGGCTGGATGTGCGTCACCCACAAGCGCGACCAGAAGGCCAGCCGCACATGGGTGAATGTCGGCCTGCAGGTGCTGCTGACGGTAGCTGCCGTCAACACCATCTGGCACGGGCTTGCTATCGGCCAGCCGCTGGTCACCAGCATTTCCATCGTCGGCTTCGCCACCGTGGCCACGAACCTTTGGTATCTCTACCACCCGCGCCCCGGCCCGGTGTACTGGTTGAAGGAACACATCAAGGCGCACGTGGGCGCCGGGATTTCGGTCTACACCGCCTTCTTCGCCTTCGGCGCGGTTCGCATGTTCCCCGAACTGGCGCTGACACCCGCCCTGTGGGCTGTGCCGCTGGTCACCGGCATCGGGTTGATCCTGTGGCACTGGCGCTCGGTGGACCGGCGCGCCGGAGCGGGGCGCACCGGCCAGCAGGTGCCGGCCGAGTGATGTCCAGCCAAACGAGTTATCGTCATCGGCGCCGGCATGGGCGGGCTTGCGGCTGCTGCCGACCTGGCCCGCGCAAGGCTGTGACGTGACCGTGCGTGGAGCGGGCGGCCACGCCCGGCGGCAAGGCGCGGCGGCTGCCGGTCGACGGCGCGCACGTGTCCGGCGGCCCCACCGTGTTCACCATGCGCTGGATCTTCGAGCAACTGTTCGACGACTGCGGCAAGAGCCTCGAAAGTGAATCTGCAGCTGTCCAGGCCGTCGATCCTCGCCCGCCACGCCTGGCGTGAGGGCGGACGGCTGGACCTTTTCGCCGATATCGAGGCATCCGCCGAAGCGATTGCCGCATTTGCCGGTCCTGCCGATGCACAAGGCTATCGGGATTTCTGCGCCGCGCAGCCGCGCCATCTACGAACACGCTCGAACACAGCTTCATCGCTGCCCAGCGCCCCAACCCGGTCGAACTGGTACAGCCCGCGTCGGCTTCGGCAATCTTGGCGCCATGTGGCGGACCGCGCCCTTCCAGACGCTGTGGGGGGCGCTTGGCCATCACTTCCCGGACCCGCGCCTTCGCCAGATGTTTGGCCGCTACTCGACCTATGTCGGCTCGTCGCCCTGGCTCACCCCGGCCACACTGATGCTGGTGGCCCACGTCGAGCAGGACGGCGTCTGGCTGGTCAAGGGCGGCATGCGCGCGGTGGCCGATGCGCTGATGCGGCTGGGGTAAGGCCAAGGGCGCGACGTTACCGCTTCAACACCCACGTGGACGAGATCATCGTGAAGGGCGGCCGGGCGGCCGGCGGGCGGCTTTCCGGCGGAGAGGTGATCGAGGCGGACGCCGTGGTGTTCAACGGCGACGTATCGGCGCTTGGTACCGGGCCTGCTGGGCGGCGACGCCAAGACCTGGCTGCAAAGCCCGTAAAGCCAGCTGACCGTTCGTTGTCCGCCATCACCTGGTGCCTCAACACGCCCACGTCCGGTTTCCCGCTCGACTATCACAACGTCTTCTTCGCCGACGACTATCGCGCCGAGTTCGACGCCATCTTCAACCAGCGCGGCATCTGCGATGCACCGACGGTCTACATCTGCGCCGAGGACCGGGCTGGCGATGAGCACCCTCAAGGAGCGGAACGCCTCCTGTTGCTGGTCAACGCCCCGGCAGATGGCGACCGGCACGACATCTCCGGCGAGGCGCTGGCGCACGTCGAGGCGGCTACCTTCGGCCTGCTGGAGGCTTGTGGATTGCACATTCCGGCGCGCACGCAAGGCGGCATCAGCACCGGGCCTGCCGCGTTCGAACGGCTGTTTCCGGCCTCCGGCGGCGCGCTTTATGGCCGCGCCAGCCACGGCATGATGGCAAGCTTCGCCCGCCCCGGTGCGACCAGCCGTATTCCCGGCCTCTACCTCGCGGGCGGCTCGGTGCACCCCGGCCCCGGCGTGCCGATGGCGGTCATGTCAGGCAGGCTGGCAGCGCAGCGGCTGATCAGGGCCAGGCAGCGTTAGATCGACTCGGGTTCGAATGGCGGCGGCATCGGGCACCAGGTCCGCCACGATCTTGGCCGACGACACGACGCCCGGAAGGCCCGCACCGGGATGGGTGCCGGCGCCTGCCAGGTAGAGGTCCTTCGACTTCCTCGCTTTTGTTGTGCGGGCCGGAACCATGCCGACTGGAACAGGTTCGGCTCCATGGCAAAGGCTGCCCCCTGCCACGACAGTAACCGGTCGCGGAAGTCCTGCGGCGTCAGCATGCGCGAGGTGACGATGCTCTCGCCCAGACCGGGCATCAGCGTATCCTCCAAGCCGCTTCTGGACGGCGGCGCGATACTCTTCCGCCTTCACCGTCCAGTCGGTACCACTGGCCAGATGCGGCACCGGGGCCAGCACGTAGAAAGCATCGCACCCTTCCGGCGCCAGTGACGGGTCGCTGGCGGTGGGCCGGTGCAGATAAAGGCTGAAGTCCTCGGCAAAGCGTTGTGCTTGCGGAAGATATCGTCCAGCAGGCCGCGATAGCGTGGCCCCAGCACCATGGTGTGATGGTAGACATCGTCAAACTTGCGACTGGTACCGAAGTACCAGACGAACAGGCTCATCGAGTAGCGCGCCCTCTTGAGCTTGCGGTCGGTCCAGCGCTTGCGCGGATGATGGCCCAGCAGCTTGCCGTAGGTCCACGCGGGGTCGGCGTTCGACACCACGATGTCCGCCGCAATCTGCTCGCCCCCGGCAAGTTCAGCATCCCGGCCGCCCTGCCTCCTTCGACGACGATGCGCTTCACCTCGGCATTGTAGCGGAACGTGCCGCCCTGTCGCTCGATCAGCCCGGCAATGCCGCGCACCAGCGCGCCGGTGCCGCCCACTGCATAGTGTACCCCGTACTTGCTCTCAAGGTGAGCGATCAGGCAGTAGTAGCTGGTGGTCGTGAACGGGTTGCCACCGATCAGCAGCGGGTGAAAGCTGAACACGACGCGCAGGCGCGGATCGGTGAAATAGTCGTTCACCTTCGACACCACCGAGCGATACCCGCCCAGCCGCACCAGGTCCGCCATGGTGCGCAGGGTGAACGCCAGCGAATGGAACGGCTTGTCGGCAAGTTGCTCGAAGGCAACCTCGAAGATTTTCTCGCTGGCCGCCATGAACCGGTCATAGCCGGCCACGTCGGACGGGTTGAAGCGGGCAACCTCGGCGCGCATCCGCTCACGGTCCGCGCAATAGCTGAACACCGATCCGTCATCGAAGCGTATCTTGTAGAACGGGTCGCACGGTCGAATGTCGACATCATCGCGCAGGTTGCTGCCGCAGACCTTCCACAGTTCCTCGAACACGTACGGCGCGGTGATGATCGTCGGTCCGGCATCGAAGGTGAAGCCGTCCTGCCGGTAGGTGTAGGCGCGCCCGCCCGGCCCATCCAGCTTGTCCACCATGGTGACGCGGTACCCCTTGGCGGCCAGCCGTGCACCGGTCGCAAGTCCGCCAACGCCACAGCCGATGACCACCGCATGCGGGGCTGCGCCCCCGCCACTATCACCCGTGCGCATCAGCATGCCATGTCCTCCATGGCTCGCGGCGCACCACTTGCCTGTTCGTTGCCAGACCACCTTGCCCACGCATCAATGATCAGCCGGACAGCTTCTTCCGGGTGTTCCTCATGCGCCACGTGCCCGGCATCGCGCATCACCACCAGTTCAGCCTTGTCCATCCTGCCCGCGATCGTTTGCGCATCGCGCATGGGGATTGCCTTGTCCCGATCCCCCGCCACCAGCAGCAGCGGGCAGGCAAGTCCGGTTGTCATGCGATCCACCATGTGATGCAGGTCCCAGCGCGCCATCATCTGCAGCGCAGCGGAACAATGCGCCGGCGAGGTCATAAGCCGCTGATACAGGTCCAGCCCCTCATCATCGAGATGGGAGCCGGTGCCCTCGATCAGCCCCTGCACCACCCGCCGCGATCCGGCCCGCCACGCGAACAGTTTCGGCATCAGCGGATTGACGCTCAGCATCTTGGCCAGCGGCGAGAAGAACAGGTCCCCCGCCCCGCCCATCGGCACGAAAGCGCCGTTGAAGCTGACAATGCCAACCGGTCTCACCTCGCCCGCCATGGTCATCTCTGCCGCAATCGCCGCGCCGGCCGAGTGTCCGGCGATGATCGCAGGAGACATCTCCATCTGGCGCAGCAGCGACCCGATCAGCCCTGCATAGCTGCCAAGCGACACCCGCTCCAGCGCCGGCATCGACGAAAAGCCGTGACCCGGCAAATCGGGCGTCACCACCGTGAACCGTTCCTTCAACCCGGGCACGAGCTTGCGCCATGAGTGCGTGGATGCGCCGGTTCCATGCAACAGCAGCAAGACCGGCCCGCTGCCCGAAACCTGCACGTGAAAGCGCACCCGGTCAGCCAGCACGAAGCGGCTGCACCCGGCATGGGGCCACGTCGCCCGCTGTTCCTCCCAGTCCAGTCCTTGCGCGCCCGGATACATCGCGAGCCCCCGTCAGCCGGCACGCGCCGGCGCTGGCGCACCGGTCACCGTGCGCACCAGGTCAGACACCTTCGCCGCATCGGCCCGCGGCAGCGGCACATGCTGGGCGCCCATCGCCTTTGCCAGCTCGGCGGCTGCAGCACTTGGCCGGGGCGAGATGTCGAGCAGCAGCCCGGTCAACCCGGCCATCCGGATGCGCCGAGCCGCTTCATGCGCGTCGGCACGGGCCTGCGCCCGGCCATGCCCGCCATCGCGGGTCACGTTGGCCTGCCCATCGGTCAGCAGAACCAGCACCGGCGTACGTCCCCGGCGGCGCTCGCCATCAGCCAGCAAAGCGGCTGCTTCAAGCGCATTGGCAAGCGGGGTGCCGCCGCCGCCGCCAAGACCCGTCAGGCTGCGCTTGGCCCTGACCAGCGACCGCGTCGGCGGCAGCACGAGTTCTGCCCCCTGCCCGCGAAAGGCGATCAATGCCACCTGGTCGCGCCGCACGTAACAGTCGGCCAGCAACAACTCCACCGCGCCCTTCGCCTCTGCCAGCCGGTTCAGCGCCGACGAGCCCGACGCATCCACCACGAAGATCGCCGTGGTCTCGCCATGCTGCTGGAAGCGGTTGATGCGAATGTCCTGCTTGCGCACCTCGATGCGATTGACCGGGGCTTCACCACCGGCCTGCTCGCGCTGTCGCCGCCTTAACGGCTGCCAGGGCGCTGCGGCACGCAATGTCTCCACCACGTTCAGCCGCACGCCCGGTTGCAGTTCGCCCTTGCGGGTACCGGTAGGCCGGCCTCGCGTCGAGGCCTTCTGCATGGCGCCTGCCCGGCCTGCCTCGCCGGCGCGCTGGCGGGCAGCCTTGGCGGCGGCAGCCTTTGCCAGCAGATCAGCCGGCAGCAACGCCTTGGCCGCCTCCACCAGGATATCGGCCAGCTGCGACAGGTCCGGCTGTTGCTGCTCGTCGTCACCATCGGCGGCGTCGGGCTGGGACTTATCCTTTTCCGGCGGTGGCGGCTCCTCGGCTTCAGGTTGTTGGTCCTCGGCCTCCGCCTCAACCTCCGGAATCCGGGTAGCCCTTGGCACCAGCACCAGCCGCAGCGCAGCCTCGGCATCGTCCTTGTCCGTAACCGTGTTGCCGCACAGCGCCGCATGCAGTCGCGCCACGCGCCCTGCCATGACCGCCGCCCGCGCCGAGTTCACTCCCATCGCCAGGCTTGCCGCACACATCGCCTCGCAAACCTCGTCGCTCAGGCGCACCTGCGCCAGCAGCTTGCGTGCGGCGGCAACATCGTCCGGCGTCACCGGCCAGTCGCGGCTGTCGGCCAGGCTGACCCCGTCAAGACTGATCTGAAAGCACAGCCGCTCGGCCAGAGCACCCGGCACTCCGGGCTCGTCATCAAGCGATTCATCCAGCGCCACCAGGTCGAACCGGGTGCCCGACCGGATCTGCAATCCGTCACGCTCGGCAACAAGCTGGTGCGTATCCAGAACGCCGCCGATCTGCGCGGCCAGCGAGGGGGTCATGCGTTCCGCCATGGCCGCCACCAACAGCCCGCCGTCAGCCTCGCTCAGGAGACCGCGCTGCATGACCGGATGACCGGCCTTGAGTGTGGCCGCAAGGTCCAGCCCGCCAAGAATGCGCTGCGGCGCGGCATTGACAGGCAACCGCCGCACCGGCCGGGCCTCACCATAGAGCGTCTGCAGGCCGGCCAGCCAGTTGTCGCGCACCGGACCCGCCTGCGCATGCACCACTGCCCCGCCGCAAAGGCCGGGCGCAATGGCGATCAGCGCCGCCGCCAGGCAGGCATCTGCCCAGCGCATGTCCTCTGCCATGTCAGGCGTGATCATTCCCCGAACACGTCGGCCAGCACGCGCTCGATGCGCACGTCCGATCCCGTATCGTCGAGCGGGTCGCGTCGCAGCCGGTGCCGCAGCGCCGGCACAGCGGCTGCACGCACATGCCTGGCCGTTACATCACGCGCCCCGTCGAGCGCAGCAAATGCCCGCGCCGTCCGCGTCAACGTAAGTTCACCACGCAAGCCATCGGTGCCAAGTTCCATGCACAGCCGCGAGGCCAACTCCAGCACCTCGTCGCTCAGCTCAACCTCCCTCACCAGCTTGCGCGCCCGCACCACCTTGCGCCTGAGCGCCATGTCCTTGCTGTGCCACTGGGTGGAGAACCCGCCAGGATCGCGCTCATAGGCCTCGCGGCGGCGCACGATCTCGACGCGCTGTTTCAGGTCTCGGGGCGTGGAGACGTCCACCGACAGGCCGAACCGGTCCAGTAACTGCGGGCGCAGTTCGCCCTCTTCCGGGTTGCCGCTGCCGATCAGCACGAAGCGCGCCGGATGGCGCACGCTCAGGCCTTCGCGCTCGATGACGTTCTCGCCCGATGCCGCCACGTCCAGCAGCAAATCGACGATATGGTCTTCCAGCAGGTTGACTTCATCAATGTACAGAAAGCCCCGGTTGGCGCGGGCCAGCAGGCCAGGCTCAAGCACCTTCTCGCCGCGCGTCAGCGCGCTCTCCAGGTCCAGCGCGCCGACCACCCGGTCTTCCGTGGCGCCCAGCGGCAGGTCCACCACCGGCACCGAGATGGTGACGGTCTTGCGCTTGCCGCGTGTCCGGCAGGCATCGCACATCCGCTCACTGTCGGGGTCGCAATTGTAGACGCAGCCTTCAATCGCCTTCATCGGCGGCAGAAGCCTCGCCAGCGCCCTTACCGCCGTAGACTTGCCCGTCCCGCGATCACCGAAAATCAGAATGCCGCCGATCAGCGGATCGACGGCCGTCGCCAGCAGCGCCCGGCATACATCCTGCTGCCCTACGATTGCGGAAAATGGAAACGGAGGTCGCGTTGTCGACATTGGGCCCGCCTGCACCTGCCGGCCCTTCGGTCTACGCGCCAAACGCCTGCTTGTGCATGTCAGGCGTCCGGGCCGGCTCATTGATCAAGGCTCAAGCATGGCTTGAAGCATGCAAACATGTCAACCTAAATTGACACTATTGCGACAGGGAATGAATGACACTCGATGGTCTTGCACGGCGTTATTCGCCGCCGTCCAGGCCCATCCGGGCGCGGGCCTGCTTGATCAGGTCCTGTATTTCCGCCACCTCGTCCTGAAGTGCGCGCCTGACCAGATTGACGATTGCTGCTTCAAGGTTTGGCTCGAGGTTGGCTTCACGCCATGCCTCAACCGCCGCCCACAGGTCTGCATCCATCTCGACACTGATCTGTCTGGACGCCAGGATATTGATACGGTTGTCCTGGCTGTTGTCGTTATGGTCTCGCCAGCTCACAGTACTGCCCCCGAGGTAAATCAGCCAACTAGGCCGGTAAACCCCGATTGATCGTTCCTCCGATGTGATGAAGGTACGTGGGTTGGCCACACATTCCATTGGGGATAACCCGTACGCACAAATGCGTACGACCCGACTCGCCAGCAGCAGCAGGACTCAGCTGACCATGCGGATGAGATCGGCTAGGCCGCGTGCTTCCATCTTCTCGCGAATGCGGGAGCGATGAACTTCCACGGTGCGCTGGCTGATGCCCAGGTCGCGGGCGATCTGCTTGTTGATCTTGCCCATGACGAGGTGATCGAGAACTTCGCGCTCGCGTTCGGTGAGGCGGGCCAGGCGGCGGGCCTTTTCGGCGGGCGGCAAGAGCGGCTGCGCCTGGCCGGCCGGCACGCTTGCTGCCGCCGAAATGGCGTCCAGCAGCCGCCCCTCGTCGGCCGGCTTCTCGATGAAGTCCACCGCGCCCAGTTTCATTGCCTCGACTGCCGCCGGCACGTCGCCATGCCCGGTAAGGATCACCACGGGCAGGCGAACGTTCTGTTCCAGCAACTGTTTCTGCAGGCTCAGGCCATCCTGGCCCGGCATCCTGATGTCGAGCAGCGCGCAGGCGGGTTTGTCAGGGTCGGCTGCTTCGATAGCCCCCAGCAGTTCGCCGCCGCTGGCGCAAGCCTCAACCGTGTACCCGTGCGCCTGCAGCAACAGGCACAATGACCGCCGCACCGACGGGTCATCGTCAACAACGTAGACCAGCAGGTTCTTGCGATGAGGCACGGGCGCGGTCCTTCAAACAGTTGGCAGAAAGAAAATGATCTCGGTACCGCGATCGGCAGGCTGGTGCCAGATGCGCCCGCCATGAGCTTCAACGATCGACCGGCTCAGCGACAACCCGATTCCCATCCCGTCAACCTTGGAACTCTGGAACGGCTCGAACATGGTTCCGGCAATTTCAGGGCTGACGCCCGAGCCATCGTCCCGGACAGAAACCGCAATGCCCCCGGCTTCGCATCTGGCGTGGATCAATACATGGCCTCCACCTGCAGCTTCCAGTGCCGCCAGGCTGTTGCGCACCAGGTTGAGCACCACCTGACCGATCTGCAATGCGTCCATATAGACCTTTCTGCAGCCGTCATCGAACGTGATGTCCAGTTCAACCGAGTCGGTCGAGCCTTCCCAGGACACCAGCGCAAGTTCCGCCGCATGCTGAACGACATCCTCAAGGTCAGTATGTTCGCGTATCAACTCTCCAGTTGAAATGAAGTTCCGCAATCGGCGCACCAGGTTCGCCGCGCGTGAGCTTTCCGCCACCGCTTCGCTTATCAGCGCATCCAGTTGCTCGGGCACGTTGAGGCCATAATTGCGCATCTCCTGGCGGCAAGCATTCACGTAGTTGGTCACTGCCGCAAGCGGCTGGTTGAGTTCATGGGCCAGCGCACCGGCAAGCTCGCCCATGGAACTGCGCCGGCCTGCATCGAGCAACGCCATCTGCAGCCGGGCCTTCTCCGCTTCCGCCTGCTTCTGTGCGGCAATCGCGGCTCGCTCGCGATTGAGGCTGTTCAGGGCAAGCAGCACCCGGCGCAGGATGCGCAGGACCTCCCGGTCGATCACGCTGAAGGGCCTGCTCATGCCGCGGCGCTCCTGCCGCCACAGCGCAAACGATCCGCGCGGGCTGAGCCGCTTGACGCCGTCCACTCCGGCCGTCTCAACCTTTTCGGGCTTGCCGGCCCAGCGGATCGAGTGTTCGAACTGCTCGCGCACGAACACCGCCCAGTCGGCGCCGTCTTCCGAGAGTTCGACATAGGCCACCCCTGCCATGTCCCGGGTTTGCGCCTGCGTCAGGGGAATGGAGGCCCCCAGCTGGTCCGTCGTCGCCACCCCCTCGCTGCCGTTTGGCGCCAGCAACGCGAAGTCAGGCAGCTCTTCCGGCAACTTGCCGTGCCGGGACATCCTGCCATCGGCCCGAAGCACCAGCCCGGACGCATTGAGCAGCCGCATCATCACATCCGCCTTGCCGGCCACCAGCCGGTGCAGGTCAATGCCGCCGCGCGCTTCGGTCTCGATGCCATAGGCCGCCCGCTCGGCTTCGATGCTGCGTTCCAGCAGGTTGGTGTTTTCCAGGTTCTGCAGCAGCGCCGACACCGTACCACCCAGCATCTCGCAGAACCGGATGCAGCTGGAGCTCAGGTGTAGCGGCCCATAATGGTGGCACGCCACCAGCCCCCACAGCTCGTTGTTGGACACCAGCGAGATCGACATGCTCGCGCCGACGCCCATGTTGTTGAGATACTCGATGTGTACGGGCGCCACCCCGCGCAGCTTCGAATAGGTGAGGTCGAGCGGCCGCACCGCCGCCGCGCCGGCCACCTCGCCGCCCAGGCCGAGAACCGGTACCGGTTCGGCATTGATGTCGGAGATGGCGCGAATGAGGTTGAGGGTGAAATGCCGCCGTGCAGGCTCGGGAATGTCCGAGGCCGGATAGTGCATGTCCATGAAACTGTCCGGCCGGCTGGTGCTCTCGGCAATCACCTTGCCGTGCTTGTCCTCGGCAAAGCGGTAGATCATCACCCGGTCGAAGCCGGTGATCTCGCGCACGAAACCGGCCGCCAGGCTGCCGAGCTCCTCGACATTGTCCGGCTTGATCAGTTCCGACACGATGCGCTGGCGAAGCCCGCCCTGCTGCCAGATCTCGGCAGGTCCTTCATCGGGTTGCAGGAACTCGATGATGATCGCACCTGCATGGCGATGCGGCAGGCACTCGTGGCGCACCGGCGCCCCGTCCGGGCCGTCAAGCTCGACAAACCAGGGCTGCAGCACCGCGGGCGGGTTGGGGTCCAGTTCATGCCGCAGCAGGCTCTCGACGCCGGCCTCGCCAATCAGCGCCGCCAGCGGGCTGCCCACAAGCTGCTGCGCGGGCGCGCCAAGACAATCATCGCAATTGGCGCTGGCGTGAGTGATCTGGAGCGTTGCTTCATCGGCGGCAACAAGCGCGCCAAACGGCTGGATCGAGCCGATGATGTGGATCGGCTCCCGGTCACAGGCCGACAGGTCAACCCGTGCCATTTCATTGCCGCTGGCTTCGGCCCTGTTCATGTCCAGGTTGTTCACCCCGTCCGGATGTCAATCGCGCTTCCGGCTGGTCTTGCCAAGCTCATGCGAGGCAATCAGCTTCTCCGCCTTTGTAACCGCGTCTGCCGCATCCGTCACCAGTTCATCCGCCCCGATGTCGGCGTAAATCTCGGGATGTTCGTCAAATCCGTGACCGCCGACGATCACGCAGACGCCCTGGTTTCTGGATGTCCGGCGAATGTCGTCGATAGCCTTCTTCAGCTGGATCGCCCGCTGCTCGCTGCTGGCCGTCAGGCCGACCACGCCGAACCATTCGTCGTGCACCAGGCTGTTGAGCCGCGAACCGGTCGTCATGCCCGGCCCGCCCGAAACCTCCCAGCCGTCCATCTCGAACAGCTTGGAAACAATCAGCATGCCAAGCACGTGCTGCTCTTGCGGGGAACTGGCAAGCACAACCCGGTGCGCCACATCGATCGGATGCAGCGTCTGGCCGGATTGCGAAAACGTATGGACCAGCGACTGCAACCGTCCCATGGCCTTGGTGACTTCGACGAAGCTCAGTTCGTCGTTCTCCCATTTGTGACCCAGCTCGCGGGCCAGCGGAGAGAACAGGCCGAGATAGAGATCAGGCAGCGAAATGCCTCGCTCCCGCAGCCGGTTCACAAACTCGAAACATTCGAACGTGTCGCGATGAAGCACCAGAACCTGGAATGCCTCGGCTTCGCTTGTGCTTGGCTTGCGGCCGACCTGGTCAGCCCCCGCCCGCCTCCTTGCACCGGAGGATGCTGCCTGCAACAGCGTCTTGTCGGCCAGCACCAGTCTTGGCACCACGTCCGCCTTGACGACGCGCTTCAGCACATCCTTCAGATAGTCGATCTCAAGTCGACTGGGCGGCCCGGCTAGCCCCTTTATGTCTGCTTGGCCAGACGCCGGTCGACTGGCGTCCTTGTCCTCGCTTTGCCGGGCCGAGCCTTCCTCCCGATCGGGCATTCTTTTCGCCCTTCTTTTTTGTGCAAGGCCCCTCTGTAAATCACCTGGCCAAGCACATGCTCTGACGCAAGGCTAGCGCATTTGATGGCGGCTGTCAGCATATTGAAAGATGCATCCACAGCGGCCAGGCGGAAGCCGGGAGAGTCGCGGTCACAGCGGCAGAAGCCGCACTGATCGCTCATGTCTCTGGGAAGGACGGACGAATGGGATGGTGGGTGCACAAGGATTCGAACCTTGAACCGACTGATTGAGAGTCAAAAGGTGAAAGTGAAAAAACGTCAAAATAACAGACACTTAGGGGATGAAGAGACGTGTTTTTGCGTTGGTTTTCATCACCTTTCACCCTGCGAAGCCTGCCGTTGTCATGGTAAGGTCGAGGCTTGGGACGCTGTTCTGTACGCTGCCCACAGGCTTCAGAGGACTCCACCGGCACGCGAAGCAGCTTTCGAAGCCATGCACTCAAACTGGCAAAACGCGCATCAGCGGATCTCTCTGCCCCTCTAGCAAGGCCGCTCCTGCGGGAAGATGACGCCTCTCAGGCAGCGATTGTAGGTCTGACGCCAGCATTGCGCCTTTTGCCTCAGACGCTCCTCAGCACGCGACCCAGGCGGCTGCTCATTCGCCAGGCGCGCAGCCTTCCAGGACTGCTGCTGGAACCAGCTGCAACGTAGCTGTATCTCGTTGTCAAACGCACTGGCCGATGAAACTCCAGCCGCATAAAGGCAGGAGGCTAGAACCACCGACGCAAAAGCCAGTTTCAGACTTGGGTTTCTCATTTCCATCTCCCACCGTTGGCCATCGCCTATGCTATCAGTCGTCTATCATCGCCAGGGCGGCTTTTCGTTCTCCGGGCTTCAATCTCAGAAACAAGGCGCGGGCCTTTTTTATGTCGCGTTCGGAACCGCTCTCAGCGGCCTCTCTAAGAGCGACAGTCGTTGAATGCTCCGCACCGCATACGAAAGCCAAAGCCTTGGACAAGCGTCCCAGGGCTGCACGGTCGATTGTTGCTTCATCCATTTGGTGCGTCCTCACAACGTCATTCCAGAAATGAGCCAGCAAGGTTCAGCCTGTTTGGCTAAAGGTTCCTGCCGAATACACGGCAAAGATAGCGGCATTAACCATCCTTGTTCAGACTTTTCCTCTCAGTGAAGGACCGGTGATAGGCTGCTCACCATCGTAACGGGAGGAATTGGGATGCTACGGTTACGGAACTTCATGCCAATCACACCCGGCCAGCAGTTCGCTGTTACCTTTGCCGCAATGCTGGCCCTTGCCACCTGGACGGTACTCTTTGCCTTGTTTGTAACAGGTGGTCTTGCCGGCTAGACAGTAAAACCGGGTTCGCCTGACTTTTCCTGCGCAGTTCCAACGCAAAGTTGGGGGTAGAGAGAAACGCAACCGACAGCAAACGGATTCTTCCGGGGTCACATGAACCCTTCTGGAGCCCGGCAATTCGGCGTGTCACTCGATTGCAGGAATTCGGAAACGAAAGACCGCCAAACGCGCTTGCCAGCCCCGCGGGGGGCTTTCTACGTTCCGTCTAACCTATTGAGAAGAATGGTGGGTGCACAAGGATTCGAACCTTGGACCGGCTGATTAAGAGTCAGCTGCTCTACCAACTGAGCTATACACCCATCTCTGCCCCCGGCAGGCATATGATTTGCCCGGGGCGGTCATGCAAGGGGCGCGCCGTTGTCAGCGCGCCCCTTACATCAAGTCCGTGTGCCATATCAAAGGAGTGATGACATGTCTACTGGCAAATGACCGGAAATGCCAGAAGTCCCGCGGTTAATAGTTAATTTACGGACCGCGCCGCTCTGCTCCAGACAGTGCCTTGGCCGGCGCCGTTGCATCGCCGCGGCTCATCTTGACCTCCAGCTTCGACAAGGCCGCGATATAGGCCTTCGCAGACGCCACCAGCGTGTCCGGATCGGCGGAGCGGCCGGTAACCTGGCGGCCCGTGTGGATGTCCTCCAGCCGCACCGACACCTCGGCCTGCGCATCGGTGCCCTCGGTCACGGCATGAACGTCATAGAGCGCCAGCTTTGCGTCATGCGGATGCAGCGCGTGGATGGCGTTGAAGGTGGCGTCCACCGGACCATTGCCCACCGACTGCACCGTCGATTGCCTGCCGTCGATGTCCAGCGTCAGCGTGGCGGTTTGCGGCCCCATGGTGCCGGCGATCACCGTGAGCGCCACCACCTTCATGCGGTCCTCGGCCGACGAGATGCCCTCGTCTACCAGCGCCTCGATGTCCTCGTCGTAGATGTGCTTCTTGCGGTCGGCCAGTGCCTTGAAGCGCACAAACGCGTCCTGCAGGGCGTTGTCGGACAGTGAATAGCCCAGCTCTTCCAGCTTGGTCTTGAAGGCGTGCCGGCCCGAATGCTTGCCCATCACCAGCGAGGTCTTGGTCACGCCAACCGACTCAGGCGTCATGATCTCGTAGGTGGACTGGTTCTTCAGCATGCCGTCCTGGTGGATGCCGCTTTCATGGGCGAAGGCGTTGCGGCCAACGATGGCCTTGTTGTACTGCACCGGGAACGACGACACCGCCGAAACGAGCTTCGACGCCCGCGTCAGGTATTCTGGCTTCACGTTGCAGGCATAGGGCAGCACGTCGTTGCGAGTCTTGATGGCCATGACCACCTCTTCCAGCGCCGCATTGCCGGCCCGCTCGCCCAGCCCGTTGATGGTGCATTCGATCTGCCGCACGCCGCCGTCAATCGCCGCCAGCGAGTTGGCTACCGCCATGCCCAGGTCATTGTGGCAATGGGCGGAGAAGATCGCCTTGTCCGAGTTGACAACGTTTTCGCGCATCGTCTTGAACAGGTGGCGCATTTCGTCCGGCACCGTGTAGCCCACCGTATCCGGCAGGTTGATGGTGGTGGCACCCGCCTTGATGGCTGCATCCACGCACCGGGCCAGATAGTCCAGCGGCGTGCGCGTGGCATCCATCGCCGACCACTCGACGTCATCGCACAAGGACCGCGCCAGCGTCACCGTGTCATGAATGATCTCCAGCACCTCTTCCTGGCTCTTGCGCATCTGGAATTCCAGGTGGATCGGCGAGGTCGACACGAACGTATGGATGCGCGGGCGCCGGGCGTGCTTCACCGCTTCTGCGCACCGGCGGATGTCGGCCGGAATGGCCCGCGCCAACCCGGCAATAACGGCGTTTTTCGTGCGGCGGGCAACTTCCGAAACCGCTTCAAAGTCCCCATCGGAGGCGATCGGGAAGCCCGCCTCGATAACGTCCACGCCCATCTCGTCGAGCAGTTCCGCCACCTGCAGCTTCTCTTCGAAGGTCATGGTCGCGCCCGGCGACTGCTCGCCGTCACGCAACGTGGTGTCGAATATGATGATCTGTTCCTGTGCCTTGCTCATTGGCCTTCATGGTCCCTTGTAAGTCTGGCGTCCGGCGGAAAGTGCGCCTGCTACGCCTGAAAGTCTGCTCTATGTCTTGTGAAGCGTTCGTCCCCTGAGCATCCGCCTGCAGCCATCAATGGGCGAGGCAGCCGATGGTCAGGGGCAAATAAGGAGGAGTAGGCTGGCAAGCTTGTTGCCGCCCGCGACAGAACCCGCACTGTATATTGCGTTGGTCATTTGTCCGTATTCGCCTGATCTTCCCGCAAGCCAGTCTGACCCCGGAAACGTTAACGGACTTTTACGGCAAGGCGCGTCCGCACGCAAGTCACTTGGGCAGCCCCGCTACACCAGCAGCTTGCCGTGGCTCACCCGCACCGCGTGACCACCGACACGGATCGCCTTCAGTTCCTTCCTTGAGGCATCTGCCTCCAATTCGATGCGGCTGGCGCGGCCCATGTCCTCGCCCTGCATGATGACCCACGTGCGGGTGCCGTCCCACGGCCCTTCGAAATTGAACATGGGGCCCGGAAACCCGGCTGCTGCAGAACCGGTCGCGGGGTCTTCGCCGATCCCGGTGCCTGGGTGAATAGGCACGGGCGTGAAAGTCGACACCCGACCCGGCCGAGCCCTCGCAGTAGAGATAGGCGAGAAACTGCCCGGCCGCACCCAGTGCCGGCCAGTGATAATGCGATATCTTCGCCTCTGCCAACGCTGCCCGGTCCTTGAGCGGTATGTACAGCATCGGATGATTGCCCGGGTTGAACACCGTCGGCCGGTGCGCGCCGTATCCGATCTGGCTCACCTTGAGCGCCAGCGCCTCGGCGATCTTCTTGTCAGCCGGCACGTTGGTCCACGGCTCCGGCATGACGGCGGCAGAGAGCTTGGCGAACAGCCCGGCATCGCGCCGCTCCAGCCCCACCCGCACCAGCCCGACGCCCTCCTCCAGCCGCACCTCATCATTGATGCCGAACAGTTCAGCCAACAGGATGGCAGACCCGACGGTCGGGTGACCGGCAAAGCTCAATTCACGGTCCGGGGTGAAGATGCGCAGCTTCGCAGTATTCGCATCATCTTCCGGCGGCAGCACGAACACCGTCTCCGACAGGTTGAACTCACGCGCGATACGCTGCATCGCCGCGCCGTCCAGGTCTTCGGCGTTCATCACCACGGCCAGCGGATTTCCGGTGAAGACTTCCGTCGTGAACACATCCAGCGTGTAGAACTCGTGCGACATCGTTGCCTCCGATTTAGGTCAGCAACACTGACATAAATCGGAGGCCCGTTCAACGCGCAAACTTGCTTTGTTGACGGTGATCTGTCGCCGGCTTTTCAAGGCTGGAAAACTGTTCGCACAAATTCCCGATAGAGCAGGATCTGGCGCGGCAGCACTTTCGGTTCACGCAGCGCCCTCGCAACGATGATGGCGCCTTCCACGATCGTGGTCAGCATGTGAGCCATGTCGTCCAGGTCCACGTTCAGCCGCGGCGGATAGACCGCAGCGATGCGTTCGAGGTGAGCCCGGAAGCGCTGCTGCCACGACAGGATCGCTGCCTCATTCATCCGCCGGATCTCGGCATTGAATATCTGCGACTGGTAACAATAGGACGCAATGAGGCAACCCGGATGCCCGTTTGGCAAGTCGGCCAGCAGTTCGGCAAGCAGCTTCAGGTTGATCAGGAAGCCATGCAACGGGTCTTCATTCAGTTCGAAGGCGCGCCGTTCAAGCTCATCGAACAACTGGTCTTCCGCCTCGATGTAGCGTTGGAACAGGGCCTTCGCGAGTTCGTTCTTGTCGGCGAAATGATAGAAAAAACCGCTCTTGGTGATGCCGACTTCAACGATGATTTCCTCGATGGACGTAGCGGCAAATCCTTTCTCGATGATGCTCCTGCCCGCCGCGTCCAGTATGTCATCACGTTTTCCACTTCGTTGCATGGTCATGGATGTCAGGCCCCATTTTTACTTGACCGCCGGTACACCTGCGCCCGGCAGCACGCCTCCCCGGCTTGATTCAATGCACCGGGAAACCTCCTCAAACAGCTGATATTGTTCAGTTTCATAAATTTAACCCGGGTTGACCACGGGTAGGCTGGTTCACAAGCCGCTCCTCGCTCATGGTCCAGGGCAGTTGCCGGCGCAGCTTGTCCGGCACCCGCAAACCATCTTTAAACGGAGCATACCATGAGCAAATATCGCAACAATCTGCCAAACGGCAAGGACCGGCTCTTCCTCATCGACAGTGGCATGGAAACCACTTTCGTCTTCAACGACGGTATCGACCTGCCGGCGTTTGCCGCCTACCCGCTGATTGCCGAGGCCAGGGGCCGCCAGCGTATCCGCGACTACTACCGTCAGCACGCCAGCATAGCCGCTGATGCCGGAACGGGCTTCATTCTCGAAAGCGTCGGCTGGCGCGCCAACCGCGACTGGGGTGCGCAGCTGGGCCACGACGCAGACGCCCTGGCGAGCTTCAACCGCGAATCGATCCGCCTGCTTGAGGATTTGCGCAGTGAACTGGAAATGCCCGCCATGCAGGTGGTCATTTCAGGCTGCGTCGGCCCACGTGGCGACGGATACGTTGCCGGCTCGGCGATGAGCGTGGCCGAGGCGCGCAGCTATCATGCAGACCAGATCCTCACCTATGCGAACACCAGCGCTGATCAGGTCACCGCAATGACCATGACCAATGCCGAGGAAGCGGCCGGCATTGCGCTTGCCGCCCGGCTGGCCAACATCCCGGTGGCCATTTCATTCACCCTCGAGACCGATGGCCGCCTGCCGACAGGTCAGAGCCTGAAGGACGCGATTGCCTTCGTCGAGGACCGAAGCGGCCGCACCCCCGCCTATTACATGATCAATTGCGCCCACCCTGACCACTTCACCCACGTGCTCGAACCGGGCGCCGAATGGATGCAGCGGCTGAAGGGCCTGCGGGCAAATGCGTCCCGCATGTCCCACGAGGAACTTGAATCCTCCACGGAACTGGACGCGGGCAACCCGCTCGAACTGGGCCAGCTGTATGGCGGCATCCGCAAGCGGTTCCCCAACTTCACCGTGCTTGGCGGTTGCTGCGGTACGGACGTCCGGCATATCGGGGCGATTGCAGGCGCGTGCTGTCCGCACCACGTCCGAGCAGCCTGACCGGCGCCGCGGCGAACGCGGGCCCGGCCGGTTCCCCCGGCTGGCCGGGCCCGTCAATCAAGCAGGTGCTGCACCAGCGTACGGGCAAAACCGGGCATCCGGTGGTGCACGTGGAAAGCGGCCCGGCGGAACACCACGATCTCGTCCAGTTCGGCCTGCTCCTGCATCTCGATGTGTTGCATCATCCGCGCCTTGAGCTCCCGCGAGGGCGCATCGAAGGTGAACACCGCGTTGAGCGAGCACATGCCGCCATCCTCGACCAGCAGGTAGCCGGGCGTACGCGCCGCTTGCCCCGCATCCAGCCCCGCTTCCTCCATGAGCTCGCGCACTATCGAGCCTTCGATGTCGAGCGTGCCGTCCTTCAGGTCGTCCAGGTCAGGCGTTCCCGCCATCGGGTAGACCCGCCCGGCCCCGGCTGTGTCCGGGGCCATGCGCCCGAACAGCAGGTGCCCGTCTCCCGACCGCACCACGGCACAGCCGAACACATTGCGCACGCCGGCCTCGCCCGGCAGGCCCTTGTCCTTCCAATAGAGGAAGGAGGCGAAATCGGTCTTCAGCGCATTGCCAGCCAGAATGCCGTTGCGCAGTTCATGACCGGACATGACCAGAACCTCGCCATTGAACATGGACGGCTTCTCCGCCTGCGCCTTGTTCCAGAACCGCTTGATCGCAGCCGCGTTCTCGTCTGCCCACGTCCACGGCCCCTCGGCCAGCGGCAGGTCGTAACCTTCTATCTGAATCACCTCGGACATGACGGCTACACTGCGACGGAAGACGCACCCCGCGCAAATGTCAGCGCAAGGTTTTGCGCAGTCTCGGCAGCGTCCGGCCCGGGATGGAGCCGGATGGCGCCTCACCAACCACGAAGCAGCCCATCGCCTCGTAGAACGGCACAGCTGCCGGGTCGGCGTCCAGCATGACCGCGTTTGCGCCAAGGCTGCGGGCGGCGATCTCAAGCTGTTGCCACAGGGCACGGCCGACGCCACCGCGCTTCAGGTCCGGCTCGACGAACATGGCAAACACCTCTGCCACACCGTCCACCAGCCGGACGTCGATGAAGCCCGCCAGCTTGCCATCGAGTTCGGCCAGCCAGGTTTCACCTGCCGCCATGGTCGCTGCCGAAAAGGTCAACTCTACCCGACAGGCATCCATGAACGTCGCGTCATAACCGTTCGACGCCTTCGACCTGAACGCAAGCTCACTCAATGCCTCGGCATCATCAGGCATTGCACGCCTGAATTGCAGTCTCATCGCTACCGTTCAACCGGATTCAATGGAAATTAACCTTATCCGATCACCTTATCGCGCTGTATTCAAGAGAGTTGGGCGTACCGGGGGACAACATGCACACTGCAGTGAAGCGGCTTGCCGTGGCCGTGACCATGGCTGCTGCCGCCGCGCCAGCAACTGCGCAGCAGCATGACTGGTCAGGCTTCTACGCCGGCGTCAGCGGCGCTTATTCCTTCGCCGATGCAGCCATCTACAACGACTATTTCGCGGACGGATCGCTGATCTACGCCAGCCAGCTGGAGTTTGGCCAGGCGTTCGCCGGCGTGCGTGCAGGCCGCAATTTCGACCTGCCGCAGGGCTTTGTGTTCGGCATCGAAACCGATCTCATGTTTGCCGGCAAAGGCTTCGCGCGCTTAGAGACCGCGGCGAATGGCGTGCTGGCCGGTACCGATGATCTCTACAATATCAGCCACGTCTGGACCGCCCGCCTGCGGCTGGGCATGCCCCGTGGCGACTTGCTGCCGTTCATTACGGGAGGCATCGCCGCCGCCCACGTCAGGACCGGCTGGGACAGCATACCGCCGACGATCTGTTCGGCCGCGGATCTGCAACGGCCATCGGCTTCACCGCCGGCGCCGGCCTTGAATACGCCGTCCACAATCACGTCAGGCTGAACGCCGAGTATCGCTATACCAATCTTGGCACCACCGCACTGCCAGTGCACGAGCAAGACGGCTTCACCAGCGACTTCGAGAAGACGCTGGACACCCACGCCATCCTGTTCGGCGCGACCTACGCCTTCGGCCCGCGCAACTGAAAAAGGCCGGAGCTTTCGCCCCGGCCCTTCCTGTAGATTTGCGCGAAACTGAGGTTAGTTCTTCGACTTGTCCACCAGCTTGTTGGAAGTGATCACCCGGATGCTCCTGCATCCGGGCAACCGGAAACGTGGATCGCCGAACTCAGTTCTTCGACTTGTCCACCAGCTTGTTGGAAGCGATCCACGGCATCATGCCGCGCAGGCGCTCGCCCACTTCCTCGATCTGGTGCGCGTCGTGCATGCGGCGGGTGGCCTTGAAGCGGGCCTGGCCAGCCTTGCACTCCTGCATCCATTCCGACGTGAAGCGGCCCGACTGGATGTCGTGCAGCACGCGCTTCATCTCGGCCTTGGTGTCGGCGGTGATGATACGTGGGCCAGACACATACTCGCCCCACTCGGCGGTGTTGGAGATCGAGTAGTTCATGTTGGCGATGCCGCCTTCATAGATCAGGTCAACGATCAGCTTCACTTCATGCAGGCACTCGAAATAGGCCATTTCCGGCGCGTAACCGGCTTCCACCAGCACCTCGAAACCGGCGCGGATCAGTTCGACAAGGCCGCCGCACAGGACGACCTGCTCACCGAACAGGTCCGTCTCGCACTCTTCCTTGAAGGTCGTCTCGATGACGCCCGAACGGCCGCCGCCCACGCCGCAGGCATAGGACAGGGCAAGGTCATGGGCGTTGCCGGAGGCATCATGGTCGATGGCGATCAGGCACGGCACGCCGCCGCCCTTGAGGAACTCGCCGCGCACCGTGTGGCCCGGACCCTTCGGCGCGATCATCACGACGTCGATGGTGGACTTCGGCTCGATCAGCTTGAAGTGCACGTTGAGGCCGTGAGCGAAGGCAATCGCAGCACCGTCACGGATATTGGCCTCGATGTCGGCCTTCCAGATGTCGGCCTGCAGTTCGTCGGGAGCCGCCATCATGATCAGGTCGGCCCACTTGGCGCCTTCAGCCACGGTCATCACCTTGACGCCGTCGGCCTCGGCCTTCTTGGCGGTGGCCGAGCCTGCGCGCAGGCCGGTAGCAATATCCTTGACGCCCGAATCCTTCAGGTTCAGCGCATGTGCACGTCCTTGCGAGCCATAGCCCACGATGAGCACCTTCTTGCCCTTGATCAGGTTCACATCTGCATCACGATCGTAATAAACGCGCATCGGTTGGTTCCTTTCCCTGTTGCGTTTGGTCTCGTCGGTCTACTCGCTCACGCCGTAAAGCGTGAGAAACTGTTGCGCCGCCCGCTTGGCCTCGGCGCGGATTTGCACTGCACCCGGCAACGGCCTGTCGCCCAGCAGCGCGCGGATCTGCACGTCGCGCACCACCAGTCCGAAAAAGGTCCGGAATACCTCTTCGGTGTCGTCAAAGCTGATCAATCCGGCCTCGCGCGCCATCTCCAGCACCGGCTTCAACCGGCGGCCAATGGCAAAGCGGCCATTGTCCAGTACAGTCTTGCCAAGCGGGCTCCTGGCTGACTTGGCATGCGCCACGGCAAGCGAGTTGAGCGCAATGGACACCTCGCCGGTCAGCACCGTCAGCCAGCTCTCGGCAAAGTCAGCCAGCCGCGCCTGCAGGGCAGCCCGGTCCAGCCCCTCGCGCGCCAGCACCGGCAGACGCACCTTCGAGGCCTGCCACTGCACCGTCGCGGTCAGCAAGCCGTCACGGTCGCCAAACCAGTTGTAGAGGGTTTCCTTGGAGCAGCTGGCCTTTGCCGCCACCGCGGCCATGGAGAAGCTCTCGCCCTCCTCCAGCATCAGTGACAGCACCGCATCCAGCACCTCGCGCTGGCGGGGCGAGAACTCCTCGCCCTGCGCATGCGCACGCTCGCGCTCCCGCTGCCCTGCTGCCGCTGCAACCGCCACTGACTGACCACTCCCTCACGCCGTACCGTACGGTACAGTACGGCGCTTCTAGCGCAGCCATGATGCAAACGCAAGGTCAGGCAGGCCTGAAACTACATCAGCCACCAGAACCAGATCGCCGGGGTGGCCAGCACCACCACCAGCAGTTCCATGATCAGCCCCATGCGGGCATAGTCGGTGAAGTGATAGCCGCCCGGCCCCATCACCAGCGTGTTGGACTGGTGGCCGATGGGCGTGAGGAAGGGGGCCGCCGCACCCACTGCCACCGCCATCAGGAAGGCATCCGGGTTCGCCTCCAGCCCGGCCGCCACCCGCGCGCCGATGGGCGCCATCAGGATGGCCGTGGTGGCGTTGGGAATGATGTCGGAAATCCACATTGAGGTGAGCATCAAAAGGCCCAGCACCGCCCACACGGGCAAGCCGCCCGCCGCATCGATGATGGCTCCGGCGATCAGACCGGTTCCGCCGGTCGCCTCCAGCGCCTGCCCGACGGGGATCATGGCGCCCAGCAGGATAAGGACCGGCCACTCGATGCCCGTATAGATCTCGCTGACCGAAATGCATGAGGCCAGCACCAGCACGAGGCAGGCCGAGACGAAGGCTATGGGCACCGGCACGAGGCCGAACGCGGCAACAGCAATGGCGACGGCAAAGATCAGCGCCGGCAGCCATGCCCGCGTGCCGCCGTGCAGCGGCTGCAGGCCGCGATTGGCCAGCACCATGCAGCCAAGCGATTTGAGCGCCACCTCCATCTGTTCCGCCTCGCCCTGCATCAGCAGCACGTCGCCGGTGCGGAAGCGGATGTTCTTGAGCCGGGCAACGGGCGACTTGCCCTCCCGCGACACCGCCAGCAGGTTGACGCCATAGCGCGCATGCATGCGCACGGCGCGCATGTTGCGGCCTTCCAGCGCCGAGTTCGGCATCACCACCGCCTCGACGATCTGCACGTCATCGGAGCGAAACCGGTCATTGCCTGCCTCCGGCGTGCCGAGCTTTATCAGCCTGCGCCCGTCAGCCAGCGGGTTGATGACCACCGGATCGCCTTCGACGATCAGCATGTCGCCGGGCCGGAACCGCTCGCTGCCAGCTGGTGCCAGCCGCCGCATGCCATTGCGCACGATGGCCAGCACCGTAACCTCGTTCTCGCAGGCCGCCTCCAGTTCGGACACCCGGGTGCCCACCAGCGGCGAGCCTTCCGGCAAGCCTGTCTCGAACGAGTAGCGCTCCACGCCGGTGAGCGCAGCCGCCTTGCGCGGCGCAATCCGCTCCGGTAGCAGCCGCCAGCCGATGAACGACAGGTAGAGGATTCCACCGGCGCACGCCGCAAGCCCCGCTGGCGCAAAGTCAAACATGGCGAACGGTTCGCCCGTCAGGTCCTGCCGGAAGGTTGAGATGACGATGTTGGGCGGCGTGCCGATCAGCGTCACCATGCCGCCGAGCAGCGTGGCGAAGGACAGCGGCATCAGCACCAGCGACGGCGAGCGGCGCGCCTTGACCGCATTGCGCAAGGTGACCGGCAGCATGAGCGCCAGCGCACCCACATTGTTCATGAAGCTGGACAGCAGTGCGCCCAGCGCGCTGGTTGCCGCTACCTGCAGCGTGGTGGTGCGCCGGGTGGGCGACAGCATCCGCGCCAGCTGATCGACAAGGCCGGAGTTCTGCAAGGCGCGCGAGATGATCAGCACTGCCGCAACCGTGACCACCGCCGGGTGCGCAAAGCCGGTGAACGCCGACATGGCCGGCACCACGCCGCCATAGACCCCGGCCAGCAGCGCCATGATGGCGACCACGTCATAACGCACGCGCCCCCACAGGAACATCGCCATGGCCGCGGCGATGATCGAGAACACGATCATCTGTTCAATGGTCATTTCATCCGCACCGCATCAACACACCGGCCGCCCGCCGGGGAGCAATGCTACCAGCCACTGTCGCCTGAATGAAAGTGATTAGACCGCTTCGCCGCAGGCAGCCCTGAACCGGCGCACCGTTTCCGCCATGCCGTGAATGAGCGCGTCCGCCGTCAGCCCGTGGCCGATGGACACCTCGTCGATGAACGGCACCCGCGCGATCAGCGGCGGCAGGTTGGCCACGGTCAGGTCGTGACCGGCATTGATTGCAAGCCCGGCGTTGCGCGCCGCCTCTGCCGCTGCCTGCAGCTTGTCCAGTTCCCGCTCACAGGCCGCCGGGTCGTCATGGGTGCTGCCATAGGGGCCGGTATAGAGCTCCACCCGGTCGGCACCGGTATCGCGCGCGATGGTGATGGTTGAGGCGTCCGCGTCAGCAAACAGCGAAACTCGCGCGCCCATGCCCTTCAGCCGGGCAACGATGGGCTTGAGGAAATTGTGCTTGGCGGCAAAGTCCCAGCCGTGGTCGGACGTTGCTTGCGCCGGATCATCCGGCACCAGCGTTACCTGGTGCGGACGCGCCTCGGCGACGATCTCCTCCAGCCGCTCGTCCGGATAGCCCTCGATGTTGAACTCGGCATGCGGAAACTCCGCTACCAGCTGCGCCAATGGCAAGACATCGGAACGGCGGATGTGACGTTCGTCGGGCCTCGGATGCACGGTGATGCCCCACGCGCCAGCCTCCAGCGCAAGGCGCGACAGGCCGACGACCGACGGCCATGGCAGGTCGCGCCGGTTCCTCAGCTGCGCAATGGCATTGACGTTGACCGAAAGCCTGGTGGTCAAATCTTCATGGCCTCCGGGCCGCGGCTGATGGCGGTCACTCCGGTGCGCACCACTTCCTGCAAGCCCAGCGGCTTCATCAGCGCGATGAACTGCTCCACCTTACGGCTCTTGCCGGTCAGCTCGAACACGAACGAATTGTTGGTAACGTCCACCACGCGGGCGCGGAAGGCGTCTGCCAGCCGTAGCGCCTCGACCCGGTGCTCGCCCTGGCCCGCCACCTTGATCAGCGCCAGTTCGCGCTCGATGGCGTCGCCGATCACCGTCAGGTCGGCCACCGAGTGCACCGGCACCATGCGTTCAAGTTGCGCCTTGATCTGCACCAGCACTTCCGCCGTGCCCGAGGTCACGATGGTGATGCGCGAGACATGCGCTTCGTGTTCGGTTTCGGATACGGTCAGGCTCTCGATGTTGTAGCCACGCCCCGAGAACAGGCCGATCACCCGCGCCAGAACGCCCGGCTCATTGTCCACCACGATGGACAGTGTATGGCTCTCGATCGGGTCCTTCTTTTCCTCGAGGAAATAGGCCGAGGCCGGCTGCGATGCATTCATGTTCCTACACCTTCCTGTTCGGCGGCGGTTGCGCGGGCGCCAAGCGCCAGCCCGCCGCGTGCGATGAGTATGCCTAATACGATAAGCGCCAGTGCGGCAAGCGCGTTGAAGCCCGGCCGCTCCGCCAGCAGCACGGCGGACCACGCCACCCCGGCAACCGGCACCAGCAGGTTGATCTGGCTGAAGAAGCTCGCCCCTGCCCTGCCCACGATGGCAAACATGATCATGGTGGCAATCGCCGTATGCACCAGCCCGAGCGCGATCACCACCGCCCACGACTGCCAGTGCGCGTCCACCGCCAGCGGCTCTTCCATCACGAAGGCGAACGGGATCACCATGACGGCGGCGATGGTCATGACCACCGTCACTGCCGCCACCCGGTCAGCCGCCATCATCCGCCGGATCAGGACCGCATTGAAGCCGTAACAGGTCGCCGCGCCCAGCAGCGCCAACTGGCTGATCAGGCTTGACGTCAGCCCCTGCAGCGCCGCCGGCCCCACCAGCACGATGAGGCCAAAAAAGCCGGTCACCATGCCCGCCGCCTTGCGCGGGTTGACCTTCTCGTCCTGCGTAAAGGCATGCGCCACCATCATGGTGATCAGCGGCATGATGCCCATGAGAATGGCGGACGTGGCAGACGGTATGCCCTGCTGCCCCCAGGCGATAAGCGCAAACGGCAGCGCGTTGCCGATCAACGCGCTGACGGCCATCATCACCCAGGCAGATCTCGCCCTTGGCAAGCTGCTGCCGCGCATCATCATCACGCCGGCCATGAACATCGCCGCCAGCGCCAGCCTCACCGCCGTCAAGGTGACGGGCGGCACCTCCGCCACCCCCACCTTGATGAAGGCAAACGACGACCCCCAGATCGCTGCCAGCGTCAGCAGCAATCCATAATCTCCGGCATTGGGCAGGCGATGGGCCATGTCAGCTCGCATCCAGCGGACTGCAAGACTGCGGGTGCATCACACCAGCATCTTGCCTTCCTTGCCTATGGCCGAGCCGACTTCCTCGTCGGTGACGTCGGCGCCCAGCAGCATCTCGTTGTGCGCCTTGCCGGACGGGATCATCGGGAAGCAGTTGGCGAGGTTCGCCACCACGCAATCGAAGATCACCGGACCGGGCGTGTCGATCATCTTCTGGATCGCATCGTCCAGTTCGGCCGGCTTGGAACAGCGGATGCCGGTCGCCCCATAGGCTTCCGCCAGCTTGACGAAGTCCGGCATGGCGTCCGTGTAGGAATGAGACAACCGGTTGCCGTGCAGCAGCTGCTGCCATTGGCGCACCATGCCCATGTAGTGATTATTGAGGATGAAGACCTTGAACGGCAGGTTGTACTGGATCGCGGTGGACATCTCCTGCGTCACCATCTGCACCGAAGCGTCGCCCGCAATGTCGATCACCAGCGCATCCGGGTGCGCCACCTGCACGCCAAGCGCGGCAGGCAGGCCATAGCCCATGGTACCCAGGCCGCCCGAGGTCATCCAGCGGTTCGGCTCCTCGAAGTGGTAGAACTGCGCCGCCCACATCTGGTGCTGCCCTACTTCGGTGGTGATGTAGGTATTGCGGTCCTTGGTCAGCTCGTACAGCCGCTGCACGGCGTACTGCGGCATGATCACGTCCTTGTTGGGGCGGTACTTCAGGCAGTCAACGGCGCGCCATTGCTCGATCTGCGCCCACCACGCCTTCAGCGCCGCCTCGTCAGCCTGCGCCTTGCGCGCCTTCCAGGCCCGGATCATCTGCGCCATCACCGTGCCCACATCACCGACGATCGGGATGTTGACCTTGATCGTCTTGTTGATCGACGAGGGGTCGATATCGACATGGATCTTTTTCGAGCCAGGTGAGAATGCATCGGTGCGGCCCGTGATGCGGTCATCAAAACGCGCGCCAAGGCAGATCATCACGTCGCAATCGTGCATGGCCATGTTGGCTTCGTAGGTGCCGTGCATGCCCAGCATGCCCAGCCACTGCCTGTCCGACGCGGGATAGCAGCCCAGCCCCATCAGGGTGGAGGTGATCGGATAGCCGGTCATGCGCGCCAGCTGGCGCAGCAGGTTGGAGGCTTCGGGTCCGGAATTGACGACGCCGCCGCCGGTATAGAACACCGGCCGCTTGGCATTCGCCATCAGCTCGACCGCCGCCTCGACTGCCGTCGCGTCGCCCTCGGTGCGCGGCTTGTAGGTCTTGTGCTCGATATTGTCCGGCCGGACGTAACGGCCGGTGGCGAACTGCACGTCTTTCGGAATGTCGACGACGACCGGGCCGGGCCGGCCAGTGGTCGCGACGTAGAATGCCTCGTGCAGGATGCGGGCGAGGTCGTTGACGTTCTTGACCAGGTAATTGTGCTTCGTGCAGGGTCGGGTAATGCCGACCGTATCGCATTCCTGGAAGGCGTCGTTGCCGATAAGGTGCGTTGGCACCTGCCCGGTGATGCAGACCATCGGGATCGAGTCCATCAAAGCGTCGGTGAGGCCCGTCACCGCGTTGGTCGCGCCCGGACCCGACGTCACCAGCACCACGCCGCACTTGCCGGTGGAGCGGGCATAGCCTTCGGCCGCATGGGTCGCGCCCTGCTCGTGCCGCACCAGGATGTGCTCGATTTTCTCCTGCTGGAATATCTCGTCGTAGATCGGCAGCACCGCCCCGCCGGGATAGCCGAAAATGTGCTCCACGCCCTGGTCCTGCAATGCCCGCAACACGATTTCCGCGCCGGTCATCATTTCCGCTTCTTCGGCTTCAGCATTCATCTTGTCTGTCCCGGCTTGCATGTTCATCGGCTGCACTTCTCTTTAAGCGTGGTTTGACCAATAAAAAAGGCCCCCGAGGGAGCCATGTTCGCGCACCACCGTATTCAGGTCAGCGTTGGACTGACCCGGCGGCGCGCGTTCGTACTACAAGAATGTTTCTGTTCATGGCCGCGGACCTTAAGTGCAAAGACAAAGCCCCGTCAACACGTTTCGTGCTGGCGGGGCCTTGTACAATCGTCGCGGGCTGTCGCTTGCCTGTCAGTTGGCCTGGCAGAAATACTTCACGCCGTCATAGCCGGTGAAGGTGCCGGTGCGCGGATTGAACGAGCGGTACTTGCGGGTGCAGTAGTCGAACCACTCGTCCGTCCACGGCTCAATCGGGCCGGCGCTATAAACCGGTTCGGGCGCACGGGCGCGAACAGGTTCGTAGCGGTCCATGCAGTCGTCGTAAGCCCGGCCGTAGGCGCGCTGCCATTCGGGGCCAGAGCCCAGCGCGCCGCCAACGGCACCCGTGGAACCGCCGATAATGGCGCCACGCCCGGCGCCGCTGCCGCCGCCGAGCACGCCGCCGATAATCGCGCCCACCGCTGCCCCGCCGATGGCCGAGCCTAGCGCCGCTTCGCCGCGGTTCATCCGGGCATCGGCATAGCGCTTGGCCTCACGGTGACAGCGCTGCTCCTGCGCCGAGGCGCTGCCTGCGTCAACGGTGATGATGGTTGCGCCAAGGGCGGCTACAACCGCCAGCTTCAAGAAGTTTGAAAACATGCGCTCCGGCTCCTTTGACCGAAAAACCCCTCTTCCTGCGTGCGGGAATTATCGGGATTCTATGGCCGGATTGTGAGCAAAGGCTTAACGAAACCCTAATTGT
>CAVOZK010000024.1:0-145395 GCA_963700935.1 uncultured Alphaproteobacteria bacterium | reverse complement strand
CTGTGCAGGACCGCCTTAAGCGGCTGGAGGAGGCCGGTGTCATTGCGGGCTATGGCGTTCGACTTGGGCAGCCTGGCAGATCGCCGGGCATTCAGGCCCACGTGGCCTTGTCCATCGAGCCGCGCAAGACCCACGACGTGGTGCGCGCCCTCACTCGCCTGCCGCAGGTCGAAACGCTTTACACGGTGTCGGGAAAGTATGACCTGATCGCCATCGTGCGTGCGCAGTCTACAGAAATCATCGACCGGCTGCTGGACGATATCGGGCTCATCGAAGGCGTCACCGACACTGAATCGGCCATCATTCTGTCGACCAGGGTCGATCGCCGATAAGTGGCTGAAAACTGGCCCGGCGTGTTGGATTGCAGCGTGTCAGTTGATAGGGTGCAGCAGCTTTGCCGGACTGCACAGGGATTCCCGCCAATGAGACACTCGCGTCACCTTCTCGTCCTCGCCATGATGCTGCTGACCTTCCAGATCGGTTTGGCGGTCACGCCGGCGGCGGCGCAGCAGGTGCCTTCATCCCGGGCGGACATCGCCATGTCGTTTGCCCCGGTGGTCAAGGAAACCGCGCCAAGCGTGGTCAACGTCTACGCCAGGCGCATCGTCACCTCGCAAGGCGTTTCGCCATTTGGCGCGGACCCGTTCTTCCGGCGCTTCTTCGGCGATGAGCTGTTTGGCGGACGCCCTCGCCAGCGGGCGCAGAATTCGCTGGGTTCCGGGGTGATCGTCGATTCGTCCGGCATCGTCGTCACCAACAATCACGTCATCCAGGGCGGCACCGAAATCCGCGTCGTGCTGCATGATAACCGCGAGTATGACGCCGAGCTTATCCTCAAGGACGAACGCACCGACCTGGCCATCCTGCGCATCAAGCCCGAGGACGGTCCGCTGGTGCCGCTGCCGCTGGGCGACAGTGATGCCATCGAGGTGGGCGACCTTGTGCTCGCCATCGGCAATCCTTTCGGCGTCGGCCAGACGGTGACCAGCGGCATCGTGTCGGCGCTCGCCCGCACAAGGGTGGGCGTGTCGTCCTACCAGTTCTTCATCCAGACCGATGCCGCGATCAACCCCGGCAACTCCGGCGGTGCGCTGGTCGACATGAACGGCCGGCTGATCGGCATCAACACCGCCATCTTCTCCCGCTCGGGCGGTTCCAACGGCATCGGCTTCGCCATTCCGGTCAACATGGTGCGTTCGGTCATCGAGCAGTCGCTGGCGGGCGCCAGCCGCGTGGTGCGGCCGTGGACCGGTGCCGACCTGCAGGACGTCACCAGCGATATTGCAACCGCCCTCGGCCTCGACCGGCCCAAGGGCGCGCTGGTTGCCAACCTGCATCCCTCAAGTCCGCTGGCCGCGGCCGGCGTTGAACGCGGCGACGTGCTGTTGCAGCTTGACGGCCGCGACCTCGCAAACGCCCAGGAGTTCAATTTCCGCCTCGCCACGCTGGCGATCGGCGACACCGCAAACCTGGTTTTCCAGCGCAAGCGCAAGTCCTACCGCACCAGGGTCAAGCTGATGGCGGCGCCCGAACTGCCGCCGCGCAACACCCGGACCATCGGCGGGCGTTCGCCCTTCACGGGGCTGGAGGTGATGAACATCTCGCCCGCTGTCGCCGAAGAGCTGGGCTTGCCCACGTCTGCCGAGGGTGTGGTGATTTCCGACGAGGGCCAGTCGCTGGCCCGCCGCTTCGGGTTCAGGCGCGGTGACATCATCGTTGAGCTGAACGGCTATACGCCGAAGTCGGTGGCCGAACTGGAAACGGCGCTGAGCGAGCGCGCGGGCTACTGGAATGTCGGCATCGTTCGCAAGGGTCAGCTCATCCGCCGCAGTTTCGGGGGCTGATCTGCAAAGCTCATGAGTTCGCTGTTCGAAGCCGCCGGGCTTGAAGCATCAGCGCCGCGTCCGCTGGCGGACCGGTTGCGGCCAAAGATCCCTGGCAGAGGTGGTGGGACAGGAGCATCTGACGGCGCCAGGCGGCCTCATCGCCCGGATGATCGCCTCTAGCCGCATTACCTCGATGATCCTGTGGGGGCCGCCCGGCACCGGCAAGACCACCATCGCAAGGTTGTTGGCCGGAGAGGCCGGCCTGCATTTCGAGCAGATTTCAGCAATTCACTCAGGCGTAGCCGACCTCAAGAAGGTGTTCGAGGCAGCCCGCCAGCGCCGCAAGGACCACGGCCAGGGAACGCTGCTGTTCGTCGACGAGATTCACCGCTTCAACAAGGCCCAGCAGGACTCCTTCCTGCCATGGATGGAAGACGGCACCATAACCCTGGTCGGCGCCACCACCGAGAACCCGTCGTTCGAATTGAACGCCGCCGTGCTGTCGCGCGCCAAGGTGCTGACGCTCAACCGGCTCGATGCGGCAGCCATGGCCGGTTTGCTGAAGCGCGCCGAGACCGCCGAGGGCCGGGCGATGCCCGTGACAGACGAGGCGCGCGAGCAGCTGTTCGCCATGGCGGATGGGGACGGGCGCTATTTCCTCAATCTTGTCGAAGACTTGTTCGCGATTGTTGAGGCGGAAGCCGCGCCGCTCGGACCGGCTGAATTGGCAGAAACCATCCAGCGCCGGGTGCCGGTCTACGACAAGTCTGCCGATGGTCATTACAACCTCATCTCGGCGCTGCACAAGTCGGTGCGCGGCTCCGATCCGGATGCGGCGCTGTACTGGCTGGCCCGTATGCTGGTGGCGGGCGAGGACCCGCTGTTCATCGCCCGCCGGCTGGTGCGCATGGCCAACGAGGACATCGGCCTGGCTGACCCGCAAGCCATCGTGCAGGCCATCGCGGCCAAGGACACCTATGATTTCCTTGGCTCGCCGGAGGGCGAACTGGCGTTGGCGCAGGCCTGCGTCTATCTGGCGACAGCGCCGAAGAGCGTCGGCGTCTACACCGCCTGGAAGTCTGCCATGCGGCGGCGAAGGAAACAGGCTCGGTGATGCCGCCGAAGATCATCCTCAATGCGCCCACCAAGATGATGAAGGAGCAGGAATACGGCTCCGGCTACAAGTACGACCCTGACCAGCCTGACAGTTTCTCCGGCCAGAACTATTTTCCGGACGTGATGGGCCGGACGCAGTTCTACGATCCGCCCGACCGGGGCTTCGAACGCGAGATCCGCAAGCGGCTGGCCTGGTGGGAAGAGTTGCGGGAGAAGCGCGGCAAGGTGTGAACGGGCGCTTCCAACGGTGATTGATCCAGATCATTTGATGTTTGGACATGCATGGGCAAACTGCTGCATGAGCCGGAAAACCGGCCAAAACGACCGGGGCGGAGGGAACAGCCATGACGACGGATGCAGAGGCAGATGCGGGCCGGCCACCGGCAATGCCGGTTGTGCGCAGCATTTCTTTCGATGACGTGAAAGCCGCCTTGAGCGCGGGTGTAAAGGATTTCTTCGCCGCGCCCCTGTTCGGCCTGTTCTTCGGTGCGTTCTATGCGCTGGGCGGTTTGCTGCTGGTGTTGTTCATCGCCCGGCTCGACATGCACTACATGATCTATCCCCTCGCAATCGGCTTTCCGCTGGTAGGCCCGTTCATTGCTGTGGGGCTATATGAGGTCAGCCGCGGCATCCAGCGCGGCGAGGTGCTGACATGGAAATCGGTGCTCGCCAAGGTATGGGAGCAGAAGGGCAGGGAACTGTCCATCATGGCCTTCGTCACCTTGTTCATCATGTGGGTGTGGATGTACCAGGTCCGGTTGCTGGTCGCGCTGTTCCTTGGCCACAAGTCGTTTTCGACGTTGGCAGGCTTCATGCAGAACGTGCTCCACACCACGGAAGGACTGGAGTTCCTGGCCGTGGGCCATGTGGTCGGTGCGGTTCTCTACGCGGTGCTGTTCACCGTCACGGTCGTCTCGATCCCGCTGTTGCTGGACCGTGACGTCGATTTCGTGACCGCAATCATCACCAGCTTCAAGGCAGTGCTGAAGAACCCGGTTGTGATGCTGGGGTGGGCGCTCGTGGTATTGGTGTTGACCGCCCTGGCCATGATGCCGGCGTTCCTGGGCCTGCTCATCGTGCTGCCGGTGCTGGGACATGCCACCTGGCACCTCTATCAGCGGCTGGTGGAGCCTGCCGCAGCACCTTGACGGCGTGCGGCAGGCACTCTTCTCCCCCCACGGGCAACGCTACCGCTTACGCGGCGACGATGTTGTGTTCCGGCCCATACGGGAAGCCGGTGATGTTTTTCGCGCCGGTCTTGCCGATAACCAGAATGTCATGCTCGCGGTAACCGCCTGCACCGGGCTTGCCTTCCGGCACCGTCAGCATCGGCTCCATCGAAACCACCATGCCGGGCTCCAGCACCGTGTCGATGTCCTCGCGCAGTTCAAGGCCCGCCTCTCGGCCATAATAGTGCGACAGGATGCCGAACGAGTGACCATAGCCGAAGGTGCGGTACTGCAGCACGTTCTCCTGCTCGAAGAAGCGGTTGATTTCCGCCGTGATGCCGGAGCAGGTCGCGCCCGGCTTGATCAGCGAAATGCCCAGCTCGTGGGCGGCAACGTTCACCTCCCACAGCCGGCGTTCGGCCTTGGTGGGTTCACCGATGAACAGCGTGCGCTCAAGCGCGGTGTAATAGCCTGAAATCATCGGGAAGGTGTTGAGCGACAGGATATCGCCCTTTTCCAGCTTGCGCATGGTGACAGGGTTGTGCGCGCCGTCGGTGTTGAGGCCCGACTGGAACCACACCCAGGTGTCGCGCATCTCCAACTCCGGGTGACGCTCGGCAATGGCCAGTTCCATGGCGTCGCGCCCGGCCATGGCGATGTCGATCTCGCGCGCGCCAACCTTGATGGCATCACGGATGGCATAGCCGCCGATGTCTGCCACGTTGGCGCCGGAGGTGATCAGCTTGATCTCCTCAGGTGACTTCACCATGCGCTGCTTCATGGTTTCCTTGGCAATGTCCACGAAGTCCGGGCAGCCGAGGAAGGCGGTGGCCTTGTCGCGCTGGGCCAGCGTCAGGTGATCGGCCTCAATGCCGACGCGCCCGCAGTCCTTGCCGCAGGCTTCCTTCACGGCGCGCCAGAAGTTGTCGCGCTGCCAGTCGGTATAGGTGATGTTGTCGCCGTGGCTGCGCCGCCAGGGCTGGCCGGCGTCGATATTGGCCGACACGGTGATGCACGGCGTCATGGGTGACGACGCAGGCATAGGGGCGACCGAAGCTGCAATACAGGAAGCCGGAATAGTAGGCGATGTTGTGCATCGACGTCATCACCACGGCGGGAACGTCCATCCGGCTCATGATGGCGCGAAGGCCTTTCAGGCGGCGGTCATATTCCTTCTGGCTGAAGGGCAGGGGCGCCTTCTCGCCATTGTGAAAGCGGAAGAATTCGGGCCGCGAGCTGGCGGCGAGGACGGAATTCGGGGTCTTCTTGAGCATGTGGCGTCTCCAATGTGGGTGTCCGGACATTGGAGGTCTTGGCCGAATGTCCGAACGCAACACCCCGGCGTACAGGGCGCTACAATCGGACCTCTATCGGTCCTGGTGCCGGATTGGATGCGGACGACGCCATCGCCGCTCCGGCCCAGAATTCCAGATAGCAGAAGTGTCGGGGAAGTCAATTCTCAAACCAGTCATGCCCGGACGGGGCTTGTCCCTGATCCGGGCATCTCTAGATCACCGGCTCAAACCCGGTGATGACGTTTGTGTGCTACGTAGACGGCTTTTCGTCGGCCTTGCCGTTTTCGTCCTCGACGTCGGTCACGTCGGCGCGCCTGGCGCGGTCAGCCATGAACTGGTCGAACTCGGCCTTGTCGCGGGCTTGGCGCAGCTTTTCGAGGAAGCCCTGGAACTCCTCGTACTCTTCTTCCAGCCGGCGCAGGGTTTCTTCCCGGTAGTCGTCAAAAGCCCGGTTGCCCGACGGCTTGAATGCCGCACCGCCGCGATACCAGCGGCCAGGGCCCTTGCCCATGTCCATGCCAAACTTGCCGCTATTGAGGCCAGCGACCTTGCCCTTGCTCCAGCATCCCATTCGTCCGCTCCACATCATGTATCCGAGAATTGCCAGTCCGAGTGGCCAGAAGACCACGAGAGACACCACCATCAACGCAATCCACGCGCCCTTGCCATAGGTGTCCATCCGTTCAACGAGTGCAGTCATGTCCCGCCTTTCGATCTATGTTAATGTTATTTACATTCACATAATTGGACTCGAGATATGGCGGAGTCAAGGCGGGCAGCGCGAATTTTTTGCGCTGATGTTGGCGATGGCCAGTCTCAGAACCGGGCTCCAAGCCCGTCAAGGTAGATAAGCATGTGGGATTCCAGCAGTTCTTCCGGCGACAGCGGTTGCTTGAAGGCCGCGCCATCGCCACGCCCGAACAGTGACGCCACGCCGTGGCTGATCGCCCAGATGTGCAGCGCCACCATCATCGCGGGCGGTTTGTGATCAACCGGCATGGCGGCGGTAATGGCCTCGACAGCGGCGCGAAGGCCGTTGAAGGTGGCATCTGCCGCCTTTCGAAGCTCGGGATAGTCGGAAAAGTTCAACCCCGACTCGAACATCGCCGAATAGTAAGCCGGGTTGTCGCGTGCAAAGGCCAGGTAGGCGCGGCCCATGGCCTTGAGCCGGTCGATCTCGTTGGCGGCAGGCGAGGCGCGGGCCTTGTCCATGGCCACCCCAAACGCCGCGTAACCTTGTGCGGCAACGTCGGCCAGCAGTGCCTCGCGGTTTTCATAGTGCCGGTAGGGCGCGGCAGGGCTGACGCCGGCATGGCGCGCCGCCTCGGCAAAGGTGAAGCCGCCGGTGCCCTTCGACCCGATCAGGTCGAGGGCAGCGTTGATCAGTGCCTCGCGCAGATTACCGTGATGATAACCGCGCCCGCGGTCCTTGTGCCAACTCATGTGAATGGCTTTTACATTGCAGGAGCCATTGGCGTCCAGTTTGATCTGCCGCAAGGCAGCGCCGGGCAAAGCCGTGGTTAATTCCGGCACAGGGAGTTTTCACCTTTGGCCAGGGAGGACGCGGTCATGCGAATCGCCATCATCTACGCCACCACGGAAGGACAGACGCTGAAGATTGCCCGCCGCGCGGCCGAACTGTGCCAGCAGGCGGGTCACGAGATCGAATTGCTGAATGCGGTCGCCGTGCCGGCAGATTTCATCATGGCGCCCTATGACGCGGCAATCCTGCTGTCGTCTGTCCACGTGGGCCATTACCAGGCGGCCATGTCCACCTTCCTCAACGATTACAAGGATGACTTGGAGGCCATTCCGAATGCGTTCATCTCGGTCTCCCTGTCGGCGGCCAGCACCGACCGCGATGATGTGGAAGGCCTGCGCGAGGTCACCGACGACTTCTACAAGCAGACCGGCTTTACGCCACTGTACGAACACCTTGCCGCCGGCGCCTTCCGCTTCACCCGTTACGACTTCTTCAAGCGCTGGGCGATGAAGCTGATCGCGGCGCAAAAGGGCATCGATGCTGATACCAGCAAGGACCTGGAGCTGACCGACTGGCCGGGCGTCGAGCGGTTCGTAAGGGATTTCATCGCCGGGTTATCGAAGTCCAGCAACGCGGCCTGAGCGCGCGCCGGCATTGACGCATTGCGGGCGGGCGTCTGCGCACGTATATGTCGCGCACCATGACTTCTGTCCTTTATGCAGCCCTCGGCGGCGCCATTGGTGCCAGCCTGCGCTACGGTGTCAACGTGACGTCGATGAAGCTGTTTGGCGCCAACTTTCCGTGGGGCACCATGTTCGTCAACATTGTCGGCTCGTTCGCCATGGGCGTGCTGATTGCGGTCATGGCGCAGGCCTGGAACACCAGCCAGGAAATGCGGATTTTCCTCACCACCGGCGTTCTCGGCGGCTTCACCACGTTTTCGGCCTTCTCGCTCGACTTCGCCGCCCTGTGGGAGCGCAAGGAGCATGCCCTTGCCATGGCCTATGCGGGTGGGTCGGTCGTGTTGTCCCTGATGGCCATTTTCGCCGGGCTCTGGCTCGCAAGGACGGTGCTGCAATGAGCGGCGTACAGCAGATTCACGTCAAGCGGACCGAGGAGGGCATGCGGCTGGACCGCTGGTTCAAGGTGCATTTCCCGACGCTCGGCCACGGCAAGCTGTCAAAGCTGCTGCGCACCGGCCAGGTGCGGGTCAATGGCGCGCGCGTAAAGTCCAATGCTCGGCTCGAGTCGGGTCAGATGATCCGCGTCCCGCCGCTGAACCTCGAGGCGGATACGCCGGAAGAAGGCAGCGAGGAAGCAAAGCCAAAGCCGCTGAGCGCGGCCGACAAGGCCTATTTCGAGTCGATGATCCTGTTCGAGGACAAGCACCTCTACGTGCTCAACAAGCCCGCAGGCCTTGCCGTGCAGGGAGGTTCGCGCACCACCCGCCATGTCGATGGGCTGCTGATGGGGCTTGGCGCGGAAATGTATGATCGGCCGCGCCTGGTGCACCGGCTGGACCGCGACACCTCCGGCGTTCTGGTCATCGCCAAAACCCGCCAGATGGCGACGGCACTGGGCAAGCTCTGGCAGACGCGCTCTGTGCGCAAGATCTACTGGGCGCTGGTCAACGGCGTGCCCAAGCCCGAACAGGGCAAGGTCGACAAGCCGCTGATCAAGGGCGGCGGGGCAGGCGAGGAGCGCATGCACGAAGCCCACAACCCGCATGACGACGGTGCCCAACGAGCGGTCACCCATTATGCCGTCATCGACAAGGCGCCGCCTGCCGTGGCCTGGGTAAGCCTGAAACCCGTCACCGGCCGCCAGCATCAGTTGCGCGCCCACATGGCGATGATCGGTCACCCCATCCTGGGTGATGGCAAGTACGGCGACCTGGCCGAAATGCCCGACGGCATGTCGAAGAAGCTGCATCTTCATGCCCGTCGCATCACCTTCCCGCATCCCAAGGGCGGCACCGTCGATATCTCGGCGCCGATCCCCGGCCACATGCGCCAGTCGTTCGAGACATGCGGCTTCGACCCGGACCGGTTCGACATTCCGGAGGCGGGCGAGGAAGAAGACGGCGCATGAAGCTGGTCATCTTTGATTGCGACGGCACGCTGGTCGACAGCCAGCACGGCATCGTCCACTCCATGCAACACGCCTATGGCGAGGCCGGGTTGGACTTTCCGGGCCGCGAACGCGCGCTCAGCATCGTCGGGCTGTCGCTGATCGAGGCGTTCCGGATACTGGAGCCGCACCGGGACCACGCCATGCACGTCAGGCTGGCGGAAGCCTACAAGGGTTCATTCCAGAGAATGCGGGCTGACCGGTTGCACGAGGAGCCGCTCTACGACGGTTGCCGCGAGGTGCTGGACCGCCTGCATGCCCGCGACGACGTGCTGCTGGCCATGGCCACCGGCAAGTCGCAGCGCGGCGTGCGGGCATTGCTGGAGCGCGAAGGGCTTGAAGGGTATTTCCAGTCGATCCAGACGGCGGACGATGCACCGTCCAAGCCGCACCCGGCCATGATCTTCCAGGCGCTGGCGGATACCGGCGGGCAGGCGGACGCCACGGTGATGATCGGCGACACCAGCTACGACATGGAGATGGCCCGCAACGCGCAGGTTGGCGCGCTGGGTGTGTCGTGGGGGTATCACCACGACGACCTGCTGAAAGCTGCAGGCGCTCACCACATCGTCAATCATTACAACGAGGTGGAAGACTTTCTTGAGACCTGGTTCGGGGTGCCGGCATGAGCGATGAGACCGAAGACGAACGCGCCAGGCGGCTCCTGACCCGGCAGGAACAACTGAACCTGCCAAAGCGCTTCTACAAGCAGGTTTCCGTCGCACCAGCTGAGAGCGGCTTTGCGGTCGAGCTCGACGGCCGGCCGGTCAAGACACCGCTGAAGCGGGCGCTGGTCATGCCGGGCGAGGCGATGGCGCAGGCCGTTGCGGCGGAGTGGGACGCGCAAGGGACTCACGTCAACCCGGCCGCGATGATCATCACCAGGCTGGCAAACACCGCCATCGACCGGGTGTCGGGCGCCGAGGCCCGCATTGCCGGCGAGATCGTGGATTTCGCGGGTTCGGACCTGATCTGCTACCGGGCAGACCGGCCGGAAGGGCTGGTCTCACGGCAGGCCGCACACTGGGATCCGGTGCTGGACTGGGCGCGCGACGCCCATGGCTGCCGGTTCGTCTGCGTGGCCGGCGTCATGCACGCTGCCCAGCCCGCAGGCTCGCTGGACGCTCTGCGCAACGTGCTGGCCGGCGAGGGCGCATACCGGCTGACTGCCATTCACAACCTGACCACGCTCACCGGTTCCGCTCTGATTGCCATGAAACTGGCTTCAGGCGCGCTGGAGGCGGAATCGGCCTGGGTCGCCGCCCACGTGGACGAAGACTGGCAGATCGAGCAGTGGGGCGAGGACGAGGAAGCCTCTGCCCGCCGCGCGCTGCGCAAGGCCGAGTTTGACGTTACGGTCAGGTTTCTGGCGATGGGATAAGAGCAGTTGAGAGCTTCGCAAAAGCGGCGGCTGATCGTCTGGCTGGCCATCATCGCCTTCGGTGCGGTTGCCGGATACCTTTACACGGCTACTTACTATACCGGCAGTGAAGACGTGGCCGTGCACCCCTGGAGGGGAGCACGCGCAGGCGCCCTGATTGCCGCGACGACAGGCGGCTTCGAGCTGTTTGCCATGCGCACCGTTCTTGGCACCTGGCTGCGCCGTTTGCCCTATCTGGCAGGCTTCAGCCTTCGGGTGATCATCCAGACATCGCTTGTGGTTGCCTGCCTCGCACTCAATTATTTCATCTCGAATGTAACGTCTGCTGAGCCGCTTCCCGGCTACAGGTTTGAGGACCTGGCAGACGACACCAGCTTTTCGCTGGTGGCAATGATGTTTGCGCTGTCGAGCGTTGAACTGGTGCGCCACCTGGGCGCGCGCAACCTGCTGCGCATCTTTACTGGCCAGTACCGAAAGCCAATCCTCGAGGAGAGGATTTTCGTCATCTTCGATGTGGCCGGATCGAGCGAGGCTGCAAGCCGTCTGGGTGACGAAAGGTTCCACCAGTACCTTTCGGCGATCTTTTTCGACATCGATCAGCCGATCGTGGATTTCGGCGGTGAGATTCATTCGTACGTGGGGGATGCCGTATTCGCGGTGTGGCCTCTGCCGCAGCCGCAAGGGCGAAGCGATGTGGTGCTCGCAATCATGGCCGTTTGGGACAAGATTGCGCGCAGGCAAACTCATTATGAACGGGAATTTGGCTTGCAGCCGCGGCTGAGGGCTGCCGTGCATTGTGGCTCCGTCGTTGCGGGCCAGACCGGCGACAGCAAGAGGCAAATCACCTATCTGGGCGAAACCGTCAACATCGTTGCGCGGATCGAAGCGCTGGCGAAGGTTCTCAAGCGCGACATCCTGGTCTCGGAAGCTGCCCATCAGCGCATTGAGCTGCCCGCCGGTGTCGCAGCGACGGATGAAGGCAGGCATGCGCTGAAAGGTGTCGCCGAACCGGTACAGCTTTTCAGCCTTTCCATTGGCCCGGACAGATAGCAACCAGCCGGCGGGCTGGCACGCGCCACCCAAACGTCTGACTTGCCGCGCCGCACAATGCTGCTAGAACGTCCATAAACAAGTCGACGACAGGGCAGGGAGCAAGCGGTCTCATGCAGGAAATTCTCGAGCAGTTGAAGCAAAGGCGCGAGATTGCGCGCCTCGGCGGCGGTGAAAAGCGCATCGAGGCGCAGCACGCGCGCGGCAAGCTGACGGCGCGCGAGCGCATCGAACTGCTGCTGGACGATGGCTCGTTCGAGGAGTTCGACATGTTCGTCGAGCACCGCTGCACCGACTTCGGCATGGAGAACAGCAAGATTCCCGGCGACGGTGTCGTCACCGGCTGGGGCACGGTCAACGGCCGCACGGTCTACGTGTTCGCCAAGGACTTCACCGTGTTCGGCGGCTCGCTGTCCGAAGCGCACGCCAGGAAGATCACCAAGATCCAGGACATGGCGCTGCAGAACCGGGCGCCGATCATCGGCCTGTTCGATGCAGGCGGCGCGCGCATCCAGGAGGGTGTGGCGGCGCTGGGCGGCTATGGCGAGGTGTTCCAGCGCAACGTGCTGGCGTCCGGCGTCATTCCGCAGATTTCCGTCATCATGGGTCCGTGCGCGGGCGGCGACGTCTATTCGCCGGCCATGACCGACTTCATCTTCATGGTGAAGGACACGAGCTACATGTTCGTCACTGGCCCGGACGTGGTGAAGACCGTCACCAACGAAACGGTGACATCGGAACAGCTGGGCGGCGCCTCGGTGCACACGGTCAAGTCGTCGGTGGCCGACAAGGGCTATGACAACGACGTCGAGGCGCTGTTGCAGATGCGCCGCCTGATCGACTTCCTGCCAGCGTCGAACCTGACCGATGCACCCACCGTACCGACGAAGGACGATGGCGAGCGCATCGACACCTCGCTCGACACGCTGATCCCGGCCAACCCGAACCAGCCCTACGACATGAAGGAGCTGATCTACAAGACGGTGGACGAGGGTGACTTTTTCGAGATCCAGGAAGCCCATGCTAAGAACATCGTCACCGGCTTTGCCCGCATCGAAGGCCACACCGTGGGCATCGTGGCCAACCAGCCGATGGTGCTGGCAGGCGTGCTGGACTCGGACGCCAGCCGCAAGGCAGCGCGCTTCGTGCGCTTCTGCGACTGTTTCAACATACCGCTGGTGACCTTCGTCGACGTTCCGGGCTTCCTGCCGGGCACCGCGCAGGAATATGGCGGCCTGATCAAGCACGGCGCGAAGCTGTTGTTTGCCTATGCCGAGGCGACCGTGCCGAAGGTGACGGTGATCACCCGCAAGGCCTATGGCGGCGCCTACGACGTGATGAGCTCCAAGCACATCCGCGGCTGACGTCAACTATGCCTGGCCGACTGCCGAGATTGCGGTGATGGGGCCGAAGGGTGCGGCAGAAATCCTCTACCGCTCGGAACTTTCCGACAAGGACAAGATCGCAAAGCGCATCAAGGACTATGAGACCCGCTTCGCCAACCCGTTCGTGGCCGCCGAGCGCGGCTACATCGACGAGGTGATCATGCCAAGCACGACGCGCAAGCGCATTTCCCGTGCCCTCAACATGCTGCGCAACAAGCATGTCGAGAACCCCTGGAAGAAGCACGACAACATTCCGCTGTAAGAGGTCAGCACCATCATGGCATTGCCATCCCACCACATGATCCCCGGCGCGCCGCGCCCCGTCGCGCCGTTCAACCATGCCGTTGAAATCGACGGTTGGGTGTTCATCACCGGCCAGATGCCCACCGAGCCCGGAAACGAGGACGCACCGCTGCCCGAGGGTGTCGAAGCGCAGACGCGGCGCGTCATGGACAACCTCGTCATCGTGCTCAAGGGCATGGGTCTGGAGCTTGAAAACGTCGTGCAGGCAAGGGTTTACCTGACAGAATTCGAGCGCGATTACGCCGCCATGAATGCGACGTACCGGGCCTACTTCGCCGAGGCCAAACTCCCCGCGCGCACCTGTGTCGGCGTGACGGGGCTGGCGGTCAACGCGCTCGTGGAGATCGACATGGTGGCGCGCCGGCCGTGATGGTCACCACCAGCGCACTTGCGCATCGGTGATCTTCTCGTTGCCGCCGGGCGTAATCAGGATGGTGTCTTCGTAGTCGCCTGCATAGCCGTCGCGCATCAGCCACTTCTCGACACAGATCACCATGCCAGGTTCAAGCTTCATCTTGACGCCCGGCGCCAGCCATGGATCGTCCCAGCCAAGCCCGATGCCGTGGCCGAAACCCTGGAAGTTGCCCGATTTCGGAAACCCCAGTTCCGCCTGCCTTGCGCTGCCCGCCTGCATCACCTGCTCACCCGTGGCGCCGGATTGTGCAGCCGCGATGCCTGCCTCGACGACGGCGATGGTGCTTTCGAAACAGTCGATCATGGCGTTGGAAACCCGGCCCACCGGCCTGCAGCGGGCCAGGTCGAAGTAATAGCCGTCCAGCACGCCTGAAAGGCCTGCGCACAGAAACTCGCCATCCTCGAGGGTTTCAGAAGAGCCCCATGTGGGCAAGGCCGAGCGCACGAAGCGGGGTGCCGGTCCGCCGGTGCCGGAGCGGATGAAGGCGTTGTAGAGGATGGCGCGCGCCGGCAGCAGCACGTTCATGGCGGCGGACAGTGCATCGCCATGGTTCATGCCTGCCCTTGCTGCAGCCATCACGGCGTCGGTTGCGCGCGAGCCGAGTTCGGACGCCCGGCGTAGAAGCTCGATTTCGCCCGGACTCTTCACCGCCTTCAGGCCGTTGAACGCGTCCTGCACGCCCAGCAGTTCAATGCCGGGCAGGGCGTTCGTCAGCGCCCGGTACATGGAGGCAGGCATCGTGTCCTCGCCCACCAGCCCGAGGCGGGCCGCCGGTCCGAATTCTTCCGCCACTGCCTTAACGGCAGCCTCGGTTACGAAATCGGCGAAGCTGATGCGCTCATCGGGCAGCGAAACATTGGTCCAGCTTGGCACATCGACGATCAGCCGCGTTTCGCCGGTCGGCTTCACCAGGGCAATGGCGTGAGCCCGTCCGGACCAGTTGCCGGCAACATCGGGAATGTAAGGGAACTGGGTGTAAAATCCGGTTAGCCAGAACACGTCAGCGAAGCGGTCAAGCGTGCCGCCGCCGCGTGAACACACGACAAGTCCGTCCAGCCCGGCAGCCCGCGCCATGGCGCCCGCTCTCTGCCGGCGTTCATCGAATTCGGATGCCGTGATGATGGTGCCCATGCCGGCGAGAATGCATCGTCGACCGGGCATTGGCAATCTCGGCAATTGAGGGATGCCGTTAGGCAAATTTAAAGCCAATTTGCATACCTTGTCGCCAAATTTTGCGATGATCGGGAGAGAATGCGTGATGAATTCAATGGCAGATATCCGCAAGATTGCCGCCAGCGGCAAGGTTGGCGAAGCTGATGTGCTGGCCCTGCGCCGCGCCATGTACGGCAATGATCACGTGATCGACGCTGCCGAGGCAAACGCCCTGTTCGACCTCAACGATGCTGCCGATGGCACATGTTCTGCGTGGCCTGCGTTTTTTGTCGAAGCCATTACCGACTATTGCGTGCACCAGAGCGAACCGGCTGGATACGTCAGCGATGACATGGCGGGCTGGTTGATTGCGAAGGTCTCGCATTCCGGCGTGGTCAAGACCGCGACCGAACTGGAATTGCTCGTCAAGGTCATGGAAGCGTCCCGGACCGTACCGGCGAGGCTGGAAGAATTTACCCTGAAGCAGGTGCATGAGGCGGTGATGACCGGCGAGGGCCTAACCCGCGCGGGGCTGAAACTCGAGCCTGGCCAGCTCGGCGAGCCAGAGGTCAGCCTGCTCCGCCGCATACTGTATGCGTGTGGCGGCGACACGGGTGCTTCAATCTCCAGGGCGGAAGCGGAGCTGCTGTTCGACATCAACGACGCGGCTTCTTCCAGCGACAACCATCCCTCCTGGCGCGAGTTGTTCGTAAAGGCAATCGCCAACTATCTGATGGCCGCCCGGGTTGGCGTCTCGCCGAGTTGCGAGGAGGCGCTGCGCCGGGAGAAGTGGCTGGACCAGGAGTCGACCGGTGTAATTGGCATCCTGTCCGGCGCTCTGTCCAGCGGCCTGCGCGGCTTGCGCGAAGACAACTGGCAGGATGTTCGGGATAACCGGCAGACTGTTGCAGCCCGTCGCCACAACCGGTTCGTTTCCGATACCGCGATGGCGGAACTGGTGACGGAAGACGAAGCCGCCTGGCTGGTCGAGCGCATCAACCGCGATGGCGACCTGCATGACGCCGAAAAGGCGCTGCTACAGTTCATCAAGCGTGAGTCGCCGGACATTCATCCCGGCCTCAAGTCGTTGCTGGACCGTGTTGCCTGACGCTTGGCGGTGCTGATAACGTCAAAATCTGTGGCTTGTGCTGACTGTTAAGTTGACCCCCGTTTTCAGGGCTGGTCTGCTGTTCGCCAAGGCGAACGGCAATCGATCCTGAACGAACCGGGGGCTCTCCATGCGGTCACTCTCCTGCGTCCAAAAGATTTCGGCAACTGTCATCCTGTGCGGCGCACTGGCGCTGGCGCCGGTCCATGCAATCGCATCTTCCATCTACGATTCCGGCTATACGGCCAAGATCGAGATGACCGGCAACCAGAAGGCCAAGGTGAAGCGCATCTCGGCCGAAACAAGGGCGCAACGGCGGGAGATCTTCCGGAAATATGGAATTTCCGAGAAGGCGCCGCCGGAGATGTCCAAGCTGATGAAGGCTTCGAGCGAACTGCAGGCCATGAACCGCAATGAGCGGAATCGATTGGCCAAGGTGTTCACACCCACCCAGCTTCAGCAGTATGACGCACTGGTGCGGCAGGTCCGTGAACGGGTCGTCCGGGCCGCCAAATAGCCTTCAGCGGAACTGACCGATCCCGAGTTCCCTTTGCCGTTTCCGGCTCAGGCCCAGCGACACCTGGTGATGGGATGCGGCGATGTAGTCGCGCAAGGCCTCATCATCGAGGCCAGGCTTGTCATAGTGCTGAACCCACTTCATGCCCCGTGAGGCGAGGTAGGGGGCAGGGCGCAAGCCGGGCTGTTGGGGCAGGATTTCCCACGCCATGTCCGACACCTTGAAGGTCACCGCCAGTTCGCTGCCGGGCTTGTCCCAGGCGATGGCAAACACCTTGCCCGCCACCTTCCACACATGCGCGCCGCCCCATTGCACAACGTGCGTCGCATGCTTGAGCGAGCGGCAGAACCGGTCATATTCATCGAGTGTCATGCAGGTGAGACTAAACCAGCTCGCCTATGAGGTCATAGTCCTCCGCCTCGGCAACGCGGGCTCGCACGATGTCGCCGGGCTGGAGGTTGCCTTCGCCGGGCAGGAAGACGTTGCCGTCGATCTCGGGCGCATCCCAGACCGAACGGCCGATGGCTTCGACGCCGTCCTCGTCCTCATCCACCGCGTCAATGAGGACGTCGATCTCGCGGCCAACCTTGCCGGCCATGATGTTAGCGGATACCTCGGCCTGCACCTCCATGAACCGGTGCCAGCGTTCTTCCTTGAGCTCTTCGGGCACGGCGCCTGGCAGGTCGTTGGCCATGGCGCCGTCAACCGGCTCGTACTTGAAGCAGCCGGCGCGCTCGATGCGGGCTTCGCGCACCCACTGCAGGAGGTAGTCGAAGTCTTCTTCTGTCTCGCCGGGAAAGCCGACGATGAAGGTGGACCGGATCGCCAGGTCCGGGCAGCCCTTGCGCCAGGCGTGAATGCGCTCGAGCACCTTGGCCTGGTTGGCGGGCCGGCGCATGTTCTTCAACACGTTGGGCGATGCGTGCTGGAACGGAATGTCCAGGTAGGGCAGCACCAGCCCGTCGGCCATCAGCCCGATGACCTCATCCACGTGCGGGTAGGGATAGACATAGTGCAGCCTGACCCACGCGCCCAGCTGGCCCAGTTCGCGGGCCATGGTGATGAAGCGGGCTTCTACGTCCCGTCCCCGGTACTTGCTGGCGGCATACCTGATGTCGAGACCGTAGGCGGAGGTGTCCTGGCTGATCACCAGCAGTTCCTTCACACCCGCATTTACCAGTCTTTCGGCCTCGTACAGCACCGACGCCATGGGCCGCGAGACCAGATCGCCGCGCAAGCTGGGGATGATGCAGAACGAGCAGCGGTTGTTGCAGCCTTCGGAAATCTTCAGGTAGGCATAGTGCTTGGGCGTCAGGTGCAGGCCGGCCTCCGGCACCAGGTCGAATTTCGGGTCGTGCGCCGGCGGCACCGCCTCGTGCACCGCGCTCACCACCGCCTCGTATTGCTGCGGGCCGGTGACGGCCAGCACCTGCGGATGCACGGCGCGGATCGCCTCGGCATCGTTGCCCATGCAGCCGGTCACGATGACCCGGCCGTTCTCCTTCACCGCCTCGCCGATTGCCGCCAGTGACTTCGCCTTGGCGGAATCGAGAAAGCCGCAGGTGTTGACGATCACGGCATCCGCGCCCTCGTAATCGGGCGAGAAGATGTAACCTTCAGCCCGAAGCTGGGTGAGAATGCGCTCTGAATCGACCAGCGCCTTGGGGCAGCCGAGCGATACGAGGCCGATGGTGGGAACCTTGTGCGACATGGAACGCGCTTGTGGCGGGTTTGCGGGGGCCGGTCAAGGCCTTGCCGCATGAGGCCGGTCAGCGCACGTGGGGCGCAGCCTCGGTGAAGCGTCCCGACGGCACATGGCGCGCCGTGGCGATGTCCCATGTGTACAGATAGGAAACGGCGCGCAAGGTGCCGCCGTCGGCCATCGCCACGTCGACAGTGCGGCGCATGAACTCGTGCGGCTCGGGCCAGCGCGGCGAGCAGGCCTCGTAGTCGTCAAACCGCTCCAGCACAAGGTCCGGCGTCAGCAGGCTGTAGACCTCGCCATGAACCCGCTCGGCCGGGTCATGCGACGGCACGGCACCTGGATACTCGTTCTGGCCCGGCTCATCCGGATCGTCGATGATGTAGAGCCTTGCGCGGATCGAGCCATGACCCAGCAGGTCAGCGTTGTCGCGCAGCAACTTGCCCATCGGATGGCTGGCGGAGGTCAACAGCGTACCGTAGACGAAAAGGCAGGTTTCAGGCGTCATGGTCATAAGGCAGACAGGCTCCGGCAACAGGGGTAAACGGAGCCGCTGAATAGGGCCAAACCACCCTGATTGCCAGTGTTATTCGGCGGCGATGCCGGACCGGCTGTCACCTGGTCTTGCAGCGAGTTCGCGGGGGGCTGGGCCGGCGAAGGTGGTACGGTACATGAGACGTTCAAAGCCCTGATAATCGTTCACTGCGTAATGCTGGGTGGCGATATTGTCCCAGATGGCGACAGTTCCCGGCGTCCATGAAAACCGGACGCAGAATTCAGGCCGGGTGATGTGGCGCTGGACCTGGTCGAGCAGGGGCGCGCTTTCGGCCTCGGTCAGCCCGTCGAGGCGGGTGACGTAGGTCGGATTGAGAAACAGCATGCGCCGGCCGGTCAGCGGATTTTCCAGCACGGCCGGATGGCGGCGTTCTTCATCCGCGGTAGGGTCGCCGCGCGACATCTGGATTCCCGCTCCTGATTGCGCCTTCTTTGGCGGCGCCCACTTGATGCCATAGGGCTTGCCCACATGAATGGCGTCGCGGCCAAGCAACAGCTGCTGCAAGGGTTCGGGCAGGTGATCCCAGGCGGCTGCCTGGCTGGCCCAGATGGTGTCGCCGCCGTGAGGCGGCAGCGTGTGAGCACACAGTACGGAACCTGAAGGTGGGCGCTCCAGGAAACTGAAGTCCGAATGCCAGTCGCCGCCGAACACTCCGCCTTTCTCGTCAGCGCCCTTGTAGACGCGGATCACGTCAGGCTCGGTCTCCATGGGCTTGACATAGGGCAACTGCATCAGCGGTCCAAATGCGGCGGTGAGCGCCTTTTGTTGCGCAATGTCGAGATGCTGGTCACGGATGAACAGCACCTGATGTTTTGCCAGCTCGGTGCGCAGCGCCGCCGCGAGCGCCTCATCCGGCGGTTGTTGCAGTTCAATCCCGGAAATTTCGGCGCCGATATTGCCGGTCAGCTTGCGAACCTGAAGCAATGGGGTGGCTGACATGGCTGGCCTCATCCAATCCTTGAAATGCCGACGCTATGGCGCGCCGAGTTGTCTGTCAAACGGCTTGGGCTCAACGCCAGAACCGTGGTGACAGCAGCACCAGAAGCGCGAAGAATTCGAGCCGGCCCAGGATCATCGCGAAGATCAGCACAATCTTTGCGCCAACCGGCAGCGGAGCAAAGTTGCCGGCAGGTCCGATGATCTCGCCCAGTCCGGGGCCTACGTTGGTTATGGCGGTTACCGCGCCCGAGAACGCCGTGAGGACGTCGAGACCGAACAGCGTCAGCGCAAGCGTGACAACGATGACGCAACCCGCAAACGCGGTGAGAAAGGCAAGGATCGACAGGATGATGTCTTCATCGATGGTACGGTTGCCATAGCGCAGGTTCATCACCCTGCGGGGCGAGAACAACTGGTCTATGTAGCGCTTGGTGATCAAGGCCATGGCTTGCAGCCGATAGGTCTTGATGGCGCCGGCCGTGGAGCCGGTGCAACCGCCAAAGAACATCAGGATCAGGAAAATGCCGTTGGCGCCCGGACCCCAATTGGTGAAATCGCCCAGCGCATAGCCGGTAGTGGAGATGATGGACATGACGTTGACGGCCGCAATGCGCAAGGCGTCACTCCAGCCGAACTGGCCGGTCAGGGCCAGATAGGTTGTGACCGCCGCAATGGCCGTGGCGCAAATCTTGGCAAAACCGCGAACCTGAACGTCGCGGAGAATATCGGGACTGTTGCGTTGCCAGGACTTGATGAAAAGGATGATCGGCAGCGAGCCGCAGAACATGCCTGCCGCCGCCACCCAGTGCACCGCGGGCTGGTCGTAGTGGCTAAGCGAGTTGTCGTGTGTCGAGAAACCGCCCGTTGAGATCGTGGTAAGGGCGTGGTTCACCGCATCGAACAGGTTCATGCCGGCCAGCGCATATCCTACCATGCACAACAGTGTCAGCACGATGAACGCGATGGCGATCTGGGGAATGATGGCCGCCTCGCGGGCCAGTACCTTCTCAGACCGGTCCGAGCTTTCAGTGCGAAATATCTGCATGCCGCCGACGCGCAAGAATGGCAGGATCACCATCGCCATCAGGATGATGCCGACCCCACCGATCCACTGCAGCAGTGACCGCCACAGCAAGACGCCCGGCGGCTGGTTGTCCAGGTTTGAAAGAACTGTGGCGCCCGTGGTCGTCATACCTGATACGGCTTCGAACCATGCATCCACGAAATCGAGCCTGTCGGCCATGAAATAGAAGGGCAGGCAGCCGGCAACCGGCACGACCAGCCAGCTCAGCGCGGTTATCACGAACGCCTCGCGCAAGGTGAGATTGCGCTCGGCCCACTGACCGCGGGTCACCAGGATCAGCAGCCCCGCCAGCACCCCAACGACGCCACCGGCGCGGGCAAACGATTGCCAGTCCTCATTGCCCGTCATTATGTCGGCAATCATCGGGGCCAGCATGAAAATGGCCGTGACCATCATCAACACCCCGATGACGTAACCTTGCCGTTCGAATTGCATGGAGTTTGACCCAGGCAGGCGCCGCGAAAACCGGTGACTTTGCGTGGCAGTGTTTGCGCCTTTACGGCAGCAAAATCAACATGCCCATAAGCATGACAGCGTCCCGCATTGGGTTGATGGCCTAGCCGAACAGGCTCTCAGCCAAACTTTTTGACTAGTTTACCGCGCTGGCATTGCCCGCTAGAACAACGGCCGACAGTAAAGACAAGCGGAAATTGCAGGCTCACATGTTCAAGAAGATTCTGATTGCCAACCGTGGCGAGATCGCCTGCCGCGTGATCAAGACCGCCCGTCGGATGGGGATCAAGACCGTCGCCGTATACTCTGACGCTGACGCGCGCGCCCTGCACGTCGAAATGGCGGACGAGGCCGTGCACATCGGCCCGCCTGCCGCGTCCGAAAGCTATCTGGTAATCGACAAGATCATCGAGGCGTGCAAGCAGACCGGCGCAGAGGCCGTTCACCCCGGCTACGGCTTCCTGTCGGAGAACGCAAGGTTCGCCCACGCGCTCAAGGCTGCCGGCATCACCTTCATCGGCCCGAACCCGCGCGCCATCGAGGCGATGGGTGACAAGATCGAGTTCGAAGAAGTTCGCCAACGCCGCCAAGGTCAACACTGTCCCCGGCTATCTGGGCGAAATCACCGACCCCAAGGAGGCGGTGAAGATCGCCGGCGAGATCGGCTATCCGGTGATGATCAAGGCATCGGCCGGCGGTGGCGGCAAGGGCATGCGCATCGCCCATTCAGCGGCGGAAGTGGAAGAGGGTTTCCGGTCGGCCAAGTCCGAGGCCAAGTCGTCGTTTGGCGATGACCGGGTTTTCATCGAAAAGTTCATCGTCAACCCGCGCCACATCGAAATCCAGGTGCTGGGTGACAAGCATGGCAACGTCATCCACCTTGGCGAGCGCGAATGCTCGATCCAGCGGCGCAACCAGAAGGTCATCGAGGAAGCCCCGTCGCCGCTGCTCGACGAGAAGACCCGCGCCGCCATGGGTGCGCAGGCCGTGGCGCTGGCAAAGGCCGTGGATTACGACACCGCCGGCACCGTCGAGTTTGTCGCCGGGCAGGACAAATCGTTTTATTTCCTCGAGATGAACACGCGTCTTCAAGTGGAGCACCCGGTCACCGAGCTGATCACCGGTATCGACCTGGTGGAGCACATGATCCGCTCGGCCTATGGCGAGAAGCTGTCAATCGAGCAGAAGGATGTGAAGCTGAATGGCTGGGCCATCGAAAGCCGCGTCTATGCCGAAGACCCTTACCGGAACTTCCTGCCATCCACGGGCCGGCTGACCCGGTACCGTCCACCTGCGGAAATCAGGGACGCCGAAACCGGCATCACCGTGCGCAACGATACGGGCGTCTTCGAAGGCGGTGAAATCTCGATCTACTATGACCCGATGATCGCCAAGCTGTGCACCCACGCCGCCGATCGCGCCACAGCCATATCGGCCATGTCGCGGGCGCTGGACGACTTCTATGTCGATGGCATCCAGCACAACATTCCGTTTGTCGCCGCCATCATGACGCATCCCCGCTGGAAGTCCGGTGCGCTGGCGACGAGTTTCATTGCCGACGAGTTTCCGGAAGGCTTCCAGGGCGCAGAGTTGAGCGGCACGGCGCGCGCCAACATGGCCACCGTGGCGCTGGTGTGCGACCACGTTTTGAACATGCGCAAGCGCGAGATTTCCGGCCAGATGGGTGGCCGGCCTGTGAAGTTCGGCGTTGCTCGTGTCGTCAGGCTGGGTGATGACTGGATTGCAGCCGAGATGCAGGGGTGCGAGGGCCGCATGTTCCGCTGCGTGGTGGATGGCGCCGAGGCTGTGGCGGAAAGCAGTTGGACGCCCGGCCAGCCGGTTTGGCAGGGCCGCATCAATGGCCGTGCGGTGTCGGTGCAGGTGCGCCCGATCATGAACGGCTTCCGCCTGACCCATGCCGGTTGCGAGGCCAACGCGACGGTCTACAACGCCCGCGAGGCCGAGTTGGCGAAGCTGATGCCGGTCAAGTTGCCGCCTGATACGTCGAAACAGCTTCTTTGCCCGATGCCGGGCCTGGTCGTGTCCATCGACGTGGCCGAGGGTCAGGAGGTCAAGGCTGGCGAGAAGCTGGCCGTTGTCGAGGCGATGAAGATGGAAAACATCCTGCGCGCTGAACGAGACGGCACGGTGGCCAAGATCCACGCCGAGCCGGGTGCAAACCTGGCCGTGGATGCGATCATCATGGAGTTTGAGTAGGGTTTCAGGCCAAAGGCCCGAAAATCTCCTGCCAGGCTGCCTTCAGCGCCACGTCGGCGTCGTGCATGGTCACCGGCAATCCAAGGTCGACCAGACTGGTAACACCGTGCTGCGTTACCCCGCACGGTACGATGCCGGAGAAGTGCTCGAGATCCGGCTGGACGTTCAGGCTGATGCCGTGAAACGTTACCCACTTGCGCACCCTTATGCCAATGGCCGCGATCTTGTCTTCCGCTCCGGCAGCCTTCTCCGGCCTGCGCACCCAGACGCCGACGCGGTCCTCGCGCCGCTCGCCCTTGACGTTGAAAGTGTCCAGCGTGGCGATCAGCCAGTCCTCCAGCGCCGACACGAAACAGCGGATGTCCTGGCCGCGCCGGGTCAGGTCCAGCATCACGTAGGCGACCCGTTGTCCCGGCCCGTGATACGTATACTGTCCGCCGCGGCCCGTCTTGAACACCGGAAACCGGCCGGGCGCCACAAGGTCGCGCACATCTGCCGAGGTGCCTGCGGTGTACAGGGCAGGGTGCTCCACCAGCCACACCAGTTCGGGCGCCTGGCCGGCGGCAATGGCGGCCACACGGGCTTCCATGATGGCGACGGCTTGCTCATAGTCCGCAAGGCCCGGCGTGACTTTCCACTCAACCGGCCGGGGTGAGTGAAGGCGGGCTCTTCCGCACGATATGTCACTGCGAGGTGCGTTCATTCCTGCGCTTTTAGAGTGCTTTGTTGAAGCCGCCAACATCTGCCGTCATCGGGGCTTGATTTGCGTCATGCGCACTGTTACACGGACCGCCACCTACCGAAGGCTTTTCGATTTGCGGTCGTGGCGGAATTGGTAGACGCGCAGCGTTGAGGTCGCTGTGGGGTAACTCCCGTGGAAGTTCGAGTCTTCTCGACCGCACCAATAGCCAAGTCAGGGTTCCTTCAAATTTTGGTTGTCCGGCGATATCGCCCGCAAATGCGGCGAATCCTTTGTGTTGCCGTAAGATCAGCATGATATGACAGGGCACATGCGCTGAGCAGCCGCGCATGGCCATGGCATTGGGTGCCGAGGAACGATGGCAGAGCAGGTCGAATTCCAGGAGATTCATGACGCGGACGGCGCACTGCGCGCCGACTTCGTGCGTGCCGTGGGCGAGGCGCTGGAGCAGGAAGACGCCCGCGACCTGCGCCGGCTTGTGAAAGACCTGCACGAGGCTGACGTTGCTGACCTGATCGAGTTCCTGCCTTCGGATGCCCGTGTACTGTTCATTCTGAAGCTGGGGCGCTCATTCGACGTTGAGGCGCTGCCCGAGCTCGACGAGGCGGTGCGCGACGAACTGATGGAGGCGCTGCCCAACCAGTTCATCTCCTCGGCCGTGCGCAAGCTCGACACCGACGACGCGCTCTACCTCATCGAGGACATGGACGACGAGGACCAGCAGGAGATCCTCTCCAAGGTTCCCAAGTCGGACCGCACCGCGCTGGCTCGTGGCCTTGAGTATCCGGAATACTCCGCCGGCCGTCTCATGCAGACATCGTTCGTCGCGGTGCCCGCCTTCTGGTCAGTGGGTCAGACCATCGACTACATGCGCAACGAGGAGGATCTGCCCGAGGACTTCATCGAGATCTACGTGGTCGATCCGGCTTTCCACACTGGTCGGCGTCGTGCCGGTCAGTCGTGGTGCTGCGCAATCCGCGCTCGCAGCAGATCTCGGAAATCATGCGCGAGCACGAGAGTGGTCTTCAACGTCACCGACGAGCAGGACGACGTTGCCTACAAGTTCGAGCAGTACACCTGGTGCTCTGCCGCCGTGGTCGACGCGAACAACCGGCTGGTCGGCTCCATCACCATCGACGACATCGTCGACGTCATCCAGGACGAGGCCGAGGAGGACATCCTGCGCCTCGGCGGCGTCGGCGACGAAGAGATCACCGACACCATTTTGTCGATCACCCAGTCGCGCTTCGGCTGGCTGCTGATCAACCTGGCGACGGCGGTGCTGGCGTCGTGGGTGATCTCGCTGTTCGACGCCACGATCGAGCAGATGGTGGCGCTGGCCATCCTGATGCCGATCGTCGCCTCGATGGGCGGCAATGCCGGCACCCAGACCATGACCGTGGCCGTGCGCGCACTGGCCACACGCGAAACCTGTCACCGGTCAACGCCATGCGCGTGATCTGGCGCGAAAGCGCGGTGGGCGTGCTCAACGGCATCGTCGTTCGCCATCATCATGGGGCTGTTCGCCTGGTGGTGGTTCGGCTCCGACCAACTTGGCCTGGTGATCGGCGTGGCGATGATCATCAACATGCTGGCCGCGGCGCTGGCGGGCATTCTCATTCCGCTGGCGCTCGATCACTTCGAGATCGACCCGGCCATCGCGTCTGGCGTGTTCGTGACCACGGTGACGGACGTCGTCGGCTTCTTCGCCTTTCTCGGGCTGGCGGCCGTATGGCTGATGTAACCGTAAGGCCGCCTTGCGCGGCGGACGAGACGGCTTGGCGGCAGCTCTGGAGCGGCTTTCAGGCGCACTTCGGCGGCGCTGTGCCCGACGCGGTTTCCACGCGGACATGGCAACTGGTGCTCGACACCAGTTCGCCGCTGCACGGACTGCTGGCCGAGGCAGGCGGATCGGTATGCGGAATGGTGCATTACAGCTTCACGCCGTTTGCATGGACTGCCTCGCCCGTCTGCTTCCTGCAGGATCTGTATGTCGATGAACCGGCGCGCGGATCGGGCGCGGGCAGGGCGCTGGTCGATAGCGTTTATGAGGCCGCTGCGGCGGCGGGGGCCGCCAACGTGTTCTGGCTTGCTGACCCCGCTGACGAGCCGTTAAAGCTGTTCTACAGCAAGATCGCCATCGAGACGCCGTTCGTGCGTTTCATGCAGAAACCGTGGGCCTGGTAGGCGTGGCTAGACCAGCCACCAGCGCTTGACGCGACCGGCATAGTTGTCCCAGGCCTTGCCGAACTTCGCTTTCAGGTGCGCTTCCTCGCGCACTACCGCGAGCCGGTGCGTGAACACAGCCGCTGCGACAGCCGACGCCAGCAGCCAGCCGTTCTGCAAGGCCAGCGCAAGCCCCAGCGTGGCGATGGTGTTGCCGACATAGATCGGGTTGCGCATGAAGGCGAACGGTCCGTGCGTGACCAGGTTGTCGGCTGCCCGGTGGGGCAGGATGTTGGTGCGCGCGGCAAACATCGTCCACATCGCCCACACATCGAGCGAAAGCCCGGCGGCCAGCAGCACAAAGCCCGGCACGGCCAGCCCCGCCGGCAGATTGAGCGGGCTTATCCAGTGGACCAGCAAACCGGCCACCACGGCTGTGGCAAAGATCAGCGGTGGCCAGGGAATCCTGTTCGGCGTCTCGGCGTTCATGGTATGCAACGCTATCAGACAGCGAGGAAAAATCGACATGAAAACGGTTGAGGCGCATGGCGCCACCATACCCGCGCTTGGCTTGGGCACCTGGGAACTGCGTGGCGAACAGTGCTGCGAACTGGTGAGGGCCGCCCTGGACATGGGCTACAGGCATGTCGATACCGCCCAGATGTACGCCAACGAGCGCGAGGTGGGCGAGGGCATCCGGGCATCCGGCGTGGCGCTCCGATATCTTCCTGACCACAAAGATCTGGCCTGACTGCCATGCGGCGGACGATTTTGCCCGCGCGGTGGATGAGCGGCTGGAACTGCTGGATTGCGGCCCGGTGGACCTGTTGCTGCTGCATTGGCCATCGCGCACCGTGCCGTTCAGCGAAACCATCGCGGCACTCAACAAGGCCCTCGAGCGTGGCCTCGCCCGCAATATTGGCATTTCCAACTTCACCGTGGCGCAGATCCGTGAAGCCGTTGCCCTGTCCGATGCGCCGCTGATCTGCAACCAGGTGGAGTTTCATCCGCTGATCAACCAGGACAAGGTGCATGCAGCCTGCCGGGCGGCCGGCATGGTGCTGACCGCCTATTGCCCGATCGCCCGCAACCGGGTGGCGGACGAACCGCTGATGCAGGAAATCGCTGTGCGCCATGGCGTTTCGCCTGCGGACGTCACCATTGCATGGCACATGGCGCAGGGCGACGTGATCGCCATTCCGCGCTCGTCCAAGACGGAAAGACTGGCGTCAAATCTGTCGGCATCAAGGTTGCAACTGTCAGCCGGCGAGGTCGAGGCGATTTCGGCGCTCAAGTCACGGCACCTGCGGGTGTGCGAACCGGAAAGCGTTGCACCGGTCTGGGATCAGCCCTGATGATGTAGTGGCAGGTCTACGCTGCGGCGCGACCCTGGGCGAGGCCCCAGCCCTTGGCGCTGCCGCCCAGCTTGCCTGCCCAGTCGGCCAGCACGCTTTCGACGGTGTGAATTTCCTGAGGAACCGGCGCCATGCTGAGCGTGATGGAAACGCTCCATGTGCCGTCTCCGGCAGGCGACAATTCTGCATTCATGCAATTCGACGCGGAGCGCGAAACGTTCACGATCTCCTCGGCCGACGCCTGCAGGGGAACCTCGGCGAAGAACTGTACGCCAACCGGGGAAACTTCCGTGTCGATGGCATGCGGGGCGGACGGCATGGCCGGCTGGCCAGCGGTCATTGCCGCGGCGAAACCACTGATGTCGGGCATGTTCGGCTGGTGCGCAGATGCGGCCGCCGTGGTGGTGCCCAGCCCGATCCGGGACAGATTGGTGCTTGCCTGCGGCTGCGGCGCAGCGGCGGAGATGTCGGACTTCTTCTTCCGAGACAGTACGCCCTTGAGCTTTCCAAACAGACTATTGCCCATGACTCCACAAACCTTTCGACACACGCAGCAAATTCGAAATCAGTCCCCATCATATAGTGACAGGACCTAACGAAAGGTTGCCGCTGGTAAACTGATCGGGAGGGCTGCCGCCGGAGCCGGCCCGGAAGGTCAGGCCATCGCGAATGTGCTTTTCAAATCGGCGCTGTTGACATAACGAAGCTGGATGAGTGCCGGCAGGCCTTGCCGGTGCATGCCGTCTGGCTGTTCAAGGCGAGCGTCATGGGTTTTTCCGCCCGCTATCCAATCTGGCTGCCGACAGCACCCAAGCCTACTGCGGCCGCGTTCACCCTGCTTTTCGTCATCGAGTCACTGGCGCGCGCCAGCGTAGCAACGGTGATTGCGCTGCAGGCATATGACCTGCTTCAGTCGAGCCAGAAGGTTTCGCAAGTCTATACGGTCGTGGCGATCGGGTCGCTGATCGGAACCCTGCTCATTCCGCTGCTCATTCAACGCACGGCGCGCCGCTTCATCTACTCGTTTGGCGGGTTGGCGCTGATCCTTGCTGCCCTTGCCTTGGCCAGCTACACGCTGGAAGGGCAGGTGGCAGGAATGTTCCTTCGGGTGTTCGGCGCGGCCTGCCTCAACGTGACCACCAGCCTCTATATCCTCGACCACATCCGCAAGCACGACTATGTGCGGGTCGAGCCAATGCGGATGACCTTTGCCACCTTTTCGTGGACCATCGGGCCGTCGCTCGGCGTCTGGCTTTACACAACCTATGGCGTTTGGGCGCCGCATGCCTTCACGGCGGTGTGCTCGATGATCCTGCTGGCGGTGTTCTGGTACCTGCGCCTTTCAGACAACACGGCCATCCGCGCAGGCAAGGTGAAGCCGGCAACGCCGCTGGCCAGCATCGCCCGCTTCGCCAGGCAGCCTCGGCTAAGGCTGGCATGGCTGATCGCATTCGGCAGATCGTGCTTCTGGGTGGTGTTCTTCGTCTATGCACCCATCCTCATGGTGCAGAGCGGGCTTGGCAAGCAAGCCGGCGGCTTCCTTGTGTCGGCAGGCAACGCCATGCTCATTACCGCCATCCTGTTCGGGAAGTATGCCCAGCGCGTGGGCGTGCGGCAGGTGATTGCGATGGCATTCTTCGCCATGGCGGCGTGCACTTTCGGTGCAGGCCTTGCAGGCGCGGATCACCCATATGTCACGGCTGGCCTGCTGCTTGCGGCCTCGCTGGCCGCTACAGCCATTGACGGGGTGGGCTCGATCCCCTTCCTGCGCGCGGTGCACTCGCACGAGCGGGCCGAGATGACCGGTGTATACCGCACCTATCTGGACTTGTCGGAACTACTGCCAACGGCGCTGTTCTCGGTCCTCCTGCTGTTTGCGCCGTTGTCGGCGGTTTTCCTGGCGCTTGGCGTCTGGTCGGCGATCTGTGGCGCCATTGCGTGGCGTTATTTGCCAAAGCGGCTCTGACCAGGTTTCGGAAACAGGTCTGGACATCACCGGCCCAGCCGCTAGCCTTGGCAGTCCGTTCAGCACAAAGGGAGCGTCAGGGGTGCCGCAGGACATAAAGATCGGAATCAAGCAGCTTTGCGCCGACGCCAAGGCTGAAATTCAGGAAGTCGACGTGGCAGGTGCGCGAGACCTTATCGACAACCGCGGCGCCACTCTCATCGACATCCGTGACATCCGCGAGCTTTGGCGCGACGGCAAGGTGCCGGGCTCGCGTCACGTGCCGCGCGGCATGATCGAGTTCTGGATCGATCCCGAAAGCCCGTACTACAAGGATTTCTTTGGTGGTGACGGGCCGTTCATTTTCATGTGCGCCGGCGGCTTGCGTTCTGCGCTCGCCACCCAGGTTGCCCAGCGCATGGGTCTGAAGCCCGTCTACAACCTGATCGGCGGCTTTGGCGCCTGGAAGAAATCGGAAGCTCCGATTGAGCAACTTGAGAAAACATGGTGACTGCAGCATCGGATTGATCACGTTTGGATCGGCTCTGAGGGGGGCAGAATAACGCAGGGGCGCAAGAGTTGGCGGCAGATTACCGGGATATCATGCAACCGGCGTTGCGCATGCTGGAACAGGCGGGAGGCGAACTCGACTTTCAGGATATTCTTGATCAGATCGCTGAAGCCTTGTCCCTCGGCCCGTCCGGTGCAAGTCCGCGTTTGAGCAGCGGCAGGGAGACGGCGCTGTCAAACGACCTGCGGTGGGCGCTTTCCTACCTGTCTATCGAAGGCAAGGTTCGGCTGTCGTCCGATGGCGCCCGGGTGCATGCTGTGGGTCCTCCCGGCCTGCGGGAGGCCCCGACACCTTATGTTTCGCATGAGGGTGCAGCTGCTGCCGCAATCAGCCCGTCCGAGGACGAAACTGACAGTGATGAAGACGGCAGTGATCTTGCCCGGTTGTTCCGGCAGGCAAATCGCCGTCTGAAGCGCGATCTGCTCGGACTGGTGCATGCGCGCGAGCCGGCGTTTTTCGAACAGGTGATCCTCGATCTGCTGGTGGCCATAGGCTATGCGCCGCGCTCCGGCCGGCACAAGACGCGCCGGCTTGGCGGCCGTTCCGACGGTGGGGTGGACGGGGTCATCTACCAGGATGAACTGGGGCTCGATTTCTTCTATTTCCAGGCCAAGCGCTACAAGCCTTCGACAACGGTGCCGATCAACGAGGTGCGCGACTTCTGTGGTTCGCTTGAAGCCCACAAGGCGCCCAAGGGCGTGTTTGTGACCACTGCCTTCCTGCCAAGAACCGCCCACGCTTTCGTCGCCGCCATTCCTCGCCGCATCACGCTGATTGACGGCGACGGGCTGGGTGACCTGATGATCAGGCACAATGTCGGTGTAAAGCCGGAGCCGCTCTATGAGCTGAAGGAACTTGACCCGGGTTATTTCAGGCTGTGACGGTTTGAGCCGGCCAGTGGTCCAGAAAACTGTGCAAAGCAGCCGGGCTTGCGTTGCAACCAGTCACCTGCCGGGTGAATTGTCAGGACATGACCCTTCACATCCTCAAGCTTTGCGTTGGCGCACCCGACATTCAGGACCTTGCCGACTGGCAGGAAATGCGGTTGCGCACGGTGGGGCGCATCTATCACACCACGCGCATGATCCCGAAGCGGGCCGATGAAATCACCGGCAAGGGATCACTGTACTGGGTCATCAAGGGCATGGTGAGCTGCCGCCAGAAGATCATCGCCATAGAGCCGTTCGAGGACGGCGACGGCATTACCCGCTGCAACCTGGTGCTTGACCGGGATATCGTGGCCGTGCGCCCGCAGCCGAAGCGGCCGTTCCAGGGCTGGCGCTACCTCAAGCCCGAGGACGCGCCTGCCGACCTGCCGCGCGGCGATGACGTCGCCGGAATGCCGGAGAAGATGCGCAACGAACTGGCCGAACTGGGCTTGCTGTAGACCGGGTCTACTTGCCGAACAGGAAGCGCCATGAGGCGATGCCCCATGCCAGCCAGATGACGGCGCAGATGCCGAAGGCTATCGGGCTTTCCACCAGCAATCCCGGCTCGATGAAGGCCATGGCGCGGCCCGTGGCTGCCCAGCCGTGGCCGCCAATCATGAACACCAGGATGAACGCCATCAGCGCGAACGAGACAACACGCATGGCAAGCCAGATACCAACCAGTCCGTTCATGGGGAGCACTCCTCAAACCGCGATATTGTCGATCAGCCGCGTATTGCCCAGCCAGGCAGCGGCCAGCAGCCGGATTTCCGTTTCACCGAGCTTTTTCACCGGCGCAAGGGTCTCAGGCGCCCGCGCTTCGATATAATCCGGCCTGAACCCGGCTTTCTCAAGCCTCTGGCGGGCGGACGTGCAGGAGCGGGCAATGTTCTTGCCGGCGCGAATGTCCGCTGCGAGCTGCTGCAGCGTCTCGTGCAGCACTGGAGCGGTCTTCCGTTCCCCGGCGCTGAGATAGGCATTGCGCGACGACATGGCCAGCCCGTCCGCCTCGCGAACCGTGGGTACGCCGACGATGATGGTCGGGATGGCCAGATCCCGCGCCATGGCGGTGACGACCTTCAACTGCTGGAAGTCCTTCTCGCCGAACATGGCGTAATCGCAGCCCGCCGCATTCAGCAGTTTGGCGACCACGGTGGCAACGCCATCAAAGAAGTGCGGCCGGTAGGCGTCTTCCAGCCCGGCCTTGGCGGGGCCGCCCATCGACACTTTCGCCGAAAACCCCTCAGGGTACATTTCCAGCCGGTTGGGCGCGAATACCACGTGTGCACCGGCAGCACGCAGCTTCAACACGTCCTGCTTCTCGGTGCGCGGATAGGCGTCCAGGTCCTCGCCGGGACCAAACTGGGCGGGATTGACGAAGATGGTCACCACCACCCGGTCGGCGATCCGCAAGCCACGCTCTACCAGCTGCAGGTGGCCATCATGCAGTGCCCCCATGGTGGGCACCACCGCCGAGCGCATGCCCTGGCCGCGCCAGCGAGATACCCACCGGCGCATGGCCTCTATAGTGCGGACAGTCTGAAGCGTTTTGGGCATGGGGCGGTTGGCACGGGAATCGGGTTGATGGAAAACGTCCGGCGCTCAGCCTATCACTTTTTGCCCGCCGTCCGCACCGGCTTGAGCGGCAGCGGCCCCATGTCCTTCACTTCCTCCATGACGAAATAGGAATGGGTGCTTTGAACCATCGGCAATGAACCGATCTCGCTGCCGAGCAGTGCGCGGTACTGCGGCATGTCCGCCACCCGCGCCTTCAGCAGGTAGTCGAAATTGCCACCCACCATGTGGCACTCCAGAATGTGCGGCACGGCGCGGATGGCGGCGTTGAACGCCTGCAAAGTCTGCTCGCCGGTTTCCTTGAGCGTCACCTCGATGAACACCAGCAGATCAAGCCCGAGGGTGCGCGGGTCGATGAGCGCGCGATACCCGGCAATCAGGCCCGCCGCCTCAAGCTTGCGCAGCCGCTGGGCGCAAGGTGTGGCCGATAGGTTGATCCGCTTGGCCAGTTCGGCGATGCTCGCCCGGCCATCCTGCTGCAACGCATCCAGCAGGTTGATGTCATATGTGTCCAGCTTCAAAGACTTGCTCCACGACCGGCTGACGCAGGGATTTGCACTATGGACGGGTGAAAACATAGCGGAAAACACTGACTGGATAAAGCTATGTAACGGTATCGACTTTCACGCGGAGAGCAGCCATGAGTCAGCCCGATTTGCCGGATTTCTCGCAGATTTCACGCAACCTTTTCACCGATGAAAGCGACCTGGTGCGCGCCCTGGCCGGGCAGGCGCGGCTGGACGGCGGCGACGCGAAAAAGACCCAGGAACTGGCCACGAACCTCGTCAGGCAGGTCCGCAAGGGGCGCAAGCAGAAGGGCGGCGTCGACGAGTTCATGCAGGAATACTCGCTGTCGAGCGAGGAAGGCGTGGTGCTGATGTGCCTGGCCGAGGCGTTGCTGCGCATACCGGATGACCACACCGCCGACAAGCTGATTGCCGACAAGATCGGCGGGCGCGACTGGGAAAAGCACCTCGGCGCATCGGACTCGCTGTTCGTCAATGCCTCAACCTGGGGCCTGATGCTGACAGGCAGGTTCGTCGAACTGGGCGGCGAGGCGGTGAAGAACCCGTCCGGCTATTTCTCGCGCATCGTCAAACGCTCGGGCGAGCCGGTGGTGCGCCAGGCCATGCGCCATGCCATGCGCATCATGGGCAAGCAGTTCGTGCTGGGCCGCACCATTGCCGAGGCGTTGGACGTGTCCAAACCGCTGAAGGGGCAGGGCTACCGCTTCAGCTATGACATGCTAGGCGAGGCCGCGCGCACCATGAAGGACGCAGAGCGCTACTGGCAGTCCTATTCGGACGCCATCAAGGCCATTGCCGCATCCGATCCGATGGAACGGCCGATCCACGAACTGCCGTCGATCTCTGTCAAGCTGTCGGCGCTGCACCCGCGCTATGAGGCGCGCAAGGAAGCCCGCGTGATGGACGAGCTTTATCCGCGCATCCTCGCCCTGTGCGTTCAGGCCAAGGAGGGCGGCATGGCGCTCACCATCGACGCCGAGGAAGTGGACCGGCTGGAGCTCTCCTTCAAGCTGTTCGGACGGCTTGCCCACGACGAAAAACTGAAAGGTTGGAACGGCTTGGGGCTGGCAGTTCAAGCCTACTCGCGCCGCGCCATGCCGGCGCTGCAATGGCTGGCGCAACTGGCGCGCGACACCAGGCGCCGGTTCCCGGTGCGGCTGGTGAAGGGTGCTTACTGGGACACCGAGATCAAGCTGGCGCAGATCGGCGGCTATGAGGGCTTTCCACTGTTCACCCGCAAGGTCTCGACCGATGTGTCCTACCTTGCCTGCGCGCGCTACCTGCTGAACAACCGCGATGCGTTCTATCCGCAGTTCGCCACCCACAATGCGCACACGGTGGCTGCTGTCTCGGTCATGGCGGGCAATGACCGCGAGTTCGAATTCCAGCGGCTGCACGGCATGGGGCAGGCGCTCTATGACGCCGTGACGAGCGCCGAAGGCCTGGCCCAGCCGTGCCGCATCTATGCGCCTGTCGGCAGTCACGAAGACCTGTTGGCCTACCTGGTGCGCCGCCTGCTGGAGAACGGTGCCAATACCTCGTTCGTCAACCGGCTGGCCGATGATGAAGCGCCGATCGAGGATATCGTGGAAGACCCGGTTGCCGTGGTGCGCCGCCTCGACAGCCTGCCGCATCCGCGCATTGCCGAACCGCGCGCCATCTTCAGCCCGCGCATCAACTCTGCCGGGTTGCCGCTGTGGGACGACGCTACGCGCGCCCCGCTGATGCAGCAGATCGAGGCGGCTCTCAAGTCGCCGGTCAATGCCACCGCCTTGGTGCCCGGCAGCGCAAAGGGAGAGAACCCGCGCGACATCACATCGCCGCATGACCGGTCGGTCAAGGTCGGCAGCATTTCGGAGGCTTCTGACGCGCAGGTCGAAGCCGCCATCAAGGCGGCGGACAAGGCGCAAGGCGGCTGGGATGCACTGGGCGGCGAGGGCAGGGCGAAGGTGCTGGAGCGCGCCGCCGATCTTTACGAGCAGCATGCGCCACGGCTTTACGCGCTGCTGATCCGCGAGGCCGGCAAGACGCTGGACAACGCCCAGGCCGACTTGCGCGAGGCGGTCGATTTTCTGCGCTATTACGCGGCGCAGGCGCGCGAGAAGTTCCGTTCACCTGAAGCGATGGCCGGCCCCACGGGCGAGCACAATGAACTGAGATTGCATGGCCGTGGCGTGTTCGCCTGCATCGCGCCGTGGAACTTTCCGCTGGCGATTTTCTCGGGGCAGATGGCTGCGGCGCTTGCGGCCGGCAATGCGGTGCTGGCAAAGCCTGCCGAGCAGACGCCGCTGATTGCCTACGAGGCGGTAAAACTGATGCACCAGGCAGGCGTGCCGGGCGAGGTTCTGTCGCTGCTGCCGGGCGACGGCGCGCGCATTGGTGGCACGCTGCTGAAGCACCCGCTGCTGGGTGGGGTGGCGTTCACCGGCTCGACCCAGACCGCACACATCATCAACCGGGCGCTGGCGGCGCGCCACGGCGCCATCCTGCCGCTGATTGCCGAGACTGGCGGCATGAACGCGATGATCGTGGACTCGTCCGCTCTGCCGGAGCAGGCGGTGCGCGATCTGATCCTGTCGGCGTTCGATTCAGCCGGGCAGCGTTGTTCGGCGGCGCGCATCCTGTTCGTGCAGGAAGAGGCGGCGAAGCGCACCATCGACATGCTGTGCGGTGCGGCGGCGGAACTGAAGGTGGGCGATCCGCTCGACTTCTCGACCGACGTCGGCCCGGTCATCGATACGGAAGCGAAAGACCGGCTGGAGGCGCACAAGGCGCGCATGGCGCGGGAGATGAAGACGCTGATCGATTTGGCCCTGCCAGCCGAGTGCAAGGCCGGCACGTTCGTCACGCCGGCGATCTTTGAACTGCCATCGCTCGCACCGCTGAAGGAAGAGGTGTTCGGCCCGTGCCTGCACGTGGTGCGCTACAAGGCGGACAGGCTGGACAAGGTGTGTGAGGCGCTGAATGCCACCGGCTACGGCCTGACGCTGGGGCTGCACTCGCGCATCGAGGACACGGTACAGCAGGTGGCGCGCTCGGTGCGCGTCGGCAACATGTACGTCAACAGAAACCAGATCGGCGCCATCGTCGGCTCGCAGCCGTTCGGCGGCGAGGGGCTGTCAGGCACCGGGCCAAAGGCGGGTGGCCCGCACTATCTCTACCGCTTTGCGGCAGAGCGGGTGCTGTCCATCGACACCACGGCTTCCGGCGGCAATGCGGCGCTGATGAGCATGGAGGTGGAGAGGTAGGTTGATCCACCTGTGGCCCGGCACAATGGGTGATCAGCCGGGATTTAGCCAGGCTTTCAATCGCGTGGTGTCGTCGCCGGTCCATGGGCTGGGTGCGCTTACCTCGACCCAGGCATCCGTATACTCCTCTACCGCGTAGTTGTGACCGTGTCCGGGGGGAACCTGCGCGGCTGACAGCATGTCCAGCCCGACTTGCAGGAACGTTATCAGGGGCACCCATTGCAGCCGAGGCGAGATGTCGGGTCCTCGCGGATCCTTCATCCAGTCCGGTTCGCGATACCACATCAACTCTTCGAAAAACACGATCGCGTCGGACGGGTTGACGACATACGCGATTCTGACCGGTCCCCAGTGTTCAGGAGTTGTCCTGGATCCGTCATATGGCCCGAGGACCCGGATCAATGAGCCATTTTCGAAATGCGGCAGCCATGCGGTTGAGCCTGCATTGCGGTTGGCCTGCACGCTGCGCCACATGCCGTTTCGAAACGGCGGACCGGCCCAGACCGCGCCACTGAATGCATCGCTCACATAGGCATAGAACGGCGCCGATGTTTCGGAGCCGTGAGATCCAAGGCTGAGCCCAAAGAGATAGAGCTTCGGCCGTTGGGTTACCGGCAAGTTCTTCCAGTGGTTATAAATTACTTCAAAGACGGCATTCGCCGAGGCCTGGCTACGGCCCGGTTCCAGAATCAGGGACAGCGGACTCTGGAGATAGGAATACTGAACGCCCACCACTGCCGTATCACCGCGATGCATGTATTCAAGCGGTGCGATGCCGGCATTGTCGACCCAGCCGGTGCCGGTGGGCGTGGCGATCACCAGCAGTTTCCGTTCGAATGCGCCACTGCGCTTGAGCTCTTCCAGCGCCAGCTGCGCCTGGGACTGGGTGTCATCGGCTGACCGGAGCCCTACATATATCCTGATGGGCTCCATGGCCTGTTGCCCGCTGAAGGCCTCGATTTCGGAGCGGCGTGGGCCTTCGTGCACGAACTGCTTTCCGGCCTTGCCAAGTTCATCCCAGCCAACAAGCGAGGAAGCACTTCCCGACCTCTCGCTGCGGGTTGGTTGTACGGCGCCGGGAGGGTCGGCAATGTCGGTCGCCGCCTGCGCCTGGTCGATCAGGGTTATGGCAGTACTGACCAGCGTACCGTTAACCAGTTGGATCAGCAGCAGGACGAAGGTGGCCCCGCCCAGAACCGACGCATACCGCTTGCCAATATAGCTGCGGGGGAGGGCCGCGGCATACCGGATGCCGCGCAGCACCATCCACACAAGCCCGATCAGCAGCAGTGCAATTGCAGCAGCCAACACGAGGGTTCGCAGGTAATGGATGCCTTCGACTTCGGGCATTCCCATCAGATGACGGGTGTTGTTTTGCCAGCCCGCTGCTTGCCACAAGTGCCAGCCAATGCGCAGGGCTGTAGCCGATACAAGCAACCAGAACAGCAGGCGGCGCCATCGCCTTGGGAAGACCGGCAGCTCCAGGTAGTTCCACAGCCAGATGAAACCGGCGCCAAACCAGTAGCCAAGAGCAAAGGCAACTCCGGCCAGCACGCCCTGAAAGACCCACGGCCGTGGAACTAGCGAAGGTGTAAAGGTCAGCGCAAGCCACATTCCGCCAAAGTAGAGGCCGGCCAGAGACAGATTGCGCCAACTCGCAATCAACCGCAGCAGCCTCGACTTCATACCGGGGGGCAAAGCAGCGTCCATCACTCGCCCAGATGCCCTTTCACCGCCTCTATCATCCTGAAATTCAGCGCGCCGACGTCCGGGTCTTGCGCCTTGGGGCGGGATGACAGTTTGGCGATGACGATGCGCTCGTGCGGCAGCACCCAGAGGTTCTGGCCGTGAATGCCGCTGCCGAAGGCCATCGGCCTGTCGCCCCGCAAGACGTACCACTTGTTGCGGTAATGCATGTCGCGGCCGGCGAAATAATCGGCGAAATCGCCTATCTTCCACGCCACCGGGTCGCCGCCGTTGAAAAGGTCGTCGATCCACTCCGGCGCAATGACCTGGGTGGTGCCGGCCATGCCGCCGTCGATGATCAGTTGCCCGACACGGGCGAGATCGCGAAGCGTGACGCACATGCCCCCGGCAGCACGCGGCGCACCCAGCCGGTCCACGGTGATGTAGGCGGGTGAGCCCGCGCCCATCGGCTGCCACAGGTGTTGCGACATCAGGTCAGCATAGCGGGTGCCGGCGGCGCGCTCGATGATCCAGGCGGTCAGGTCGGTATTGGGCGAAACGTAATGGAAGCGGCCTTCATGCGGGCCGTCCTGCTCTGTCAATTGCGAAAAGAACGAACGCAGATCCGAGGGCGTGTCGCCGGGACCGAGCGGGTTCCAACCGGTCGACTTGCGGTATTCGACGATGGGGCCGGAGGTGGCCTCGTAGTTCTCGTCGAACAGGATGCCGGCGCGCATGTCGAGCACGTTCTGCACGGTCGCCTTGTTCCAGGCCGTGTCGCGCATCTCCGGCACATAGACGGTGACCGGAGCGGCAAGGTCAAGCTTGCCCGAGCGCGCCAGGATGCCGGCCAGCAGGCCGAGCATCGACTTCGACACCGACATCAGGATGTGCTGACGCATGGGCTGCAGATCGTTGCGATAAACTTCGTGAACGACTGCGCCATCCTGCAGGACGAGGTAGCCGTCCGTCCAGGTGGCGTCGAGGTATTGCGCGAGGTTCAGGGACGGCTGCACCTCGATTTGGCCGATGTCCTCTAGCGCGGTGCCCAGCGTGCGCACGCCTTCCGGGTTGTTGGGAATTTCCGCCGACGGGATGATCTCGCGCACGTGGCTGAATGCCCAGGCGCTGTAGGGGTGCTGGCGCCAGTTGGCCAGGGTGACCTGGGAATCTGCCGAGGGAGGAAAGCCGGCCATCATGGCTGTCATGGAACTGGTCTCGCGTCTATGCTGTTGGAGATAAGCCAGACAAGCAGACCTTTCAGGAGGATACAAGCAGATGCAGCATTTCAAGGCCGGTACGCGGCCCAGCAAGAAGGGGCCGGACAGCTATTTCAAGGGCAACGTCTGGCAGGACCCCATTGTCGAGGCACCGGAGCCAGCGCGCATCCGGGGCTTGCGGGTGACGTTCGAACCGGGCAGCCGCACCGCCTGGCATACGCACCCGCTTGGCCAGACCCTGGTGGTGGTGTCCGGCGTTGGCCGCTTCCAGAGCGCAGGGGAACCGGTGGTCGAGATCAGGCCCGGCGACGTGATCTGGATTCCGCCACACGAGAAGCATTGGCATGGTGCGGCCCCTGACAACATGATGTGCCACCTGGCATTCCAGGAGGTGCTCGACGGTACCTATGCCGACTGGATGGAGCACGTGAGTGATGAAGACTATGCCCGTGAACCGGGTTCGCCGTCGTAACATTGCAAACCGCCTGGCCGCGCCCCATTTGAAGCCGGAACTGCATGCAACCGGGGAGGCGCTTCGCCATGAGCACTCGTGACCGCACCAGCGGCAAGTCGTCCGCCGTGACGCCGGCGCGTGGCGCATCCACCCCGGCCACGCAGGAGAGCGTCGACGCCTTCCTGGCCCAGGTAAAGGCCACGCCGCCAGTCGCCAAGGCTGGCAACGGACGGCTGATCTTTGCCATGGACGCGACCATGAGTCGCCAACCGACCTGGGATGCGGCGCTGCAGACCCAGGCCGAGATGTTTCAGGAGGCAGGCCGGGTGGGCGGGCTGGACGTGCAACTGGTGTTCTTCCGTGGTTTCGGCGAATGCCGGTCATCGAAGTGGGTATCCAATGCGGACGCTCTGGCGCGGCTGATGACCACCGTGGACTGCAGGGGCGGCAATACGCAGATTCTCAAGGTTCTCAAGCACGTCCGAAAGGAAGCCCAGGCAGCGAAGGTCGATGCCGTGGTCTATGTGGGTGACTGCATGGAAGAACATGTCGACCACCTGTGCCAGCTGGCCGGTGAGCTTGGCCTCATGGGCGTGAAGATGTTCATGTTCCAGGAAGGACGCGACCCGGTGGCGGAGAGGGCCTTCCGCGAGATCGCCCGCTTGACCGGCGGTGCCTACAGCCGCTTCGATGCGTCCTCCGCCCGCCAGCTGCGCGAATTGCTGGCTGCTGTGGCGGCCTACGCAGCGGGCGGCCGGTCGGCACTGGAAAACCTGTCAAAGGATCGTGGCGGTTCGATCGCCGGACTGCTGGAGCAGCTGCGCTGATGCCGTACGCCCTCGCCATCATCCTCATCTTTATTCTGATAACGCTGCTACTGCCGAAGCTGGCGACCGTCAACCCGTCCACGGCGGCCAATGGCGCGCGCCGCACCCTGGGAGGAACCCTGATGGGAATGGCTGCCTTCACCGCCTTGCGGGGGCTGCTGCCGCTTGCCGTTCCGTTGTTTCTGGTGGGACTGGCGATATTCGGCGCGCAGGGCGCGTTCAGGAAGGCCAACAAGGAAAAGGGCCAGACATCGTCCGTGAGGACGTCGATACTCGACATGAGCCTCGACCACGATACCGGCGAGATGGATGGCGAGGTGCTCACTGGGCGGTTTCAAGGCGCGAAGCTGTCGTCGCTCCAGCTAGAAGACCTGCTGGAGTTGCTGAAGGATTGCGTGGCCGCCAATGACCGCAGCGAGGCTTTGCTGATGGCCTATCTTGACCGGGCCCACCCGGATTGGCGCCGGCAGGGCGGCGGCCAGCACCAGCAGGGTGGAGCCGGACCGGCTGCCGGGACTGGCGCGATGAGCCGCGCCGAGGCGCTGGACGTGCTGGGCCTGGAGGAAGGCGCAAGCGATGCTGCCATCCGCAAGGCATACCGTGACCTGATGAAGAAGCATCACCCGGACCAGGGCGGCTCTGCCTGGTTTGCTGCCCGCATCAACGAGGCGCGAAACGTGCTGCTCGGAAGCAGCAAGGGCTGAACGGGTCAATCTGCCTGAAACGGATACACCCGCCGGTAGTGCGGCGGGTGATCCAGTTGAACAGTGTATATAATGCTGCCTCAGCTCTGGGGTGCCAGCTCGAAGCAGCCGACGCCGGCGCGCTTCAATTGACGGCAGGCATTGTGGGCCTGCTGCTTGTTCAGCCCCGAGAAGCGGGCGCGGTAGATGGTGTCGCCGTCCTTGTCCACGGCCATCAGGAACGGAGTTGCCTTTTTCAGCGCGCTGACGCGGGAAGACTTGGCTATGTCGATCCGGCTCTTGGCGCCCTCGGCGGTCGGGAATGCGCCAATCTGGATATTCCAGGTGGACTGGTGCTCCGCCAGCTTCTGCTTCACCTCTTTGGGATTTACCACGAGGTTCGTGCCGGCCGGTTTTGCAGGTGCCGCTGCAATCTGCGCGGCGGCGGGAGCAACCGGGGCCGGTTCATCCAGCCGCTTCTGCAGCTTTTGCGCAGGAGCAGGGGTCGGCAGAGCCTGTGCGGCGCTGGCCACGATCAGGCTGTCGGACTTGGTGTTGGCCGCGGGTACGGTGACCGACTTGAAGGTAACTCCCTGTGCCGGGAGGGCCTGCAGCGCCAGCTCGGTGATCGACTTGCCCGGCACAGTTCCAGCAGTTGCAAGGCTCGCGTTTGCGGCTTTGGCAGCCTTGGCGGCAATGGCGGCCGTTTCAGCCGGAGATATCGGCTGGGTGGCAGGCGTGGATGCCTCCTGGACAAGTTCTTCGGGCTTGGCGCGCGGAATGGGAGGGTTCGCGATCGCCGGTTCAGGCTTTGCCAGCGCCACGACCTTGGCGGCCGCTGCCGGATTGTAGCCTTTTGGATTGCCAGCCACCGCTGCGATCTGATTGTTGCGCGAGCGCGTCGCCTTGGCGATGTCCCGGTTAAGGATCTTGGTCATGAAGGCGTTGCGCGATGCCCCGGTGCGCCCGCCCAGCACCACTGCGACCAGGCGACGGTTCCCGACTTCCATCGAGGACAACAGGTTGAAGCCGGAGGCTCTTGTATATCCGGTCTTGATTCCGTCAACGCCCTTCACCCGGCCGAGCAACCGGTTGTGATTTCCGTAGCGGCGCTTGCCGTAGTTGAAGCTGCGGGTCGAGAAATGCCTGTAGTACTGCGGAAAGTCACGCTGGATGCGCAGGCCAAGGGTGGCCATGTCGCGTGCCGTCGTGACCTGGCGCGAATCGGGCAGGCCGTTCGGATTGGTAAAGGTAGTACGCGTCATGCCGATGGCACGGGCGGTGCGGGTCATGCGGTCTGCGAAGGCGGCCTGCGAGCCTTCGATATGCTCGGCAACCACCATCGATGCATCATTTGCGGACTTGGTGATCAGCGCAAACATGGCATCTCGGGCGGATATGGTGTTGCCGGCGCGCAACCCGAGCTTGGACGGCGCCTGGGCAGCGGCCTTGGCCGACACGGTCATGCGGGTATCGAAGCTCATCCTGCCGGACTGTATTTCCTGGAACAGGATGTACAGCGTCATCACCTTGGTGAGAGAGGCAGGGAAGCGCGGCTCATCGATATCGTTGCCATAAATGATCTCGCCGGTCGCCGCATCGACGGTTATTGCGGCAAACTTCAGATTTGCCTGGGCAGGACGAATGAGGCCTGCAACCAGCATCATGGCCAGGATCAACGTGATCACAAGACCGTACGCACGGCTGGAGGCCGGCCGCGCGACTGCATTACCCACAGAGACAAAACCCATTTACGCTCACCCACCGGTTGGTCTGCTGGCGCCCACGACGCGGCGCCCCCACCTGCCGCATGCGTGATCACCTGTTCCTGATTCCTGATTTACAGTGTGTGCACATGCATCCTTACCATTGAGTAAATTATCAGCGAAAACCTCCGTATCGGCTGCAAATAGCACCTCATTTCCGAAAAATGGTGCGCTGCACAAAAAATTCTTGACAAGAAATTGTGCACTGCATATATAACGGTCATCCGATCAACGCGGGCCCAGATCCAAAAGAGGAGTTCAGCCATGTACAAGTCGTTTGAAGATTTCCAGACTGTCGCCAAGCAGGGCTTTGACGCCTATGTCGCAAGCGCCAACGCTTTCACCAAGGGTTTCCAGACCATCGCCACCGAAACCGCCGACTTCACCAAGAAGTCGTTCGAAGACAGCGTCGCTCTGACCGAGAAGGTCATTGCTTCGAAGTCCCTCGAAAAGGCCGTGGAACTGCAGCAGGCTCACGTGACCAAGGCCTATGAAGGCTTCATGTCGCAGGCCAACAAGATCAACCAGATCTACATGGAAGCTGCCAAGGACGCTTACAAGCCGTTCGAAGCGCAGATCGAAAAGGTCATGCCGAAGGCTGCTGCGAAGTAATTCGCTGATCGCACTGAAAGCAAGGCAGCCCATCACGCCGGGCTGCCGGTTTTAGCCGCCTGGTACGCAAGTACCGGGCGGTTTTTCGTTTGCATCGGACGATTTCCCTGCAGGCCCGGCGATTATTGCGGCAGGTGGAAAGCCTTTTCGCTGGCTCTCGCAATCCGGCCATTGACGCCTATATGATGTGGCATGGATGATTGATCCTGTTTGCAGCTATGGGGCTGCAAGCTGACTGCAGACCAGCGGAACGATGAAGGTTTATTTGGCAGACAAGGAAAAGGACGGCGACGGCAAGGGCGGCGGGCAAACCGGCGTCATTACCCGTACCCAGACCAGGACCAAGAAGCCGAGCCTGTACAAGGTTTTGCTGCTCAATGACGACTACACTCCGATGGAGTTCGTCGTGCATGTGCTTGAGCGATTCTTCGGCAAGGGGCGGGAAGAAGCTACGGTCATCATGCTGCACGTGCATCAGAAGGGTGTCGGTGTGTGCGGTGTCTACACGTACGAGATCGCCGAAACCAAAGTGACACAGGTCATGGACTTTGCCCGGCAGCATTCGCACCCACTGCAGTGCACCATGGAAAAGGAATAGGAGCCCGCCCAAGTGCCCACATTTTCAGGAAGCCTTGAACAAGCCCTTCACCGGGCGCTGGCTCTGGCCAGTGACCGCAGTCACGAGTATGCCACGCTGGAGCACCTGCTTCTGGCGCTGGTGGACGACAAGGACGCGGTGTCGGTGATGCGCGCTTGCGGCGTTGATATCGAGCAACTCCGCTCCAATCTCGAGAACTATGTCGACCATGACCTTGCCAGCCTGATCATGGCGACCGGCGAGGATGCCAAGCCTACTGCCGGCTTCCAGCGGGTGATCCAGCGTGCCGTGATTCACGTCCAGTCGTCGGGCAGGGAAGAGGTCACCGGCGCCAATGTGCTGGTCGCCATCTTCGCCGAACGTGAAAGCCACGCCGCGTACTTCCTGCAGGAACAGGACATGACCCGCTACGATGCGGTCAATTTCATTTCCCATGGCATCGCCAAGAAGCCGGGCATGTCGGAAAGCCGCTCCGTTCAGGGTGCGCAACAGCAACCCGACAACGAGCAGAACGACGACGATGCGCCCGAGACCGAGAAGGGCGGCGACGCGCTGGACAGCTTCTGCATCAACCTCAACCAGAAGGCGCTGGACGGCAAGATCGACCCGCTGATCGGCCGCGAGGCGGAGGTAAACCGCACCATCCAGGTGCTCTGCCGCCGCTCCAAGAACAACCCGCTGTTCGTCGGAGACCCCGGCGTCGGCAAGACCGCCATTGCCGAGGGCCTGGCGCGCAAGATCGTCAATGGCGACGTGCCGGAAGTGCTCAAGGATTGCACCATCTTCCAGCTCGACATGGGTGTGCTGCTGGCCGGTACGCGCTATCGCGGCGATTTCGAGGAACGGCTCAAGGCGGTGGTCAAGGAAATCGAGGAATATGATGGCGCCATCATGTTCATCGACGAGATCCACACCGTGATCGGCGCCGGCGCCACGTCCGGCGGGGCGATGGATGCATCCAACCTCCTCAAGCCCGCCCTGTCGTCGGGCAATCTGCGCTGCATCGGCTCGACCACCTACAAGGAGTACCGCCAGCACTTCGAGAAGGACCGCGCACTGGTGCGCCGCTTCCAGAAGATCGACGTGAACGAGCCGTCGGTGCCGGACGCGATCAAGATACTCACCGGCCTGAAGCCCTATTTCGAGGACTTCCACAAGGTGAAGTACACCTCCGAGGCGATCAAGTCGGCGGTGGAACTGTCATCGCGCTACATCAACGACCGCAAGCTGCCGGACAAGGCCATCGATGTGATCGACGAGACGGGCGCCTCGCAGATGCTGCTGCCGGAGAAGAAGCGCAAGAAGACCATCGACGTCGCCGACATCGAAGACGTCATCGCGACCATGGCCCGCATCCCGCCCAAGACGGTGTCCAAGTCGGACCAGGAACTGCTCAAGGACCTGGACGTGGAACTGAAGCGGGTGGTATTTGGCCAGGATCAGGCCATCGAGGCGCTGGCGTCTGCCATCAAGCTTGCCCGCGCCGGGCTTCGCGAGCCGGAAAAGCCGATTGGCAGCTACCTGTTCTCCGGCCCCACCGGCGTCGGCAAGACGGAAGTTGCCAAGCGGCTGGCCGAGGTGCTGGGCGTCGAGATGCTGCGCTTCGACATGTCGGAGTATATGGAACGGCACTCGGTATCGCGGCTGATCGGCGCGCCGCCCGGCTATGTCGGCTTCGACCAGGGTGGCCTGCTCACCGACGGCGTCGACCAGAACCCGTATTGCGTGCTGCTGCTCGACGAGATCGAGAAGGCCCATCCGGATCTGTTCAACATCCTGCTGCAGGTCATGGACCACGGCAAGCTGACCGACCACAACGGCAAGTCGATCGATTTCCGCAACGTGATCCTGATCATGACCACCAATGCGGGCGCGGCAGATCTTGCCAAGGCCGCCTTCGGGTTCACCCGGTCGAAGCGGGAAGGCGACGACTCAGAGGCCATCACCAAGATGTTTTCACCCGAGTTCCGCAACCGGCTGGATGCCATCATTCCGTTCGGTCACCTGCCGCCGGAAGTGGTTCGCATGGTGGTGCAGAAGTTCGTGCTGCAGCTTGAGGCCCAGCTGGACGAACGCCAAATCAACATCGAACTGTCCGACGAGGCAGCCGACTGGCTGGCGCGTGAAGGCTATGACGAGCAGATGGGCGCCCGGCCGCTGTCGCGGGTGATTCAGAAGTACGTCAAGCAGCCGCTGGCTGACGAAGTGCTGTTCGGCAAGCTCAAGAACGGCGGCACCGTGCGGGTCCTTCTCGGCAAGGATGCACAAGGTCTGGACGAGCTGAAGTTCACCTATCTGTCCCGCGACGAGGAAAAGGCGCTGCCGAAGCCGGAAGCCCGCAAGGCGCTGCCGTCGGCAAAGAAGCCCGCGGCGAAGAAGAAGGCGAAAGGCTCTCCCGCCACCAAGGCCGCAGCCAAGAAGAAGCCTGGTGGTCCAAAGGACAAGAAGGAAACCGTGAAGTAGCCGGCACGCCGGCACAAGATTTTGAGGAGGGCCGGAGCCGCGGGGTGTCCGGCCCTTTTCGTTGTTGCATGGGCACCATGCGGCAACACTGCTTGTCAACCGGACCCGGCAGTCCGTAACAGGGCAGGGATGAACGAGCAACGCAACCTGCAAGCCGAACACGACACCTACGACTGGTCCGGTGTTTGGGGCGGCATGCGCGCGGCGCTGTCGATGCCGGGCCTGGTGATGGCGTGTTCGTTCATCGGGTTCGGGGCGCTGATAAACGACCTGGGCTTTCCGCTGCTGGCCGGCATGGCAACCATCCCGCTGATCTGGGCGCTGCCGGGGCAGGTGCTGTTCATTACCATGTGGCAGGCGGGCGTGGCGCTGCTGCTGATCGCGGCGGCCGTCTCACTGACCGCCGTCCGGCTGCTGCCGATGGTGATCGGCGTTCTGGCTCAGGTCCGGCTGCCGGGTGCGGCGCGCTGGCCGGAGTTCCTGCTGGCCTATTTCACTGCCGTCACCATCTGGGTGCTGTCCGTGACACATCTGGACAAGGTGCCGAAGCGCCAGCACCTGCCATGGCTGATCGGGCTTGGAGCGACGCTCATGGCGGCGATGTGCTTCGTGGTGCCGGTGGGCTATCACGTGGCGGACCGGCTGCCGCCGGTGCTGGCGGCGTGCATGGTGTTTTTCACACCGGCCTTCTTCCTGTTGTCGCTGCTGGCAAGCGCCAGATGGCGGTTCGACTGGGCAGCCATTGCTGCCGGTGTCGTGCTGTTGCCGCTGGCGCGCTGGTATGCGCCCGATTTCGACCTGCTGCTGGCTGGCGTTGGCGGTGGCACGCTGGCGTTCCTGCTGTTCAGGCCCCGCCGCAAGGGGCTGATCACCGAGGGTGAACCACATGAGTGAGGCCCTGTGGATCATCGCCTGCATGGTGCCGGCGGGCATGGGCGTGACCTATGTCTGGCGTCTGCTTGGGGTGGTGGCAGTCACCCGCATCGACCCTGAAAGCGACATCCTGCTGTGGGTGAGGGCGGTGTCCACCGCGCTGGTGGCCGCACTCGTCATGCGCATCGTCATTGCGCCTTCGGGCGTGCTGGCCGACATTCCGCTGGCCGCACGGCTGCTTGCCATTGCGGCGGGCGTGGCGGTGTTTGCTTTGTGGGGTCGCGCCACGCAGGCAGGCACCTTTGCCTGCGTCATCGCACTGGCGGGATTGGCGCTCGTCCTAGGTTAGGGCGCTGCGCCACTTGTCAGCCCACACCTTGAGGTCGTCCTGATCGGCCATCTGACCCGTATGCGGGCGCAGGCTGACACCCTCATGACGCGGGATGACATGGACATGGGTGTGGAATACCACCTGACCACCGGCGGGTTCGTTGAACTGCTGGATGGTCACGCCGTCGACGCCGAACGCCTTGATCGCAGCCTTCGCCAGCTTCTGCACCGTGGCATAGACTGCGGCGAGATCACCGGGTGCGATGTCCAGCACGTTGCGCGAGGCCGCCTTGGGGATCACCAGCGCATGACCATCGGCACGTGGCATAATGTCCATGATGGCGATGGTCTTGTCATCCTCGTAGATCTTGTGGGCGGGCAGCTCCCCGCGCAGGATCTTCGCGAAAACGTTCTGGTCGTCATAGCTGGTCATGAACTTGCTCTCAAGCTTGGATAGATTGGTCATTGAGTAGCGCAATGGGCGGGCAGGGCCAAGCCCTCAGAAATCTCCTTCAAGATCGCGCTCGACGCCTTTGCGGAACGGCGAATGTTCACCCAGGTGCTGGTTGTCACGTTCGACCGCGCGGCGTTCGTGTTCGAGGTAGTCGGCTACGGCGCGGTGCAGGCGCGGGTCGCGTATATAGTGCGCAGACCGTGTTGTGACAGGCAAGTAACCCCGCGCCAGCTTGTGTGAACCTTGCGCCCCGGCCTCGACCACCTTCAGGCCACGCTCGATGGCGAAGTCTATGGCCTGGTAATAGCAGGCCTCGAAGTGCAGGCAGTCGTGATACTCGATGCAGCCCCAGTTGCGGCCATATAGCGTGTCGCCGCCGATGAAGTTGATGGCCCCGCCAATCCACCGGCCCTGGTTGCGCACCATCACCAGCAAAATGTCCCCGGCCATGTTTTCGCCAATGCGGGAAAAGAACTCGCGGGTCAGGTAGGGCGTGCCCCACTTGCGCGAGCCGGTGTCCATGTAGAAGCGGAAGAAGTGGTCCCAGTGCTCCTCGGTGATGTCTGAACCGGTCAGGCGCAGGATCTCCAGCCCACTCTCCCGGACCGCATTGCGTTCCTTGCGGATGTTCTTTCTCTTGCGTGAAGAAAGAGCGCCAAGGAATTGATCGAAAGAGGTAAATCCATCATTGTGCCAGTGGAACTGGGTGTCGTTGCGTTGCAGCCAGCCTTGCGCGCCGAAGTCGTCATATTCGTCCTGCTTGAGGAAGGTCATGTGCACCGACGAGGCACCGATCTGCTCGCACAACTGCTCCGCCGCATTGCCCATGGCCGCGCGGATGACGGGCAAGCGGTCGCGGTCCGCCGTCAGCACGCGCGGGCCTGATGCCGGGGTAAACGGCACCGACACCTGCAGTTTCGGATAGTACCGCCCGCCGGCGCGCTGGATGGCCTCGGCCCAGCCATAGTCGAACACATACTCGCCCTGGCTATGGTTCTTCAGGTAGCAGGGCATGACGGCGAGCGTCTCTCCCGTGCCATTGAGCAGCTGCAGGTGCTGGCCCAGCCAGCCGGTTTCCGCCACCGCCGATCCGGATTGCTCCAGCGCATGGAGGAATGCATGGCGCACGAACGGGTTGTGCGGCTGCCCTGGCGGATTGGCGCAGGCGTCCCACGTCTCGGCCGCGATGGCGGACAGGGACTGGTGAACCTCGATTACGAATTGCTGTTCGGCGGGTACGGCGGTCATGACATCAGGGACGGTAACCCTCGAAGGTGATCTGGTCGCACCACCTTAACGCGTCAGACGCCTGTTGGTTGTCACGTATCGTCCACGTGATGACGGGAAGCCCGGCCGCGCGCGCCTCACGCGATACCGGCGATGGCAGCCACTCTCGCCACAGTGAGAGAAAGTCGGGCCGGGTTGCGGAAACGTGGCGAAATTCACGCAAGTTCAGCCTTGAAGGCAATGAAAGCTGCTCATATTCCGGGTCAGTTGCGCCGTCAGCCACGATACCGCGCAACAAGCCCGGCGCATTGTCTGCCAGCCACGCAACAGGCACCGGATCGAACGACATGACCGCCACCGGCCCGTCATATCCCGCCAGCAGCGCCGCCACGCGCGCCGCCAGCCTTGTATCGCCCTTCCAGTGGCTCTTCAGCTCCAGCACCAGCCCGGCGTCGCCATCGGCAAGGTCAAGCAGCTGGGTCAGGGTGGGGATGGTGCCACGCCCGTGGCTATAGGCAATCGCTTGCAGTTTCGCAGCCTTACGGCCGATCACCGGTCCGGTTTCGCCCGTCAGCCGGTCCAGCGTGTCGTCATGAAATACCATGGCCTCGCCATCGGCGGACAATTGCAGGTCGCACTCGATCGCATAGCCATGGGTGATGGCGGCGGCGAACGCCTCCAGCGAATTTTCCTCGATGCCGGCAGCCTTGTCGTGCAGGCCCCGATGGGCGATTGGCCGCGCAGTCAGCCAATCGCTCAACGGGTTTGATGGACGCCACATGGCGCGCGATTCCAGGTGATGCGGCTTATTCGATTTCCGCCACGGCCTCGATTTCAACAGACAGGTTGATCGGCAGCGAGCCTGCGCCAACGGCCGAGCGGGCATGCTTGCCCTTGTCGCCGAACACTTCGACCATCAGGTCCGATGCGCCATTGATGATGCCGGGCTGACCACCGAAACCAGGCGCGCCGTTGACGAAGCCGACCAGCTTGACGATGCGCTTGACCCGGTCGAGGTCGCCGTCGCAAGCCTGCTTGAGCTGGGCGATGATGTTGATGGCGCACAGCCGCGCGGCCTGCTTGGCGTCTTCCTCTGAGCACTGGTCCGGCACGATACCCTTGTACAGGAACTCGCCGTCCTTGAGTGGCACCTGGCCCGCGGTAAACACGAGGTTGCCGGTGCGAACCCAGCCAACATAGTTTGCTACCGGGGCGGCCGGGGTGGGGATCTCGATGCCGAGTTCCGCAAGACGCTTGTCGATCTGGCCCATGAATTTCCTGCCTTTTGTATTTGTTTCGATTGGTGAATGGTTCGGGCGCCAATCTAGGGCGAGCGCACAAGCCGCGTCCAGCCCCGCCGGGCGGGCAGCTGCCATGCGCGGCTGGGTGTTCCATATCGTGGAGTGTCGTTTCACCGCAGTTGCGAGCCCCCGATCGCCGCGTTAAAGCTGATCGGGTCAGACCAAAGTCAAAGGGGTAGGAGCCGACATGACGAAGATCGTATTTCTGGACCGGGGAACGTTCGCGCCCGAGGTGGACCTGGTGCGTCCGGCCATCGAGCATGAATGGGTGGAATACGACAACACGCCGGCTGACAAGATCGTCGAACGGCTCAAGGGCGCCACTGTTGCCATCACCAACAAGGTGCCGATCCGCCGCGAAAGCCTCGAGCAACTGCCGGGCCTCAAGATGGTGTCGGTGGCGGCGACCGGGTATGACGTGATCGACATTCCGGCCTGCAAGGATCATGGCGTCACTGTTTCCAACGTCCGCGGCTATGCCACCCATACGGTGCCGGAACACACGTTCGGGCTGATCTTCGCGCTGCGGCGCGGCATCGTCGGTTATCAGCGCGACGTGGCCAACGGCATGTGGCAGAAGAGCGGCCAGTTCTGCTTCCACACCCATCCGATCAAGGACCTTGCGGGCTCGGTGCTGGGCATATTCGGCGAAGGCAACCTGGGCCAGGGCGTGGCCGACATTGCTCGGGCGTTCGGTATGAAGCCGCTGTTTGCCGCGCACAAGGGCGTATCCGGGCTCGGGCCGCTTTACACCCCGTTTGACGAGGTGCTGGAGCGGTCTGACATCATCACCTTGCACTGCCCGCTGATGGACGCGACGCGGAACATGATTGCCATGCCCGAATTCCGCAAGATGAAGAAAAAGCCGTTCCTCATCAACACGTCGCGCGGCGGGCTGGTCAATGAGGCAGACATCGTGACGGCACTGGATGAAGGGCTGATCGCGGGCATCGGCTTCGACGTGTTGACCAAGGAACCACCAGCGCCGGACCAGCCGCTGCTCAAGGTCATGGACCGGCCAAATGTCATCATCACCCCGCATGTGGCCTGGGCAAGCCTGGAGGCGCAGACCGAGTGCTGGCGCCAGACGGTTGACCATGTAAATGCCTTTTTCAATGGGCAACCAAGGAACGTGTTAACTTGACGAGTGGCGGCCGGGCACTGATCTTCAATGCCCGGCGCGGTGCACAGGGAGTTGCGGAACGTGAAGCATGTTGGACGGTGGGCGGCACTGGGTGCGGCCCTGATGATATTGATGCCTGTGGCTACCGCTCAGGCGGCAGCACCGAACCTTGTTCCGCATCGGGCCGTCTATGACATCTCACTTAAATCCGCCGAGGAACGCAGCGGCATCGATGGTGCGCAAGGGCGCATGGTCATAGAGTTTCTCGGTTCGGGTTGCGAAGGCTGGACTATCAATTTCCGCATGATCAACCAGTTTTTCCTCTCCGGCGGCAAATCCCGCGTTCTCGACAGCCGCTCGTCGATGTGGGAGTTGGGCGGCAACGACCAACTGCGCTACGTGCAAAGCCAGTATGTCGACAGCCGGCTGCAGGAAGAGAAGGAACTGAAGGCGCAGGTGAAGGATGGCCAGGCCGGTGGCGCCATAACCAAGCCCGCGCCGGAAGCGTTCAGCCTGCCCGATGGCGTCATCTTTCCGGTCAACCACCAGTTGAAGCTGGTTCAGGCTGCAATGGACGGCAAGACCCGTGACGAGGCGCTGCTCTATGACGGTTCCGATGGCGCCAATCCTGCCATCGCGATCACCTTCATCGGCACCGAAAAGCCGCCGGCAGAAGAAGCGTCAGGGGGCAAGTTTGCCGGCGTCGGCGGGCAGCCCAGCTGGCCGGTTACCATTTCCTACTACAAGCCGAACAAGCAAGAGCAGGAAACGCCCGATTACCAGATCAACATGCGGCTCTATCAGAACGGCATTTCCGGCGACATGACCCTAAACTACTCGGACTTTTCGCTCAATGCCAGCCTGGCGGATCTTGAGGTGTTCGATCAGGCCGAGTGCAAGCAATAGACCGGCTTCAGCCGTCTTTCGTGCCCTTTGCCGGTTTTGCCAGAGAGCGCCCCTTGCCAATAGCGCCAACCCCGTACTTGTCACGCAACCTGTCCATGGCCAGTTCCGCCCGCGCCTGACTGGCGGCCTTCTGGTCGAGCCCGCCGGTCAGCGATCCGGCATCGAGGCTTGCCAGGTGGCTGATGCCCACGCCAATCAGCCGGAACTTCGTTCGCCCGTCTGCCTCGCGCATCAGCAGGGGCCGGGCGGCATCGAAAATGCGGGCCGCAAGGGCGGTGGGCTCAATGAGCGAGGTGGCGCGAGTTCGGGTGCGGAAGTCGGTCGTCTTTAGCTTCAAGGTCACCGTATGGCCTGCCATGGCTTCCTTCTTGGCGCGGCGCGACACCTTTTCCGACAAGCTCCACAGCAGCTTTTCAAGTTGCACCGGATCGGCGACATCCTTGTCGAACGTGGTCTCGGCAGAGATGCTTTTCGACTCGTGATCGGGTGATACGGTGCGTGCATCCTCACCGCGTGACAGGTGAAAAAGCCGCGCGCCCATGCTGCCATAACGGCGCATCAGATCGGCCTTCTCCATCGCCTGCAACTGGCCAATCATGCGAATGCCGTCGGCGTGCAGCTTGTCCTGCATCGCCTTGCCAACGCCCCAGATAAAGCCGACAGGCTTTTCGCGCAAGAATGCAAGGCACTCGTCCGGCCCCAGCACGAAAAATCCGCGAGGCTTGTCCATGTCGGAGGCCAGCTTGGCGAGATACTTCGTGTGGGCAAGCCCGATGGAGGCGGTAATGCCCACTTCGGTCTCAATCTTCCTGACCAGAAGCGCCAGCGCCCGGGCGGGGCTCATGCCGTGCAGCCGCGTGGTGCCCGACAGGTCAAGAAACGCTTCGTCGATGGACAAGGGCTCGACCAGCGGCGTCAGCTCCTGCATCAGGGCGCGCACCTTGCGTCCGGCTTCGGCGTACTTCGCCATGTCGGGCCTGATCACAACGGCATCGGGACAGGCCGCGAGAGCCTTGAACATCGGCATGGCCGACTTCACGCCGCGAATGCGCGCCACGTAGCAGGCCGTAGACACGACACCGCGCGTACCGCCACCGATGATGACCGGCTTGTCGGCCAGTTCGGGCCGGTCGCGCTTTTCGACGGCGGCATAGAAGGCGTCGCAATCAATGTGGGCGATCGCCAGTTCATGCAAGCGGGGATGGGTGATCAGCCGGGGCGATCCGCACGACGGACAGCGCCTGTCGCCCGGCCGGGCGTCGGCCAGGCAGTCACGGCACATCGGCTCAGGCTTGTCTGGCATGGATATTCCGCTTCCTCGGCGCAGCGCCGGGATTATCCCAGTCCGGCGATGATCCGGTCAACAACGGCGGCGGCTTCACCGGTATTGTTTGCCGGGTCAAGCAGCCGGGCAATCTGTTCGCCAGATCGCAGCTTGCCGATCACCATTTGGCCGGCCAGCGCTTCGGCGAAGGTCTGGCCGGAGCCGGGCAGGGCGGCAATCAGATCCTTGACGGCATGGTGCGCCTCGTTGCGGCCCATGTCGCGGGCGAGGTCCATCATCACAGCCTCGGCACAGATGAGCCCGCCGGTGAGCGCCAGGTTGGCAGCAATGCGGGTTTCGTCAACCACGACATTTTCAACCAGCCGGACAGTTTGCTCAAGCGCAGCGTGGGTGAGCACGAAACTCTCCGGAATGACCGCCCACTCCATGGTCCAGCACGCCATGTCGCGCTCGTGCTCGTGCATGGAGGCATGAGATCATCGCGGCCGGTTTGGCTGCCATGAGGCGGGCGAGCGCCACGACGTTTTGCGCGATCATCGGGTTGCGCTTCTGCGGCATGGTCGACGAGCCGCCGGCGCCCATCGCCGCACCTTCGGCCAGTTCGCCGATCTCGGTGCGCTGCAGGTTGACGATCTCGTTGGCGATCTGGCCGCACAGAGCCGAAGCCATGGCAAGCTGGCAGACGGCATCAGCGAATATCCGCCGCGAGGTGTGCCAGCTTGCGCCGGGGTCGCGCAAGGCCAGCGCGTGCGCCAGTGCAGCGCGCACCGAGGCGGCGTCATCGCTAAGGGTGGCAAGCGTGCCAGCCGCCCCGGCAAGCTGGACGGGCAGCTGGGCTGCAGTGTTGGCAAGCGGCAGCATTGCGTCGTGAACATCCCGCGCCCACAGCGCAAATTTCAGCCCCAGCGTAATGGGCACCGCGTGCTGGCCGTGGGTGCGCCCCGCCATCGGCAGGCCGCGCCAGCGCCGGGCCTGCGCGATGCAGGTCTGCTGCAGAGCTGCAAGCGTAGTCAGCATCAGCCGCAAGCCCTCGCGCACCTGAAGTACGGTGCCGGTATCCATGATGTCCTGTGTGGTCGCGCCGTAATGCACGAAGGCGGCAGCCTCACCTGCAGCCGTCTCGATGGAGGCAATGACCGGGGTCAGCGGGTGGCTGGCAGCGGCAATGCGGGCGCCCAGCAGGCCCAGGTCGTGATGCTCCAGCAGACAGGCATTGGCAATCGCATCACCTGCCGCTTGCGGGATCAGGCCAAGGCTTGCCTGCACGCCCGCCAACGCGGCCTCGACATCCAGCCACGCCTTGAGCGTTGCCTCGTCCGACCACACGGCCTTCATGGCCGAGGTGGAGAACAGGTGGCCAAGCAAGCGGGAATCGCTGACATGGACGGCAGGTGTCATGGCTCACTCCATCAGGGGCTTGGCGCATCCCAAAGGCGCGCCGCCCCACGCACTCCGGACGCAGGCCCGTGTTGCGCGGCGCGCACCTGAATGTCAACGGCATCGGCGAACACATGTGGCGCAATGGCCGCGGGCAAACGGTCGATGAGGCCGGGCAGTCCAAGCAGGCCGCCGCCGATGACGATCACTTCCGGATCAACGATGTTGATCACGTGAGCCAGCCCGCGAGCGGTGCGGTCGAGGTGGCGGCCGAGTGTGGCCAGGGCGGTGCCGTCGCCCGCCAGCGCGCGCGCTGCCACTTCCTCTCCGGCCAGGGCTTCACCCGCGACGGCCTCATGATCGCGGGCAAGGGCAGGGCCGGACACCCAGGTTTCGATGCAGCCGTGGCGTCCGCACCAGCAGGTCGGTCCGGGGCGTTCACTGTCTTTCGCCCACGGCAACGGGTTGTGCCCCCATTCGCCGCCAATGGAATGGCGGCCCTGTACCAGCATGCCGTTGACCACCAGGCTGCCGCCGCATCCGGTGCCGAGGATAACGCCGAACACCGAAGTCGCACCCTTGCCTGCTCCGTCAAACGCCTCCGACAGCGCCAGGCAGTTTGCGTCGTTGGCCAGTCTTACCGGTTGGCCGATTGCAGTTTCGAGGTCGCGCTGGAAGGGCCGGGCATTGATCCAGGTGGAATTGGCGTTCTGCACCAGCCCGGTGAGCGGCGACACCGACCCCGGCATGCCGATCCCGACAGTCACTGGGCCACCGGCTGCCTTTGCAAGGTCTTCCACCATTGCTGCAATGGCGCGCACGACGCCATCATAGTCGCCGCGTGGGGTCGGCATCCGCCGTGTCCCAAGCTCCTTGCCTGCATCGGACAGCAGGGCGCCGGCGATCTTGGTGCCGCCGACATCTATCCCGATGCGTCCGGCGATGCGGTTCATGGGTTCCGGCGGCGACGCGGACCGGCGATAACCGACCCTATGTGCAGATGAGCATCCTGCCAGTTGTCAGTGCGGTGGTGGATGTGGTCTTCGCGCGGCACGTGCCGGCCAAACCGCTCGTCCTGCATGAAATGCACCAGATAGGTGTGCGGCACGTGATCGGCAGCAGACTTCAGGTAGCCATTGTTGTCGTCGATAAACACCACCGGCGCAGAGTGTGCGCCCGCCAGCGCCGCAATGGCGGGGCCTTTCGGGCCGGAATTGGTGACCACGGGAAACTCGATGCCATGACGGCGCAGGTTGTCGGTGCGGGCATCGCGGAATCGGGAGGGCAGGTTGGTCAGCATGACGATGTCTGCCTCGGTGCTGAGGCTGTCTAGGGCTTCCACTGCACCCTCGATAACGTCGAGGTTTGCCGTTTCGGCCTCGAAAAAGGCCATCAAGGCCGGTCCGATGTCGTCAGCCGGCAGTGGTTCGTTGTCTGCCTTGCGACGGATGTTGCCATTAAGGGCGAAGCTTGCCGGGTCCAGCCACAGGCCGTTGCGGTCAAGCCAGTTTTCGAGGCCGCGCAGGAAGTGCACGACCACTTCATCAACGTCGCACAGCAGCAGCGGACGGGCCGGATCAAGCCGCAAACCGGCGATCTGGCTGCGGGTTGCCTCGTCCAGGGCGGGATTGTCCATCACGCTGCCCCCGTGCTGGCAGGCCGCTGTAGCGCCATGAGGGCCTGAACTGGTGTTTGCGGGCCGAGTTTCGCCGTTTCGCAAAACGCCAGCAACAGTGATTCGTCTGCGCACATGTACTCCAGCAATCCTGCCAGTCCCGATCGCGTCTGCACCGCTTCGCCGAGGTTTGCCGGGTCAAACCCCGATACGGCCATGAACCGTTCCAGCTGCTCACCAGTTGAGGCAATGAATTCAAAGGCTTGCAGGGCAACAACTTCTGCAGCGTCTACACTGATCATAAAATTTGACCCGTCAGGTGAGAATGAGCCTTAACCAGCTGTGGTAGAAGCGCTGTCGCGCCGTAAAGCTTAAGGTTGGCGTAACTTTCTTGCGCGACATTGTGCATGCTATCTGGGGAGAACGCACACTACAATTCATGCGTATCCCGTACCGGTTTTGACTCTTCGGCACTGCGAGCCGTCGGGGCCATTGGACATGAAAAGGGCGCAGCTCGCATGGCGCAAATATCAGAACAGCCTGATCCTGCCACGGTCAAGACGGTGCTGATTGTTGAGGACAACGAACTCAACATGAAGCTGTTCAATGACCTGCTGGAGGCGCATGGCTATCGCGTGCTGCAAACCCGTGAAGGTCTGTCGGCGCTGGACATTGCGCGCCAGCACAAACCGGATCTCATCCTCATGGACATCCAGCTGCCCGAGGTCTCCGGCATCGAAGTGACCAAGTGGCTGAAGGAAGACGATGAGCTGCGCTCGATACCTGTCGTCGCAGTGACCGCATTCGCCATGAAGGGCGACGAACAGAAGATCCGGGAAGGTGGCTGCGAAGCCTACATATCCAAGCCGATCTCGGTGGCGTCGTTCATGTCGACGATCAATGGCTTCTTCGAGGTCAAGTCATGACAGCCCGCGTACTGGTCGTTGATGACATCCTGGCCAACGTCCGGCTGCTGGAAGCCAAGCTGACCAGCGAGTATTTTGAAGTCTGCACCGCCATGAACGGTGCCGACGCCCTTGAGGCCGTAGACAGCTTCCAGCCGGACATCATCCTGCTTGACGTAATGATGCCCGGCATCGACGGCATCGAGGTGTGCAGACGTATCAAGACCAATCCGCAAACCCAGCATATTCCCGTCATCATGGTCACCGCGCTCGATCAGGTCGAGGACCGGGTGAAGGGGCTTGAGGCTGGCGCCGATGATTTCATCACCAAGCCAGTCAACGACGCAGCCCTGTTCTGCCGGCTGAAAAGCCTGGTGCGGCTGAAGATGCTGATGGATGAACTGCGCGGTCGCAACGATGGTCCGGCGATTGATGGCGAGAGCGATCAGCGCGTGGACCTGGCGCACGTCGAGACCGGTGCCAATGTGGCCGTTGTGGACAATCGCGGCGTGATCGCCGACCGTATCGAGGACTCCCTTGGTACGATGCACAAGCTTTACCTGATGTCCGATCCGGCGCAGACGGTCAGGCTCGCACAGGACACCGAACTCGACCTCATCATCATCAGCTTCGACCTTCTCGATCATGATGGCCTCAGGTTGTGTTCGCAGCTGCGGTCGTTCGAGCGCACCCGGCAGATCCCGATTCTGGTGGTCGTTGACATGGAAGACCAGGCTCGCCTGATGAGGGCGCTTGACATGGGGGTGAACGATTACCTGCACCGCCCGCTGGACAAGCTGGAGCTCAAGGCGCGGGTCAATACCCAGATCAAGCGCAAGCGCTATACCGACCGCCTGCGCCTGAATGTAACGCGTTCCATGGAGCTTGCCGTCACCGATCCGCTGACCGGTCTGTACAATCGCCGGCACATGGACAACCAGCTGGCGATTCTTGTCTCGAATGCCGCCACGCGTGGCAAGCCAGTTTCGCTGCTGGCCCTGGACGTGGACTTCTTCAAGCCCATCAACGACACCCATGGCCACGATGTGGGCGACAGGGTGCTGCAGGAACTGGCCTCGCGGCTCAAGTCGCAGGTCCGCGCCATCGACCTCTGCTGCCGCATGGGCGGCGAGGAGTTTGTGGTGATCCTGCCCGAAACCGACCTGCAGGTCGGTTTCACCGTGGCTGAACGCTTGCGCCGCACGATTGCCTCCAAGCCCTTCAATGCAGGTGCAAAATACGGGCCTTTGTCCATAACGGTCTCGATCGGCGTGGCGGCCTATGAGTCGGTTACAGATACCCCTGAAACGCTGTTGAAGCGCGCTGACGAAGCGCTCTATCACGCCAAGCGCTCGGGGCGTAACCGCGTTATGTCGGACGCCGCTTGAGCGCCCGTCACTTGCGGCAAGCTGGCCGATTTACCTTAACTTGTTAGGTTAATTGAGAAATTCTGTGTCCATGCGAACTGGACAGATTGGAATTTCACTAAAATTCGAGTAAACTTTCTTGCATTCGGAAAGGCAGTCCGGTGCGGGAACTCTCTCTCGCCTGCGCCGGAAAGCCTCGACCGGAACAGTTGCCGGCGCCAGTCCGTCCTTGCAGACATTCGGCGCCCATGTTTGCCCCGAGGCTTTTCAGGTCCGCCGCATCTCCTGAAACCCGCGGGGTTTGGCCGGTCCGGCCCCCAACGAGAGGCCTCCTCGACGGGGATTGCCGGGCCGGCCACCCAATTCCGGCATGATCGCTCCAACAGCGCAAACAAAAAGGCACCGCGCCATCTGGCCGGTGCCTTGTGCATGTGAACCCCAGGCGCGTTGCCGCGCGTCACGGCTTACTTGATCTTGGTTTCCTTGAACTCGACGTGCTTCTTGGCAACCGGGTCGTACTTGCGGAATGACAGCTTCTCGGTCTGCGTGCGGGAGTTCTTCTTGGTGACGTAGAAATAACCGGTGTCGGCAGTCGACAGCAGCTTGATCTTGATGGTTGTACGCCTTGGCCATGTCTGGACCCTTTGTCAGTGAAGCCGGTCAGTCACGCCAACAGGCTGGCGCAGCCGGAATAATTAAACCTGTGATGGCGCGGTGTATCGCCTGAACAGTACGCGTCTGTCAAGGTGCGGCGGTCCGGTCACAGTGTGACGTATTGCCAGTCCTTGCCCCGCATGAACTGGAACGTGCAGTCGTGCTGGCAGGTGAGGGCATCGCGCCGTTCGAGCAAGGCTTCCAGCCGTTTCAGGATCTGGCCGGTTATCCACGGCAGGTCCAGTTGCCGCGCCTCGTCGATGGTCACCCAGTGCGGCGTCAGCAGCTCGTCCGTTTCAGGGGTGAGCGGGTTGTCCGGATTGGCGATCACGCATGCATCGGCAATGAAGAAGCGGGTATCAAAGCGGCGCGGACGGCCGGGAGGCGTAATGGCGCGCGCCAGCAGCTTGAGTCCCGACAGGTCGGCTCCATGCCCGGTCTGGTGAAACTGCGACCAGGCTGCCGAGCGGGTCGGCGCGATGCTGCCGGGCGTGCCGACAACATAGCCGACTTCCTCGAAGGTCTCGCGCACCGCCGCCATGGCCAGTCCCTGTGCACGGGCCTGGCTGGGCTTGCCCCGCATCTGGCTCAACAGCTTTCCCGCAACGGCCTGTTCCAATGGCCGCGCAGGTTGCACCCGGCAGTCCGCCAGATCCATGCGGCCGCCGGGAAACACGTATTTGCCGGGCATGAACTTGTGGGCTTCATGGCGTTTGCCCATGAGCACACGCGGCTGTGTCGAATCCCGGCGTACCAGGATCAGCGTTGCAGCATCGCGAGGGCGCAAGGCCCGCTGCGGCCGGGGAGAAGATGATTCAGTCATGGGCGGACGTTAGTGGGTCGAGCGCAGGCTCACAAGCGTTCGCGCTCCTGTGGCACGGCCAGATGCGTCGGATCGCCGTCATCCTGGTCGGCCGCGGCGGACGGTTCGCCAAAACCGTGCATCTGGTTGGCCCATTGAACGCCGATGATCGCGCCCTTCACCACCGGCAAGAGCCAAAGGGTCAGAACGATCGACAGCGGTGCCCACAATGCAAGGTGCACCCACCAGTGCGGCTGCCACATTCGTTCGACGATCAGCACCATGGGAATCAGCAGGTGCCCGACGATGAACATGGTGAAATAGGGCGGAGCATCGTCAGCGCGCTGGTGATGCAGTTCAAGGTCGCAGGACGGACACACGTCCGCCACCTTGAGGTAGCTCGAATATAGCTTGCCGGTGGCACAGCGTGGACAGAGACAGCGCAAGCCGTTGAGCATGGCACTGGCCCAGGGCCGGCCCGGCCGGACCGCCTGTTGACCGATAATCTCGATGCTGTGGCTGCGATGATGGGTCTCTAATGTCATGCGCGAAGTGTTAGCGACAAGCTCCGCCAAACAAAGCCTGCGACCGGTCGCGCGTCAGGATGCCACACCGTCAGACGGGATAGTCATCCCATTGTGTCAACCACGCCGTATCGACGGTTTGCTGCCGCCCTTGCGCCGGGGCGCCTTGCCGCGGGTCTGCTGCCGGGTCTTGCGGCCAATGCCCGCCGGCGGCTTGCCCTTGCGGCCCTTCGACAGCATTTCGAATCGCAAGCCCCCGGCAATAGGCGTGACTTCCACGAGCCGCACCTCTACCACATCACCCATGCGCCAGCTCTCGCCCGAGCGCTGGCCAACCATCGCCTGGCTCGCCTCGTCATGGACATAGTAATCGTCGCCAAGCGTGGAGGCAGGAATGAACCCGTCGGCGCCGCTGTCTTCGAGCGTGACGAACAGGCCGGCCTTGACCATGCCGGTGACGCGGGCAGAGAAGTCCGCGCCCACCTTGCCGCGCAGGAAGTGCGCGATGAGCCGGTCCGTGGTCTCGCGTTCAGCCACCATGGCACGCCGTTCAGCGAGGCAGAGAAGACCGGCAGTCTCCTCAAGGTTGTCGATGTCGAACTGGCTTAATGCCCCGTCGCCGAGTTTCAGGGCGCCAATCAGCGCCCGATGGACGATAAGGTCGGCATAGCGCCGGATCGGCGAGGTGAAATGCGCATAGCGGCGCAGGTTCAGGCCGAAGTGACCGCGGTTCTCCGGCGTATAGATCGCCTGCGCCTGGGTGCGCAGGACTGTCTGCGAAACAACGCCTTCATTGGGGCCGCCGCGCACCTTGTCGAGAATGCGGTTGAAGTGCTGCGGCTTCATCACCTGACCTTTCGGCACCGACAGTTCCAGCGTGGCGAGAAACTCCGCCAGCGCATCGACCTTTTCCGGCGCCGGCGCGTCGTGCACGCGGAACAGCAGTGGCGAGCCCTTCGTTTCCAGTGTTTCGGCAGCCGAGACGTTGGCCTGGATCATGAACTCCTCGATCAGCTTGTGCGCATCGAGGCGGGCAGGGGTGACGACGCTGATGATCTCACCGGCGTCATCGAGGATGAGCTTGCGCTCCGGCAGGTCGAGTTCCAGCGGCTCGCGCTTGTCGCGGGCAGCCTTCAGCACCCTGTAGGCGGCCCAAAGCGGCTTGAGCACGGGCTCCAGCAGGGGGCCGGTCACATCGTCGGGGTTGCCGTCGATGGCGGCCTGCGCCTGCGCATAGGCCAGCTTGGCGGCGGAGCGCATCCAGATACGGTCAAACCGGTGCGCAGTCTTGCGGCCAGCCTTGTCAAAGGTCATGAAGCAGGCAAAGGCGGGCCTGTCCTCGTTGCCCCTGAGCGAGCACAGGTCCGTCGACAGCCGCTCCGGCAGCATCGGCACCACCCGGTCCGGGAAGTACACGGAATTGCCACGCAGCCGCGCCTCGCGGTCGAGCGCCGTGCCGGGCCGGACATAGGCCGCGACATCGGCAATGGCCACCACTACCTTGTAGCCACCGGGATTGGCCGGGTCATCATCAGCTGCCGCCCAAACCGCATCGTCATGGTCGCGAGCATCCGGCGGGTCGATGGTGACCAGGGGCAGGGACCGCATGTCGATGCGGCCCTTCGGCGGCTGCAGTTCGGCAAGGTCTTCCGCCGCCTGGATCACCTCTTTGGGGAACTGGTCGGGAATGCCGTGCTGGTGAATTGCGATCAGCGAGACGTTGCGCTGGTCATCGGCAGAGCCGAGCCGCTCCACCACGCGGGCCTGCGCATAGCCGCGCCCCCGCTGGCGGGTGATCTCGGCGCGCACCAGGTCGCCGGAACGCGCGCCTCCTTCATCGCCGCGCAGCACGTCGAAGCCGGTCTTGTCCTTGCGGTTTGCCGACATGATCTGACCGCCACCACGCGGGCTTGCGGTAAAGATGCCGACGACGGCGCCGGGGGCGCCCTTGAGCACCTTGATGATGCGCGCTTCGTAAGGCCAGTCCTTGTCGCCGGTCGACGTGACCCGGGCCAATACCGAATCACCAACACCTGCAACCGGTCCGGAAGGGCGCTTGCGGGCTCCTTCACCAACAATCAGCACGCGCGGCGGGCTCTCGCCGTGATCCATCCATTCGGCGGGTTCAGCGACAAGCTCGCCATCGGGATCGGTGCCGGTAATCCGCAGCACCGTAACGGGCGGCATGCCGGTGGCGTCCGACAGACGCTTGCGGCGCGAGGCAATCAGGCCGTCGTCGGCCATCTTGCGCAGCAGCTTCTTGAGTTCAACCCGGTCCGCACCCTTGATCCCGAAGGCCCGGGCGATCTCGCGCTTGCCGGTCTTCGCGTCGGCGGTTCTCAGAAACTCCAGTATCTGTTCGGGCGACGGAAGGCCCCGGGGTTTTGCCATGTCATTCGGCAGCCTTGTCCGCGGCCTTCTTTGCCGGCTTTTTCTTTGCCGGCGCCTTCTTCTTGGCCTTTGCCTTGCCACCGCCCTTGGCCGCGATCAGTTCGACTGCCTGTGCCATGGTTACAGTGTCGGGCGTAATCTCCTTGGGCAGGGTGGCGTTGATCTTGCCATACTTAACGTATGGTCCATATCGACCATCCATGACCAATACGTTGCCACCGCCATCCGGGTGGGCTCCGAGATCCTTGAGCGCGCTTTGCTGGCCCCGTCCGCCACGCGCTGCCGCCTTTTCGGCGATCAGGTCAACTGCGCGGTTCAATCCGACCGTGAAAATCTCCTCGAAATCGGCAAGATTGGCGTACACGCCATCGTGCAGCACGAACGGACCGTACCGCCCAAGCCCGGCAGTGATCGGCTTGCCGGATTCAGGGTGCAGGCCAACTTCTCGCGGCAGCGACAACAGCCGCAGCGCGAATTCGAGATCGACATCTTCCGCCTTGACCGACTTGGGGATGGAGGCGCGCGGCGGCTTCTCGCCTTCCTCGGGCTTGCCAAGCTGGACGTAGGGACCGAAGCGGCCATCGTGGCGGCTGACCGGCTGTCCCGTCTCCGGGTCTTCGCCAAGCAGGATGCCATCGGCCGGCACGGCCTGCGCATCGCCTTCGCCTGTCGTGCCGAGCTGGCGGGTATAGCGGCACTCCGGATAGTTGGAACAGCCGACGAAGGCGCCGAACTTGCCGAGTTTCAGCGACAGCTGGCCATTTTCGCACGACGGGCAGGAGCGCCGCGGCTTGCCGTCCTCGCGCTCCGGAAAGACGTGTGCTTCCAGCAGGTCATTCAGTGCATCGAGAACGTTGGTGACCCGCAGGTCCTTCGTCTCGTCGATCTGCGAGGAGAAATCCTTCCAGAACTCGGCCAGCAACTGCTTCCAGTTCTTGTCGCCGGCGGACACCTTGTCGAGCTGCTCTTCAAGGTCGGCGGTAAAATCGTATTGCACATAGCGGGTGAAGAACGATTCAAGGAATGCCGTCACCAGCCGGCCCTTGTCCTCCGGGATCAGGCGGCGCTGATCCATCTGAACATAGCCGCGATCCTTCAGCACCGTCAGGATGGCGGTGTAGGTTGACGGACGGCCAATGCCCAGTTCCTCCATGCGCTTGATCAGCGAGGCTTCGGAATAGCGCGGCGGCGGTTCGGTGAAGTGCTGAACCGGCTCGATCTTGCGCGCCCCCACCACGTCGCCCTTGGCAAGCTTGGGCAGGCGGCGGTCTTCCTCGTCCTCGGTGTCGTCCTTGCCTTCCTCGTAGACCTTCAGGAAGCCGTCGAACTTCAGCACCGAACCGTTTGCCCGCAGGGTGTAGGACTTGCCGTCCTGACCCTTTGTCACGATGTCGGCACTGGTGCGCTCGAAGTCGGCGCTTTCCATCTGGCTGGCCATGGTGCGCTTCCAGATCAGCGAGTAGAGCGCGTACTGGTCTGCATCGAGATTGCGGCGCACGTCGTCCGGCAGGCGCGACAGTTCGGTTGGCCGGATGGCCTCGTGGGCCTCCTGGGCGTTCTTGGCCTTGGTGCGGTAGATGCGCGGTTCGCTGGGCAGATATGGCTCGCCGTACTGCTGCTGGATGACATTGCGGGCGGCGGCAATGGCCTCGTTCGCCATCTGTACGCCGTCGGTTCTCATATAGGTAATGAGGCCTGTCACATCGCCGTCGATGGCGATGCCTTCATAGAGCTTCTGCGCCACCTGCATGGTGCGCTGCGAGGAGAACCCCAGCTTGCGCGAGGCTTCCTGCTGCAAGGTCGAGGTTGTGAACGGCGGGGCAGGGTGGCGCCTGGCGGGTTTGGTTTCGACGGCCTGAACGGAATAGCGTGCATCCTTGAGGGCAGCCTCGATCGTCCGCGCCGCCGTTTCATCGGCGATGTCCATCTTGCCAAGCTTGTCGCCTGCGATCGCCTGCAGGCGGGCTGCAAAGGTCTGGCCGTCGCCGGTGCTCATCAGCGCCTCGATGGTCCAGTATTCTTCACGCCTGAAACGTTCGATTTCCAGTTCGCGGTCGCAGATGAGCCGCAATGCGACCGACTGGACCCGGCCCGCCGAACGGGCTCCCGGCAGCTTGCGCCACAAGACCGGCGAGAGGTTGAATCCCACCAGATAGTCAAGTGCGCGGCGCGCCAGGTAGGCTTCCACGAGCGCATCATCGATCTGGCGGGGGTGCGATATGGCGTCGGTTACCGCAGACTTGGTGATGGCATTGAAGACCACCCGCTCGATCGCCTTGTCCTTCAGCACGCCCTTGCGCTTCAGCACTTCGAGCACATGCCAGGAGATGGCCTCACCCTCGCGGTCCGGGTCAGTTGCCAGAATGAGCTTGTCAGCGCCTTTGAGCGCAGCAGCAATATCGCTGAGCCGCTTTGACGATTTCGAATCCATCTCCCAGGACATGGCAAAGTCCTCGTCGGGGCGAACCGAGCCATCCTTGGCGGGCAAGTCGCGGATATGCCCATAGGAGGCCAGCACCTGGTAATCCTTTCCCAGGTACTTGTTGATGGTTTTGGCCTTTGCAGGCGACTCGACAACGACGACGTTCATGCGGATCCGGCAGGTTTGATGGATGGTTACATGACCGGTGAAGCAGTGGCTTCACAAGCTGATCAAGCGTCATAGGCGCAAATGGCGGCTGAACGCAAGCCGGGGCGCCAAAATGCATTATGCACGTATAAAGTGTGATATACCCGTATTTACATTCAGGGGTTTAGTTCATACGATTATAGCAAATGAGGCGCGGAGCAGGGGGACCCGTCGATTCTTGGAGGCGGAAACTGATGGGTCACATAGCGAGAGCTGGCGCGAATGCAACTACTCAACCTGCTGCAAATCCGGCTGAAATCTGCGAGTACCTGGCGGAGCTGGCGCTTGAAATGCGCACATTGTGCAAGCAACATCACCTGAGTCACCTCGCATACCTGATGGAAATCGTCTACGTGGAAGCCACTGAGCAAGCCATCAGCTTGAAAACATCTCCGCCTCAGTCAACCGATAAGTGAAACGCGCTGACCGGGATGGCGCTCCAGCCGACCGGCAAGGTCGAGTTCAATGAGAATTTCCTGAACCTGCCGCGAGTTCAGGCCGGATTCGCGGATCAGCAGGTCAATTTCCACCGGGTCCGGGCCGAGCAGTTCGAGCACGGTCTGCCGCGTTGTCTCGCTGATGCCGTCTGCGGCACTGCCTTGCCAGACCGGCGCCTCTGCCATGATTGCGGCCTCGGGCCTTTGCCTCCCGGCAGGCGAGTAACCTGGCAGCAACGTGGTGATCTCTCCGGCAGCGCCCAGAAGCGTTGCCCCGTCCTGGATCAGCCTGTTGGTACCTTGTGATCGCGGGTCGTAGGGCGAGCCCGGCATGGCGAAGACCTCCCGGCCCATCTCGTTGGCCAGCCGGGCCGTGATCAGCGAACCAGAGCGCAGCGCGGCCTCGACCACCGCCACCCCGGCTGACAGCCCCGCGATGATCCGGTTGCGCCGCGGAAACAGTTCTGCTCGTGGCTGGGTGCCGGGGGGCATTTCCGTGACCAGACAGCCACTACCGGCAATGCTCGCTGCCAGGTCGGCGTTCTCGGCCGGGTAAATCACATCCAGCCCCGTCGCCATCACTGCCACTGTGCCCGCCGTCAGGGCGGCTTCGTGGGCGGCCGTGTCGATGCCCCGGGCAAGCCCCGAAACAACGGTCCACCCAGCCTGACCCAGCGCAATAGAGAGATCGCGGGCAAAGCGCCGGCCGTTGGCGGAAGCACTGCGAGAGCCGACGATGGCGCAACAGGGGGAATTCAACCGCTTGATGTCGCCCGCGGCAAACAGCACCGGCGGCGGTTGACCGGTCTGGGCAAGCATGTACGGGTAGGCAGGCTCGCCAAAGGTTATCAACTGGCCATGCGCCTTGCGGGTCAACTCCAGATCGCGCTCGGCCCGGTCGGCGGGATAAAGGCGAACCCGGCGGCCTGCGCCCGCGCGGCTGGCCAGTTCCGGCAATATCTCGATTGCTGCCGCGGCAGAACCGTAATGCGAGACAAGCTGGTGCCAGGTTGCCGGACCGACATTGTCGCTCATGGCGAGCCTCAGCCGCGCCAGCCGCTCGCTGGCCGTGATGGTTGCGCCATTGCTGTCGGGCTGCGGCGATGTCACCTTCCGGCCTTCGCGCCGATCCGGCTTTCCTCACCTTTGAAGAGGCGCGCAATATTGGCCCGGTGGGTGGCGAATACGATCACCGTCATGGCAGCCAGCGCCAGCGCCAGCGGCACATTCTGCGTATACGCTGCATAGGCGGGAACCGCGAGCGAAGCCACCAGCGCCGCAAGCGACGAATACCGGGTCAGGACCGCGACCGAAAGCCAGACCGCGGCAAAGACCAGCAGCAGCTTCCAGCCGAACCCAAGCAGGACGCCGACATAGGTGGCCACGCCCTTGCCGCCCCTGAACTTGAGCCAGACCGGAAAGATGTGACCGAGAAATGCCGCAATGCCGGCGAAGATCGCCGCTGTCATGCCCGTGAGGCTGAAGGCTGCCATGACGGGCAGGGTGCCTTTCAGCGCATCGAGCAGCAAGGTTGCGGCCGCCGCAGGCTTGGAGCCCGTGCGCAGCACGTTGGTGGCGCCAATGTTGCCTGAGCCGATCTCGCGCAGATTGCCCAGGCCAAAGGCCTTGGCGATCAGCAGCCCATACGGCACCGAACCGGACAGATAGCCAATGCATGCCCACAGCAGCAATGCACCGTAGGAGGTCGTGGAGATGCCGGGCAGTGTTTCCATGATGATGTCCGCAAGCAATGCGTTGCAAAAGTCAGGCGAGTTTATACACGCTTGCGCCGCCGACAATGGTTTCCAGCACCCGACCCTCGAAGGCGCGGCCCTCGAAGGCAGTGTTGCGCGAAGCGGAATGCAGCAATTCGGCGTCGACCAGCCAGGGCTTGTCCAGGCTGACGAGAGACAGGTCGGCCGGGCGGCCCTGCAGCAACGAGCCGTATTCGAGGCACAGAAGACTGGCCGGCGTGGCGGTCATTGCAGTGACCAGGCGCTCGAGGCTCAACTGGCCGCTGTGAACCAGCGACAATCCGGCCGACAGCAGCGTTTCAAGCCCGACGGCGCCAAAAGCTGCCTCCGAGAACGGTACCCTCTTGGTGTCGGCGTCCTGCGGGTCGTGACTGGACACGATGATGTCGATGGTACCGTCGGCGAGACCCTCTACCAGCGCCACCCGGTCTTCTTCCCGCCTGAGAGGCGGCGACAGCTTGAAGAAGGTGCGATAGGCGCCGACATCGTTTTCGTTCAGTGTCAGGTGATTGATCGATACCCCGCATGACACCGGTAGACCCTTGTCCTTGGCGCGGCGGATCACCTCCAGCGAGGCCGCGCACGATATCTGCGCGGCGTGGTAGGGCGCCCCGGTCATCTCCACCAGCCGCAGGTCGCGTTCAAGCGCGATCAGTTCAGCGGCGGCGGGAATGCCCGGCAGGCCAAGCCGCGTGGCCACTTCGCCCGAATGCATCACCCCGCCGGCAAGGTCAGGGTCCTCGACGTGCTGGACGACCAGCAGGCCGAAATCGCGGGCATATTTCATGGCGCGGCTGAGCAGCCGGGAATTTCTCACCGACCGGGTGGCGTCCGTCACTGCAACCGCGCCGGCTTCCTTGAGCAGGCCGAATTCCGTCATCTGCTCGCCGGCGAGACCCTTGGTGATGGCAGCCATCGGATGAACGCGGACATCCGCCGTGTTGAGGGCGCGGCGGCGCACAAAGTCGATGATCGAGGCGTCGTCCATGACTGGCATGGTATTGGGCTGGATGACGATGCTGGTGACGCCGCCGGCCGCGGCAGCGCGGGAGGCGGTTTGCAGGGTCTCACGGTGTTCGGTGCCGGGCTCGCCGGTGAACACCCGCATGTCGATGAGGCCCGGCAGCAGCAACGCACCCCTGGCATCAGTCACATCGGTGCCCTGCGGCACGCTTTGTGCGGTGACAGCCTCGCCGATCCACTTGATGACGCCGTCCTCGATCAGCACTCCACCGGTCGAATCAAGGCCATTGGCCGGGTCGAACAGCCGTGCATTGACGATGACGCGGCGCGCCGGTGACGTTGGGGCCGTGTTCATGCCGCACCTGCCTTGCCGCCAGAGCTGTCGAGGTTGCGCGACAGGGCGTCGAGCACCGCCATGCGGGCGGCAACGCCCATCTCGACCTGCTCGCGGATGACCGACTGCACACCGTCCGCCACGATGGAATCGATTTCCACGCCCCGGTTCATCGGGCCAGGGTGCATGACCAGCGCATTCTCCTTGGCGAGTTTCAGCTTGGCCTGATCAAGCCCGAAGAAATGATAGTATTCCCGCGCCGAGGGAATGAAGCTGCCGTTCATTCGTTCGGTCTGCAGCCGAAGCATCATCACCACATCGGCACCCTTCAGGCCCTCACGCATGTCGGTGAACACCTCCGCGCCCAGCTTCTCGACGCCCGACGGCAGCAGCGTGGTCGGGCCGATCAGCCGCAGCCGCACGTTCATCTTGGACAGCAGCAGGATATTGGAGCGCGCCACCCGCGAGTGCGCAATGTCACCGCAGATGGCCACGGTCAGGCCTTCCAGCCGGCCAAGGCGGCGGCGGATGGTGAGCGCGTCCAGCAGCGCCTGGGTGGGGTGTTCATGCTGGCCGTCGCCGGCGTTGACCACGGCGCAGGACACTTTCTGCGCCAGCAGCTCAACCGCGCCGGACGATTGATGCCGCACGATCAGCAGGTGCGGGCGCATGGCGTTCAGCGTCATGGCGGTGTCGAGCACGGTTTCGCCCTTCGCCACCGACGACATTCCGACCGCCATGTTCAGCACGTCGGCGCCCAGCCGCTTGCCGGCCAGCTCGAAAGAACTCTGGGTGCGGGTCGAGTTCTCGAAGAACAGGTTGATCTGGGTCAGGCCCTTCAGCACCTTTGCGTGCTTGTCGCCGCTGCGCGTCGCATTGGCGTAGCCGTCGGCGAGATCGAGAAGGGTTACGATGTCCGCCGGCGAAATGTCGGCGATGCCGAGCAGGTGCCTGCTCTTGATGATGGGGGCGGGGGATGCAGAAGCTTTGGCCATTAAAGCCGTGTCTATAGAAGCCCGATGACCCGGTGGCAAGCCGCAAGGTGGGGGTATGGTCAACACTGTTCACAGGGAATTTCAGTGCAGGCCGGAAACCTGCCGCGCAAAAAGGATCAGGAACGGCAGCGTGAACGCCGCCGCCAGCGTCTGGGCCGTCAGGATCAGCGCCACCAAAGGCGCATCGCCGCCCATCTTTCGCGCCAGAATGTAGGAGGCGGCAGCACTTGGCACACCCCCCGCCACGATGGCGACGGCCTGCGGCAGACCATCGACGCCCAGCACCCACGTCCAGCCCCACATGAACAATGGCATCAGCGCCAGCTTGAACGAGGTCGCCACGGCGACGGCAGGCCCGGCATGGCGCAACCGGGCGAACTCAAGGCCCGCACCGGCAGACAGCAAGGCGACCGCGAGTGCGCCACGCCCGATCAGCTCCAGCGTTTGCTCGATGGGTGCGGCAAGGCCGACGCCCGACAGGTTCAGGGCAATGCCGGCAAGACTGGACAGCACGAACGGATTGGTGGCGAGGGACTTCATCACGCCCTTCAGGCTCGGCGCGGTGCCGGCTGCATAGGTGGCCAGCACGCTCACCGCGCCGACGTTCAGAAGCGGTATCATTGCGGCAGCCGCCAATGCCGCCAGCGCGATGCCCTGCGGGCCGAACACCAGCGGCATGATGGCCAGCGCCAGGAAGGTGTGCCACCGGGTGACGCCCTGGAAGAAGCTCGAGAATGCCGGCCCGTCCATGCCAAGCGCTGCCTGCAGCGGCCTGCGCAACAGCAGGGCCAGCGCGAACATGGTGAGGATGGCGAGGATCATCGCCAGCGCCATGCGAGCCACCGGAACGCCGCTGAAGTCCGCCACGGCAATCGATTTCGTCACGATTGCCGGAAACAGCACGTAGTAGGCAATGTGCTCGACCGCCGACCAGTGCTCGTCGCGGACAAGGCCGGTCTGCTTTGAGCACGGCGCCAAGCGCTATGGTCAGGAACACCGGCAGCAGGACAACGATGGTGTCGGTCATCAGGTGCAATCCTCAACCGGCGCCGGTCAGACTGCGGGCCAGCCATATCCAGGCCGGAATGGTGAAGAAGGCAAGCGCCGTCTGCACGGTGGCCGTGGCGGCGTAAAGTTCTGCATCGCCGCCCATGGTGCGGGCCAGCACGTAACCGTTCATGGCTGTCGGCACGGCTGCGGTGATGATGGCGGCCTCGAACGCCAGCCCCGACAGGCCGGTTGCGAACGACAGCAACACCACCAGCAGCGGCGTTGCGACCAGTTTGACGAGGGTGCCTGCCCATACCAGCAGTTCGGGCCTCAATGCCGACTTGATCCGAAGTCCGGCGCCAACTGCAAGCAGGCCCGCACCAAGGGCTGCCCGGCCCAGCAGGTCGAGCCCTGTTTCCAGCGGCGGCCACAGCCCAAGGCCGGACAGGTTGAGCACCAGTCCCGACACTGCGCCCCAGATGATGGGGTTCTTCAGCACTACCTTGATGATGTTGCGGGGGTCGGGCGACTGCCCGGCACCGAACGTGGCCAGCACGATGATGTTGACCACGTTGATGGGCGGCACCAGCACCGCCATGGTGATGGCGACGTAGGCTGCAGCTTCCTCGCCATAAAGCTTCAGCACGATGGCCAGCGCGATGAAGCCGTGATAGCGCGAGCCGGCCTGGAAGACAGAGGTGAACTGCGAGTTGGTCATGCCTGTGGCTGCATGCAGCGCAGGCTTGATGGCGAACAGCAGTACCCACAGGATCAGTGTCAGCGCCAGCATGGTGATTGCCAGCGGGCCGACCGGCAGGCTGGCGAGGTCGATGCGGGCCAGCGTGATGCACAGCAGCGCCGGAAAGAGCAGCCAGAAGCAGAGCAGTTCAATGCCGCGCCAGTCGGCCTCGGGAATGAGGCCAGTGCGGCGCACGATGTTTCCCAGCACGATCAGCGCAAAGATTGGCAGGATGCTTTCAAAGACCGCCAAACCGTTTATCCTCCGGCCGCGCGGCGAATACCGGCAAGCCGGTCGAGCGCGCCTTGCAGGATCCACGCAGCAGCCATCTTGTCGACCAGTTTTGCGCGGCGCGCCCGCGACCGGTCGGCCTCGATCAGCAGCCGCTCGACCGCTGCGGTCGACAGCCGCTCGTCCCAAAGCAGGATCGGCAGGTCGGTCAGCTTTGACAGATTGCGGGCAAAGGCGTTGGTGGATTGCACCCGCGGCCCCTGGCTGCCGTCCATGTTGATGGGCAGGCCGAGCACGAAACCGGCCGCCTTTTCCGTTTTGGCAATTTCGAGCAGCCGTTCGGCGTCTGCGGCAAATTTTGTCCGCTTCACGGTTTCGCGGGGGCTGGCAATGCCTCGCAGCCGGTCAGACACTGCAACGCCAATGGTCTTGCTGCCGAGATCGAGGCCGATCAGCGGGGCAGGTGCATCAAGAAGAATGGCGAGATCTTCCGGGCTGGACAGAACGGTGGACATTTCGTCTGCTTACGCTGACCGCTGCGGGCATGCAATTGGCCGCACGCATGGCCTACATGACAAAACAAGGGAGCAACGACATGAAGGTAACGTGGTTCGGGCATTCAGCGTTCAGGGTGGAGTTGGCCGATACGGTCATACTCATCGACCCGTTCCTGTCCGGCAATCCGAAGTTCGACGGCAGCGTGGACAAGGCGGCGGCGGGCTGTACGCACGTCGTTCTCACCCACGGTCATGACGACCACATCGGCGATACGCTTGAGATTTGCAAGGCGACCGGGGCCACGCTGTGCGCTGTGTACGAACTCGCCGTGCACCTGCATGAGAAAGGCGTCGAAAAGTTCGATCCCGCCAATACCGGTGGCGCCGTCTATCACAAGGATTTCATGTGCACCTTCGTGCGCGCCGATCATTCGTCGTCGTCGGGCGGTGTGTATCTGGGCAACCCGTGCGGCGTCGTCATCCGGCCGCATGCCGACGGCGCACCCGTCCTGTACCATATGGGCGATACCGACATCTTCAGTGACATGGGGCTGATCGCGCAGATCTACCGGCCCACCATCGGCATCGTGCCGATCGGCGACCGCTTCACCATGAACCCTATCACCGCCGCCACCGCCTGCCGGCATTACTTCGACTTCAAGACCGTGATCCCGTGCCACTACGGCACGTTTCCACTGCTGATTCCCGACGCCGATCCGTTCGTCAACGCAATGGCCGACAAGGCAGACCGGGTAAAAGTGCCCGTATATCGGCCAGACACTGGACCTTTCGGCCAGCGTGTGACGCCATTCGCCATTGCCGGGGCCGGATGCCGGTGCTATCAGGCATCGCAATTCCGGCCCCTGAATTGGAGACGACAAGCCGATGTCCGTTGACCAGGCTACAGTGCGCCGCATTGCCCGGCTCGCCCGCATTCGCATTTCCGACAATGAAGTGCCCAAGCTCGAAGGCGAACTGAACCGCATACTCGACTGGATCGAACTGCTGAATGAGGTCGATACCGCCAATGTCGAGCCGATGACTTCGGTCGTGAGCATGCAGATGCGCACGCGCGAGGATCGAGGTGACTGACGGCGGCTATCCTGATCGCGTCACCGCCAACGCCCCGCAGAGCGACGACAATTTCTACATGGTGCCCAAGGTCGTCGAGTAGCCTTTGCGCCGCCGATCAGCCTGCCTGTTCCGATCCACAACGGAAATTCCTCATGTCTGACCTGACCCGCCTTACCATCGCCGAAGCACGCGCCGCCCTTGACAACAAGGATTGCAGCGCCGTCGAACTCGCCGACGCCTACATAGCGGCCATGGAAGCCCACCGCGACCTCAACGCCTACATCGTCGAGACGCCGGAGAAGGCGCGCGACATGGCCAAGGCCTCGGACGCCCGGATTGCCGCTGGCAAGGCCGGTCCGCTGGAAGGCATTCCGCTCGGCATCAAGGACCTGTTTGCAACCGAGGGCGTGCACACCCAGGCCTGCAGCCATATTCTCGACGGGTTCAAGCCACCCTACGAATCAACCGTGACGGCCAACCTCTGGCGTGATGGCGCGGTGATGCTGGGCAAGCTTAACATGGACGAATTCGCCATGGGCTCGTCCAACGAGACCTCCTACTATGGTCCGGTCAAGAATCCGTGGAAGGCCAAGGGCGACAACAAGGACCTGGTACCGGGCGGTTCGTCGGGCGGTTCGGCGGCTGCAGTTGCCGCACGGCTGTGCGCCGGCGCCACCGCCACCGATACAGGCGGCTCCATCCGCCAGCCCGCCGCCTTCACCGGCACCGTGGGCATCAAGCCAACCTATGGCCGGTGTTCGCGCTGGGGCATCGTTGCCTTCGCTTCGTCACTGGACCAGGCCGGCCCGATAGCGCGCGACGTGCGCGACTGCGCCATCTTGCTGAAGTCCATGGCCAGCGTTGACCCGAAGGACACGACTTCGGTTGATATCGAAGTGCCGGACTACGCAGCTTCCATCGGCAAGTCCGTCAAGGGCATGAAGATCGGCGTGCCGGCTGAATACCGCGTCGATGGCATGCCGGCGGACATCGAGGCGCTTTGGCACAAGGGCATCGCCTGGCTGAAGGACGCGGGCGCCGAGGTGGTCGATATCTCGCTGCCGCACACGAAATATGCGCTTCCGGCATATTACATCGTTGCTCCGGCCGAAGCCTCGTCGAACCTCGCCCGCTATGACGGCGTGCGCTACGGCCTGCGGGTACCCGGCGACGACATCATTTCCATGTACGAGAACACCCGTGCGGAAGGCTTCGGCCCGGAAGTGCGCCGCCGCATCATGATCGGCACGTATGTGCTGTCGGCTGGTTACTATGACGCCTACTACGTCAAGGCGCAGAAGGTGCGCACCCTCATCAAGCGCGACTTCGAAACCGTTTTCGCCGATGGCGTGGACGCCATCCTGACGCCTGCCACCCCGTCCGCCGCATTTGGCGTGGCAGACCAGGACATGGCGTCCGATCCGGTCAAGATGTACCTCAACGACATCTTCACCGTTACCGTCAACATGGCGGGCCTGCCGGGTCTTGCGGTGCCGGCGGGGCTTGACGGCAAGGGTCTTCCGCTGGGCTTGCAGCTGATCGGCAAACCTTTCGACGAGGCAACGCTGTTCCGGCTGGCTCACGTGATTGAGCAGAACGCCGGGCGCTTCTCGCCGGATGCGTGACATTCTCACGGTTGTGATTTGCCCGTTCTGCCTGTAGGACTCGAGTCCAGCGGCGGGGCTGACAGCGGCCGCAGGGGCCTGGCAACCCGAGGGACGGACACAGATGAAGACAACGCTTGGCCAATCACTGCTGGCAACGGTGATTCTGTGGGGTGCCCTTATGGTGCCGCATGCCCCTCCTGCTGCAGCAAGCGCCCAGTGCGATGCACTCAGGTCCGAATTCAGCCAGAAAATCCGCCCGCAGTTCCTGCGCATCGTTAACCGCAATCGCGACGTGGGAGCGTATTTCCGCAACGAGCTGCGCCGTGGACAGCGCAGCGAAACCCCAACCCGGGACGAAATCCGCCGGGCCTATTCGAAAACGCGCGGTGTTTGCCGCAATGCGGCCTGCAAGACGGGAGCAGAGGCGGTTTATGCCGCCACGCTGCGTCTCTACACGCTGAACCGCAAGTGGAAGAATGCGGGCTGTCCGGGCTACCTTAAGGGTTAAGCCACAGCCGCAGCTCAACCGGCAAAGGGGGAATTGATGGCCGGCAACCTTCACGACAGGCCATTCCTGCTGCTCATCTTGCGGGTGATGCGGCCGATGCTGGCCTTGTGCGCCGCCGCCTGCGCGCTGGTTGGAGGGGCGCTCTGGTACAGCATCACCGCGGTGCAGGGCAGGGGCACGAATACGCTCACCGCCGCTGAGACTGTGGGCTTGGGCATGCTGGTGGGCATTGTGCTGGTGTGCGCTGTTCTTTTTATGGCAGCCGGCCGGATATTGCGCCAGAATCAGGCGGCTTGATCCGCGTCACTGACAAATGTTTTTCAAAGCTGCCCATTCGGTTGGTGTCAAAACCGGGGGCTGGGTGCCGCCGGGGCGCGGCTTGATCGCCTCGATGCGCGATTCGGTGCCCGGGTGGGTGGAGAACATGTCCGTCAGCGGCTTCAACCTCGCGCCAAGCGTGCTGTCGTCATTGCTCGCCTTGGGGCTGAGGCCGGGCATGGACTTTTTCAACAGCCGGGCGAAGAAGGTTTGCAGACCTTTCGGGTCGACCTGCGCCGCGTTCAGCACCTTGACGGCATACTCGTCCGCTTCGGCTTCTGCAGCCCGGCTGTAACGCAGCACCGCCAGCACGCCTGCAAGGCTGGAGAGCGTCTCGGCACCCTGTCCGGCGCTGAACAGGCTGAGCAGCATCTGCAGGCCGTAAACCCGCACGATGGCCGCTTCCGGATGGCGTAGCGCCACATGCCCCAACTCGTGCGCCAGCACACCGGCGACCTCGTCTGCCGACTGCGCATCGTCGATCAATCCGGCCGAGAACACCATGCGCCCGCCAGGCAAGGCAAACGCATTGACCAGCTTCTTGCTGCCGGCCTGGCGGATGTCGAACACCCGCAGCGAGAATGTCGGCGGATTGGCAGCTCCGGACACGATTCGCCTTGCGATCTTGTTCAACGCGTCCTGACCGGCAGGATTGTCACAACGCTTCGAGGACTTGATCACGGATTTCTCAAGCCCGTCGGCGAACGAATTGACCACCCGGTCCGGGATCAATCCCGCCAGCGCCTGCGGAGCGTAAGCGAGTACGCCATAGCCGATGCCGAACAGCACAGCGACGGTGCCGAGGGCCACGGCAGCGCCGCGAAAGAAGCGGTTGCGATGACCATGACGGATATGGCGCTGGCTGTTGAGGATGTTGTCCGCCAGATCGCCCTCCGGCAACGTCAGGCGGCTGCCATGGTCGCCGCGCTGCTTGAGTCGCAAGGCCTGGCCCGGCTTGCCGCCAGCGACAAGTTCAACCTCGTCCGCGCGCCAGATGATACTGGTCTCGCCGTCGCGCGCGATGGTCAGATTGCGGCCATCGAAGCTGACATGAGCCAGATGCGAGTGAGCCGACCGGCCGTCAAAGAATTCTGCGTTGGGCTTTGTCGCCATGATCAGAACGCGTCCAGGTCAAGGGCGTCAATCAGGCCTTCGCCGCGCTTGTCGAGTTGCGCCTGCGACTGCCGGATGGCCGAGAAGTCCACCAGTCCATCGACGCTCAACCGGTCGCAGAAATATCGCATCACCCGCTGCTCGACGAAAGGTTGGGCAATGCCGAGCGTGAGGATGATGAGCGCCAGGTTGCCGAGCCAGAGCGTGACGAGGCTCCAGCCGGTTGCATTAAAGTCGAAACGGACGCCGGGAAACGTCGTGTACTGGGCAAACAAGCTCATTTCGCGGGCAGTATAGAGCGCCCAGACAATCGAACTGATGATCTGGTAGGCGAGAAACAGCACGATCAAACCGGCGACAAGGGTGAATACCACCAGTCCGGTGGCCTCCGCCGACCTGTTTTCAGTGTCGAACAGGCTTTCCAGCAGACCTCCGTACTGTTGCAGCGCGCCGCTGAAGGCAAGGCTGATTCCGCCGATCACGATGGCCAGCACGATGGCGGCCATCAGAAACCAGCAGATCGCGTACTGGAGGTAAAGCGGTCCGGCACGGCCGCGAAACGAGAACGGCTGGTTGCCGAAGCGCATGTCGTTGTACATCTGCTCGGCCAGCAGCAGGTTCATCGCCGGTCTGGACCACCCCAGGGTCATCGGCACCAGAAGCAAGGCGGCAAAATATTTGCCGCTGTAGGCCAGCGCCGATCCGGTCAGGGCGCCGCGAATGCCGCGCCACAGCGTGCGCGACAGCCGGTAGCGCCGGGCGCGGTAGATGGCGAACCCGTAGAGTGTAACCAGCACCACCGATATACCCACCTGAAACAATGTCAGGGCAGGGCTTTCCGGACCTAGATAGGCTGCCATAGCGATGCCTGTCAGCGCCAGCGGAAGGAAGAACACGCCCATGATGACGAGGAAGCCAAAGAACAGTTCCTTTCCGGTTCCCGTATACTCCAGTGGTTCGCCATTGACGCGAACGCTTGACCAGACGTGCCGCCGCACGCGGGTCTTCGCCCAGAACCGGTAAAACCACAGCGTCACCACGTTCAGCAGGAAGTTGGTGATGGCGATACCGCCAAGACCGGGCTGGGTCACGTACTCCACCCGGACAGGTTCACCGGCGGAACCGCTGCCTTGATCTGGTGGCTGGCCTTGGCCGGGCAGGGATGATTGCACAGGGGTATCATTCATCGGGGTATCAAACGTGCCTCGTTGATCAATCCGTTGCGGCCAGATCTGACGCCTGCCGGAACGTCAGCGACCTATCGGCTGCCGGCACACTAAAGGCTCGCCGGAAAATCACAAGCAGCCAGCGGCATGTCGTACATCTGTGGCAGAAATGTCACAGTTTCACGAAATCCGACAGGGCTCCACCTTGCTGCCTTAATCGCGCTCGAATGCGGATTATAAGAGGATGTTACCCGCTGGGGTATCGCTAACCAAACCAACAGTTTGCAGACCGCGATTTACCATTGATCAGGTCTTGCACGCCAACTTTGATGCCTCAGGGACGGATATTGCCTATGGACGCCAAAACTATCAGCAAGAACAAACTGCCCAGCCGCCACGTGACGGAGGGTCCGCAGCGTGCGCCGCATCGCTCCTATTATTATGCGATGGGCCTGTCGCGCGAGCAGATCGGCCAGCCGTTCGTGGGCGTCGCCAGCTGCTGGAACGAGGCTGCTCCCTGCAACATCGCGCTCATGCGTCAGGCCCAGGCGGTCAAGAAGGGCGTGGCGCACGCCAACGGTACTCCGCGCGAATTCTGCACCATTACCGTCACCGACGGCATCGCCATGGGTCACCAGGGCATGAAGGCCTCGCTGGTCAGCCGCGACGTGATTGCCGATTCGGTCGAACTGACCATGCGCGGCCACTGCTATGACGCGCTGGTGGGCATTGCCGGTTGCGACAAGTCGCTGCCGGGCATGATGATGGCCATGGTGCGTCTCAATGTGCCGTCGATCTTCATCTATGGCGGCTCCATCCTTCCGGGCACGTTCCGGGGCCAGCCGGTCACCGTGCAGGACGTGTTCGAGGCTGTGGGCCGGCATTCCGTCGGCGACATGTCGGATGAGGATCTGGCAGAGCTGGAGCAGGTGGCGTGCCCGTCTGCCGGTGCCTGTGGCGCCCAGTTCACTGCAAACACAATGGCCACCGTTTCGGAAGCCATCGGCCTGGCGCTGCCGTATTCGGCCGGCGCGCCTGCGCCTTACGAGCTGCGCGACCGGTTCTGCATGACGGCGGGCGAGCAGGTGATGGACCTCATTGCCCGCAACATTCGCCCGCGCGATATCGTCACCCGCAAGGCGCTGGAAAACGCCGCGACTGTGGTCGCTGCTTCCGGTGGCTCCACCAACGCAGCTCTGCACCTGCCGGCCATCGCGCACGAGTGCGGCATCGAGTTCGACCTGTTCGACGTGGCCGAGATCTTCAAGCGCACCCCGTATATCGGCGACCTGAAGCCTGGCGGAAAGTACGTCGCCAAGGACCTGTTCGAGGTTGGCGGCATTCCGCTGCTGATGAAGTCGTTGCTGGACGGCGGTTTCCTGCACGGCGACTGCATCACCGTCACCGGGCGCACCATGGCCGAGAACATGGCCAGCGTGAAGTGGAACCCCGATCAGGACGTGATCTACCCGGTGAGCAATCCGATCACCCGCACCGGCGGCGTGGTCGGCCTCAGGGGCAACCTCGCTCCCGATGGCGCCATCGTGAAGGTGGCGGGCATGAAGAACCTCAAGTTCTCCGGCCCGGCCCGCTGCTTCGACAGCGAGGAAGAATGCTTCGCCGCCGTCAGCGACCGCCAGTACAAGGAAGGCGAGGTATTGGTCATCCGCTATGAAGGCCCCAAGGGCGGCCCCGGCATGCGCGAAATGCTCGCTACCACGGCAGCGCTGTATGGCCAGGGCATGGGTGACAAGCTGGCGCTCATCACCGACGGCCGGTTCTCCGGCGCAACCCGCGGGTTCTGCATCGGCCATGTCGGGCCGGAAGCGGCCGAAGCCGGCCCGATCGGCCTTTTGAAGGATGGCGACATCATCACCATCGATGCGGTCGAGGGTACACTGGAAGTTGACCTTACGGACGCTGAACTTGAGGCCCGCCGCAAGGAGTGGAAGCCTCGCGAGAACGACATGGGCAAGTCGGGCACCTTGTGGAAATACGCCCAGACAGTCGGGCCGGCCCGCAACGGTGCGGTGACCCATCCCGGAGGAGCAGCGGAAGTTGTTTGCTACGCGGACCAGTAACGGATCGCAGGGTACGTCCTGCCCGAGGTCAGCCGCCTTGCTGCGGCTGCCACTGGCAGGACTTGTCCTGTCGGCAATGGTGACGGCGGCTGCCGCGCAGACCGCTCCCCAGCCATTGCCGCCGGGTTTCCATTCGTTCGTGCCCCAGGTCAACGACACCTTCGTCCGGAAAATGTCGAGTGAGGCGGAAGCCGACCTTCATGCCGGCGTTGCGGCCTACATGGCCAGGGATTATGCCGCAGCACAGGCGTTGCTCGCACGGCCTGCCGAGGAAGGCAGCGCCCAGGCCAACTGGATGCTTGCCCACATGTACCGCAAGGGGCTTGGCGGACCGGTAGACGAGTTGAGGGCGCATGATATCTACCAACGCATGGCTGACAACTTTGACCCGGACGAACCCGACCGCAACATTCGTTTCTTTATGGTCGATGGCCTGTCCCGCCTTGCTGACATCCTGCGGGAGGGCAACAAGGCTGCCGGGATCAAGCGTGACCGGCGTCGGGCGCTGCGGCTTTACCAGATGGCGGCCTCTGCAGGCCATGCGGATGCCCAGTACGGCCTTGGCATGATGTACCTCGCCGGTGAAGGCGTCGCGAAGGACCGCGCCTACGCCATGCGGTGGCTCGGCACCGCAGCGCAAAAGCGCCATGCTGCTGCAGCGGCCATGCTGGCAGACATCTACTATGAGAAGTCAGATTCAATCAGGGCTCTGGTCTGGTACCGCATAGCCGCCGATACGGCCAACAGCGAACTTTCACCACGCGTGCTCAATCAGCACGAACACCTGTCGCGGACGATGTCGCAGCCGGACCTCGCCGAAGCTGATGAACTGTACCGGCGCTGGTCCAACCGGTACCCTGTGCAGCACCGCACCGCCAACTGACGCCGCAAGGCGTCGCCGCCCGGTTTCAGACATCCATGTCAATGACGACCGGCACATGGTCGGATGGTTTTTCCCAGCCGCGCACATGTTTGTCGACCCGCACGGCCCTGAGCCTGTCGGTTGCCTGCGGCGACAGCATCAGGTGATCGATGCGAATGCCGTTGTTCTTCTGCCACGCCCCGGCCTGATAGTCCCAGAATGTATAGACGCCGTCTGAAGCGTCCATGGCCCGCAATGCATCCGTAAAGCCAAGGGCGGCCAGTTCACGGAACTTCTCGCGCGAGGTCTGCAGGAAAAGCGCATCATTGACCCAGTCCTGCGGCCTTGCCGCGTCGCGGGGTTCGGGAATGATGTTGTAATCTCCCGCCAGCACGAACGGTTCTTCAAGCCTTAGCCGCTCGCGTGCGTGCGCGATCAACCGGTCCATCCAGCCAAGCTTGTAGGGATACTTGTCGCTGTCCACCGGGTTGCCGTTGGGCAGATACAGGCAGCCGACCCGCACGATGCCGCGATCCCCGGTGATGACCGCCTCCAGATATCTGGCCTGCTCATCGTTATCGTCGCCGGGCAACCGCGCTTCGACGTCTTCCATAGGCGTGCGGGACAGGATGGCAACGCCGTTGAAGCCTTTCTGTCCATGGGTGGCGACGTTGTATCCCAGGTCCTCGAAAACGGATTTCGGAAACGCCTCGTCGACGGACTTGATTTCCTGGAAGCAGGCGACGTCCGGCCGGGCCTCCTTGAGCCAGTCGAGCGCAGTGTCGATACGCGCCTTCACGCCGTTGATGTTCCAGGTGGCAATCTGCATGGTGCCACTATGGATGGCGGCTCACGCAAGCCCCGTCAAGGCGCGATTGGCACTTGTCAGACGACTCAGTCACAACGGTCGAGGAACCGCTCCCGGATGCGCAATTCGGCCATCACCTCGCCGCGTGGCGCCGTCTGGCACCATCGCAGGTGTGCCCGGTAGCTGGTCGTCCATCGCGGCCCGTCGTAGCCGCAGCCCAACCGCCGTGAAATACGGGCCTGACGCACCGATTCCTGGGCGTAGGCGGCACAATCGCTGGGCCCGCCGGCAGAGCCACCACCACGTGCCTCGACACGGCAACGGTCAAGCTGTCTGGAACGGGCATTCAGCAACTGCGCAGCTGCGCGCGGGCCGATATCCTCGCACAGCCGGGCCTGGCGGACACGGCTTGGCGACCAGCGCGATCCGCCAAACCCGCAATCCAGCCGCCGGGCCTCTTCGACCTGGAGCACGCTTTGGGCGGCAAACGTCCGGCAGAACCGTTCATCGCGCACTCCGCCATTGAACAGGTCGCCGAGATCTACGTCTACGTCGGGAATTTCGATTGCCGGGCGATCATCGTTGCGGCGGCCGGCGAGTTCCGTCTTGCATTGTTCAAGTTCACGGTCGCGGGCGCTGCGCGCAGACTGCCAGGCAGGGTCGGGATTGCCGGCGCAAAAATTGTAATAGGCTTCGTAGCTGAAGCCCCAGCGCGATCCCGTCAGGCCGCAGCCAAGGCTGCGATTCTCATTGTTCTGTGCAATGGCCCGGCTGGCATAGTCGCGGCAGGCAGCCGCCTTGCCGGGTGGCAACTCCGCCGACGCATCCGCCGTACCATCTTCGTCCGTCTGCGGGGCAGGCGGCTTGGGCTTGGGCACAACCGTTGTGCGGTCCGTGGTTTCTTGGGTCCGTGGAGCGGGAGCCGGTTCCGGGGCCGGAACGGGCAGAGGCGGCGGCACAGGCCTCGAATCAGTCTTGGCCGTGGAAGCCGGCTTTTCCGGCTCGGGTGATGGCGGTTGCGGCTTGGGGTCGTCGGTGCGCGTGACCGGGCTCGATGTCGACATCACACCGGAAATGCAGCAGGTGTCGGAACGCTTGGGCGGTACGCCGGTCTTCAGCGCACACATGGCCTTTGGTCCCTTGGCGCCGGGCCAGGAATAGGTCCACGCCCGGCACTGCGTCTCGCGCTTGCAGGCGTTCTCGCACAGGTCGGGATTGGGCGCGGACAGCTCGAATGTGCGGTAATCGAGACCTGGGCGGTCTGTCGAACCGTCACGCGCGGCATGTGCCGGCGTCAGGAAAACCATGAAAAGCAAAAGGAAAACAGCGAGAGGCCGCGTAACACCCGTACGTGTCTGCATTCGAATTCGTCCCAGAAAAGCCCCTCTGGTCCCGATCTTGCGCACGATCATGGCGCAAATGTGGGCCACAAGGCAATCCCGGCAGAGCGGACGTCAAATGGAGAAGCTGGTGCCGCAGCCACACGATGCGGTTGCGTTCGGATTGTTGACCTGGAACTGGGCCGCCATCAGATCGTCGACGAAATCGATCTGCGAGCCGAGCACATAGACCAGCGATACTGAATCGATCAAAAGTGTGGCACCATCGCGCTCGATGATTGTATCGCCATCCGCCGGCTTGTCATCAAGGGAGAATTCGTACGAGAAGCCGGAACATCCGCCGCCATTCACGGCAAGCCGCAAGGAGGACTTGCCCGCTTCGGTGGCGACGATTTCGCGAATGCGCCGGGCGGCGTTCTCGGTCAGGGTGATTGCACCGGACATGTTCAAGACCCAAAAAAGGTGAATGGATGTTGAGTGTTATGTTGGCACCAGCGGCTGCTTTGTCAATCGGCGCCGGGAACTTAAAGCAATGACGGGTTGCAAGACAGCGCCTTACGCCTCCGATCCGGCAGCGTCACGCGGACGGTTCGTTGCGGAAGAGGACCCTGCAGGCCGTTCACCCTTTCAGCGCGACCGCGACCGTATCATTCACTCTGCGGCCTTCCGGCGGCTGAAACACAAGACGCAGGTGTTCGTTTATCATGAAGGCGATCACTACCGCACCCGGCTCACCCACTCGCTCGAGGTGGCGCAGGTGGCGCGCTCCATCGCCCGCGCGCTTGGCGTCGATGAGGACCTGACGGAATCGCTGGCGCTGGCGCATGATCTTGGCCACACTCCGTTCGGCCATGCCGGCGAACGCGAGCTGGACAGTTGCATGAAGGCGCACGGCGGCTTCGATCACAACGCCCAGGCTTTGCGCATCGTGACGAGCCTTGAGCGCCGCTATGCCGCCTTCGACGGGCTGAACCTGACCTGGGAAACGCTGGAGGGGCTGGTCAAGCACAATGGTCCGCTGGTGGACGCAAACGGCAAGCCGTTCGGTCGCTATGCAAAGTCCGGCCTGCCGCACGCCATTGCCGAATTTGCCGGCACCCATGACTTGCGCCTGGACAGCTTTGCCTCTGCCGAGGCGCAGGTGGCGGCGATTTCCGATGATATCGCCTACAATGCCCATGACATCGATGATGGCTTGAGAGCGGGCCTGTTCGATATCGGCGCCATTGCCGATTTGCCAATTGCCGGCGCAGCCTTGCGCGATGTTCAGGACACCTGGCCGGATCTCGACCGTCACCGCCTCATTCATGAAACGGTCCGGCGAGTCATCTCGTGGATGATCTTCGACGTGATTGACCAGACCCGGATCAACGCGGCTGAGCTTGCGGTGAAGTCTGCCGAAGACGTGCGTGCGGCGCCGCGTGCCGTCGTCGGGTTCTCCGACAGCATGGCGCAAGGCAATCGTGAACTGCAGGCATTCCTGTCAGAACGCATGTACCGGCACGACGTCGTTACCGCCATGATGAACCGGGCACGGCGGGTCGTTCGCGACCTGTTTGAAGCCTACACGAGCGATCCGACGCAGCTTCCGGCAGGGTGGCAGGAGCAGGGCACGTCCCGCGGCTCCAGCCGACAGGCCCGGCAGGTCTGTGATTTCATTGCCGGCATGACCGACCGCTATGCGCTCGATGAGCACAAGCGCCTGTTTGACCTTGATCCGCTTTTCCGTTAATCCCGGCCCGGCAGTTTGCTTGTCCGGCTGGATGAGCCAAACAGAAGTCTTCTCGAAAACAGCGGTCCCATGAACCCATTTGCCCACTTCAAAGCGGTGCTCGATGCCGCGCTCGATGCTCTTGCCGCCAACGGCACGCTGCCTTCCGGCCTCGACGTGTCGAAGGTGGTCGTGGAGCCGCCGCGCGATCCTGCCCACGGCGACATTACCACCAACGCAGCCATGGTGCTGGCCAAGCCTGCCGGCAAGCCGCCACGCGATATTGCCGCCGCCCTGTGCGAGGTGCTGGTTGCGCATGAAGACGTTGCTGCTGCCGAAATCGCCGGCCCCGGCTTCGTCAACATGCGCATTGCGGCAAACTTCTGGCCCGGCTTCACGCGCGCAGTTCTTCAAGCGGGAGAGGGATTTGCCCGCAGCAGCGTGGGCGAGGGGCACAAGGTCAATGTCGAGTATGTGTCGGCAAACCCGACCGGACCGCTTCACGTCGGACACTGCCGCGGCGCAGTCTTTGGCGACGCGCTGGCAAATCTGCTGGCTTTCACCGGCCATGACGTGACCCGCGAGTACTACATCAATGACGCCGGCAGCCAGATCGACGTGCTGGCCCAGTCGGTGCTGCTGCGCTACCGCCAGGCGCTGGGCGAGGACATCGGGGATATCCCGTCCGGCCTTTATCCGGGCGACTATCTTGTTCCGGTCGGCAAGGCGCTGGCCAGCGAGTTCGGCAGCGGACTGCTCGACATGGATGACGGCGAGCGAATCGCGCTGGTCAAGCAACGGGCCATCGACGCCATGATGGTGATGATCCGTGAGGACCTTGCGGCTCTCAACATTCGCCAGGAAGTATTCTTCTCGGAGAGATCTCTTCATGATTCCGGCCAGATAGGTGAAACAGTTGAGAAGATGCGCGAGCAGGGGCTGGTGTTCGAGGGCCGTATTCCCCCGCCCAAGGGCCAGTTGCCCGAGGATTGGGAAGACCGCGAACAGACGCTGTTCCGCGCCACCGATTACGGTGATGACATCGACCGGCCTCTGATGAAGTCGGACGGCTCGTACACCTACTTTGCCGCTGACGTTGCCTATGCCCGCAACAAGATCGAGCGAGGCTTTGACGAACTCGTCTACGTGCTGGGAGCCGATCACGGCGGCTATGTGAAGCGTCTGCAGGCGGTGGCGCGGGCGTTGTCCGGGGGCAGGGTGCGCGCCGACGCGCTGCTGTGCCAGCTGGTCAAGCTTTATCGCGGCGGCGAACCGTTCAAGATGTCGAAGCGGGCAGGAGATTTTGTCACCCTCCGTGACGTTGTGGACGAGGTCGGTTCGGACGTGGTCCGGTTCATGATGCTGACCCGCAAGAATGATGCGCCGCTGGACTTCGACTTCCAGAAGGTCACCGAACAGTCGCGCGAAAATCCGGTCTGGTATGTGCAGTATGCCCATGCCCGCATCGGCTCGGCCTTCGCCCGCGCCGGAGAGGAAATAGGTCCAAGCGTACTGGAAAACCTCGACATTCTTGATGACGAGACGCTCGAGCTGCTGAAGGACGAGACCGAGCTGCGGCTGCTGCAGTTAATGGCAGGCTGGCCGAGGGCGGTCGAAATGGCCGCACATAACCGCGAGCCGCACCGGCTTGCTTTCTATCTCTATGATATTGCCGCTGAATTTCACTCGTATTACAACAAGGGCAAAGATCAGCCTCAATTAAGGTTTATTTTGCCTAATCAGGTGCATCTTACGCGGGCACGTCTCGCGCTGCTGCAAATGATTCGCTATGCATTGGCGAGTGGTTTGCATATCCTCGGCGTGAGACCCGTACACGAGATGTAAGTTTTGGTGGGGACCGATGGATCAGGACAGTACCGGTAAGTCCGGCTCGCGCAGCTGGCGCGACAGGTTGGGCATAGACGAGTCTCGCAAGGAAACGAGCGAAACGACGCCCCCGCCTGCGCCAAGACCACAACCGGCTCAACCTCCGGCCGGCCAGCAGGTAACGTCAAAGGTCGTGGCGCGGCCGGCGCCCATGGCGCCGCGCCCGGGAACTGCGGCAATGGCGCCGCGTCCCCCGGCACCTCAGGCCCCGCAACCTCAACCGGCGCCTTCGCGGGCATCGCAGGACGATGCTTTCGCTGAGCGGTTGCGCAAGCATCGTGAAGCAGCAGAAGAAGCCGTAAAGAAGCGCACTGCTGCCAGCAGCAGCCTGGAGAAATTCTCGTTCGCCAGGAAGGAAGTCGAGACAGCACAGGCCGAGAAGACCGAACCGCGCGCCGTCCAACCCGCAACACCGGCACCGGCGCCCGCACAGCCGCCGGCACCACCGGTCCAGGCCACCCCGCAGCGGCCGGTAGCCCAGCCTCACGCGCCTGTTCCTGCTCCTTATCCGGCGCAGCTTCCATCTGCCCAGCAGCCTGCGGCACAGCCACGCCCGCCCGCGCCGATGGGAAGGCCCGCGCCTCAGGCAATGCCGCCGCAGGCACCGCAATATCAGCCGCCGCGACCGGGATATGGGCAGCCCTCCTATCCGCCGCAGCAGCCGCAGCCGGCCTACCGCCCGCAAGGCCCCGGTTATGCGCCGCCGCCAGGGGCGCGTCCGATGCCGCCCGCCGGCTACCAGCCGCCGCAGCCGGGTGGATACCCGCAACCGCCAAGGCCACCAGCGCCGCCAGCGCCCCAGACGCGCAACCCGCGGGCGCCTTATGGCGACGATGACCTGTTCGAGGATAACGGCTACCGCCCGGCGCAGCCGCTTGGCCGCGCCCCGGAGGCACGTTCACCTGCGCCGCGCAACGAACCGCTGCGTGCCGATTTTGATGATCCCTTCGATGATGACGCGCCCGGCGGCAATTATTCCGGCCGCACGGCTCGGGATTATGCCCAGGCCTACCGGGAGTACGACGACGATTTCGAGGACGAGCAGCCCCGCCGCTGGGGAGGCATCGTGATGCTTATCCTGGCGCTGCTGGCCATGGCCGCCCTCGCGATCGGCCTGATCTACATGTACAAGTCGCAAAAGCCGGCGACCGGCGATGCAGGCGGGGCAGTGCCAACCGTATCGGCACCGCAGGAGCCTGTTAAGGCCGAGCCGGATGCAGCAGCGCCGCAACAGGATGGCACGGCACCTGCCCAGGGCCGCAAGATGATCTACGAGCGGTTGCTGAGCGGAGACGGCGCCAACCAGCCAGAGCAGATCGTCCCGCGGGAAGAAACGCCTGTCGCACCACCGGCAGGCAATGGCGACAGCGACAGCCTGCCGCTTCCACTCCCGCCACCACCGCAGACGCAAGGTTCCTTGCAGCCCGGCGGTGCTGCCCCGGAACCAGCCGAGCAAGTTTCGAATGCTGACGTGCGCACAGACAACCAAGAGGGGGCCGCCGGGGTTGAACCGGCGGCTTCTGCCGTTTCAAGCGGGCCAATCAACAATCCGCCCGTGCCTCGCAGCAAGCCACGCAACCTCGTGGCGGCAATCGAGCAGGCCCCTACGACGGAGTTCAGGCCGGTCGTGCAGCCAGCACCGGCACCGGCGCCGACACCGTTGCCACAAGCTGAACCGCAACCCTTGCCAGGCCTGTTGCCGGCTCCGTCCGATCAAGCGTCTTCTCAGGCAGGAAGCCTGTTCACCCCCGTTGAACCGGAGCCCGGGACCGCCCAACAGCCGGCCAGAACCACTCGTGCAGGCGCACGCGACGATGATCCGCTTGCGGGCACCAGAACGCCGTTCAACCAGACCGTGACGGGTTCACAGCCGGCGCAGACCGCTCCCCAGGCCCTGCAACCGCAGCCTCAGGTCGCGCTTGCGCCTCAGCGCCTGCGCCTGCGCCGCCAGTCCAGCAGCCTGTGACATCGCAATCACTGCAGGCCTTCGCGCCGCCTGCCCAGCCCCAGCCGCAGGTCAGCGCGCCAACAGGAGAGGGCTACGTCATCCAGCTTGCAGCTTATCGCTCGGAGCAGGAAGCCATGAGCCAGTACCAGCAATTGCGGGCACGCCACGGAAACCTGCTGGGCAACCTGCCGCCAGCCGTCCAGCAAACGAACCTGGGAGCGAGTGGCACTTTCTATCGATTGGGAATGGGGCCTGTGCAGTCGAAGCAGGCTGCTACGGAGCTTTGCAACAAGCTGATTGCAGCCGGAGAACGCGACTGCCTCGTCCGCAGGCGATAGCAATCAGCAGTTCGACATTACCTGCCGTTCAACGTCCGCTTCCGCCAGCCTTGCGGCTCAGGGCAGGAAACGCTCGGCGTAGTGGATATCCACTGGATCGCCTGAATTGTTCTGCGGCTTGTCAACCTTCAGTGCAGTTGGTGTGAAACGGCGAGCCTCGCTGGCCGTTGCCGCAACGCACTGAGTGGGATTGCCTGCCGGGTTGGAATTGTTGTCGCCTGCCATGGCGATCACCTCCGGTTAATTCCGGTGAGTGAAAGGCGGCGGTCCGTTTGAACCGGGAGCCGACGCCCGCGAACGGTCTCGGAAGACCGCTTAGTGAGTCTGTGCCAATAACGTTGCCAAATCGTTGCACTTACCGCAACCGCGATATCTGGAGCGTATTGACGCGGGCCGGGACAACTGCACTTAAACCCAAGGTGGCGGAGGGGGAGGGATTCGAACCCCCGGGACCGTGAAGCCCAACGGTTTTCAAGACCGCCGCAATCGACCACTCTGCCACCCCTCCGCGATTCGATTGTGGTGCAAGCGCCAACGACCGCGCTGGTTTACCCGTCAGGCCAGCCGTAGGCAAGAGCCACGCAATGACAGCGGCAGCAGTCGGCTGCGCCAGCTTTTGCCACATCGCATCTGCGTGATCACGATTGCCGTTTCATAATCCGTTCACCATGTCTGTCCTAGTGTGGCCACAGATCAATTGTAGCAGTCGGTTTGATCCAAGGTCGCCGCACAGGTATATGCCACTCATGAAATCCTTTCTTGCACTGTTCTCGTTGATGGCGCTTGTGGCCTGGCCCGGGCTTTCGGGCAGCGCCGCAGCCTCGACGCTCATCGAGCGCGCCCAGGGTGTCTGGGCGGATGAGGAAGGCAAATCCAACATCGAGATTGCGCCATGCGGCCAATATCTGTGCGGCAACATCGTCTGGCTGCGCGAACCTTTTGACGAGGCCGGCAACCCGAAGACGGACGTCAACAACCCCGACGCCAGCCAGCGGATGCGCCCGCTCATCGGCTTGACCATCATCAAGGGTCTGGAGCCCAACGAGGATGGCGACCTGCTGAAGGGCCTCGTCTACAACGCCCAGAACGGCAAGGTATACGACATCTACCTGGACCCGGGTGGCGCGACCATGGGCGTGGAAGGCTGTTTTGCCAAGTTCCTGTGCGGATCGCAAACGTGGACGCGGATCCGCTAGGCTTTCAGCCTGACAGTTTCCCAAGGTTAGAGATTTGCATTGAATGCCCGCTGATGTCATAAGCGGCATAACCTGAAATCCCGAGGGGCCTGACAATGAACGAGTTCAGAATATCGCTGGCATCGCTAGCTGCTGCCGGGTTGTTGCTTGGCGCCGCCGCATTCGCACCGGCCGCACAGGCTCAAACGGGCGGCAACGAACAGGCGCCGGTACAACAACAGCAGGCGCCCGACCTGGCTTCGATGTCATTCAAGGAAAAGAATGAGCTTGCAAAGCAGGGGGACGTGGCTGCCCAGATCTCCCTGGCAAAGGACTATCTCGAAGGGGCCAACGGCACCCGCAAGAGCATCACGCGCGCTGCGCGCTGGCTGACAGCCGCTGCCGAAAAAGGGGATGCCGATGCGCAGTTCCTGCTTGGCGGCCTGCTGCTCGAAGGCAGCAAGGACCTGAAGGCCAATCCGGCCAATGCACTGACGCTGTTCGCCAGCGCAGCCGACAAGGGCAACATAGAGGCCGCCTACAAGGCCGCCCATGGGTATCACTATGGTACCGGCGTCAAGCCGGACCTGGCGAAAGCGGTCACCTATTACACCAAGGCCGCAGACGGCGGTCACATTGCGGCCAAGAACAATCTCGGCCTGATGTACCTGCAAGGCATGGGTACCGAACGCGACCTGTCCGTCGCCTTCCGCCTGTTCGAAGAAACAGCAAACGCCGGCAATGCGTGGGGCCAGAACAATCTTGGCGGCATGTACGAAATGGGCTGGGGCACCGCAAAGGACGCCGGAAAGGCCATCGAGCTCTACGAAAAGTCTGCCGCGCAAGGCAATGCTCACGGTCAGCAGAACCATGCCCGGCTGAAGGCAGTGCTGGCGTCCGCCAAGCCCGCAGATGGCGGCAATTCCGTCGAAACCGCGCAACCCGCTGCCGCCGGCGAAACCACCTCCGTAGACAGCGCATCAGGACAGCAGACAGGTCAGTCCGGCACGAACTGACAACCCTGGCGTCTTCAGACTTTCAGCAGCGGTGCAAGGTCTGGCGCCGGCCCGTTGTTGGCCATGTCGAGAATGCCCTGTATCAGGGCGTCAGGGTCCGGGTGACCGCCGTGCACCATGAGGCCGCGTGCCTTGCTGACCATGTCGTCGTGGCCGAGCGGAAGTTCAGGGTCGCCGCGGGCATCGGATACGGCCTGCTCCATCACGGTCCCGTCTGTGAGAGTCACGCGCAGCCGGCTGCCCCAGTGAACAGGGTAGGCGCGGGAATACTCCTCAACCGCCTCCACGGCGATGCGCGAGCGCAAATCCGCCAGGCGCGCGCGCGCATCCGGCTCGAAACTGTCGAAATCCACTTGCCCGTCGCTGAGTGCGGCTGCCACGCAGTGCTGCAGCGAGAACTTGCCTTCATATGCGCTGTTCACCTGCACCCGGTCGCACAGGTCAAGTGCGGCGGGGTATGCCGACACCTGAACCCTTTCGATCCGCGCCGCGCCGCCGATGCGCTGATACAGCGTCAGGGCGCAATCGATGGCCGGGTGGGTATGCCGGCACGATGGCCAGGGCTTGATGGATGTCAGGTGCAGTTGCCACGGATCGCTGTCCGCCGGAACCAGCCGGGACGCATCCGCGTCCGTGCATGTCGCGGCGAAGAATCCGCGCCGGCCTTCGAGGATCGTCCGGGCACCGGTAAAGCCCTGCGCAGCCAGCGTGGCTGCCACCAGCCCCGCCTCGGCAGCGCGTCCGGCATGCAGGTGCTTGGTTTCGGCTCCGGTGTCGAGAAATTCCCAAAGGCCGGCTGACTGCGAGCCCGCATTGCCCAGCGCATGAACGGTTTGCTCAGCCGTCAGATTCAGCAGTGATGCAATGGCCATGGCCGAGCCGAAGGGGCCACAGGTGGCAGTGTTGTGCCAGGTCCGGTAGTGCGCGGGGCCCACGCTCATGCCAACCCGCGTACAGGCCTCGAAGCCCCACAAAACGGCGGTCAGCGCCTCGTTGCCGGGCCGGCCCGCAGCCATCGCCATTACCGCCGGCACGACCACACAGCCGGGATGGACAACCGACGCGCGGTGCAGGTCGTCAACTTCGAGGATGTGGCACAGGGCGCCGTAGAGAAACGACAGCCGCGCCTGATCGGCCCCGCCGGTATCGCCGCTCGCCGCCTGCATGGCCCGATGCCAGGCCAGCAGCTTGGCGCCGGGCACCGAGTTGCGGCCGGCAACCGTGTTGGCAATGGCGTCGAGCGTGAACAGGGCGACCGCCTCGAGGTCGTCACGGCTGACGGGACGGTTGCGGATTGCATCCGTCATTTGCGCCGACAGGGAGGTGGAGAAGCGGGCAGGGGCGTCAGGCTTGTTCATGTCGTCCAGGGTTTTGTGTGCGGTGAGAGTGATGGCGAGAATCTCACAGGCAGGCCCGTAAACCAAGCGTTAACCGCCTTTGGGAACCGGAACTTTACCGAATTGGGGCAAGCATCGATCAAGTTTTAAACGTCGCGTTAGGGCGGCGTTTGCCAATCTGCATCCCGGTTGCGGGGTGCGGCGCAAAATAACGAGAGCACGCCATGACCACCAGACCAGTGAAACTGCCGAACCGGAGCCGGACGGGATATTTCCTCGTCAGCGCCGGGCTGCTGTGCGCCATTGCGGTGACCATTGCCGGCTGCTCGGGCGGCGGCAAGCAGGACCCGTTCGCAGGCGTAGGCTCACCGATCTGGGACGAGGCCAAGGGACCTATCCCCAAGGGAGGCGGCCGCCGTCATGTCGGCAAGCCCTATGAAGTGGCCGGACAGAAGTTCCATCCGCGCCATGACCCCGGCTATGACCGCAAGGGCGTTGCCTCGTGGTATGGACCGAAGTTCCACAAGCGCATGACGTCGAACGGCGAGTGGTTCGACATGGACCAGCTGACGGCGGCCCACACCACCATGGAACTGCCCAGCTACGCCAAGGTGACCAACCTGAACAATGGCCGCACGATTATCGTGCGGGTGAATGATCGCGGCCCATTCGTCAACGACCGCATCATCGACCTGTCCCGCCGGTCCGCCGACGCGCTGGGATTCCGGACCCAGGGCAAGGCACCGGTGCGCGTCCAGTACATCGGGCCGGCGCCGCTGAAGGATGGCGACTACGGCCACCTTGCCGCCATGAACCAGGAGCTTGAGCGCGGAACGCCGCTCAACCAGATGATCGCCAGCGCGGACCTTCGAAATGGACGCTACGGCTCTGAACAGTCGACATACGCAGCCGCCAGCATTGCCGGCAGCACCGCAAGCGTTGCACCGGCTGCCGGGGCAGGCGAAGTGTACTTTGTCCAGGTTGCCGCCTTCTCAGATCCCTCAAATGCCGAACGCGCCCGAGCCGATCTGGCCGACATCGGCAACGTGATGGTCGAGGCAGCCTCGGGTGGTGACGGCCAGGTTTACCGGGTCCGGGTCGGGCCGCTGAGCACTGAGGCCGATGCGCAACAGGCTCTCAGCGCCGTGCGTTCGCGCGGGCACGCCGATGCATTGCTGAAAGTAGCCAGTTACTGACTGACGCAAACTCGGGCCACGACACAAATCTGTGACTGGTTGTTGGCCGGAGCGGTTGCCCTGGCGGCGGGCGGTGCGTAAGCTGACGATCATTTGTCGATCAACCCGCACTGGACGCCATGAAACACACGGCTCGGCCGCGCAAAGACTGGCCTTCTATCGTGTTGTGCTTCATCACCGCCATCATGGCTGTCATGGCGTGGCAGCCCGGCGTTGCACATGCCCAGACCGAAAGCTTCGAGACGCGCGCCTCGCACGCCATCATCATGGACAGCCGTTCCGGCGCCGTGATTCTGGAGAAGAACCCGGACGAGCCATTTCCGCCAGCAAGCATGACCAAGATCATGACCATGCTGCTGGTCTACGAACGGCTCAAGGAGGGCAACCTCAAGCTTACCGACACTTTCACCATTTCCGAACATGCCTGGCGAACCGGCGGCGCGCCGTCGGGCAGTTCGACGATGTATGCCGAGCTGGGTTCGTCCGTGGCGCTGGCAGACCTGATTCCCGGCGCTGTCGTCCAGTCCGGCAACGATGCGGCCATCGCCATTGCCGAGGGAATTGCCGGCTCCGAAGAAGTCTACGCGGACATGATGACGGCGCGGGCCCGCGAACTCGGCCTCACCAGATCGGTGTTCAAGAACGTCACCGGCTTGCCTGCCGAGGGGCACGTCTCGACGGTGCGGGAACTGGCAAGTCTCGCCCGCTACCTGATCGAGGTGTTTCCGGAGCAGTACAAGTATTACTCGCAGCCTGAGTTTACCTGGAACAACATCCGCCAGCGCAATCGCAACCCGTTGCTCGGCAGCTACCCGGGAGCGGATGGCGTCAAGACGGGATACATCAGCGACTCCGGTTACGGCATGATCGGATCGGCCGAGCGCGAGGGCCGTCGTCTCATCGTGGTGGTTGCCGGCCTGAAATCGGCCCGGGAGCGCGAGGAAGAGGTCACACGCCTGCTAGACTACGGCTTCCGGCAGTTCCGCCGGGTGCAACTGTTCTCCTCTGGTGACACCGTGGGGCAGGCAAGGGTTTGGGGCGGCGAGCAATCCACCGTGCGTATCGTCGCGGGCGCGGACATCGTCACGTCGATGTCGGATCAGGAATTGGCCGCCGCCGAGGCGCGGCTGGTTTACAAGGGGCCGCTGGTTGCACCGGTAAAGGCGGGCACGGAAATCGGCAAGGTGATGATCTATGCCGGCGGCAAGTTTGTCTCGTCCGGCCCGGTCGTGGTACGCGACAGCGTTGAACCCACCGGAAGCATATGGAGCAAGGCGCTCGATTCAGCGCTTTTCATGACCTTTGGCGGTTGATAGGTTCCGCGCCCATGAAACGCTCCTGGTTCATTACCTTCGAAGGCGGCGAGGGCGCCGGCAAGAGTACGCAGGTTGTCCGCCTGGCCGAGCGACTGCGGCAGGCTGGTCATGACATCGTGACCACCCGCGAACCCGGCGGCTCTACTGATGCAGACGCAATCCGCGAACTGCTGGTCACGGGCGAGCCGGGCCGATGGAGTCCAACGGCAGATGCGCTGTTAAATTATGCAGCACGAGATAGCCACCTTAGCCGGACAATCCGTCCTGCACTGCGATCCGGGCAAACTGTCATTTGCGATCGCTTTTCCAACTCTACGCGTGCTTATCAAGGCATAGCAGGAGGAATCGGCCTCGACCTCATTGAGGCAATAGATCGCGAAGTTGTAGGAGAAACACAACCTGACCTGACCCTTGTCTTTGACCTCGATCCACTTACTGGGCTGTCCCGTGCGAAAAAGCGTGGCGGAGCGGACAGGTTCGAAAGGTTGGGGTTATCGTTCCACGAAAGGTTGCGCGATGCGTTTCGTGGCATTGCTCAAGCTAACGCAGACAGGTGCCGGATTATTGATGCAAGTGGTACGCCGGAGGAAGTTGAAGAAAAGGTCTGGCAGGCCGTGTCGTCCCGCATGGCGCTGGTTGAGTCATGAGCAAGAATGACGAGGAACAAGACCCGCGCGAAGGCCCGCTGCATCCGCGCCACGCGCAGGCTCTGGTGGGTCATCATGAGGCCGAACAGCGATTGCTCGATGCCTACCACTCGGGGCGCTTTCATCATGCCTGGCTATTGACCGGGCCCAAGGGCATCGGCAAGGCGACGCTGGCCTACCGGCTGGCGAAATTCCTGTTACGGCATCCGGATCCGTCAGCCGCGCCGCCGGGCGGCCTTGCCGTTCCACGGACAGATCACGTGGCAGCGCAGGTTGAAGCCCGTGCCCACCCCGACCTGAAGATCGTTGAGAAGATTGCCGACGGCGGCAAGTTGAAGACTGTCATCAATGTCGAGACGAGCCGCAAGGTTGGCGACTTCTTTTCCAAGACGGCCGGAGCAGGGGGCTGGCGCATCGCCATAGTGGATGCCGCCGAGGACATGAACCTCGCCGCCGCCAATGCGCTGCTCAAGACGCTCGAGGAGCCCCCGGCCCGGTCGGTTTTCATTCTTGTGTGCAGCCAGCGAGGCCGGCTGCTGCGCACCATTCGCTCACGCTGCATCGAACTGCCGCTGGCGCGCCTCAGAGAGGCTGACACGCGCACGGTGCTTGAAGGCTTGCCGGACGGCGCGGGCCGTGAAGCGCTCAAGCTCACCGGCATCGCCCAGGGCAGCCCGGGGCTTGCCCTGTCGCTGGCCGAGACCGGGGCAGGGGCCGTGTTTGCCCGCTTTGCCGAGGCCGCGCAACGCGGCCGGATCGATGGCGCCACGCGCTTCGCCGTTGCCAACGCGCTGCATGGACGTGGAACCGAAGACCGGTTTGCCAGTTTTTGCGAACTGCTGGACGGCTGGCTTGCGCAGGCCGCAGCACATGCCGCCCGTGCGCCGGAAAGTGCGGCAACGGGGCTGGCGATGGCCGAGGCGCACGACGCCATCAGCCGTAGCATTCGCGAAACAAATAGCCTAAACCTCGACCGGCGTCTGACCATGCTGCAGGCGTTTGAGCAGATCGACAAGGCCCGCCGGGCCTGAAGAAAAACAACATGACCGACAAGCCCACCTTCTACATCACCACGGCCATTTCCTATCCCAACGGAGCGCCCCACATCGGCCATGCCTACGAGGCGCTGGCAACGGACGCGCTGGCCCGCTTCAAGCGGCTGGACGGGTTTGACGTGTTCTTCCTGACCGGTACCGACGAGCACGGCCAGAAAATCCAGCAGACGGCAGCCAAGCAGGGCAAGTCGGCAGAAGAGTTCGTCAACGAGATGGCGCCCAAGTTCAAGGCCATGGTCGAGGCGCTCAACTGCACCAACGACGATTTCATCCGCACTTCCGAGCAGCGCCACTACGACACGGTGACCGAGTTGTGGAAGCGCATGGCTGCCAATGGCGACATCTATCTCGACAAGTATGCCGGCTGGTATTCGGTGCGGGACGAAGCGTTCTACGGCGAGGATGAACTCGAAGACCGCGACGGCCAGAAGCACTCGATCAAGACCGGTACGCCGGTAGAGTGGGTCGAGGAGGAAAGTTATTTCTTCAAGCTCTCCGCCTATCAGGACAAGCTGCTGAAGCTCTATGCCGACCAGCCCGACTTCATCGGCCCGCAGGAGCGCCGCAACGAGGTGGTGAGCTTCGTAAAGGGCGGCCTGCAGGACCTGTCCGTCTCACGCACCACCTTCGACTGGGGCATCCCGGTGCCGGGTGCGCCGGGCCACATCATGTACGTGTGGGTGGATGCGCTGACCAACTACCTGACCGCGACCGGCTATCTTGAAGACGGCCCGCGCAAGCGCTTCTGGCCCGCCGATGCCCACATCATCGGCAAGGACATCATCCGTTTCCACGCGGTCTACTGGCCGGCCTTCCTTATGTCGGCAGGCCTGCCGCTGCCGAAACACGTCTACGGCCACGGTTTCCTGTTCAACCGCGGCGAGAAGATGTCGAAGTCGGTCGGCAACGTGGTTGATCCTCAGTTGATGATTGACCAGTACGGCGTTGACCAGGTGCGTTATTTCTTCCTGCGGGAGGTGCCGTTCGGCCAGGACGGCAACTACAGCCACGAGGCCATCGTCAACCGGGTCAATGCCGACCTCGCCAACGACCTGGGCAACCTGGCACAGCGCTCGCTGTCGATGATCGCCAAGAACTGCGACGGCCAGGTGCCGCCGCACGGCGGCTTCACCGCCGATGACCGGGAAATCCTCGACGCGGCCTACGCCATTCTCGATGCGGCCCGCACCGAGATGGACCAGTTCCGCATTCACAAGGCGCTGGAAATCATCTGGAAGATGGTGGCAGACGCCAACCGCTACTTCGCGGGCCAGGAACCCTGGGCGCTGAAGAAGACCGACCCGGACCGCATGAACACCGTACTGTACACCACGGCAGAGGTGATCCGCGTGGTGGCGACAGCCGCCCAGCCGTTCATTCCCGATGGCGCGGCCAAGCTGCTGGACCTGTTGAGCGTGGCCGGGGACAATCGGCACTTCCGCGTCGAAAAGGCGGCTCTTGTGCCCGGCACGGCGCTGCCGAAACCGGAAGGCGTTTTTCCGCGTTATGTTGAACCGGAAACCGCAGCCTGAACGTGATTGGGGCCGTTGTGAGCAAGCCAGCCATCGTCGACAGCCACTGCCATCTCGATTTCGACGTCCTCAGCGCGGATATCGATGGCGTGATTGCGCGCGCTCATGCCGTCGGCGTGCACGCCATGGTGACCATCTCAACGCGGGTCAAGCGCTACGATGCCATCCGCGCCATCGCCGAGGCGCACCCGGAAGTCTGGTTCACAGTCGGCACCCATCCACACAACGCCCACGAAGAACTCGACGTGACGGCCGAGCAACTGGCTGACCTTGCCTCGCACCCGAAATGCGTGGGCCTGGGCGAAGCCGGCCTCGACTATCATTATGACAACAGCCCGCGAGACGCGCAGGCGCAAGGCTTCCGCACCCACATCGCCGCCGCCCGCATGACCGGCTTGCCGCTGGTCATCCACTCGCGCTCTGCCGAAAATGACACAGCGTCAATACTGGAAGAGGAAATGGGGAAGGGGGCTTTCAAGCCGCTGCTGCACTGTTTCTCATCCGGCATCGAACTGGCGGAACGCGGGCTGGCGCTGGGAGCCTACCTGTCATTCTCCGGCATCCTGACCTTCAAGTCGGCCGAGGAGATCCGCGAGGCCGCCCGGATCTGCCCGCTCGACCGGATGCTGGTCGAAACCGACGCGCCATATCTTGCGCCGGTGCCACATCGGGGCAAGTCAAACGAACCAGCCTTCACCGCCCACACGCTGTCCTGCCTGGCCGAGGTGAAAGGCCTTCCGGTCGATGAGATGGCGCGAATTACATCCGACAATTTCTTCCGCCTGTTCTCCAAGGCGGAACGCCCAGAAGCATACAGGGAGGCTGCATGAGCCTCACCCTGACCATCCTGGGCTGCGGCTCGTCAGGCGGCGTGCCCCGGATTGGCAACAACTGGGGCAACTGCGACCCCAATGAGCCGCGCAATGTGCGCAGGCGCTGCTCGGTGTTGCTGGAGAAGCGGGAAGGGGAGGCCCTCACCCGCGTCCTGGTGGACACCACGCCGGACCTTGTCGCCCAGCTCAACAGCGTCAATGTGGGCGCGCTGGACGGCGTCTGGTACACCCACGAGCACGCCGACCATACCCACGGCATCGACGATTTGCGCCAGGTCGCCATCAACATGCGCCAGCGCGTGCAGGTATGGGCCGATCACGCGACCGCCGACATGCTGATGACGCGGTTCAGCTACTGTTTCATCACGCCGCCGGGGTCATCCTATCCGCCAATTCTCGACATGCATTCCATCGAAGCTGGCAAGTCCGTCAGTACATCCGGGGCTGCCGGCGCCATCGAGGCAAGGGCGTTCCGCGTTAACCATGGTGATATCGACGCGCTGGGCTTCCGCTGGGGCGACGTGGCCTACACGCCGGACATCAAGGACATTCCCGACGAGGTGTTGCCGCACCTGGAGGGGCTCGACGTCTGGATCATCGATGCGCTGCGCACCACGCCGCATCCGAGCCATTTCAACCTTGAAGACGCGTTGGCATGGATCGAGCGGATGAAGCCGAAGCGCGCCATCCTGACCAACATGCATGTGGACCTTGATTACCGCACCATGTGCGACTCAACGCCCGCGCACGTCACGGCGGCCTACGACGGCATGGTCGTGGAGATTGCCTGATGCGCGAGTTGCTGGCCGCCATCGGTGACGCCTGGTCGGCAGCTGGCCATGATCATCTGCGCGGCCTCATTGCAGGCATTGCCGCGCCGGCAGCGGTGAAGACCGGCTCCGGCGTTCCGCAGCATCTGATGGAAGACTACGCAGACGCTCTGGTGGCTTTGGGAGTCAATCACAGCCTGCGCGATGCGCTGGAACGCATGGGTGGCGCGCTGGCATGGTCTGAAGGCAGCATGAAGATGCCGGACAGTTTCAGGGGCCGTTATGCCTATGTCGAACTGGCAGGACCAAAAGGCATGATCGCCAGCGACGATGTGAGCTTCGGCTTATACCTGCAGGCCCGCGACACGATCTATCCCAGTCACTGGCACGAGGCCGTGGAGCATTATCTGGTGCTCAGCGGCACGGCGGATTGGCAGATGGATGATGCGCAGTATGTGAGGCGCAAACCCGGCGAAGCCTTTGTGCATCAATCCAATCAGCGCCACGCCACGACGACCCGCGATGAACCGCTGCTGGCGCTTTGGTTCTGGCAGGGCAACATTTCCGACAGCACGTACAGGATCGTCGGCGTGGACGCATGATGCTGGATTTCCGCCATTCAGCGGCTCAATAATATTCCATAATATATATTATGCGAATGACGCATGTGGGGATAACGCGAGCCCGCAACATGGCTTGCCATGATCCCTGCTGTTAGGCTCGCCAGCCATGACCACTGATGATCCCACGCAAATGCCCAAGCGCGATATCGCCACCTTGCTGGCAATCATGGCCGCGCTGCGAACCCCGGTAACCGGATGCCCGTGGGACCTTGAGCAAGACTTCGCCTCCATCGTTTCGTACACGCTGGAAGAAGCCTACGAGGTTGCAGACGCCATCGAACGCGCCGACATGGGCGATCTATGCGAGGAACTGGGCGATCTGCTGCTGCAAGTGGTCTACCACGCGCAAATGGCGCACGAGGCTGGCGATTTCAGCTTCGACGACGTTGTCGAGGCCATCACCAGCAAGATGATCCGCCGCCATCCGCACGTATTCGGCGATGAAGCAGCCCGCTCGGCCGGGGTGGCCAAGGGCTTCTGGGAGCGCATCAAGGCCGAGGAACGCAAGGGCACCGACAAAGAGCACGTCCGGCACCTGGACGGCATTCCGCTGGCCCTGCCCGCCCTCACGCGGGCGCTGAAGCTGCAGAAGCGTGCGGCAAAGGTGGGCTTCGACTGGCCGGATATTTCACGCGTGCTGGACAAGGTGGTCGAGGAAGCAAGGGAACTGGCCGAAGCGCAAGCCTCCATGCCTCACCACAGGCAGGCCGAGGAGTTCGGTGACCTGCTGTTCGTGATGGTGAACCTTGGCCGCCACCTCGGGATCGACGCCGAGGATGCGCTGCGCCAGGCCAACGGTAAATTCACCCGTCGCTTCAATTATGTGGAAGAACAAATTGAAGCACGCGGCAGCAGTCTGGACGAAGCCACGCTCGAGCAGATGGACGCCATCTGGGACGAAATCAGGGCTCGCGACAAACAGACCGGTTGAGACTGGCTACGCGCCGTCAGCGGGCTTCATTCGCCCGCCAAGCTGCCTGGCTGCCGTGCCGGCATGGCGCACGTCAAATCTCGCCGTCAACCGGATGCGGCCGTCCTCGCCTTCTTTCCGGTCCAGCACCTCGCCATGGCCATAGACCCAGGCAAGCTGGGCGCCATCTTCAGGCGCCAGATCAATGCTGAACACCGGAATATGCTCCGCCAGCGCCTCTTCCACCCGCGCCAGCAGCGCCGGAACCCCCTCGCCCGTCACCGCAGACACCGGCACCACGCGCGCCTGGTGGCTGGCGGCGTCGGTGTTCAGGGCGGCGCGGTGGTCAGCATCCAGCAGATCGATCTTGTTCCAGACCTCGATGATCTCGTCGCGGGCGCTCTTGCTGACGCCGAGGTCCTTCAGCACTGCCATGACGTCGGCAGCCTGCTCCTCGGTTTCGGCATGGGCAATGTCGCGCACGTGCAGGATGACGTCAGCTGCCAGCACTTCTTCCAGCGTGGCGCGAAACGCGGCAACCAGCGTCGTTGGCAGGTCCGAGATGAACCCCACCGTATCCGACAGGATGACCTTGCGGCCTTTCGGCAACTCGATCTGGCGCATGGTCGGGTCGAGCGTGGCAAACAGCAGGTCCTTGGCCAGCACGTCCGCGTCGGTCAGGCGGTTGAATAGCGTTGACTTGCCGGCATTGGTGTACCCCACCAGCGCCACCACCGGATAAGGCACCTTCGCCCTGCTCTCGCGGTGCAGCGTCCGGGTGCGCACCACCTGGTCCAGCTGCTTCCTGAGGCGCGTTATGCGGTCCTGGATGATACGGCGGTCAGCTTCCAGCTGCGTTTCACCGGGGCCACCCATGAACCCTGCCCCGCCGCGCTGGCGTTCAAGGTGCGTCCATGAGCGCACCAGCCTGCTTTTCTGGTAGTTCAGGTGGGCCAGTTCCACCTGCAAGGTGCCTTCGCGGGTGTTGGCGCGGCGGCCGAATATCTCGAGGATCAACCCGGTGCGATCAAGCACCTTGACCTTCCACGCCCGTTCAAGATTGCGCTGCTGGGCCGGCGACAGCTGGCCATTGAGAATGGCGATGTCGGCTTCTGCCACCTCGATCTGCTCACCCAGTTCGGCCACCTTGCCGGTGCCGAAAAACGCCCCCGGCGAAACCTTGGACAGCGGCACGATGACGGCTGCGGCGATCTCAAGCTCTATGGCCAGCGACAGGCCCACCGCCTCGTCAAGCTTCGCCTGTGCATCGCGCCAGCCGCCTTTCGCCGGGCCGCGGGACTTTACATCGGGGTGAATCACAAAGGCCCGTGTGACCTCGGGCCCCTCGATCTGGAACTCGATGCCGCTGCCGTCGCCTGACCGGTCAGTCATGGCCGCTCATGCCCTTGTACGCGAGGATGAACCCGCCAGCACGCCCCTGCAGAAGCAGCTTTGGGTCAATTGCTTTCGCCGTCTTCGTCGTAAAGCGAGATCTGCTGGGCCGGCATGATGGTTGAAATGGCGTGCTTGTAAACCAGTTGCGACATGCCATCGCGCCGCAACAGAACGCAGAAATTGTCGAACCAGGTAATGACACCTTGAAGCTTGACCCCGTTTACAAGAAACACCGTAACGGAAACCTTGTTCCGCCGAACCGTGTTCAAGAAGGTGTCCTGAAGGTTTTGCGCCTTTTCTTGTGCCATTTAGGCCTCTCTTATTGTTCTTGCCGCATCACTCGGAACAGGGCGCGAAAAGCCAGGTCCACTCCCCGCCCCGCTCAAGTGCTTCGCTCACTATAATTCCACTTTATGGAATGCGCTACCGGCAAAATCCGCCGTGTAGCGCCTAGAAATACTCGATACTGACGCGGAACAGGTGCTGGATTTCCTCGATCTTGTCGCGCAACGCGAACATCACCACCCGGTCATTCGGCCTGATCTCGGTGTCGCCTGTGGGAATCAGCACCTCGTCATCGCGCACGATCGCGCCGATACGGATGCCGTCGGGAAGTTCCGCCTCGCGCAGCGGCTTGCCGATCATCGGCGAGGTTTCCAGGGCCTCGGCCTCCACCACTTCCCCCTCGCCTGCCTCAACTCCATGCACGCCGCGAATGCGGCCGCGCCGGACGTGCTGCAGGATCGACGAAACCGTTACAGACCGCGGGTCGATATACGAATCGATGCCGAGCGGCGACACCAGCGGCCGCGCATCGAGGCTGGTCACCAGGCACGACGCCGTGCCCGCGCCATGTTGCTTGGCCAGCATCGCTGACAGCACGTTCACCTTGTCGTCATTGGTCAACGCGATATAGGTCTCGGTTCGCGAGATTTCGGCTTCCTGCAGCAATGTTGCGTCCAGCGCCGAGCCGTGCAGCACGACGGCATTGTCGAGTTCATCGGCTACCTGTTCGGCACGGGCAAGATTGTGCTCGATGATGGTGACCTTGATATGCGAATCCCGCTCCTCAAGCTTGCGCGCCACGTAGGTACCAATGGTGCCGCCGCCGCCGATCAGAACCCGCCGTGCAGGCCGTTCCTCATGTCCGAACAGCGCCAGCACGCGGGTAGCCTGGCTCCGGTCGCTGATCACGTAGGCGCGGTCGCCCGGCAGCATCTGCTCGCTCGAATGCGGCACGAACAGCCTGCCATCGCGCACGATGCCGCAAACCACCGCATTGAGATCCGGAAACAATCCCGACAATTGCGACAGTGAGGTGTTTATGACCGGACAGTCTTCCTCGATCTTGATGCCGAGTGTCAGCACCTTCTCATCAACGAAATATATCGCCTCGAACGCGCCCGGCAGCGCCAGCCGGCGAAGCACCATCTCGCCAACTGCCACCTCCGGCGAAATCACCACGTCAACAGCCGTGTTTTCGCGGGTAAACAGCTTGGCGTATTGCGGCATCAGGTAGGACTGGTCACGCACCCGGGCGACGCGCGTGGGAATGTTGAACAGCGCCTTGGCCACCTCGCAGGCCATCATGTTGACTTCGTCGACGAAGGTCACCGCGATGATCATGTCCGCCTCGGCGCCGCCTGCTTCGTTGAGCACATCCGGGTGGGCGCCGTGGCCAACGATGCCGCGCACGTCGGTGTTGGCGGAAATCGCCTCGATCAGTTCGCTGGAAATATCGATTACGGTGACGTCGTGATTTTCGACGGCAAGACGCTCGGCGATACCGCGGCCGACCTGCCCCGCCCCACAGATAATGATTTTCATCGGGCTTGCCTGTTACCGCCTTGCAAGTTGTTTGCGTGGCCCCTTGGACCGGCGGGACAATGCTCCATGATGGCCTGCAAGGCAAGCCATCCCGCCACTGGTTCAGATTGCCGCTGCCTCGTTTGCGGCAGCTTGCTCATCCCGGTCGCCAACGCTGATGTCGAGCGCGCGTAGCTTGCGATGCAGGGCCGAGCGCTCCATGCCGACGAATGAAGCCGTACGCGATATGTTGCCGCCGAAGCGGCTCAGCTGGGCGCGGAGGTAGTCACACTCGAACTGTTCCCGCGCCTCGCGCAACGGCAACGACATCAGCGCTTCGAGCCCCATGCCGCCGCCGCTGTCTCCCGCCCCCGTCAGGTCAGCCGGAAGGTTCGCCGCGCGGATCGGTTGATCTGCCTCGCCGCCGGTCATGATCAGCAGCCTTTCGACCGAATTCTTGAGCTGACGCACGTTGCCCGACCAGTCCATGGTCTGGATGGCGGCCAGCGCATCCTCGGCAAACTGCCTCGGCGGGTGGCCCGTCTGCGCTGAATAGATGCTGGCGAAATGCCTCACCAGGTCCGGAATGTCTTCACGCCGTTCCTGCAGGGACGGCAGCTTGATCGGCACCACCGCCAGCCGGTGCAGCAAGTCCTCACGGAAGGTCTCCGCCTTCACGAGCGCCACCAGGTCCCGTGCCGTCGACGACACGATGCGCACATCCACCTTGACCGGTTTTGCGCCGCCCACCCGGGTGAAGGTCTGGTCCAGCAGCACCCGCAAAACCTTGCTCTGCGTTTCCACCGGCATGTCCGCCACTTCATCCAGGTAAAGAGTGCCGCCGTGGGCTTCCTCCAGCTTGCCGACGCGCACCGGCCGGCCATTGCTGTCCTCGATGCCGAACAGTTCCTCTTCCATCCGCTCCGGCAGCATCGTTGCCGCCGGCAGCACCACGAATGGCGCGTCCGCGCGAAGCGACCAGACATGCAGGCTGCGCGCCGCCAGCTCCTTGCCGGACCCCATCGGGCCTGTCAGCATCACCCGGCCATTGCTGGGCGCAGCGCGCTTCAGCGCCTGCACCAGCTGCTTCATGGCGTTGGATGAGCCGATCAGCTCCGAGCTCTCGCCTGACAGGTTGCGCAGCTGCTGGTTCTCGCGCTTCAGCCGGGATGTTTCCAGCGCCCGGCCGACAACATGCACCAGCTTGTCGGCCTTGAACGGCTTTTCGATGTACTCGTAAGCCCCGCGCTTGATGGCGGAAACAGCGGTCTCGATATTGCCGTGGCCTGAAATGATCACCACCGGCAAATCGGCATGGGCCTGCTTGATTTCGATCAGCAGGTCGAGACCATCAAGCCTGGAGCCTTGCAGCCAGATATCGAGGACCACCATTGACGGGCGGCGCTGGGCGATGGCCGCCAGTGCGCTGTCGCTGTCGCCGGCCAGCCGTGCTTCGTACCCCTCGTCTTCCAGGATGCCGCCGATCAGCTCCCGGATATCACGCTCATCATCAACAATCAGGATGTCTGCAGCCATTACGCAGTGCCTTCCTTGGAATGTACCTGTCGGTTGCCGGTATCACCCCCGTGATCCACGACTTTCCCGCTGACGGCCCCGGTGGCCGGAAACTCCAGGCTGACGCAGGCGCCCATGCCGTCATGGAACGATTGCGGGGCGTCGTTCAGCGTCAACCGGCCATCGTGCTCTTCCATGATGCGGGTCACGATGGCAAGACCGAGGCCGGTGCCCTTTTCCCGCGTGGTCATGTAGGGTTCGGTGAGGCGCGAGCGGTTTTCCTGCGGCAGGCCGATACCGTTGTCCATCACGCGCACAATCACCTTGCCCGCCATGCTGGCGTCCAGTTCGATGCGGATGGCGCCGGGCAGATCCGGACGGCTTTGCAGCCGCGTCTCGATCGACTCGCGCGCATTCTTGACCAGGTTGGTCATCGCCTGGTTCACCAGCCGCCGGTCGAGCCGCAGCATCACCGGCTGGTCGGGGAAATCGGTCTCGAACTGTAGCGTCTCGTCGCTTGCCTTCTGCAGCACCAGCGCCTCCCGGACCAACGCCGTCAGATCGTTCGGCTCCAGCTGTGCGCTCGGCATCCGGGCAAACGACGAGAACTCGTCGACCATCCTGCCGATGTCACCGACCTGCCGGACGATGGTATCCGTGCACTGGTCGAACACGGCGCGATCTCCGGTGATCTGGTCGCCGTACTTGCGCCGCAACCGCTCGGCAGAGAGCTGGATCGGTGTCAGCGGGTTCTTGATCTCGTGGGCGATGCGCCGGGCAATGTCGGCCCATGCCGAGTTTCGCTGGGCGCTTTCAAGTTCGGTGGTGTCATCGAACGTCAGCACGTAGCCATCGACGCCGGCATCGCTTTGTTCTGTCGTCACGCTGACCACGAAGCTGCGCTCCTGGTCGCCGACGCGCCGCTTGACGTTGCCGTCCGCGAAACCGTCGGCACGGGCCATTGCCTTGTTGAAGATGGGCAGAGCCTCGCCAAACACCTCGGCAATCGGCTGGCCGGTCAGCGCGGCGCCGTCTTTCTCCAGCAGTTCCAGCGTCGAGCGGTTGGTCAGCGTGATGGTGCCGTCAGGATCGAGGCCGATCACACCGGCACTGACGCCGCGCAGTACCGCTTCCATGAAGCGGCGGCGTTCGTCCAGCCGGTCATTGGCAGTGATCAGGTCCTGGCGCTGGCTCTTGAGCCGGTCCGTCATCTGGTTGAAGGTCTGCCCCAGCGTGGCGAGGTCGCCGGTTGCCTGGCGCGTCGACACCTTGGTCTCGAGGTCGCCCGCGCTGACCCGCCGGGCGGCGGAAACGAGGCTGACGATAGGTTGCACCAGACGGTTCGAGAACATCAGGCCGAGCAGCACTGCCGACATCAGGAAGATCAGGGCCAAACCGGCGAACAATGCGGCGAAGTTCAGCGTCAGCGCCTCGCGCTGGGCGATCAGTTCAGCGAACTCCTTGCGTTGCGAGCGCGCCTTCTCAAGCTGGGCAATGACGTCCGGATTGACCAGCCGATAGAGGTACAGGTAATTGCCCTCCAGCTTGTCCAGCCGCATCAGCGCCCGGATCACGTTGCCGCCGCGTTCCGGCTGGCGCACCACCATGTCGCCGGTCGTCGCCTGTGCGAGGTCTTCAGGCGGCGGCGGCCGGAACCGCACGGCGTTGCTGGCAGTCGCCGAGATCAGCACTTCCTTTGTAGACGGGTTCACCACGAACAGCCCGGCCAGGCCGCGCAACGCGCCATATGTCGCCACTCGCCGGACGATCTCCTCCCGGTTGGTGCGAAATTCACCGGCTCGCTGGTTGAGTTCGTTGGCGATGAAGGCCGCATCAGAACGGGCAACGTCCATGTTTTCATTGATGTAGGCCTCCGCCACCGCCTCTGCGGACGTGACGATGGCCTCGGTCTTGCCGGACAACCAGGTATCGAGTCCCCGGCTCAGCGTAACCGTGGCGAACACCGCAACCACGATGGCGGGCAGCACCGCGAACAGAGACAAGAGGGTGACAATCCTTATGTGCAGGCCGGACCCGGCCACCCGGCGCATGCGTGCCCTGGCAAGCCTGCTGGCCTGCCATACTGATCGATTCCGCCCATCAGCAGCAGCAGCACGATGTTCGCGTAAAGCAGTTGGCGCGCCCGTGCGGCGTCCGGTTCAAGCGGCAAGATGCCAGTGAGATACAGATAGGTTCCAAGCCCAAGCGCCAGCGCCAGAACCACCAGTCCAAGCGCAATCCAGTTCAGCGCCCTGTTGTCGATCAAGGTGTCTGCCACCGCTTCCGGCCGTCCGGAGCGGGCGGACGCATCAGTCATGCCGGAGACTGCTGACATCGATGTCCACCTGTGTGATGCCGGCCGGGACTCTGCAGCCCGACTGTACCTGTTGCCCATTCGCAACAGTAATGTGGCATATATGTGACACCCTGAAAATACGCGGCTTGCAGACCATCCACTGGTGCACGCCACGCTGACGCGATTATCCAGGCCTTACTTGCGGGTTCCCGGCGTGCGGACCACGCTCAAACCCAGCTCCTTGATGCGGGTGCGCAGCGTATTGCGGTTGATCCCCAGAAGGCTCGCCGCCTTGATCTGGTTGCCGCCCGTTGCCGCCAGGCTGGCATTGATCAAAGGGGCTTCGACCTGCTGGATGATGCGATGATAAAGCCCTTCCGGCGGCAGGCCCGGCTGGTAGCCGCCAAAGTAACGTCCCAGGTGGTTTTCGACGAACTCGGACAGGCTGGCGGCCGCGCTGGGCCTTGAATCCGGCACGACGGCATTCTGGGTGGCGAACTCCTGCTCAACTGTCTGCGCAGTGATCTCGTCACCGACGTGGATGGCGCAAAGCCGGTTTATGAAGTTCTCCAGCTCGCGGATGTTGCCGGGCCAGCGCGCCTTGCGCAGCACGTCAAGCGCGCCGGGAGAGAAGGTCTTGCCCGGCAGGCCCTGCCGCTCGCATTCCTTCAGGAAGTGATTGACCAGATCGGGAATGTCGTCGGCGCGCTCGCGCAATGGCGGCAACCGCAGCGGCACCACGTTGAGCCGGAAGTACAAGTCCTCGCGGAACAGGCCTTGCGAAATCAGCTGCTGCAGGTCCCGGTGCGTAGCGGCAACGATGCGCACATCGGTCTTGATCGGCCTGACACCGCCGACGGAGGTATACTCGCCTTCCTGCAGCACCCGCAGCAGCCGGGTCTGCGCTTCCATGGGCATGTCGCCGATCTCGTCGAGGAACAACGTGCCGCCATGAGCCTGCTCGAACCGGCCCGAATACCGCGAAACCGCCCCGGTAAAGGCGCCCTTCTCATGGCCGAAAAGCTCCAATTCAATCAGCTCGCGCGGAATCGCCGCCATGTTCATGGCCACGAACGGAGCGCCCTTGCGGCGGGAGAAATTGTGCAGCGCCCGCGCCACCAGTTCCTTGCCGGTGCCCGATTCGCCCTGGATCATCACCGTCAGGTCGGTCTGGGTCATCCGGGCAACGATGCGGTAGATGTCCTGCATCGCCTGCGAGCGGCCGACGATGGGAAGCACCTCGTTTTCATCCGGCTGCTGGCGCGCCATCGTCTGCTGGCCGGTCTTGCGCAAATCCTCCAGCGCCTGACCGATGGTGGTCACCAGCGCCGACAGGTCGAACGGCTTGGGCAAGTAATCGTAGGCGCCGCGCTCACTGGCGGTAATGGCCGTCATGATGGTGTTGCGGGCGCTCATCACGATCACTGGCAGGCGCGGCCGCTTGGCCTTGATGCGCGGCAGGATGTCGAAGCCGCTCTCATCCGGCAGCACCACGTCGGTCAGCACCACATCGCCCTCACCCTCGCTCACCCAGCGCCACAACGAGGCGGCGTTGCTGGAAGCGCGCACTGCATAGCCTGCCCGCGTCAGCGCCTGCGTTACCACCGTACGGATGGCGGCATCGTCATCGGCAACAAGAACCGTTCCTGTCGTCATGTGTCATCCATCTCCGTCTGGGTTGAAGTTGAGAGCGGCAGCAGCACCCGGAATACGGTTCCGTCAGCGAGGTTTGACGCATCCACCACGCCACCATGATCGCGTACCAGCTTCGCCACCAGGGCAAGACCAAGCCCCCGGCCACTGTCCTTCGAGGTCACGAACGGATCGAATAGGCTGCCAAGCAGGTCATCGGGAATGCCAGGGCCGTTGTCGCGCACACAGATTTCCAGCGGCAGCGATACTGCCCGGTCGCTGCCCTGCACCTGCATCCGGATGCCGGGCCGGTATGCGGTAGTCAGGGTGATCTTGCCATTTACGTCTTTTCGTTCAATGGCTTCAGCTGCGTTCTTCACAAGGTTCAGGAACACCTGGATAAGCTGGTCGCGATTGCCCTGAACATACGGAAGCGACGGGTCGTACTGCTCAACGAACTCGATCGACGACGCAACACCGGATGATGCGAGCTTGCGCACGTGTTCAAGCACCGTATGCACGTTGATCGGCTTCATGGCAGGCGGGCGTTCGTCGGAGAACACCTCCATCTGGTCCACAAGGGCCCGGATACGGTCGGTCTCGTCGCAGATCAGGCGGGTCAGTTCCCGGTCGTCCGGCGAGGCATTGGTTTCCAGAAGTTGCGCCGCACCACGTATGCCGGATAGCGGATTCTTGATCTCGTGCGCCAGCATGGCGGCCATGCCCGACACCGAGCGCGCCGCCTGCAGGTTGTTGAATTGCCGGTCGAAAGCCTGCGCCACCGAGCGTTCCAGCAACACCAGCACGACCGTGCCAGGCTGCTCCGGCACGACTCCGGCCAGAATGTCGACGGTGCGCTCGCCGCCTGTGCGCGGCGTGCCGATGCGGATGCCGTACTCCGCCAGCGTGGTGCCGGTGTTGCGAAGACGGTCAACGGCGGAAAAGAGCGGGCTCGAGAACGGCGCAATGTCGTCGAGAGACAGCCTGGAGAGCGTGGTCCGGCTGAGCGAGAAGAATTCTTCAGCGGCCGCGTTTGCCTCGAGCACGTTGCCGCCGGCATCGATGGCGATAACCGGGCTGGGCAGCGACTGCAGCATCAGCGTTGAAGACAGTGGCGCTGCGGCGCTGTAAACGTCGTGAACCTGGCTCATGCCGCCGCCCTTGCTTCTGCCCCGGCGTCGCACAACTCCAGCGCCAACTGGTCGAAGCCTTCGATAACCCTTGCTGCAACAGGTTCTCGCAGCAGACCGGCGCGCCAATGCCGGGTCCGCTCTTCATCCAGCAGTCCCGCCTCGCACCAGCGCTCGATGGCCCAGCCAATATGCTTGCGGCCGATCTTCAGCCCATGCGCTTCGCCATAATGCTCCAGCACCGCCTGATAGTGATCGCGCACGATCCGGGTCTGTTCCGCGATACCGGGCTCATTGCGGCCAGATCCCGTGTCAAGCAATTCTGCCAGCACACCCGGCCACCAGGGGCGGCCATAGGCGCCGCGTCCGATCATCACCCCGTCAGCTCCCGATGCCGCGAGCATGGCTTGCACGTCGGCCAACGTCTTGCCGTCACCATTGGCAATGAGGGGAATGGACACCGCCTCGCGTACGGCGCGGATGGCCGCCCAATCCGCCCTGCCCTTGTAGAACTGGTTGCGAGTGCGGCCATGCACCGTCACCAGCGCAACGCCGAGGTCCTCCGCCCGCTTCGCCAGCTCCGGCGCGTTGAGGCAGTCATGGTCCCAGCCCAGCCGCATCTTCAGCGTCACCGGCACCGCACTTGCCTTAACCGTCGCCTCGATCAGCGTGGCGGCATGATCAAGGTCGCGCATCAGCGCCGAACCGGAGAGTTTTCCTGCCACTTCGCGCGCCGGGCACCCCATGTTGATGTCAATGATGTCGGCGCCGATCGCTTGTGCCAGTTCAGCCCCGCGCGCCATCCACTCCGGCTCGCGGCCAGCCAGTTGCAGCACGAACGGCTTGACCTTGCCTGCCCCGGTTGCCCGGCGCACCATGTCGGGCCGCGCGTTCACCAGTGCATCGCTGGCCACCATCTCCGACACCACGAGGCCTGCGCCATTTTCATGTGCGCAGACGCGGAACGGCTCATCGGTCACGCCTGACATGGGAGCCAGGAAGACCCGATTGCGCGTCTCATGCGGCCCGATCTTGATGCCCATTAATTAGTCACAATTCCGTTTCGAATAAATTTCAGGCACTCTAGCAGGAAAATGCTGCAAAGCAACATGAACTTTGTGAAACCCTGCTGGCGCTTGCCCAACCGGTACCATGGCTGATAGAGCAGGCAGCGAAATCTGACCCACTTGCTCGACCGGCCATCGCTTCATGTCCACTGCTGTCATCATTGTCGCCGCAGGTGCAGGCCTTCGTGTGGGCGGCGACATCCCCAAGCAGTACCAGGCCATCGGCGGCGAACCGGTGCTGCGCCATACGCTGCGCGCCTTTCTCTCGCACCCCGATGTGACAGTTGTTCAGGTGGTGATCGGCGACGGCCATCGCCCGCTGTATGACAAGGCCGTTTCCGGCCTGCACGGACTGCCGGAACCGGTCCAGGGCGGCGCCACCAGGCAGGAATCGGTGTTCAACGGCATCAAGGCCGTTGCAGGCGCAGGCGCGGACAAGGTGCTGATCCACGACGCCGCCCGCCCCTTCATTGATGCAACGACCATTTCCGCCGTCATCAGCAAGCTTGATGACGTGCCGGGCTGCATACCCGCCATCGCCGTCGCCGACACGCTCAAGCGCGCCGAAGACGGGGTGATCACCGGCACCGTGGACCGTGCCGGCCTGTGGGCCGCACAGACGCCGCAGGGCTTCCGCATGGCCGATATCGTCAAGGCGCACCAGGCCGCCGCTGCCTCCGGACGGTCGGACTTCACCGACGATGCGTCCATAGCGGAATGGGCCGGACTTGCCGTGGCCATCATTCCCGGCAAACCTGAAAACAAGAAGATCACCACCGCCGATGACCTGCGCGAGGCAGACGGCAGGCTCAAGACAGGACACCGATCCATGCTTACCGATATCCGCGTCGGCCACGGCTACGACGTTCACGCCTTCGAAGAGGGCGACCATGTCATCCTGTGCGGCGTGAAAATCCCGCACACAAAGAAGCTTAAAGGGCACTCCGACGCCGACGTGGGCCTGCACACCATCACCGACGCCATCTATGGCGCGTTGAGCGAGGGCGACATCGGCAAGCACTTCCCGCCCACCGACCCGCAATGGAAGGGCGCTAAATCCTGGATATTCCTCGACCACGCCGCGAAGATGGTGCGCGATCGCGGCGGCCAGATCTCCCACGTTGACCTGACGCTGATCTGCCAGGCGCCGAAGATGCGCCCGCACGTGGACGCCATGCGCGAAAGCGTGGCGGAGATCATCGGCATCGACGTGGGCCGCGTCTCGGTCAAGGCGACCACGACCGAGTGGCTCGGCTTCACCGGCCGCGAGGAAGGCATTGCCGCCGCCGCCACCGCCACCATCCGCCTGCCGGAATAAGGTCACAACGCTCATGTTCGACCGCCAGCTCATCATCGAAGCCAAGGACACGCTCGACATGCTGCGTGACGGCGGGCTGCTGCTGGCCACGGCTGAAAGCTGCACCGGCGGGCTGGTCGCCGGGCTGCTCACCAGCATTGCCGGCTCGTCCGCGGTAGTGGAACGCGGCTTCGTCACCTACTCCAACGAGGCCAAGGCCGAAATGCTGGGCGTGCCGATGGCGCTGATCAAGCAGCACGGCGCGGTGTCGGAACAGGTGGCGCGCGAAATGGCCGAGGGCGCGCTACGCCACTCCCGGGCGCAGATTGCTGTGTCTGTGACGGGCGTTGCAGGGCCCGGCGGCGGCTCGAAGCAAAAGCCCGTGGGGCTGGTTCACTTCGCCTGCGCGCGGAAGGACATGACCACCCATCACGTCCGCATGGAGTATGGCGACCTCGGCCGCGACGAAATCCGCCTGGCCGCCGTCGGCACGGCGCTCGCCATGATCCGTGCGCCGCCCAGGTCGCCGTGTCAGTGACTGGTGTGGCCGGACCCGGCGGCGGATCAAGGACCAAGCCCGTGGGGCTGGTGCATTTCGCCTGCGCGCGGAAGGACATGACCACCCATCACGTCCGCATGGAGTATGGCGACCTCGGCCGCGACGAAATCCGCCTGGCCGCCGTCGGCACGGCGCTCGCCATGATCCGTGCGCAAGTATCCACCGGCGGCGGGATGTTTGCCTGACCACACCTCTGGAATCCGCCACTAGCCTTACCTATATGTTAATCATCGTAACATTACCGGGGAGGTCTTCTCATGGTTCGCCTGATCCTTAACATACTCTGGCTGGTGCTTGGCGGCATCTGGTCGGCGATTGCGTGGTTCCTCGTCGGCATCCTGGCCGCGATCACCATTGTCGGCCTGCCGTGGGCGCGGTCGTGCTTCATGCTGGCAAACTACACGCTGTGGCCGTTCGGGCGCGACGTCATCGCCCGCGACGAGCTTTATGGCCGCGAGGACCTTGGCACCGGCGGCCTCGGCATGGTGGGCAACGTCATCTGGTTCGTGCTGGCCGGCTGGTGGCTGGCAGTGATGCACCTGACCTTCGCCGTGGCCAACGCGGTGACCATCATCGGTATCCCGTTTGCGTGGGCGCACGTGAAGCTGGCTGGCGCCTCGCTGTTCCCGGTCGGCAAGACGGTGGAAACCAACGAGGTTGTCGAGGAAGCGCTGCGCAACTCTGCCCGCGCCCGCGTCGACGAACTTCGCCGCGCCAGCTGACCGTCAAGCCTCACCCTCAAAAATGAAAACCCCGGCTCTCGTGGCCGGGGTTCTTGTTTGCCGCGCCTGAACGCCGATCAGCCTTCCAGGTCGGGGATCCGCAGCACCTGGCCCGGATAGATCTTGTCCGGATGTGTCAGCATCGGCGTGTTGGCCTCGAAGATCACGTTGTACTTCGGCCCCTTGCCCTTGCCATAATGCTTCTCGGCGATCTTCCAGAGGTTGTCGCCCTTCTTCACCGTGTAGAACACCGGGTCCTTCTGTTCAGGCGCGGTGAGCTTGCTCTCTACCTTGGAAATGCCGAGTGTGTTGCCAACGGCAATGATCGCCTTTTCCAGCACCGACTGGTCTGCCACGTCGCCGGTAACAATGGCCTTGTCGCCCTGTACCTCGACCTTCACCTTCTCGGTGCCGAGCTTGTAGCTGTCCAGTTCCTTCTTCAGCTCATCGGCGCTCGGCGGTGTGTCTTCCTTGCCGATGCCCAGCGCCTTGCCGGCGCTCTTGACGAAATCCCAAATACCCATGTCGGCCTCCTGATTTATTGACGTGGTTGATTGCCCGATTTGAACCTCTGCACCGGTTCAGGTCCAGAGAAATCCTTCCCCTCACCGCTTTTCCCTTGCGGCGTTGGCAGCCTCCACTACAAATGTGACAAAGCAACAATACCGATGCCGGGAGCACCCTCATGAAACTTCACTACAATCCTGCCTCTCCGTTCGTGCGGATGGTTACGGTTACCGCAAACGAACTAGGCATAAGGGACCAGATCGAGGACATCCCCACCGGCGAGTTCCTGCCGGTCAAGGTGCATGGAGGCGTTTCGGCCGACAACCCGCTGGGCCGCATTCCGGCGCTGGTGACCGATCACGGCACCGCCATCCACGACAGCCGTGTGATCTGCGAATACCTCTGCCACCATGCCGGCGACAAGGAAATCCTGCCCGACGAACCGGTCAAGCGGTTCCGGATGCTGACGCTGCAGTCGCTGGCCGTCGGCGTCATGGATACCGGCGTGGCGCTGCGCTACGAGACCTTCCTCAGGCCGGAAGAAAAGCGCTGGCCGGAGTGGATCGACCGTCAGCAGGCCCGCCTCACCGCCGCACTGGACGACCTCGAGAACAACTGGAAAACGGAGCTGTCCAGTGTGAACTGCGGATCGATCGCCGTGGCCTGCATGCTCGGCTACCTCGATTTCCGCTATGCCAGCATGGGGTGGCGCGATGGCCGGCCCAACCTTGCCGCGTTCCATGAAGGTTTTGCCAAGCGCCCGTCGATGATGGCGACCATGCCGCCAGCCTGAGCGGAAACTGCACCGCATTGCCTGTGCCATTGCATCCGGCCTGCTGCATCAGTTTGCCCACTGGCGACAGACCGCGCAATCCGGCAATAGTGCCGCCCATGAGCACAGATTCCGCATATGACGTGATCGTTGCCGGCGCAGGCCCTGCCGGGCTTGCCGCCGCCTGCCTGCTGGCGCAAGGCCGTTGCAAGGTTGCGCTGGTGTCGCCCGGCATTGATCACTCGCCGGAAACCGCAGACGCCATCCGCCGCACCGTGGCGCTGATGCAACCGGCCATCCGGTTGCTCGAGGCAATTGGCGTGTGGACCGAAGAGTTGAAATCCGCCGCAGCCCCCCTCGAGACACTCCGGCTGGTGGATGATACCGGCTCGATGTTCGCAAGCCCCACCGTCAACTTCTCACACCGTGAATTGGGCGAAGAGCCGTTCGGCTGGAACATTCCGCTCGACCGCCTGACCGTTGCTTTTCATGCAGCCGCAGTCGCAGGCGGCGTATGCATGATAAGCGCCAGGGCAACCGGTTACCGCTCCTTCGGTGGCAAGGCGCAGGTCACCCTCGATAACGGCCAGTCGCTGCAAGCCCCCGTTGCCATTGCGGCAGACGGGCGGCACTCGGTGCTGCGCGCAGGCGCAGGCATCGCTATCACCGAGTGGCGCTACGACCAGTCAGCGCTGGCGCTGAGTTTCAGCCATTCAACGCCCCATCACGGCGTTTCTATTGAGTTTCACAAGAATTCCGGCCCGTTTACCACTGTACCCCTGCCCGGCAACCGCTCCAGCCTGGTGTGGCTGGTCAAGCCGCAGGACGTCGATGGCATTCTGGCGCTGGCACCCGATGACCTTGCCGCCCGCCTGCAGCTTGAAATGCACGGCGAACTGGGTCTGGTGAGCGGTGTCTCCACGCCTGCCGTCATCCCGATGCAGGGCCTGACTGCCCGCAGGTTCGCCGCCAACCGGTTGATGCTGGTGGGCGAACCGGCCCACGTGGTTCCGCCAATCGGGGCACAAGGGCTCAACATGAGCCTGCGCGATGCAGCCTTCGCCGCCGACGCCATCACCGACGCTATCCGCATGGACGAAGACCCCGGCTCGGACAGGCTGCTCGCGGCCTATGACGAGCGCCGGCGCGGCGACGTCGTTCCCCGCCAGGCGGTCATCGACACGCTCAATCGCTCGCTGATGTCGGAATTCTTCCCGCTGCACGCTGCCCGCGCCGCTGGCATGACGCTGCTTCAGCACGTGCCGCCCTTGCGCAAGCGCGCCATGCTGGAAGGTCTCAACCCGCCGGGCCCGCTGCCGAGGGCAATGCGCGGCTGATCCAGGCTCACTGGCCGGGAATGGGCGTATAGCTGACTTGCGGCTGGCGGTTTATCAGCGCGCCCCACTTGCGATTGTAGGGATGAACCAGATCAGTGCGCCCGGCGTTGCTCATCAACACGCGATTTTCGTTGTGCCAGCGGAAAATGCCGCCCGACAGGTTGGCCACGCCTTTTGCGCCTGCTGCGGCCAGTTGCGCGCCGACGCGCTGCGCCATGTCTGACGAGCGCACGCCCACCGAGCAATAGAACAGGACCTGCTTGCCCGTTACCTTGTTCCCGAATGCTGCCATGAACTCTTCCGGGGCCATGCCGGGATCGACCCGGATTGCGCCCGGCAAATGGCTTACGGCAAACTCGGCTTCCTCGCGCACGTCGATCAGCAGCACATCACCGCCACCCGCCTCCGCCGCCGGCAAGGAATCCGGCAGGACGTGCTGCACCGATGGATAGTCGGCCGTCACCTTTTTCTCTACCTCGTCCAGCGTGAAGGACTGCGCCGGACCGGCCGCAATGCCTGCCCCCGCTGAAAGCGCCATGGCTACAAGAAGTGCCCGCCGTGTCCGCATGGTCAATGCCCCCTTGGAAGCCTGAATTACGGCAGGTTGTTAACCCGCCAGCCCCGCAGCAGCCACTAACAATCCCGTGCGCGGCGCGTGAGGCCGGAGCCTTACTTGCCCTTGCCCAGCAGGATGTCGTTGTGGGCGCCCAGCGCCGGTGCGGACTTTTCCACCGATGCATCACCGCGGAACTGCGGCGCAACGGCAACCGGTGTGGCCGGCAGCGTGTCCCATGCCTCGTTGACCAGCGTGTGGTCGAACACGCCGCGATCATGGAAGCTGTCATCGCACATGGCTTCACGCAGCGTGCGCACGATGGAACAGCAGCAGTCCGCTTCCGCCAGCAGCGGCGCCCACTCGTCCGCCGTGCGCCCGGAGACCAATGCGGCCACCGCCGACATCGTCGCCACGGGGTCCTCGGCGTCATCGCGGAATGGTTCGGCAAGTCCGATCACGTCACAGAACCGGTCCCAGAACTTCTGTTCCAGCGCTGCAACCGCCACATGGCGTCCGTCCGAGGCGGGATAGATCTTGTAGCGCGGTGAACCGCCGGTCAGCTGCGAGGCGCCGTTGCCGGGCCAGTTGCCGGTGGCAAGCCCCTGCCCGATCGCCCACCACATCAGCATGAACATGTTGTCGGTCATGGCGATGTCGAGGTGGGTGCCCTCACCGGTCTTCTCGCGTTGCAGCAGCGCCATCAGGATGTTGACCACCGCCGGATAACTGCCGCCCGCAATGTCTGCCGCCAGCACCGGCGGCACCGTTGGTTGCGCGTCCGGCCCCATGCTCAGCGCCAGCAGGCCTGCATCGCCGATATAGTTCAGGTCGTGGCCGGCCTTGAGCGCGTTGACGCCGGTTTGGCCGTAACCGGTGATCGAGCAATAGACGATGCGCGGATTGAGCAGTTTCACCGCGTCATAGTGCAGGCCCAGCCGCTCCATCACGCCGGGCCGGAACTGTTCGACGATGACATCGGTTTCCTCAATCAGCGGGATCAGGAATTCCAGGTGCCGGGGCGACTTCAGGTCAAGCGCCAGTGATTTCTTGCCGCGGTTCAACAAGGCAAAGTTGACCGGATCGCGTCCCCACTTCGGCTGGTAGTGACGCATCTCCTCACCCTCGCCGGGACGCTCGATCTTGATCACCTCGGCCCCTGCCTCGGCCAGGAAAAGCGTGGCCAGCGGCCCCGGCAGCAGGGTCGAGAAGTCGAGAACCTTGATGCCGCTCAGAGGCTGAACGGTTTTTGCGTCTGTCATTGCGAGCCGATGCAGGATGTGAGCGGATTGAGATGTGTTTCGTGTAGCCGCCCACGCCGCTTCGCGCAACACGCTGGATCGCCCTTCGAATGAAGCATTGCCGCCACGGCTTGTGTCACCTATTCATGTTGCATCGCAACAATCCGATCGTAATGGAAGTGTACCCATGAAACTCCCCAGCCAGTTCTACAAGCCGCTTGCCATCGGCGCGCCGCAGCCCATGCGCGAGCTGCCGGTCAAGCTGGAACGGATGATCCACTTTTTGCCGCCGCATATCGACAAGATGCGCGCCAAGGTGCCGGACCTCATCAGCCAGGTGGACGTGGTGCTTGGCAATCTGGAAGACGCCATTCCGGCAGACCAGAAGGAGGCCGCGCGCAACGGCTTCATCGAGATGGCGCGGGCGCAATGATTATGGCCAGACCGGCCTGTGGACGCGCATCAACTGTCTCAATAGTCCGTGGGCGCTGGACGACATCACCCGCATCGTGCTGGAAGCTGGGCACAAGCTGGACGTGATCATGCTTCCCAAGGTGGAAGGCGCCTGGGACATCCATTATCTGGACCAGCTTCTGGCGCAGCTCGAGGCAAAGGCGGGCATCAGGAAGCCGATCATGATCCATGCCATCCTGGAAACCGCTCGAGGGCGTCAAGAACGTCGAGGAGATCGCCGCCGCCTCGCCCCGCATGCACGGCATGTCGCTGGGACCTGCAGACCTGGCCGCCTCGCGCGGCATGAAAACCACCCGCGTCGGCGGCGGCCATCCGCACTATGGAGTGCTCGCCGACGCAGGCGGTTTTGGCACCCGCGGCAGCGCGGCGCGCGCCTTCTACCAGCAGGACCTGTGGCATTATACCGTCGCCAAGATGGTGGACGCCTGCCAGTCCAACGGCATCAAGGCGTTCTATGGCCCGTTCGGCGACTTCTCGGACCCAGATGCCTGCGAGGCGCAGTTCCGCAACGCCTTCCTGCAAGGCTGCCTTGGCGCCTGGTCGCTGCACCCGACCCAGGTGGAAATCGCCAAGCGCGTATTCTCGCCCGACGCCGCGGAGGTGAAGTTTGCACTGCGCATCCTGGAGGCCATGCCCGACGGCACCGGTGCTGTCATGATCGACGGAAAGATGCAGGATGACGCCACCTGGAAGCAGGCAAAGGTGATTGCCGACCTCGCCCGGCTGGTGGCCGCAAAAGACCCGGAAAAAGCCGCTGAATACGGCCTGTAAATGCGGGCCGGATCGGTTAAATCTGTTGGCTTCGGCTTGAAACCCGCCGCATTTGGATGCATTTATTGGCCATGGGAACGATCAACAGACAGGCGCAATTCGGCATCGGACAGGTGGTCAAGCACCGCCTGTTTCCGTTCCGCGGTGTCATTTTCGACGTCGATCCGACATTCAGCAACACCGAGGAATGGTGGAATTCCATCCCCGAGGAAATGAGGCCGTCGAAGGACCAGCCGTTCTACCACCTGCTAGCCGAGAACGAGGAAACCGAGTATATCGCCTACGTTTCCGAGCAGAACCTGTTGGTCGATGATGCCGGAAGTCCGGTGCGGCACCCGCAGATCGCCGAGTTCTTCGACACCTACGACCCGGACCGGCATGCCTATCTGCCGCGCCAGACGGCAGCCCATTGATCACAATCAGCCGGGCGGGCCTCGTACCGCGCTCGATTTTTGCCGCGAATCCCGCTCTAGATGTGGTCATGACACGTCTCGTCCAACTAGCCGTTCTCGCGCTGGCTGCCGTGCTGCTGGTGCTTGCACCATGCACGGCTGATGCCGCGCCCAAGCACGCCATCGCCATGCAGGGCGAGCCCGCCTTGCCGGCGGATTATACGCACTTTCCCTATGTGAACCCCGATGCTCCCAAGAGCGGTGCCTATCGCGAGGCGCTGGTGGGCAGCTTTGACAGCGTCAATCCGTTCATCATACGCGGCCAGGCGGTCTGGGGCGTGCGCGATTACGTCTTCGAAAGCCTGCTGATGCGCTCGCGTGACGAACCGTTCACGCTGTACGGCCACATCGCCGAGACCGTGGATGTGAATGACGAGCGCACCGAGGTCACCTTCCGGCTGAACCCGAAGGCGAAGTTTTCCGACGGTGAGCCAATCCTCGCCGATGACGTGGTGTTTTCGCTGGAAACACTGCGTGACTTTGGCCGTCCCAATCACCGCAGCTATTACGCCAAGGTGACGAAGATCGATACGCCGGACGAGCGCACCATCCGCATGGAACTGGAGCCCGGCGACCGCGAACTGGTGCTCATTCTCGGGCTGATGCCGGTGCTGCCGAAACACCTCTGGCAGGGCAAGGACTTCGAGCAGACCACGCTGGACAAGCTGGTGGGCTCGGGACCCTACGTGTTCGACACCATCGATGCCGGTAACCACGTCATCTACCGGCGCGATCCGGACTACTGGGCGAAGGATCTGCCGCAAGCCAGGGGCCAGTTCAATTTCGACACCATCCGCTACGATTATTACCGGGACATGCAGGGTGCCTTCGAAGCGTTCAAGAAGGGCGAGGCGTTGCTGCGCTTCGAAACGGACGCCTCGCGCTGGGCAGTCGGCTATGACGACTTGAAGGGCCAGCCAGTGACGCTGGAAGAGGTCAGCATCGGTCTGCCGAACCCGGCATGGTCGCTGGTATTCAACACCCGCCGGGCGGTCTTCACCGACAAGCGGGTGCGCGAGGCGCTGATCCACACCTTCGATTTCAAGTGGATCAACGACAACCTCTTCCACTCGAAAATGGCGCGGACCGAGGGCTTCTTTTCCGGTTCCACGCTGAGCGCAATCGGCAACCCGGCCACCCCCGGCGAGCGCGATATGCTGGCTCGCGCCGGCGCCGATATCCGCCCTGAAATCCTCGACGGCACCTATCACCTGCCGCAATCGGATGGCTCGGGCCGAGATAGAACAAACCTCCGCAAGGCGCTGAAACTGCTCAATGAAGCAGGCTGGAAAGCAGTCGATGGCGGCTTGCGCAATGCCGAGGGCCAGCCGCTGGCCTTCGAGATTACGGTCGCCAGCCGCCAGCAGGAGCGCATTGCACTCGCCTGGCAGCGCATGCTCAAGGTGATCGGCGTGGACATGGGCATCCGGCAGGTGGACTCGGCGCAGTTCCAGCGCCGCCTCAACACCTACGATTTCGATATGATCCCGTTCACCTGGTACAACTCGCTGTCTCCCGGCAACGAGCAAACCTTTTACTGGGGCAGTGCCGGCCGCACCCAGGAAGGAACCCGCAACTACATGGGCGCCGATGACCCGGCCATCGACAAGATGATCGCCAAGTTGCTGGCGGCGCGAGACAAGTCGACATTCGAAGATGCTGCGCGCGGGCTCGACCGGCTGCTGCTGGAAGGCCACTACGTGCTGCAGCTCTTTCATGCACCGGGCCAGTGGGTGGCGCGCTGGAACACGGTTCAGCGCCCCGAAAACTCATCGCTTTACGGGTTCCGTCCCGAAACCGGCTGGATTGCCCCCGAATGACCGATGGCTTTACCGGCGAACTGCCGCCTGCCCGCCTGAACCTTGCGCGCTACTGCATAGCAGGCGCGGCGCGCCACACTCCGCACAAGGTGGCCCTGACCATCGCCGATGGGAGCGGTTACCACCAACTCACCTATGCCGAGATCGAGGACACGGTGCTGCGGCTGGCGTCAGCCTTCGACCTGGTCGGCTTGCAGACGGGCGACCGCGTGTTCATCCGCATGGGCAACAGCTTTGATTATGCGGCGGTGTTCTTTGCCGCCAATGCGGCGGGCCTGGTGCCGATCCCTGCCTCGTCGATGCTCTCGGCGTCGGAAGCGGCCTACATGATCGAAGACAGCGGCGCTGCCGCCGTGGTGCATGATGGCACACTGGAACTTCCCGAACTGCCGGACGGCGTCAAGCTGGTTGGTCCCGGCGATCTCAAGGCGTTCAAAACGGGGCCGCGCGGCGGGTATGCCGATACGGCCGCCAAGCAACCCGGGTACATGGTCTACACGTCCGGCACCTCCGGCCAGCCGAAGGGCGTACTGCATGCCCAGCGCGCCGCATGGGGGCGGCGGCCCATGTACGATGGCTGGTATGGCATCGGCCCGGATGACGTCATGCTGCATACAGGCGCCTTCAACTGGACCTACACACTCGGCACCGGGTTGTTCGACCCATGGGCCAACGGTGCCTCTACCATTGTCTATACCGGCCCACGCGACCGCTCGATCTGGCTGAAGCTCATCAATGAGCTTGGCCCCACGATCATGGCGTCGGTACCAGCTCTGTACCGGCAGATGCTGGGCGACGGCGGGCTGTCGCCGAAAACCATGGGAAGGCTGCGCCATGGCCTTACCGCGGGCGAGGCCATGCCGCCGGCGCTGATGGCGCAATGGCGCGAGACCACAGGCATTCCGCTCTATGAAGCGCTCGGCATGAGCGAGATCTCCACTTACATCTCGTCCTCACCAACCGTGCCGGTGAAACCGGGAAGCCCCGGCAAGCCACAGGAGGGCCGCAGCGTCGTCATCCTGCGCGTCGATGGCGGTGAAACACCGCTGCTGCCGGGCGAAACCGGGCTGATTGCCGTGCACAAGACCGACCCCGGCATGATGCTCGGCTACTGGAACAGGCCTGAAGAGAACGAACAGGTGTGGCGCGGCGACTGGTTCCTCGGTGGCGACCTCGGTCATTTCGATGATGACGGTTACATCTGGTACGAGGGCCGCAACGATGACGTGATGACCTCGTTCGGTTATCGCATTTCGCCGCTCGAGGTGGAAAACGCGCTGATGCGCCACCCGGACGTGCAACAGGCTGGTGTCACCGAGGTGGAGTTCAACCCCGGCATGCGACTGGTCACGGCCTTCGTCATCCGGCGCGAACACGCAACGCTGAACGAAACGGCGCTCATCGATTTTGCAGCAAAGTCGCTGGCGCGCTACAAGGTGCCAAGGCAGGTGTTCTTCGTGGATGCGCTGCCCCAGACACCGAATGGCAAGATCGTCCGCAAGGCGCTTGGCACCCTGCTCAACCAGCGAAAGGATCACGCCAATGACCGATGATACCCATGATGCAGACGCCGGTCCCATCGAGATCGACGTCATCTCCGACGTCATGTGCCCGTGGTGCTATATCGGCAAGCGGCGGCTGGAGAAGGCTCTGGCCATGCTGCCCGGCATCGAGGTGGACATACGCTGGCGGCCGTTCCAGCTTGATCACACCATCCCCGAGACGGGCATGGACCGGCAGGCATACTTGCGCAACAAGTTCGGCTCTGATGCCGAAGCCGCCCAGGTCTACGAACCGGTGCGCGCCGCAGGCCGGGCCGAACAGATCCCGTTCGAGTTCGAGAAGATCGAGGTTTCACCCAACACCCTGAACGCCCACCGCATCATCCGCTGGGCCATTGCAGAAGGCGTGCAGGACGAGGTGGTGGAACGGCTGTTCCAGCTTTACTTCATCGAAGGTGCAAACCTGACCGACAAGCAGGTGCTGGCAGATGCCGCAGTGGATGCAGGCATTGACCGGGCCGTTGTTGAACATTTGCTGGCAGGCGACACCGACAAGGCCGAAACGCAAGCCGAGATTGCCCGCATCCAGCAGATGGGCGTCACCGGCGTGCCGGCCTTCATCATCGGCAACCGCTATGCAGTGCTGGGCGCGCGCGAGCCTGAAGTCATCGCGCAGGCGATCCAGGAAGTGGCCCGCGAACGCGCCCTGCCCGCCGGCAACGCCTGAGCCTCAGGCTCCTGCCAGCTTGACCAGCGTCTGCATCAGTTGGCGGCTGCCGTTCAGCCTCTCGGCTGGGGTTAGCCAGTCGCGGATGATGACCAGCTTCATGTCCGGGCGGATCTTGGCGCGGCTGCCCTGGTCGTTGATCCACTGCACCAGCGCCTCAGGATTCGGGAACTTGCCATCCCTGAACGAGAACACCGCGCCCTTTGGCCCCGCATCGATGTTCGACACGTTGGCAGTGCGGCACAGCAGCTTGATCGACACGATGTCGATGAGGTGAGTAACTTCCTCCGGCAGGCGGCCAAAGCGATCCTGCAGTTCGGCAGCAAAGCCGTCAAGGTCGTCCTGGGTGGGAAGATCCGCCAGCCGCCGGTAAACGCCAAGGCGCACCTGCAGGTCGGGAATGAATTCTTCCGGCAGCAGCACCGAAGTGCCCACATTGATCTGCGGCGACCACTGGCCATCCGCCTCGACATCGAGATCGCCCGAGCGTAGCGAGGCAACCGCCTCCTCCAGCATGTGCTGGTAGAGCTCGAAGCCAACCTCCTTGATATGCCCTGACTGTTCCTCGCCCAGCAGGTTACCGCCGCCGCGAATGTCCAGGTCGTGACTGGCCAGCGTAAAGCCTGCCCCCAGTGAATCGAGCGATTGCAGCACCTTCAGCCGCTTTTCCGCCTGCGCGGTCATCGGCTTGTTGGCCGGCACCGTGAACAGCGCATAGGCGCGTTGCTTGGAGCGGCCCACCCGGCCCCTGATCTGGTAAAGCTGCGCTAGGCCGAACATGTCGGCCCGGTGCACGATCAGCGTGTTGGCTGTGGGTATGTCGAGGCCTGACTCGATGATCGTGGTGGCCAGCAGCACATCGTACTTGCGGTCATAGAACCCGGTCATGATGTCATCGAGCTCGGTTGGTGCCAGCCTGCCGTGGGCCACCGCCACCTTCACCTCCGGCACCTGCTCGCGCAGGAACGCCGCCACCTCGTCCAGGTCAGACACGCGCGGACACACATAGAAGCTCTGGCCGCCGCGATAGAGCTCGCGCAGCAGCGTCTCGCGGATGATCACCGGATCGAACGGCGAAATATAGGTGCGCACTGCCAGACGGTCGAGCGGCGGGGTGGTGATGAGCGACAGCTCGCGCACACCCGACAGCGCCAGTTGCAAGGTGCGCGGGATCGGCGTGGCGGTGAGCGTCAGCACATGCACATTGGCGCGCAGTTCCTTTAGCTTCTCCTTGTGCTTGACGCCGAAATGCTGCTCCTCGTCGATAATCAAAAGGCCCAGGTCGCGGAATTTCACGTCATTGGCCAACAGCGCATGGGTGCCGATGATGATGTCCACATCACCCGAAGCCAGTCCCGCCTTGGCCTCGTTGATTTCCTTGCGGCCCACCAGCCGCGACGCTTGCTCAATGCGCACCGGCAGCCCCTTGAAACGGGCGCTGAAGGTGGCGAAGTGCTGGCGCGCCAGCAACGTGGTCGGCACCACCACAGCCACCTGCTTGCCGGCCATCACCGCCACGAAGGCCGAGCGCAGCGCCACTTCCGTCTTGCCGAAGCCTACATCGCCGCAGATCAGCCGGTCCATTGGCCGGCCCCGGGCAAGATCGCGCATCACCGCGTCAATGGCGTTGAGCTGGTCTTCAGTCTCCTCATAGGGGAAGCGTGAGGCGAACTCGTCGTAAAGCCCGTCCGGCAGGCTGATCACATCGGCATCACGCAGTTCGCGCTGGGCAGCGGTCTTGATCAGCTGGTTGGCGATCTCGCGCACCCGCTCCTTGAGGCGTGCTTTCCGGGCCTGCCAGGCTACACCGCCCAGTTTGTCGAGGTTTACCCCTGCATCGTCCGACCCATAGCGGGACAACAGTTCGATGTTCTCCACCGGCAGGAACAGCCGGTCCCCACCGTGATACTCAAGATGCAGGCAGTCATGCGGTGCGCCCTGCACCTCCACCACCTTCAGCCCGACGAACCGCCCGATGCCGTGGTCCACGTGCACCACCAGGTCACCCGGTGTGAGCGAGCCCAGCTCGGATATGAAGTCGGAGGCCTTGCGCTGGCGCCTGGAGCGGCGCACCAGCCGGTCGCCCAGGATGTCCTGCTCGGCAATGACCGCGAGGTCTGAAGTCTCGAAGCCGTTCTCCAGCGCCAGAATCGCCACCGATACCATGTCACGGGAGCGTTTCAGCGCCTCAGGGCCATTCTTGGCCACAACAACGATGCCAAGGTCATGGTCCTTCAAGATGCCCTGCAGCCGGTCGCGAGAGCCTTCCGTCCAGGCGGCCAGCATCACCCGGCGGCCCGCCTTCTGCTGGGCGCGCACATGGTCCACAACCGCCTCGTAGACATTGCGGCCCGCCTCGGCGCGCTCGGCCGCGAAGCTGCGGCCCTGCCGCCCGCCCGCCTGCAACACCCGCAGGCCGCCCCCCTCCGGCGCTTCAAACGGGGTCATGGCGATGACGGGATACTGCGCAATAGCGTCCGGCCATTCATCGCCGGTGAGGTACATCCGCTCCGGCGGCAACGGCTTGTAGACGGGCGCGCCAAATGTGTCCTTTTGCAGCGCCTCGATGCGAGCGTCGTAATACTCGGCAATCTGCGTCTTGCGCGCTTCCATCGACTCGTCCGCCAGGTGATCGAGCGAGATCACGCAATCACCGGCATAGTCGAGGATCGTCTCCAGCTTGTCATAGAACAGCGCCAGCCAGTGCTCCATGCCCTGGTAGCGGCGGCCTGCCGAGACGGCCTCATACACAGCGTCATTGAGGCCGGAACCCGAGAACACGGCGGTGTAGCCGGTGCGGAAGCGCGAGATGGTGTCGGGTGTCAGCAGCACTTCGCTGGCGGCATCGAGCTTGAGGTGCTTGAGCTGGTGGGTGGTGCGCTGCGACTGCGGGTCGAAACTGCGCAATGACTCCAGCGTATCGCCGAAGAAATCCAGCCGCACCGGCTCTTCCATGCCGGGCGGGAAGATGTCGATGATGCCGCCCCGGATGGCATAGTCGCCGGGGTCCACCACAGTGCCTGTGCGCGAAAAGCCGTTCTTGACCAGGTAATCCTGCAGCTCTTCGGTGCTAATCCGGTTACCCGGCGCGGCAGAGAAGCTGGCAGCCTTGATCACCTCCCGCGGCGGCACCCGCTGCAACACGGCGTTGGCGGTGGTCAGCACCACGCACGGGCGCTTCACATCCCCGCCCGCCAGCCTTGTCAGCGCGCTCAAGCGGCGCGACAGGATTTCCGCCGCTGGCGATACCCGGTCGTAAGGCAGGCAGTCCCATGCCGGAAACTGGATCACCTCCACGTCCGGATGAAAGAAGCCGATGGCCTCACCCAGCATTGCGGCGCGCTGGTCATCGCGCGCAACGTGCACCACAACACGGTTGCAGGCAGCCCGTGCCAGCTCACCGGCGATCTTGCCGTCAAGGCCTTCCGGCGCACCAGAGACGATCACCCGGCCCGGCGTCGCGACGGCTTTCTGAAGCTCCTGCGGGGTCATTTGCCTTCCCCGAAAAACGTTTCATCAAAACGGGTTGCGAGCATTTGCTGAAGCAGGGCCGACTCCTGGTCAGCCGGCACCGGCAAAGCCCCGGTCATCCATGCCATCAGGTCCTGGTCCGGAATTTCGAGAATGCGCTCCAGCTCCGCCAGTTCAGCCTCGTCCGCTGCCTCTATGCGGGCCTTGACGAACGTGCCCACAACAAAATCCATCTCGCGGATGCCGCGATGGGTGGCGCGCCAGACGATGCGCTTGCGCCTGTTATGGTGGTTGTCGGTCAAGAGAAATACCGTTGATGCAGCAAACGCCGGGTTTGGACTTGGGTGGGCCGCCGGTTTATGAAAGAACCGCAGGCGAAACGCAACCGGGCTCGCTCCAGTTTCATCTGCAACGCGCGACCATCTGTTCACAGGCTCCAGTCATCGGCGATGCGCCCTGAAATCCTCAACCGCTACTTTGCTGCCGCCAGCGCGCTGAAGGGTATCGGCGCAAAGGTGGAGAAGCTGCTGGCGGGGCTGGTGCGTCCGCAATCGGCAGACCCCGGCGCCCATCACCTGCCGGCGCGGCTGGTGGACCTGCTGTTTCACCTGCCGTCGGGCGTCATCGACCGGCGCAACCGGCCATCTATCTCCAGCCTGCCGCAACAGGGCATCGTCACCATCGAGGCCACCATTGGCCAGCACCGGCCGCCGCCGCGCCATAACAGGCGGGTGCCTTACCGGGTAGACGTGTTCGACGACACAGGCAGCCTGCCACTGGTGTTCTTCCACAGCCACGGGCCGTACCTCGAGAAGCTGTTGCCCGAGGGCGAGACGCGCTACATCTCCGGCAAGATCGAGTGGTATGGCGGCACCCCGCAGATCGTCCACCCGGACCACGTGCTGACGGCGGAACAATTCGCCGAAATGCCGCTGCTGGAACCGGTCTATCCGCTGACAGCCGGCGTGTCCGGCAAACTGCTGGGCAAGGCCATCCGCCAGGCCTTGTCAGAAGTGCCGGTGCTGCCGGAATGGCAGGACCATCACTGGCTGGCGCAACGCAAACTGCCGCCTTTTCACGCTGCGCTGAATGAGCTCCATGTGCCGGAAAGCGCCGAGGTGCTGGACCCGGGCAACCCGGCCCGCCAGCGGCTGGCTTACGACGAACTGCTGGCCAACCAGCTGGCGCTGGCGCTGGTGCGCCGCCACATGAAACGGGCGAGCGGGCGCAGCCTGAAGGGTGACGGCAGCCGGCAGGATGCGATACTCAACTCCCTGCCCTTTTCGCTCACGCCTGCACAGATCCAGGCCGTGGCCGAGATCGTCGCGGACATGGCCGCGCCTGCGCGCATGTTGCGGCTGCTGCAGGGCGATGTTGGCTCCGGCAAGACGGTGGTGGGCCTGCTGGCCATGGCGGCGGCAACAGAGGCCGGCACCCAGTCGGCGTTGATGGTGCCCACCGACATCCTTGCCCGTCAGCACATCGCCACCATAGAGCCGCTGGCCCGTGCAGCGGGTCTGCGGGCCGAAGTCCTGACCGGCCGTGACAAGAACAGCCAGCGGGCGGACAAGCTGGCAGCACTTGCCAGTGGCCGGATCGACATACTTGTGGGCACCCATGCGCTGTTCCAGGAGGGCGTGGAATTCCGCGACCTCGGACTGGTGATCATCGACGAGCAGCACCGTTTCGGCGTTCACCAGCGCCTTGCGCTGCAGGCCAAGGCCGGTGGTGCCAGCGACCTGCTGGTGATGACCGCCACGCCAATCCCGCGCACCCTGGCGCTGACCGCCTATGGCGACATGGACGTGAGCCGCCTCACCGGCAAGCCGGCAGGGCGTCAACCGGTCGAAACCCGCGTCATGCCGCAGGACCGGCTGGATGATGTGGTGGGCGGCCTTGTCCGCGCCGTGGAGCAAGGCAAGCGTGCCTATTGGGTCTGCCCGCTGGTGGAGGAAAGCGAGCAGGTCAACTCAACCGCCGCCGAGGCGCGCCACCAGAGCTTGCGGCAGGTGTTCGGCAACCGCGTGGGGCTGGTGCACGGGCGCATGAAACCGGCTGAAGACAAGGACGCGGTGATGGACGCGCTTCAAGGCCGGAGACATTTCGGTCCTTGTCGCCACCACCGTGATCGAGGTGGGAGTCGACGTACCCGAAGCCACCATCATGGTGATCGAGAACGCGGAGCGCTTTGGCCTTGCCCAGTTGCACCAGTTGCGCGGCCGCGTGGGCCGGGGCGCGGACGCGTCCAGCTGCCTGCTGCTGTACGACGGGCCGCTGGGCGAGACAGCGGCAGCGCGCCTCAAGATCATGCGTGAAACCGAAGACGGCTTCGTCATTGCCGAGGAAGACCTGCGGCTGCGCGGCTCGGGCGAGGTGCTGGGCACCCGCCAATCGGGCGCAGCGACCTTCCGGCTGGCCAGCCTGGCCGACCATGGGGAATTGTTGCAGGTGGCACGTGACGATGCACGGCTGGTGCTGGAAACCGACCCCGGCCTCAAGACCAGCCGCGGCGAGGCGCTGCGCACCCTGCTCTACCTGTTCGAGCGGGATGACGCGATCAGGCTTTTGTCGGCTGGTTAGCTGCTGCGCTTCTTGGCCGGCTTGGTTGCGGGCTTCTTTCTGGCGGGCGGCTGCTTTTCCGGTCTATTGTTCCTGCGCTCCGGATCGATGACGCTGGCCGGATCACTCAGCAGCATTGACAGGGTATCCTCTTCCCTGGCTACCGAAGCATCGGCCTCGCGGAGTTGTTGCGGGGTCACGAGACCGGCTGAAATCACCAGCTTGGCCGCCTCTTCGACGGTGATGTCGAGGATGGTGACCTCACTCTTCTTGACGAAGAACAGGAAGCCCGACGTCGGGTTCGGCGTGGTGGGCATGAAGGCGGAATAGAAGCGCGTGCCGCGAGGCAAGCCGATCTCGCTGGAGTCGAGTTCACGCGCGATGAACACCACCACGTTCACGCCAGGGCGTGGATAGCCGATAATGCCGACGGAAGAGAAATTGCCTGAGCCGGACGAAAGCGCGGTCTCGAAGATCTGCTTCACGCCCTTGTAGACCGACCGAACCACGGGCATCCGGTCCAGCGTACGCTCGCCGAAATTAATCAACGTGCGGCCCACCAGGTTGGCAGCCAGCGCACCGACGATGGTCATGGCGATAAGTGCTGCCACGAGGCCTACGCCGGGAACAGGGAACGGAAGATAGTTGTCGGGGTTGTAGATCGTCGGGATGATCGGCTTGATCCAACCATCGATCAGCGAAACGAACCACCAGACCAGCCAGATGGTGATGGCGATGGGGGCGGTAACGACGAGGCCGGTCAGGAAATATGTACGAAGTCGTCCAATCATCCGGGGCAATTTTCATTGAAAGCCCCCGAAGGGGCGATAAATCGGCAGCCGCCGGGCGGCGGCGCACGCAGCAATAGCACGCCCGTTTGGCGACTGCTACAACGCATCGGGGGTCTGAATGGTTCAAACCGCAAACACCGCATTGCCCGGACGCCGGCAAAGACTGCTCAACCTGATCCTGAAGGCAGGCGGGCTGCTGTTCGTCGGCCTTGGACTGGCAGGCGTGTTCCTGCCGCTGCTGCCCACGACGCCGTTCCTGATGCTGGCTGCTGGCTGCTTTGCCCGCTCATCACCCGCGTTCCATGACTGGCTGCTGTCGCACCCGCTGCTCGGGTCCTACATTCGCGACTGGGACCGGGACCGCTCGGTTCCACTTGGTGCAAAGGTAACCGCGGTGACGATGATGGCAGCAAGCCTGACGTGGATGGGGCTTGCAAGCAATGCCCCCGCCATCGCGGTGTGGATGGCGGGGGCAATCATGTTGTGCGTTGCAGTCTGGCTGGTTACCCGACCGACATCGCGCAGCTAGAACCGGTCAGCTGGCGTGGGCGATGAAGCAGTTTGTCCCCTTGCGCTTCAGGCTGCGGCACAGGCTGTCGGCTTCCTGTTTGCTCTCCAGCTTGTGAACGCGCAGCCGGTAGTAGATGCCCTGATCACCCAGGTCCGCCTTCACCACCGCCGCCTCAGCACCGTTCAGAAGCTTTCCATGGCGACTCTGCAGCTTGTTCCAGTTTTCCCAGGCGCTGCCCGCATCGCGTTGCGACACGAGTTGCACTGTCCACCCCTCCAGCCGCGCGCTGATACCCTTCTCGAGCGCCACGGCAGCAAGATTGGTGCTTACTTCCGGCCCGGGCGCCGAGACAGGCTCCACATTGACCTGCAAGCTGGCGGTTGCAGTTGTTGCAGCTGGCTCGTTTTCAACCGCAGTGCTGGACACGGGAACCGGGCCGACGTCAGCAACCGAAATTGCATCGGGCTTGGCCGGCAGCGGCCTGGTCGGCGTAGCTTTTTCTGCAGCGGCAACAGTCATTCCCGGAGCATCAGGCTTCAGACCGCTGAGAAGCGACGGCGGCGGTGCAACCGGTTCCTTGCGAACTGCCTTTGCAACGGTCATTGCCGGTGCGCCTGTCGACCCGGTAACGAGGTCATCGGCCATCAGGTTCTGCGCCGGCATGACGGCAAGCTTCACCTGATCCTGGCTGGGATGGACCGGGACATCCACGCCAAGATCTGCCAGCCGGTCACGCGCATCCTTGAAGTCAGGCTTGATGCCATAGCTGCGAAGCAGCGCGGCGGTAGCTTCGTCGCGGTGGCCGAGTTTCATCAGCGTCAGCGCCTTGCCATACCATGCAAGATGCTCGTGCCTGTAGCCGGCTGCACTGGCGCGGGAATAGTCAATAAGCGCGTACTCGTACTGGCCAGAGTCACGCAGCACGTTGGCGCGGCTGTAGAACGCTTCAGGCATGTGCGGATCGAGATACAGCGCGTTGGTGAAGTCATCAACGGCGGCGAAGTTTTGCTCCAGCCGGGCATGCGCAAGGCCACGATTGTACAGAGCGGCAGCACGGGTCTTGGGATCAAGCGCGTCAAGACCGATCGCTGCGCTGTAATCTTCTACAGCCTTGCCGTGATCGTTGAGTTTCTGATGCGCCAGCGCCCGGTTGAGGAAAGCGCGTGCGCGATCTTCAATGGATGTCGAGGCGTGATCGATGATGGCGGTGTACGCGGCAATTGCCTGGACGGCCTTGCCGGATACGAGGTGTGTGTATGCCTGCTGCATGGCAGCGGAGGCCTGACGGGGTTCGGCGGCTGAGACACCGGTTGCAGCTACACCCGTAGCCAGGAACGCGGCACAAACAGACGCAATGACAACTGACTGTATTTTCATGCCCGCCATATTGGCGGAGCATGGTTAAACAATGCCTAAGCGAAACTGAAAAATTTCTGAACGAAAACCGTCGGTCATTCCACGGTCACGGACTTGGCGAGATTGCGCGGCTGGTCCACGTCGGTGCCCATGAACACAGCGGCATGATACGCCAGCAACTGCATCGGCACTGCGTACAGCATAGGCGAGATGAACGGATCGGCTTCCGGCACCGCAATGGTTTCGAACGCGTCGGCGGCGTGTTCCCTGGCGCCTGTCTCGTCGGTCACCAACACGATCTGTCCGCCACGAGCTGCCACTTCCTGCATGTTGGAGATGGTCTTGTCGAACAACCCGTCACGCGGCGCAATCACGACCACAGGCACATGCTCGTCGATCAGCGCGATAGGCCCATGCTTGAGTTCGCCCGCGGCATAGCCCTCGGCATGGATGTAGGAGATCTCCTTGAGCTTGAGGGCTCCTTCCATGGCGATCGGGAAGTTGATGCCGCGGCCCAGATAAAGTACGTCGCGTGCCACCGCTATCTTGCGGGCAACCTCTTCGATATGACCTTCGAGAGACTTCATGCCGGCCATGATGCGCGGCAGGCCGATCAAAGTTCTCACCAGCCGCTGCTCTTCCGCAGCGTCGATGGTGCCGCGCGCCTTCGCCGCCGCGACGGCAAGGCACGCCAGTACGGTCAACTGGCAGGTGAACGCCTTGGTGGAAGCAACGCCGATTTCCGGCCCGGCATAGGTCCGCAGCACGGCCGAACTTTCACGGGCGATAGTGGATTCAGGGACGTTGACGATCGCCGCCACCTGCTGTCCCTGCGAACGCGAATAGCGCACGGCAGCCAGCGTGTCAGCGGTTTCACCCGATTGCGAGATCACGATGGTCAAACCGTCCGGCGACAATGGAGCCTCGCGGTAGCGGAACTCGGACGCGATATCCACCTCGACCGGCAGCCGGGCAATGCGCTCGAACCAGTACTTGGCGGTAAGGCCTGCATAGAAGGCGGTGCCGCACGCGGTAATGGTGATTGACGACACCTTGGCGAAATCGAACGGCAGGTCTGCCGGCAGCCGGATCGTATTGTCGGCAAAGTTCACGTATTCGCTGAGAGTGTGACCAATGACTTCCGGTTGCTCCTCGATTTCCTTGGCCATGAAGTGGCGGTGATTGCCCTTGTCGACCAGCATGGCCGAGGCCTGGGTGAAATTGATGTCGCGCGTCACCGGCTGGCCGCTTGCGTCGAAAATCTCGACACTGTTGCGGCTCAACACCACCCAGTCGCCGTCTTCGAGATAGCTTACCCGGTTGGTGAACGGCGCCAGAGCTATTGCATCGGAGCCCAGAAACATGCGGCCGTCACCGTGACCAACGGCCAGCGGCGAACCCTTGCGCGCGCCGATCATCAAGTCACCATGGCCCTTGAAAAGGATGGCAAACGAGAAGGCGCCTTGCAGCTCGTCCAGAACCTTGCGCACCGCTTCACGCGGCGTTTCGCCCTGCTGTAGACGATGATTTATCAGTTGCGCCACCACTTCGGTGTCGGTCTCGGTTTCGAACGTCACTCCTGCCGCCGAGAGCCGGTCCTTGATGGCCCGGTAGTTTTCAATGATGCCGTTGTGGACCAGCACTACGTCGCCAGCCTGGTGCGGGTGGGCATTGGTTTCGTTCGGCGCGCCATGGGTCGCCCAGCGGGTGTGACCGATGCCGGCAGTCGCTTCGCAGCCATTTCCGGCAACCTTGGCGTACAGGTTGTCGAGCTTGCCTGGCGCCCGTACCCGCTTGATGTTGCCGCCGTCCAGTACGGCGATGCCGGCCGAGTCGTAGCCGCGATACTCAAGACGCCGCAACGCCTCGACCAGCTGCATGGCGACGGGTTCAGTGCCCAGGATGCCAACGATACCACACATGCCTGCTATTCCTCTTTCCCGGCGGTCTTCTTGCGATCGCCCTGCATCTTGTTGTAGCGCGCTGCCCAGCCGTCGCGGTTCTCCTGCCGGCCCCGGGCGACAGCAAGCGCCCCCGGCGCCACGTCGCGCGTCACCACGCTGCCAGACCCCACATAAGCGCCGTCGCCAATCTTCACCGGCGCCACCAGGGCCGAATTCGATCCGATAAACGCCCCGGCGCCGATGTCGGTGCGGTGCTTGAAGAAGCCGTCGTAATTGCAGGTGATGGTCCCTGCCCCGACATTGGCGTGCTCGCCTACCCTCGCATCGCCGACATAACTCAGGTGATTCACCTTGGCACCGTTCTCGATGGACGCGCTCTTGATCTCGACGAAGTTGCCGATCTTCACGCCGTCTGCAAGTGTCGTGCCTGGCCTGATGCGCGCATAGGGGCCAAGTTCCACCGCCTCGCCAATGACGGCGTTCTCGATATGACAGAACGAATGGATCACCGTGTCATTGCCGATGCGGACGTTATCACCAATCACCACGTGCGGCTCGATGATTACATCGGTGCCGATCACCGTGTCGGCGCTGAGAAAAACGGTTTCGGGCGCAACCAGCGTCGCGCCTTCCTCCATGGCCTTGTGGCGGTAGCGGCGTTGGAACTCGGCTTCCACGGCCGCCAGTTCAGCGCGCGTGTTGACGCCCTGTATCTCGTTTTCAGGGCAAGTCACCAGCGCAACCTTCGATCCGGCCTGGTTGGCCAACGCCACGATGTCGGTCAGGTAATACTCGCCCTTGGCGTTGTCGTTGCCGATCTTCGGCAGCAACGTACGCAACAGATTTGCGTCAAACGCCATGACGCCGGAATTGCACAAGGTGATGGCGCGCTCGGCCTGCGAACAATCGGCATGTTCGCGGATGGCCAGCACGCCCTGTCCGTCCTCCGACGTGAGCAAACGCCCATAACCCGTTGGATCGACAGCGTTAAACCCGAGAACAGCCATGCCGGCGCCCGCCGTTACCGTCTGCGCCATGGTGGCCAGTGTCTGTTGCCGCATCAACGGGTCAGCGCCGAACAGGACCAGGACCGTACCTTCAAACCCGTCAAGCGCCGGCAGGGCCTTGGCCACCGCATCACCGGTGCCGCGCGCCGGCGACTGGATGGCAATCTGCGCACCGGGAACATGGGACTTGATCTCTGCTTCGATGGCGCTGGCGCCATCACCGACGACCGCGGCAATGCGGCTTGCGCCAAGATCTCGCGCCGCGCACACGACGTGTCCCACCAATGTGCGGCCACCTGCCCTGTGCAGCACCTTGGGCAGCCGGGAGCGCATTCGCGTCCCCATGCCTGCCGCCAGCACAATGCATGCAATTTCCGTCATTCGCCCGTCGCCCTTGTCAGGAATTCCCCCGGTATGTGGCGCGATTCCGCCACACTGACCAACTTTGCAAGGTACGCCGGATTCCTTGAAGATTTATTGCGGTGCAATTAAGGCTCGAGGCCGGGCTCTGCCAGGTCTTTGCTGTCAGCTACCCTGGTCAGCAGGATGATGGGAACCAGAGCGATGGCCACAATGACTAGAGAACCGGTCGCGGCCTGGGCCAGCCTCTCGTCCGAAGCCAGCTGGTAAACCCGCACCGCCAGCGTATCGAAATTGAACGGCCGCACGATCAGCGTTGCCGGCAACTCTTTCAGCACATCGACGAAGACGATCGCCGCAGACATCAGCATGGACCGCTTCAGCAGCGGCAGATGAACCTGGGTGATCACCTGGCGGCGGGTCCGGCCCAGCGTGCGCGCCACGTCGTCGATGTGCGGAGGAATGCGCTTGAACCCGGTCTCGATGGCGCCGTTCGCCACCGCCAGGAAGCGGACAAGGTAAGCATAAAGCAAGGCCAGTATGGTGCCGGAGAAGATCAGCCCTGTGGACACCCCGGTCAAGGACCGCATCTGTCCGTCCAGCCAGTTGTCGAATACGCCCAGCGGGATAAGCACGCCAACGGCGATGACCGTGCCGGGTATGGCGTATCCCAGCGTCGCCAACCGCACCAGCGGGGCCGCTAGCGGGCTTCTAGAGCGCAGGCAGTAACCGGTCAGCACGGCGCACGCCGTAATCAGCACGGCGGCGGTGCCAGCCAGCAGGAAACTGTTGCCGGCATAGCCAAGGAAGCGTTGGCCCAACAGTTCGTCGCCGCCATCCAGATGAAGTTCCAGCAGGATCAGCACCGGCAGCACGAACCCCAGCAACACCGGCAACAGGCAAGCGGTAAAGGCCGCCGCCGCCCGCCAGCCACGCAACCGCACCGGCATCGGCTTGGTCTGTCGCCGCGAGGTATCGTGAAAGGCCTGCCGTGCGCGCGACCACTGCTCCAGCGAAACGAGCAGGAACACGAACATCAGCAGCGCTGACGCCAGTTGCGCCGCCCCTATGCGGTCGCCCATGCCGAACCAGGTACGGTAGATCGCGGTGGTGAACGTCTGCACCCCGAAATACTGCACGGTGCCGAAGTCGGCCAGCGCCTCCATCAGGGCAAGCGCCAGCCCCGCCGCAATGGCCGGCCGCGCCATCGGCAACGCCACTTTGAAGAAAACACTCCACGGCCCCCGCCCGAGGGTGCGCGCCACGTCGAGCAGGCCGCGCGATTGTTCAAGAAAGGCGGTGCGCGCCAGGAAATAGACGTAAGGATAAAGGACCAGCACCAGCATCAGGCTTACGCCCCACAGGCTGTGCACTTCGGGAAACCAGTAATCGTTTCTGGTCCAGCCGGTGAGGTCCCGAAGCGCCGTCTGCAACGGGCCTGCAAACAGCAGGAAGTCTGTGTAGGCATAGCCGATGATGTAGGCCGGCATGGCCAAGGGCAGCAGCAGCAGCCACTGGAGCGTCCTCGAACCCGGAAACCGGCAGGCGCTGACCAGCCATGCCGCGCCAGTGCCGATAATCGCTGTGCCGGTACCCACAAGAACGATCAGTCCCAGCGTGTTGACCAGCAATTCCGGCAGCAGCGTGGAGGCGAGGTGGCCCAGCGTCCCGTCCGACGCGCTGAACAGGCTGGCCACGACGGCGCCGATGGGCAGCAGTACCAGCAGCGCCAGCACCACAGTACCTGCCACAACGCCGTTGGGGCGGGCCCTGCGGACCCACCCCATGCCGTTTGCCCGGCCCGTTGCCGGGCCTGCTGCTCCTGTGCTTGCCGTCATGCGTCAGGCACCCGCCGTCCCGGTACGCATTACTTCCAGCCTGCCCTGTCCATGATCTGGACGGCCTCTGCGGTCAAGGCCGCATATTTCTGTGCGTCAAGGGTGTCTTCCTTGAAGCTGCCGAAGCTGTCCAGCGGCGCCGGCAGCTTGACGCCCTCGACCACCGGATATTCGACATTGCCGGCAGCGAACAGCATCTGCGCTTCTTCCGACACCAGGTACTCCATGAACTTGATCGCGCCATCGACGTTCCTGGCATGCTTTGCCACGCCGCCGCCGGAAATGTTGACGTGCGCGCCGCGGCCATCCTGGTTGGGGAACACGATTTGCACCTTGGCAGCCACCTCCTGGTCTTCCGGCTTCGGGGAATTGATCAGCCGACCCAGATAATAGCTGTTGGACACGCATACATCGCCCTCGCCCGCCGCGACCGCCCGGATCTGGTCGGTGTCGCCGCCCTTGGGCGCACGAGCCATGTTGGCAACAATACCCCTCGCCCAGGCTTCTGCCTGTTCTGCGCCGTCGGCAGCGATGATCGAGCCCATCAGCGACTGGTTGTAGATATTGCCGGACGAGCGGATCAACAGCTTGCCCTTGATCTTTTCGTCTGCCAGCAACTCGTAGGTAGCCACCTCTTCTGGCTTCATCCGGTCCTTCGCCACAATGATAACGCGGGCGCGCTTGGAAAAGCCGAACCAGCTGCCGTCCGGGTGGCGAAGGTGGGCGGGAATGGATTTGGTCAACACCTCGGATGTCACCGGCCGCAGCAGGCCTTCCGAGTTGGCGCGCTCAATGTTGCCTGCGTCCACGGTGATGAACATGTCGGCGGGCGAATTGGCGCCCTCCGCCTTCATGCGCTCGATAAGTTCCTCGGCCTTGGCCTCAATCCGGTTGATGCCGATGCCGGTCTGCTTGGTGAAATTGCTGTAGAACGTCTCATCGGTGTCGTAGTGGCGCGACGAATACAGGTTGATTTCGGTCGCAGCCCGAACAATGGCCGGAGCGGCCAGCAGGCCCGCGGAGGCGGCGCCAGCGGCCAGCAGGTACCGGCGGTTTAGGGCGATGGATGTTGCCATGGTTGATGCTCCCACTTGAATTCCGATAAACCGACTAAATCAGTCGGAAATATCTTTGGCAAGGGAAATACACCGCACTGCGACATTCTGGCAAGACTTAACCCGCTGAAAACAAACGATTTTAATTGGAATAATTCCAAACTATGACAGCCGGACAGCCCCTGTCCGGCCACTAAGCGCTTGCATCTGCAAGGATAATCTCGCTGGCGCGCTGCCCGATCATCATGCTCGGCGCATTGAGATTGCCGCTGACGACGAAAGGCATCACCGAGGCATCCGCCACCCGCAATCCGTCCAAACCATGAACTTTCAGGCGCGCATCCACCACCGCTTCGGTTCTGGAAGGACCCATCCGGCAACTGCCGGAGGGATGATAGATGGAATAGCACCGGTTGCGGATGTCGGCTTCGAGTGCTTGGTCCGAGGTGACCTCCGGACCTGGCGCGGATTCACGTTCTATAATGTCCGCAAGCGCCGGTGTCTCCGCGAACCGGCGCAACAGGTGCGCCCCTTCCACCAGCTCGGCAAGGTCGTCGGGATCGGACAGGAAATTGAACTGGATAGCCGGAGCATTGTCCATGCCGGGACCATTGACGGTGATGTGCCCGCGCGACTTGGGCCGCATGTTGCAAACGCTCATGGAAAACGCGGGATACGGATCTGGCACCCCCATGCGACCCGGCGCGCCCGGCACCAGATCGCGGCTCAGCGGCGAAAAATAGAGCTGCAGATTGGGCCGCGGCCGGCGCGGTGATGACTGCTCGAGGAAACCCGCCGGCATGGGTGGTGCCGGTGGACAACGGCCCGCCGCCGGTCAGCAGATAGCGCACGCCCGCCATGAACTGGCCAAACCGCGAATGCAGCTGCTGGTTCAGCGTCGGCACTCGCGACCGGTACTTGATGTCCCAGGCGACGTGGTCCTGCAAATGCTGACCAACTGCCGGCAGGTCGTGGGCCGGGTCGATGCCGCCGCCTTCAGAACCGCACCAGGCCCGATCCCGGACACCATCAGCAGCTGCGGCGAATGGATGGCACCTGCCGACAGGATCACCTCGCGGCCTGCTATAACCTGACGTAGCTTACCATGCCTGCGGTAACTGACGCCGGTCACCCGGCGGCCTTGCATGATCAGCCCGGTAACATTCGCCTCGCACTCCAGCGTGAAGTTTGGCCGCTTCCGGGCCGGTTCAGCCAGGCCCGCGCCGAGGACATGCGCTTGCCGCGTGCACAGATCGAGTGGTGATAATAGCCGACGCCTTCAATGCTGGCGCCGTTGAAATTGTCGTTGAGCCGCACCTGCAGTTCCTGCCCCGCCTGCAGAAAGGCCTTGCAGACAGGGTGTGAGAACGCCGCTCGGCTGGTCACCTGCAGTGGCCCGTCGACGCCATGCCACCGCTCATCGCCAGAGGCGTGGCTCTCCATCCGCTTGTAGCTTGTCAGCACGTCGTCCCAGCCCCAGCCCGGATTGCCCTGCCCGGCCCATTCTTCATAGTCGGCAGGTGTGCCGCGCATGTACACCATGGCGTTGATGGAGCCCGAACCGCCGGTCACCTTGCCACGCGGCACATATTGCTTGCGGCCGTTGAGGTTGGCATCGGGTTCGCTGGACAGCATCCAGTTGACCCGCTCGTTGAACATGGAATGTCCATAGCCCAGCGGCGTGGTGACCCAGAAGCTGCGGGCCTTGTCAGGCCCTGCCTCCAGCAGAAGTACCCGGTACTTGCCCGAGGCGCTGAGATTGCCGGCCAGCACACAGCCCGCCGCGCCCGCGCCGATGATGATGAAGTCGTAATCCGGCTGCATGATGTTGCCGCTGCCTTGCCCGCTGTCGCATTCCGGCTGGCGAGCATAGGTGCGCGATTGCGCTTCGCAACAAGAAAAAGGCGCACCGGGCCCCGGGCCGGGACACGATGCGCCAGTTGATGTCGATCTGGAGGAACGACAACAGCAAAGAGAATTTATTCGGCGGCGACCTTCACGCTTTCGGCGGCAGGCGACATGTACCAGGCCTGTGCGGCGGCAACGCCTGAGCCCAGCTCGATCTTGGCACCCGCATCACGCAGGGCCATCTCGGCCGAACCGAGTGCGGCAATGCACATCACTTCGTTGAGGTCGCCCAGGTGGCCGATGCGGAACACCTTGCCCATTACCTTTGACAGGCCCGAGCCGAAGCTGGTGCGGTACTTGTCGTAGCCGAAGCGGATCACGTCACGGGCGTCGATGCCTTCGGGCACCACGATGGCCGACACCATGTGGGTCCACTGCGGGCCGGTGGCGCACAGACGGCAGCCATCCCACGCTGCAATGGCGCGGCGCACACCTCAGCCAGCCGGTAGTGGCGGGCGAAGATGTTCTCCAGCCCCTCTTCCTCGATCAGCGCCAGGGATGCCTTCAGGCCATGGAACAGCTGGGTCGGCGGCGTGTAGGGGAAGTAGCCGTCGTCATTGAACTTCAGCATGTCCTCGAACGAGAAGTAGCAGCGCGCCATCGTGTCACGGTGAACATTTTGGCGGCTTCCAGCGCCTTCGGGCTAACGCCGAGGAACGACAGGCCGGCAGGCAGCATGAAACCCTTTTGCGAACCGGAAACAGCCAGATCCACGCCCCATTCGTCCATGCGGAAGTCGATCGAACCGATCGAGCTGACGCCGTCATCGAACAAGAATGCCGGGTGCTTGGCGGCGTCGAGGGCGCGGCGCACGGCTGCCACGTCGGAGGTAACGCCGGTCGCGGTTTCGTTCTGGGTGACGAACACGGCCTTGATCTCGTGCGCCTTGTCGGCTTCGAGAACACGGGCATATTCCTCTACGGGAACACCCTGGCCCCACTCGACTTCACAAACGTGCGGCTTAAGGCCCAGGCGTTCGGCCATGTCGACCCAAAGGTGACTGAACTGGCCGAAGCGCGACATCAGAACCTTGTCACCGGCGTTGAGCGTGTTGGTGATTGCGCTTTCCCATGCACCGGTGCCCGAACCCGGGAACATGAAAACGCGGCCTTCGGTGGTCTTGTAAACGCGCTTGAGGCCGGCAAACAGCGGCTTGGTCAGGTCGCCGAAGTCCGGCGCACGCATGTCCTGCATCGGCACGTTCATGGCCTGGCGCACGCGCTCAGGAATATTGGTCGGGCCCGGGATGAACAGGTGGGTTTGTCCGTTTTTCATGTCTTTTCCTCCAAATGGGTGAGCGCTTGTGTTGAGGGTGCGCTTCCACCGAGTGGAGAGCTATACCAGCCAGCGGTGGATTGCGAGTCTTTCCGGGTTGCTGGGAAAAAACTGTGTTTTACAAATTTCGTTTCTGTAATATTGTAAACTAAGGTTATTACACAGGGGAATGCTCCATGAAGTCAGGTAAGACGTTTCTAGGCCCCCGCTTGCGGCAGTTGCGCAAGACCCGCAACCTGACGCAGGCCGACATCGCGCGCGCGTTGGGACTGTCGACATCCTACGTGAACCTGCTCGAAAACAACCAGCGCAGCGTATCGGTGCAGGTGCTGATGCGCATTTCCGAGGTTTACGGCCTCGACTGGCGCGATCTGGTTTCAGATGACAGCACCAACCGGCTGGCTGACCTGCGCAACGTGCTGCAGGATCCGGTGTTCGGCAACTCGCGGCCGGACCTCCAAGAAATGCGCGCTGCACTCGATCACAGCCCTACCCTGGTCGAGAGCATCATCGACCTGTATGACAGTTACCGGTTGCTCAGCGAGCGGGTGATGACCGAGCGTGACGCATCCGATGGCTCGGGCGACGGACCGGTCATCGCGGCAACGCCCGAAACCGTGGTGCATGACCTGTTCCGGCGAAACCGCAACCACTTCGCCGCGATCGAAAGCGCCGCAGAGAACTTCTATGGCGGGGAAGCCGTAGCGGCCGACGAGGTTTATGGCTACCTGAAGACGCGCCTGCGCAACCGGCTGGGAATCACCGTGCGCACCGTCGCCGTCTCCGACCTGCCCGGCACCTTGCGCTTTTATGACGCCCAGTCCCGTGAAGTGCTGCTGTCAGAAACACTCGATTATCCCAACCGGCTCTTCCAGCTGACCCACATGATCGGGCTGCTTCAATTCGGCGAAACCATCGACGCCATCATATCCGCCAATGGAATTGAAGGTCAGCGAGAGCAGGCCCGCTGCCGGGTGGAACTTGCCAACTATCTGGCCGCCGCCGTGCTCATGCCCTATGACGCGTTCATCTCGGAGGCCCGCGGCTCACGCTATGATCTTCGACCACCTGGCCGCCCGGTTCGGGGTTTCCTTCGAGCAGGCCTGCCACCGGGTGACCACGCTTCAACGGGAAGGCAATACGGGTGTGCCGTTCTTCTTTCTGCGCATCGACAAGGCGGGCAATGTCACCAAGCGGTTCAACGCAACAGCCATTCACCTGGCAGAGTACGGCGGAGCCTGCCCACGCTGGGACATTCACATCAGCTTTCGGATGCCGGGCCGGATCTTGCCGCAGTTCGTAGAA
>CAVOZK010000023.1:0-124212 GCA_963700935.1 uncultured Alphaproteobacteria bacterium | reverse complement strand
AGTGCCTCTTGATGAGAGGTTGGGAGATGTGCATGTTCGTTCATTGGAGGTGGCACAAGCGTGAGAGAGGGCCTTGGCGCGTACACTATGTCCGGGTCAACAAAGGCCTCCAGCCGAACTCGGCAACTGGAAGCAAGTTCAAGCGCCATGAGTTGGAGTTCCAGAATGGCTATTCCCATACCTACACATGCTCTTGGGCCATGCCCGAATGGCATGAAAGCTTTTTGGCCAAAGTGACGTGTCAGATCGAAAATGGGTCCCGGGCCAGAAACCATCAGATCGATGAAATAACCAGGGGCTGATTATTAGAGACGTCTCCGCAGGCAAGGTTTTGCCGCAGAAATCCAATTTATTTTTGGTTTCTCGAATACCACCATGACGAAGGTAGACCGTATACCTCGATTCACGAGAGCCAGGCTGATGGTGCAGTTTGCACACCTCTCTGGATTATCTCCCCGGAACATGCCGAACTTGTCTACGGAGATTTGCCGAGCCAAGCCCGGCTCCGTAGACAAGTGATACATAATGCGGCAGCGGATGCCGTCGTATGGTGACCTGCCAGTAGAAGTGTAAATATTTTCGTCTCTCAGGCCGTCCTAATCAGACCAACTGATGCAAAGCTGACTGAGTGCTCTCTTTGGAGATTCAGAGCGTCGACTACTTGCGACATGACTGATTTGGCAAATTGCCTGCGTTCCAGCTTGTTTATGCTTCGTCCAGGGCATTTGTGGATGCATGCGGAACATCGAATCTGCTACATCTTGTTCAATCAAGTGGACAGCGCGGACAATAGGCCTGATCGTCACCATCACGGAGCGCACTCGGGCCAAATAAAACAACGCTGATCAACCTGATAGCCAGCGGTCCGGTTAGTTCAGTATTCGTTGCCATTTGCCCGGATAAGTTCGCCAACTTGGCGGCGGATCACGGATGTAAGGATTGGTACAAACTGCTGAGCGTTACTACGGGCGAGCTGACGATGAATGATCGCTCGTCGCCGTTGGTGTCCGGACCCGAAATAACTAGTGAGCTGTCTCCAGACGGGCGTAGCCGTCTGACCAGGTAACCTTTTCCGATCTCTCCTTCTGGCCACTTGAGGATATCACGGGCCAACTCCGGATCAGTGACGAGATAATGCGGTCGGAGACCCAGCTTCAATTCTGCAAGAGGCCCAGTTGCCTGGGTGCCGGTTTGCAAAATGAACTGCAAAGGGTCATGCTAAATGTGAGCGCTTTGAATGGATGTGTCATCTCAGAGCTCACGTTGTGGGAAATGAAATCAGTCGCGAAAGAACACCGGTCTCCTGAGTGTTCAGCGGGTATTTCACCGGCTACTACCGTGAACTGACCACCTTTAACCGACTCTCCAATGCAGCACGGCTCGCCATAGCGCTTTGTGACTACTCCCAAGCGGCGAAGGTAGAGCTCATGACCCAAGGATGTAAAAGCGACGAGACCTTCCGCCTGGCGTTGTAAGCCAAAGTTGAGCATGAGCGAGTAAAGGGTAGCTGCCGTCGATCGCGGAGAGCTGTTTGGGGCAACCCCAAACCGGCTAATTTCCCAATAGTGTGCTTCATTCGGAAATTGTTGGTACTCCGCCAGTTTGGGGAACTTTGTTCTCGCCAAATATGGATGATCGCATCGAATCGCCCGAAAGCCACCGATTATCTCTTCATCAGCGCTCAGGGTAAGGTAGTGCGCTCTGTGGTGATCAAACTCGTCAAGCTCATAATCGTTGCGTAACTTTAGATCCCATCCTAGAGTTTCAACAAACAGAATTCGCCGGAACTCGGGTAGTGTCCAGAATCTTTCGCACATTTTGTCAGGCGACGGCTCCGTGGGTTGAGGTTTGCTCCGCGTAGAGCGGCGCCATGTTCATGTACTTGCGGGTCGACCATTGGCTGCCCGCAATGTGCCGCAGCCGGGCTGCTGCCAGGTTCAGGCAGCTTTGGCCGTCCGGGAAGGCTCCGACCACGCGGGTGCGCCGGCGGATTTCCTTCATGATGCGCTCCAACGGATTGTTGGTCCTGATCTTCAGCCAATGGCTGTCGGGGAAACTGTAGTAGCTCAGCGTCTCATCAATGTGCGCCTCGACGAGATCGGCAGCTTTGCCCAGCTTCTGGCGGCGCAGCTCGTCGATGACCGCAGCGGCCTTCTCCTGCGCCGCCTCCCGGCTTTCCTGGGCATGGATCGCCTTCAGCATATGGCTGATCTCCCGTACCTTCGTCGTCGGTACATGGCTGAACACATTGCGGTAGAAATGCACCATGCAGCGCTGCCAGCGGGCGTCGGGCAGGTAGTCAGCGATGCTTTCGATCAGGCCGCGGCAGGCGTCCGAGATGATCAGCTGCACGCCGCACAGACCCCGGTCGACCAGGTGGCGCAGAAAGGCCGCCCAGCCGGACTTATCCTCCTTGGCCCCCTCGCAGATGCCGAGGATCTCGCGATAGCCCTCAGAATTGACCGCGCTGGCCACCAGCAGCGACACATTGCGCACCTCGCCAGCCCAGGTCCGCTTCATGACGATCCCGTCGAGATACAGGTAGGAATGCTCACCCTCGATCGGACGGTTCCGCCATTCCTCGATCTTGACGTAGATCTTCTTGTTGAGGTTCGACACCGTGCCGGGACTTACCCGTGTGCCCCACAGCGCCTCGGTGATGTCCTCGACCCGCCGCACCGACACACCGGCCAGATACATCTCGATCAAGGCTTCCTCGACCGAACTCTCCCGGCGCCGATAACGCTCGATGATGGCTGTCTCAAACGTCTGACGTCGCAGCTTCGGAACCTTCAGCTTGACCTCGCCAGCCTTGGTATGCAGCGCCCGCTCATAACTGCCGGCCCGTGTGTTCTGACGGCCCTCGCTGCGCTCATAACGCCCGGCACCACAAAGCTGATCGGCTTCCGCGTCGAGCATCGCGTTCAGCGCCTCTTCGACCGTGCCACGCACCATCTCGCCAAGGTGATCCCTGATCCGCGCTTCGTCGATCCGGATCACCTGACCCATACCTGCGTCCTTCTCTTCATCCATCTCGTCGCTCCTTCCATCACTGTAGAAGAAGCCGTCAATCCTGAAAGTGCGAAAGATTCTTTACGTTATCGGAACTCGCCAAATTGGGAGAATTTGCGTGGGTTTGACGAGCGCGTAAATGTGTGTGCAGTGAATTTCTTAAGTTCCCTTTGCATTGTTCCGCCTCCTCAATCCCATGACAGAGGCAGGGTCCGATGAAAGATTGACGCTGAGAATCCCGATTATTGGGGATGTATCATGCGGGGACGGCGCGATGAGACTAGAAGAAGTCGCTCACCGATATTGAGCGGGCAGAGACCCTTGAGAAGTTGGACCTGAAGCTTCAGGCCTTCGTCGAAAACCTGGGAATCCGAGCGTTCAATTTTCTCGATGTAGGCCCAACGCATACAGACCAACCATACTATTCTGGAACATCAGGAAAGGCCTGGGAAACAGAGTATGCCCAAAACGGGTTTGTTAGGTTCGACCCGGCTGTTTCGAAAGCACGCCGAACAAATCTGCCTTTTGATTGGAAATCCGTTCGCCAGATAAGAGAAGATGCTCGTGCGCGATCAAAATCGCATGAAGTGATGGAGGCTGCGCGTGACCATGGATTTACTGAAGGGCTGGTAGTGCCGCATCACTTCTTGGACGAAGTTGGCAGACCTTTTTCATGCTTGTGTGTACTATTCTGGTCGGACTGCGCAGCCGATTTCTATAATGTTGTTGATTTAGAGAAGCATAATATAAATATTTTCTTATTCTATTGGATGCGGCGAAAGCACGACCTGATCGTACATCAAAGGATGAATGAGAATATGGGCAATACGCTCAAACCAAGCATGTCTGTTTTAGGTCACCGGATATTGTCGGACCGCGAGCGTGATGTTCTGTCTTGGGCTGCACGAGGAAAAACAACTCGCGATACTTCTGAGATACTTAAGATATCAAGCGAAACAGTTGATACCCACCTGATGAACGCGCGTCGCAAACTCGGAGCGACAAACAAGAGCCATGCTATAGCGCTTGCAATTGTAAACGGGCACATTGACGTCTAGGCTATCAGAACCCCCCACCTATCCACAGCCTTCTCCCCCATCCCCCCCCACACCCCACATTCGCGCTTCCCCCTCGCGCAAACTCGGTCTAAACCCGTATTCCCATGGCGCGATACATTTTCATCACCGGCGGCGTGGTTTCCTCTCTCGGCAAGGGCCTGGCCTCAGCGGCACTCGGTGCGCTGTTGCAGGCGCGCGGTTATTCCGTACGCCTTCGGAAACTCGACCCCTATCTGAACGTCGATCCGGGCACCATGAGCCCGTATCAGCACGGCGAGGTGTTCGTCACCGACGACGGCGCGGAGACGGACCTGGACCTCGGCCACTACGAGCGGTTCACCGGGCGCTCGGCCACGCGGGCCGACAACATCACCACCGGCCGCATCTACCAGGACATCATCGCCAAGGAGCGGCGCGGCGACTATCTGGGCGCCACGGTGCAGGTGATCCCGCACGTCACCGACGCCATCAAGGCGTTCATCGCCGACGGCAACGAGGCCTATGACTTCGTGCTGTGCGAGGTGGGCGGCACGGTGGGCGACATCGAGGGGCTGCCGTTCTTCGAGGCGATCCGCCAGTTCGGCCAGGAAGCGCCGCGCGGCAGCTGCATCTACCTGCACCTGACGCTGCTGCCGTGGATTCCGGCGGCGGGCGAGCTGAAGACCAAGCCGACGCAGCACTCGGTGAAGGAGCTGCGCTCCATCGGCATCCAGCCGGACGTGCTGATGTGCCGGGCAGACCGGGAAATTCCCGAGAACGAGCGGCGCAAGATCGCGCTGTTCTGCAACGTGCGGCCCAGCGCGGTCATCCAGGCGCTGGACGTGAAGTCGATCTACGAGGTGCCGCTGGCCTATCACCGCGAGGGGCTGGACGACGAGATCCTCGCCGCCTTCGGCATCGAGGGCGCGCCGCAGCCGAAGCTCGACAAGTGGGAGGAGATCGTCTCCCGCATCAAGGAGCCGGAAGGCGCGGTCAACATCGCCGTGGTGGGCAAGTACACCGGCCTGCTGGACGCCTACAAGAGCCTCAACGAGGCGCTGGTGCACGGCGGCATCGCCAACCGGGTGAAGGTGAACATCCAGTGGATCGAGTCCGAGGTGTTCGAGAAGGAAGACCCGGTGCCGTATCTTGAAGGCGTGCACGGCATCCTGGTGCCGGGCGGCTTCGGCGAGCGCGGCGCGGAAGGCAAGATCGCCGCGGTGACGTTCGCGCGCGAACACAAAGTGCCGTATTTCGGCATCTGTTTCGGCATGCAGATGGCGTGCGTCGAGGCGGCGCGCAACATGGCCGGCATCGCGGGTGCCACGTCGAGCGAGTTCGGCGCGGCGAAGGAGCCGGTGGTCGGCCTGATGACCGAGTGGATGCGCGGCAACGAGCTGGAAACGCGGGCGAAGTCGGGCGACCTCGGCGGCACCATGCGGCTGGGCGCCTATGACGCGAAGCTGTCGAGCGGTTCACGGGTGGCGGCGATCTATGGCGCCGAGACGATTTCCGAGCGCCACCGCCACCGCTACGAGGTCAACATGCGCTATCGCGAGAAGCTGGAGCAGGCGGGGCTGACCTTCTCCGGCACGTCGCCGGACGGGCTTCTCCCTGAAATCGTCGAAATTGCGGAACATCCGTGGTTCGTGGGCGTTCAATACCATCCCGAACTGAAATCGCGGCCGTTCGACCCGCATCCGCTGTTCGCCTCGTTCATCGAGGCAGCGGTTGAGCAGAGCCGCCTGGTATAGGTAAGCTGGTTGCCATGACAAACGTTCTCCAGTCCGCCGCGAGGCTGTGGCTGGTCCTGATGCTTTTGCTGACGGGGCCGTGCCTGGCATTCGCCCAGACCCAGACGCAAACCGCCCCGGCGCCAGAGCAGACGCAGCAGCAGTCTCAGGAGCAGCCGGCTGACCAGCCGCCGGAAGAGCCGCAGCAGCCTGCTGCTGACGCCGTGCCGGCGGCTCCGGCCGCGCAGCCGGGGGCGGCGGTGCCGCTGCCGCCGGGCCTGGAAGAAGCCGCCGGCAAGGCGCGCCGGCTGGGCGAGCAGTCGGCCAAGCGGCTTGAGCAGCTCGAGAACCAGCTCGACAATCCTTCCGTTCCGCGCGATGAGGTCCTGAGCATTCGCGAGGAGGTCGAGAACCTGCGCGAGGCGATGCGCGAGGCGACCCTTGAGATCGATGCTCCGCTCGGCCAGGTCAACGACCAGATCAAGCGTCTGGGTCCGGTCCCGAAAGAAGGTGAAACGGAGCCGGATTCGGTCGCTGCCCAACGCGCGCAACTCAACAAGGCGCTTGATGAACTGGCCGGGGCAAAGGCCCAGCTTGCATTGGTTGCCGGCACCGCCGAGCAGCTTTCCGACGAGGCTGCGCAGATTGAGCGGGCCCGCTTTCTGAACAACCTGCTCGGCAGGTCAAAGTCGGTCCTCAATCCCGCCCAATGGGCCGAAGGCGCAAGGCAGGTCGGAGACCTGTGGGCGCGCGTGTCGGTGATGGTGCGCGGTTTTGCCGACCGGCTGGCGGAGGAGAGGGGTACATGGGCGATATGGCTGCTGGTCGTGGCTCTTGGCGTGCTGGTCGCTGCCACGGTTGCCGTCTGCCGGATCATCGCCCGGCGCGCCCGGCGTGGTTCGCCCAGCGAGGCTGAATTCCAGAAGTGGCTGCGCACGGTCAGCGTGCCGATCGGCTACACGGTGACGGCAGCTGTGGCGGTCATCGTGTTCGACCTGCTGTTCACGTCGCTTTCAACTGACAGCCTGCGAATGCAGCGGCTGGTGGAGGCGCTGGGCGTTTCGCTGGTGAGCTTCGCGTTCGGCCGCGGCGTGGCGCGCTCGCTGCTGTCACCAGGCCGGCCCGAGTGGCGCACGGTCCCCATGTCCTCGCCTGCTGCGAGCGAATGGCTGTTGTTGACGACGCTGGCGTTCGCCCTCGTCAGCATCCATGGTTTTGTGAAGACGCTGGCCGGCCTGGTGAACATGGATGCCAGCTTTGATGTTTCTGCCGGCACGCTGGTGGCGCTGCTGCTGGCGCTCATTGCAGGCCGGATGATATTGGTGGCGCGTGCGGAGTCGCTGTCGGAGGAAAAGTCCGAACCCGGCCTGAGGCCAGGCTTCCAGTGGGCAGGGTTCATGGTGCAGCCGGTTTGGCTGATGCTGATTTGCGCGGTGGTGGCCCTGCTGCTGGGCTACATCACCCTGGGGGTTTACATCACCACCAGCTTGTTCGTGATCGCACCAGTGGTAACCCTGCTGTACTGCATCCGGCGTCTGTCGGATGCGTTCGTGGCGCAAAGCCTGAAGCCCAAGAGCCGGATTTCGCGTGCGTTGAAGTCGGCGTTCTCGATGTCGGACAAGGGCATCAACCGGGCCGCCATTGCGCTCAATGCGGGCGTGGACCTGTCGCTGCTGCTGCTCGGTCTGCCGCTGGTCCTTGCCCTGACATCGCTTACCTGGGTGGATGTCAGGAGCTGGCTGACCTCGGCCTTTTTCGGGTTCCAGGTGGGCGATATCACCATCTCGCTGTCCTCGATCCTGCTGGCCGTCGTGGTGTTCGCCATTGGCCTCGGCCTGACGCGTTTCGTGACCGGCTGGCTGGACCGGCGCATCCTCACCCCCACCGACATGGACGCCGGCGTGCGCAACAGCCTGCGCACGGCGGCAGGCTATCTGGCGGTAATCGTCGTGCTGTTGATGGCGTTTGCTGCCGCTGGGGTGGACTTCTCCAACATCGCGCTGGTGGCCGGTGCGCTGTCCGTCGGCATCGGCTTCGGCCTGCAGTCGATCGTCAACAACTTCGTCTCGGGGCTTATCCTGCTGGCGGAGCGGCCGATCAAGGTGGGCGACTGGGTACAGGTGGCCGGCGGCGAGGGGACGGTGCGCAAGATCAACGTGCGCTCGACCGAGATCGAGACCTTCGACCGCTGCTCGATCATCGTGCCGAACTCCAGCCTGATCTCCGACACGGTGAGCAACTGGACGCACGGGGACCTGATGGGCCGCGTGCGCGTTATGGTGGGCGTCAGCTACGATGCGGACCCGAAGCAGGTCGAGGAAATCCTGCTCACGTGCGCCAAGTCGCACCCCCGGGCGCTGCAGTTTCCAGAAGCCACGGTGCTGTTCAAGGATTTCGGCGCCAGTTCGCTGGACTTCGAGGTGCGGGTGTTCATAGATGACGTGAACTGGGTGGCGTTCGTGGGCTCGGACCTGCGGTTTGAAATCCACAAGGCACTGAAGGAAGCCGGCATCGAGATCCCGTTCCCGCAGCGCGACGTGAATGTGCGGGGGCTGAAGGAAGCGGTGCAGGAGGCGATGGAAGAGGCGCAGCCAGTGGTTCGCAAGCGGCCGGGGAAGGGCGCCTGATGTTGGTCACGGGATGCGGGCATCTGGGCACGTCAAGCGCTGGCGCTCCTGACGCCACCTAGCAGGCGGTTGGCCCTGAACGCCAGGCGCAGCAGCGCCGGGTTGTGCTTGATGGTTCGCCGGCCGGCGACCCGCGCTGAAGCGGCGAGGCACGCCAGTGTGCCGCGTGCGGTAAGCGGCATACTGGCATGGCTCAAGGTGACAGTGCGGTTGCACAGATTGGCCTTGTAGGCGTCGTCGCCGAAGGCGAGATCGAAGGTGGCGTACCCTTCACGTGCAGCCAGCGCAATCAGCTTGTGAAACAGCAGGGCGCCGGGTGAGTTGCGGCCATGTTCGCGGTCATAGGCAGTCTGGTAGAGCAGCAGGTTTTCCCGGTCTGCCAGGCACAGGGCAGTTGCGACAGGCGCGTCGTCGAGCGTCAGGGCGAATACCCGTGCAAGGTGAGGGCCTTGCCTTGCCACATTGGCCAGGAAAGCCACGTTGGCGGCTGACGTAAACGGATTGGAGGCGCCACGCTCCTGCAGTTCCTGCCGTTTCCACAACAGCATCTGTTCGATCGTGCGCGCCTTGAGCATGCCGTCGGTCATCTCGGTGAAGGCCAGCTTGCCAAGGCTCGCGAGCTTCTTCTCCTTGCGGCTGAAGCCTTTCCACGTCTTCGGTCCGTGCAGCGCCGCCATGACCTCGTGCTCGCTGCCGCAAAGATCGAGCAGGTGGGCGGCGTTGTCCTCAAGCGGAGCGGCAGGGTCAAACAGCGGATTGGGCTCCCCGCCGTTAACTGCCGGTGCGTGCCGGGGCAGTTCGATATAGTCGGCGCTGCCTGCTGCCGCGGCAATTTCGGCCCATATCTGCTTCAGTAGGCCGGCAGCAGAGGAGCCGGATGCCTTGCTCACAAGGGTTGCAAATTCTGCGCTGAAGACCGGCGCATTGTAGTCGCTCCACTTGCCGCCCAGCCAGCTCAGCTGACGGACGCCATAGCGCTGCCGAACCGCCAGCGGAACCAGCACCACCGGTTTGCCGGCAAGCAGGCCGACAACAATGCGGGGCTGCGCGTCTCCGGCTGCGCCGAGGCTGTTCCACCATGTGCTGACCCAGGCATAGGTCTGGAAGATTTTCGGCTGGCTTGCGTCCTCCAGCATGCGCCAGACAGACGCCGCCTGTTCGATGCTGTCATGAAGTTGCCAGGTCAGACCTGCACACACGCTGCTTGACAGGACCTGCGCAGGCAACGCGCTTTCCGGGTTGGCAATGTGTACAGTCATTAGGGTCTTCTCCCGTGGCGCCTGCCGCCCATGCCGCCCGCAATGCAAGCCCCATGCCTGAAGTCATCGGGTTTGCGGGGGGTGTGGATCGCCCTTTCTAGCATCCTGGAAGTTAACATTTCCGCACAGAGACGATGCTCCAGCCGCATGCGTCATGCCGTTCCGACCGGGGTTTTCCACCGCTGGGGACAGTCGATTTGGCGTATGCGGAGCAATCGTGCTAACCATGGCGATGTTGAAGATGTCTCGCCTGTACCGCGAATGAACAGGCGTTTCTGGAGGAGGAAAGACAAGCCCGGCGGGCAGCGTTGGCTGATCCATGTGGCCGGAGGGGAGAAAAAATATGTTCAAGCGCATCATGGCGCCTGTCGACCTTGCACATCTGGACAAGCTCGAACGGGCGCTCGACGTGACTGCGGAAGAGGCGAAGCTGCACGGTGCAGCCGTTACCTACGTATCCGTTTCTGCTGCCGCGCCCAGCGCGCTGGCTCACACGCCGGAGGAATTCAAGACCCGGCTTGGCGCATTCGCCGATCAACAGGCGAAGACCCATGGCATCAACGCCGATGCCCACGCCATCATCAGCCGCGATCCTTCGATCGATATCGACGACGCCTTGCTGAAGGCGATCCGCGATACCGGGGCCGACCTCGTCGTCATGGCGTCCCATACGCCGGGGCTCGCCGATTATTTCTGGCCGTCCAACGGCGGCAATATCGCGGGCCATACGAGCGCATCGGTTTTTATCGTCCGCGACGCCTGACGGCTAGCGAAGGCGCAGCGTCATCAAATGAAATTGCAGGAAGGAGGCTGTCATGGCCGACCAAACCGTGAACCAGGGTATCCCCGAGCCTGAGGGTACTTCGGACCTCATCACCACTAATTACGAGATCGGGCAGGACAACCTCGAAGGGTCGGTGGGACCATTCGGTTTCGATGTCCATAACCCGGTATTCCTGATCTCCGGGCTGACCATCGTGGCATTTGTGTTCTATGCGCTGGCGCTGCCGGAACAGGCAAGCTCGTTTTTTGGCTGGCTGCGACCGGCGCTGACCTCCAACTTCGACTGGTTCTTCCTCTGGTCGGCCAACATCTTCGTGGTTTTTTGCCTGGCGCTGATCGTCAGTCCCTGGGGCAGCGTGCGCATAGGCGGGCCGGATGCCCAGCCGGACTATGGCTATGTAGGCTGGTTCGCCATGCTGTTTGCGGCCGGCATGGGTATCGGGCTGATGTTTTTCGGGGTGCTGGAGCCGGTCTATCACATGGCCATTTCGCAGCCGCTCGGGGTGCCATCGCCCATTGCCGAGGATGGTACGCTGATCCCGGAAAACGTCGAGGCGGCCAAGCAGATGGGGCTGGCAGCGACGATCTATCACTGGGGTCTCCATCCTTGGGCGATTTACGCCATCGTGGCACTGGCACTGGCCTTGTTCACCTACAACAAGGGCTTGCCGCTGACTATCCGATCGGCGTTCTACCCGTTGCTGGGCGAGCGTGTCTGGGGCTGGTGGGGACACATCATCGATACACTGGCGGTATTCGCCACGCTGTTCGGGCTGGCGACGTCGCTGGGCTTCGGCGCGCAACAGGCAAATGCGGGCCTTGAGCACATATACGGCATTCCCAACAACGTGACGGTGCAGGTCATCCTGATTACCGGCATCACCGGCATTGCGCTGTTCTCGGTGCTGCGGGGGCTGGATGGCGGGGTGAAGGTGCTGTCGGAGATCAACATGGTGGTGGCAGCGCTGCTGCTGGTGTTTGTGCTCTTCGCGGCGGGACCCGCCAACATTCTCGGCGATTTTGTCGCCGGCCTGGGGGCCTATGCTGCCGACATCCTGCCGCTGTCCAATCCGCACGGGCGGGAAGATACCGGCTACATGCAGGGCTGGACGGCATTCTACTGGGCATGGTGGATCTCGTGGTCGCCGTTCGTCGGCATGTTCATTGCACGGGTCAGCCGCGGCCGGACGGTGCGCGAGTTCCTGACCTGCGTGCTGATTATCCCGAGCCTCGTTTGCGTGCTGTGGATGGCAGTGTTCGGCGGCGCAGCCATCGACCAGGTGCTGAGCGATCCGGCCGGCAGCGCGGTCAAGGCGCAGGTGATCGACAGCTACAACCCGCCGATCTCGCTGTTCGCCATGCTGGAAGGGCTGCCGCTGGCGTCCATCACCTCGACCATCGGCATCATCCTGGTGATCGTGTTCTTCGTCACCTCGTCGGACTCCGGTTCGCTGGTGATCGACACCATCACCGCCGGCGGCAAGATCGATGCGCCGGTCCCCCAGCGGGTGTTCTGGTGCACGTTCGAGGGTGCCGTGGCGATCGTGCTGCTGATCGGCGGCGGGTTGCCCGCGCTGCAGGCCATGGTGATCTCCACCGGCCTGCCGTTCACCGTGGTGCTGCTGCTGATGTGCTGGGCGATCGTGAAGGGCCTGATGGCCGAGAAGCGCGCCGCCAGCTAGCGCCCAGTGCACTACCAGTAACGTGCATCGTGCAAGGCTTCGATGCATTCGGACCGGCCAGCCATCGGCTTTAGCGGCTGGCCGGTCAATGATTGCGCCAGCCAGCCGTGCGGCCAGGTCAGGGGCAGGGGGCTGGGCATAGTGTCGATGCTAACCGGCTGAAAGCCCACCTTGGCGTAGTATGCCGGATCGCCATAGGTGACGGCGACATCCACTCCCCCGGCGCGTAGGACTGCCAGGGCATCAATGATCAGGGCTTGGCCAATTCCCTTGCGTTGATGCTCAGGCGCAACGGCCATGGGCGAGAGAATGAACACGGTGCGCGGATCCCCGCTGTAACGCATGCGGGTGAAGATGGCTGCGGCGATGATCGCGCCATTGTCCCGCGTGGTGAAGACGTGAAGGTCCTCGTGTGCGGCGCTGGTCAGGATGTTGCGGACGAGCCCGCCGATCAGGGCACCTTCAGCCGCCCCCTCCGATGCGGTGAAGGTGGCGGTGAACAGAGCGATAATCTCTTCCTCGCGGCTTTGGTAGCTGGTTGAGAATTCCATTTGTCCTGGCTCGGGGCTACCCCGTAGTTCAAGGTTGATCGGGCGGTTGCGCCGTCCCACACTTGCTGCCTGTGATAATTCATGCCGGGACCAGCCCATGCAACCCATCTTCGACGGCCACAACGATACGCTGCTCAGGCTTTGGCTCCACAATGATCGCGACGGCAGGCTCTTTCTCGACGGGGACGAGGGCGGCCACATCGACTTGCCCCGCGCCCGCGCCGGCGGCATGGCGGGCGGCTTCTTCGCCATCTATGCGCCAGCGAACAAGGACATTCACCTCGACAATGACGACGGGGCGGTGTGCGACGAGCCGCCCATCGGTCCGGTGGACTCAAGCTGGGCGCGGGTGGTGACGTTCGAGATGGCGGCTATTCTGCTGCGCATGTGCGCCGCACGGCCCGACGCCATCAGGTTGTGCCGGTGCGTGACGGATATCGAGCAGGCGCAAGCTGCAGGCGCCATTGCCGCGATCATGCACATCGAGGGCGCCGAGGCCATTGGCCCGGACCTTGGCGAACTGGAGGTGCTGTACGCTGCCGGGCTGCGCTCCATCGGGCCGGTGTGGTCACGGCCCAACATTTTCGGCACCGGCGTGCCGTTCAGCTTTCCGGCCGGTCCGGAGCAGAGTACGGGGCTGACGGATGCCGGCAAGGCGCTGGTGAAGCGGTGTGATGAACTGGGCGTGCTGGTGGACCTGTCACACATGAACGCGCAAGGCTTTCGCGACATCGCAAGGCTCAGCACCAAACCGCTGGTGGCGACGCACTCGAACGTGCATGCGCTGTCCAACTCGTCGCGCAACCTGATGGACTGGCAGCTGGATGCAATCCGCGACAGTGGCGGCGTGGCGGGCCTGAACTACGCGGTGCCGTTCCTGCGCGAGGACGGCCGGCAGACGTCTGACACCCCGCTCACCACCATGATCCGGCATCTGGACTACTTGTTGGAGAGGCTGGGCGAAGGCGGCGTTGCGCTGGGCTCGGACTTCGACGGCGCGCTGATACCTGCAGAAATTGGCGATGTTTCCGGGCTGCCGGCGCTGGTCGGCGCGATGCGGCAGGCGGGGTATGGCGATGCGCTGGTCGACAGGATCTGCCGGGGCAACTGGCTGGACGTGCTCAGGCGCACGATTGGCTAGCCTTGGAGCTCGGCCTTGTGGGCTTCAACCAGTGCAGCCATCGAATTGAAGCGGTAGGCCACGTCAGGCAGCGTGCCGGGGTTCATGGTAGCGCCGAAGCCCTGCTTGTCGTGGCGGCGGTAGATCCAGCACGAGGTGAGCCCGTGGCGGGTGGCGGGCACGTGGTCGTGGAACATGCTCTCGGCGGTGTGCAGGATGTCCTGTTTGCCGATGCCCCGGGCGGCCAGGTGTTCCAGCATGTAATCGAAATTGCGGTCGGACGGCTTGTAGGAGCCGATGTCTTCTGCCGTGTAGATCGCGTCGAACTCTACCCCCAGCTTGGTGTTGCTGGCGGCGAAGCTGACATTGTCAACGTTGGACAGGATGACCAGCTTGTAGTGCTGCTTGAGATAGGCCAGCGCCTCGGCGGAATCCGCGAAGGCCGGCCAGTTCGCGACCGAGGCACCGTAGGCTGCGCACTCTTCCGGTGAGGCGTGCAAGCCCCATTCTTCCGCCAGTCTCTTGTACACGATCGACAACAGGTGCGAGTAGCGGTAACCAGGCGTCCAGCGCTGCTGCGTCGACTCATGGCGGGCGTGCGCCTCCAGCACCTGGTCGCGCGTGAGCGGGCTGGCAAGGCGCGAGGTGAGCGGCTTCAACCCCTCGAACATGCCGGTCTCCCAGTCGATCAGTGTGCCGTAACAATCGAACGTAAGGGCCTTGTAGCTGCCGAGTTTCATCGCTGTCTCCCCGCGAGTGATGCTGGTGCGGCTGTTTAAGCACAAGGACCTATCCATGTCATGGCCCCGTTCGCGAAAACTTTTGCGCACCTGCTGCCATGTGCTAGGTCAGGAGCGTGCATTTCCGCGGGCAAGCGAGGCAAACCATGCGAGGGCTCGATCACATCGTTCATTGCGTGCAGGACTTCGGCGGTCTGCGGCTTGCCATGGCGCAAGCGGGCTTCACCCTGACGCCGCCTGCAGAACATCCGTTCGGCACCGGCAACTCGCTGGTGCAGCTGGACGGGTTCTTCATCGAATTCCTGCATGTGCCCAACCCGCAGCTGATCCCGCCGGCAAGGGAAGGGCATTTCTCGTTCGCCCGCTTCAACCAGGCCTACATGGAAGGCGGCCGAGAAGGCGCCTCGATGCTGGTGTTCGAAAGCTTTGACGCGCGCGCTGATCAGCAGGTGTTTGCCGAGGCAGGCCTTGACACCTACGAACCGTTCGACTTCTCGCGCATTGCGCGCCTGCCGGGCGGCGAGGAGGTGACGGTGGGCTTTTCGCTGGCCTTCGTAACCCATGCCGACATGCCGCGCGCGGCATTCTTCACCTGCCAGCAGCATGCGCCGGAGCACTTCTGGAAGCCGGAGTACCAGCGCCATGCGAATACCGCCGTCAGCATTGGCGAGGTGGCGCTGGTTTGCGAGCAGCCGCTGCATTATGCGCAGTTCCTGCGCACCCTGACGGGGCGCGACCCGGTGCAGGAGGAAACCCACGCGGTGCGCTTCGAGACGCCGCGCGGCTGGCTGACCGCGTATCAGCCGCAGGCCTTCGCGCAGGCCTATGGCCACGCAGCACCCTCGCTGGCCGAGGGACCGGTGTTCGGCGGCTACCGGATCGAGGTGCAGAACCGCGAGGTGGCGCTGGCCTGTCTTGATGCCGCGGGCATCGGCTGGCAGCCGACGCCATCGGGCCACGCCATCGGGCCTGACGTGGCGGGTGGCGCCGTCATCGCCTTTTCCGAGGTGTTCTGAAGCCATGCTGGACACGGCGCGCACCGGCCTTGAGAACCTGCAGGCCATGATCGAGGAACGCGGCGGGCAGGCGCCGCTGCACAAGTCGCTGGCAATCCGGCTGATCGAGGTGGGCGACGGTTATGCGGTGTTCGAGGGGTACCCGTCTGCGGATTACTACAATCCGCAAGGTACGGTGCACGGCGGCTGGATAACGGCGATCCTCGACAGCGCGCTGGGCTGCGCGGTGCATACGCAACTGGAAGCCGGCAAGGGTTACACAACGCTGGAGCTGAAGGTGAACATGGTGCGCGCCATCTCGGCCGATACGGGCAGGGTGGCGGCGCGCGGCGAAGTGGTTCACCTGGGACGGCGCACCGCCACGTCCGAGGCCAAGCTGCTGGATGCCAGCGGCAAATTGCTGGCGCATGCGAGCTGCACTTGCTTGATACTCTGATAATCGGCGCGGGGGCGGCCGGGCTGATGTGCGCTGCGCAGGCCGGTGGACGCGGCGGCCGCGTACTGGTTATCGACCACAACGCAAACCCGGGTGAGAAAATCCGCATAAGTGGCGGCGGCCGTTGCAATTTCACCAATCTGCAGTGCCGGCCGGAGCGGTTCATCTCCAACAATCCGCATTTTGCCCGCTCGGCGCTCAGCCGTTACACGCAAACCGACTTCGTGAAGCTCGTGGAGCAGCACGGCATTGCCTATCACGAGAAGACTCTGGGCCAGCTGTTCTGTGACGACAGCGCCAAGCAGATCATCCAGATGCTGCTGGATGAGATGTCGCGGGCCGGTGCGCAGCTTTGGCTTGAAGCATCGGTGCTCGACATCCGCAAGGTCGAGACGGGCTTCGAAGTGGACGTGGAACAGATGGGCAAACGCAAGACGGTTGCAGCGCGCAACCTGGTGGTTGCCTGTGGGGGAAAGTCGATCCCCAAGATGGGTGCGTCGGGGTTCGGCTACCGGGTGGCGGAGCAGTTTGGCCTTTCGGTAACAGACACGCGTGCAGGCCTGGTGCCGCTGGTGTTTGGCGATGACGTGAAGGCGCGGCTTGCTCCGCTCTCGGGCCTGGCGGCCGATGCGATGGTGAGTTGCGGCAAGACGCAATTCGAAGAGGCGGTGCTGTTCACGCACCGGGGGCTGTCGGGTCCGGCGGTGCTGCAGGTGTCCTCGTACTGGCGCGAGAAGGAGCCGGTCACGGTCGATCTCTTGCCCGGTCTGGATGCTGACAAGGCCATTGCCGGCCTCAGGCAACGCGAGGGCCGGCGGCAGGCGCAGGTGGCGCTCGGTGAGTTGCTGCCGAAGCGGCTGGCGGACCTTGTCGCCGATGAGGCAGGGGTGGCGCGGGTCAACATGGCGGACCTGTCGAAGGCGCAGATATTGGCCCTGTCGCAGACGTTGAAGCAGTGGCAGCTTTGGCCAGTTGGCACTGAAGGCTACCGGACGGCGGAAGTGACCGTCGGCGGGGTGGACACAGCAGGCCTTGACCAGAAGACCATGCAGGCGCGCAAAGTGCCTGGTCTCTACTTCATCGGCGAAGTGGTGGATGTGACCGGCTGGCTGGGCGGGTACAATTTCCAGTGGGCGTGGTCGTCCGGCTGGGTGGCCGGACACGGCGATTGCGGAGCAACAGTCATGAACGACACAGGAACCAACTGGGTCAGCCGGTCGGCTTTCCGGTGCCGGGCTGGACGGCAAGGCCGCGCCCGCCGCGCGAGGCTATGGACGGCCGTTACGTGCGGCTGGAGCCGGTGAACGTGGACGCTCACGCGGCAGGCCTGTTCGAGGCGTTCAGCGCGGACAGGGAAGGCCGTATCTGGACTTATCTGCCATATGGGCCGCTCGCCAGCATGGAAGAGACGGCGGACTGGATGCGCAAGACCTGCCTCGGCGACGACCCGCTGTTTCACGCAATCATCGACAAGGCGAGCGGAAAGCCGGTTGGGATGGCGAGCTACCTCCGCATCGAGCCGGCGGTGGGCGTCATCGAGGTGGGGCACATCAACTACGCCCCGGCACTGCAGCGCACGCGCGGCGCTACCGAAGCCATGTACCTGATGATGGCGCGAGTGTTCGACGAACTGGGCTACCGGCGCTACGAGTGGAAGTGCGATGCGCTGAACGCGCCATCGCGGGCGGCGGCTGAAAGGCTGGGCTTCAGCTACGAAGGGCTGTTCCGGCAGGCGACCCTGTACAAGGGCCGCAACCGGGACACGGCCTGGTATTCGATCATCGACACCGAATGGCCGCGCATCAAGGCGGCGTTCGAGGCGTGGCTGAACCCGGCGAACTTTGATGCGGACGGGCGGCAGAAGCAGGCGTTGCGGGCGCGCGCCTAGCCTCGCACAGTCAGGATCTCTGAAAGCGGCTTCTTGATCGTTGCGGCCTCAGGGATCGTCGCGCCGTCCGCCGGGTGGCCAACGGCGATGATCATGGTGGGTTTTTCCGAAGCCGGCCGACCCAGCAGCCCGTTCAGGAAGCCCATCGGGTTGGGCGTGTGGATGAGCGCAGACAGTCCCGCCAGATGCAGCGCGGTGACGAGGAAGCCGCAGGCGAGCCCTACGCTTTCCGGCACATAGTAATTCTTGTATCGCTGACCGGCGTCGAACGCGCCCCAGCGCTGGGCGAAGACGACGATCAGCCACGGCGCGATTTCCAGGTGCGGCTTGTCCGGCCCGGTACCGATGGGCTCCAGCGCCTTGAGCCACTCATCGCCCGCCGCTCCGCCATAGAAATTGCGCTCCTCCTCCTCGGCAGCAACACGGATCTGCCGCTTGAGGGCCGGGTCGGCAATGGCTGCAAAGTGCCACGGCTGATGATTGGCACCCGATGGTGCGCGCCCGGCCGTGGCGATGCAGGTCTCGATGATGGCACGCGGCACTGGACGGTCCGAAAACTGGCGGATGGTGTGGCGGGTGGCCATTGCCTCGAAGTGGTGGCGCGCGAGGCCAAGGCTTTCGTGATCGCTCAAGGCGGGGCGGGCGGGAAGCGGGACCGGCGTGTAAGTGAGACGAGACTTGGAGAACATCAGCATTTCCGCCTGTTTGGTGATACTGGCATGAAGCGCAGCAAATTTTCTCAAACGCCGCAACCCGCCGTTAACCTTGCCCGCCGACAATCAAGGCCAGTTTGTTAGTCCGCGTAACGAGGTGGGACCCCGCATGTATGCGCTTAAGACTGAGCCGGAAGCAGCCGGCTTCTGGGCATGGTTCAACGACAACCAGGCCCGCCTGGCCAAGGTGGCCACCAGTATCGACGACATGACCATGGACGAAATCGAGCCGGTGCTCGACGAGCTTTCGTCTATCCTGCACGAAGCAGACGACCGGCTGTTTGCCGAGCTTGGCGCCGATGCCCATGGCAAGCCACGCCTGGTGGTGACGGCAGATGGCGAGCTTGACGCCATGCTGCTGGCGCGTGACCTGGTGGCGATTGCGCCCGCCTATGACGGCTGGACGCTGAGCGCGCTGCGCGAGCGGGAAGAGGCTGTCACCAGCGTCGGACTGCCGGGCGGCGGCGAGCTGGACATGAGCGAGGCCGTGTTCGTCATGGAAGTCCATGCGGGTAAGGCGGAGATTGCCGTGGGTCTCGACCGCTGGGACGGTTCACGCAGTGAAGACCATACCGCTGCGGTGGAGCAGTACATCGAGCAGGTGCTGGGCGAGGCGGACTATGCTGCCGGTGTTTCCGGCGTGCTGGCGCTGCCGATTGCCGACCTGCAGCAGGAAGCCGATCCCTGGCCGATCAAGGCGCTGGTGTCGGAGTTCGACCGGTTGTTGGGGTAGCCCAAAGTGTCCCGGACCTGTTCCGGGATCCAGCCTGCACCCCGGCACGAAGGCCGGGGTACTTCTGCGCTTTCATTCACCTTGAACCGCCAACCTGCGCGCCCGTGGCGGATTTACACATCCGTCACGCACGCCGTATAAGACTTCATCTTACCCAACAGCATTTCTCAGGGGCTCCCCACATGACCGAAATCATCCACGTCCACGCACGCGAAATTCTCGACTCGCGCGGTAACCCGACCGTTGAGGTGGACGTGGCGCTGGAGGACGGCTCGTTCGGCCGCGCCGCAGTGCCGTCGGGCGCTTCGACCGGCGCCCACGAGGCGGTGGAACTGCGCGACGGCAACAAGAAGCGGTACCTCGGCAAGGGCGTGACCAAGGCGGTGGCCGCCGTCAACGGCAAGATTTACGACGCCATCATCGGCATGGATGCCGAAGATCAAACCGCCATCGACGAGGCGATGATCAAGCTGGACGGCACCGCCAACAAGGCGAAGTTGGGCGCCAACGCCATTCTCGGCGTGTCGCTGGCGGTGGCCAAGGCGGCGGCGGAAGCCTCCGGCTTGCCGCTTTACCGCTATGTGGGCGGCACGCAGGCGCGTGTCCTGCCGGTTCCGATGATGAACATCATCAATGGCGGCGCGCACGCCGACAACCCGATCGACTTCCAGGAATTCATGATCATGCCGGTGGGCGCCAAGTCCATCGCGGAAGCCGTCCGCATGGGCGCGGAGGTGTTCCACACGCTGAAGGGTGAATTGAAGAAGGCTGGGCACAACACCAATGTCGGCGACGAGGGCGGCTTTGCGCCGGACCTGCCATCGGCGGAAAGCGCGCTCGACTTCATCATGGAGTCATGTGCCAAGGCAGGCTTTGAGCCGGGCAAGGACATGTACCTGGCGCTCGATTGCGCGGCGTCGGAGTTCTACAAGGGCAAGCAGTACGACTATGAGGGCGAGGGCGTGAAGCGGTCTTCGTCGGAGCAGGCCAAGTACCTGGCCAAGCTGGCGAAGGACTACCCGATCATCTCGATCGAGGACGGCATGCACGAGGACGACTGGGCGGGCTGGAAGGAACTGACCGAGCTTGCCGGCAAGACCTGCCAGCTGGTGGGTGACGACCTGTTTGTTACCAACCCGAAGCGGCTCAAGATGGGCATCGACAAGGGCGTGGCCAACTCGATCCTGGTCAAGGTGAACCAGATCGGCTCGCTGACCGAGACGCTGGCTGCCGTCGACATGGCGCACCGGGCTGGCTACACGGCGGTGATGTCGCACCGCTCGGGCGAGACGGAGGACACCACCATCGCCGACCTCGCCGTGGCCACCAATTGCGGGCAGATCAAGACCGGCTCGCTGGCCCGCTCCGACCGGCTGGCCAAGTACAACCAGCTCATCCGCATCGAGGAGATGCTGGGCTCTCAGGCGGTCTATGCGGGCAGGGGCATCCTCAAGGGGTGAGGCCTCCCGTCTGCCTTAACACACCGTTAACCAAGCGGGCGGTAGCGTGACCGCATCTTGTGGATTCTCCGGCCTTCGCCGGAATTGCGGTCGTGTGACGGGCAAGGGAAAGCCAGCCATGTTCAGAAAACCGAAGCTGTTCGACGTGCTGACGTTCTTCGGCTGCTGCGCGCTGATGGCATGGTTCGGCTGGCACGGGCTGGACGGTCCGCGCGGCAAGGACAACTATGCCCGCCTGCAGGCCGAATTGGCAGCAAGGGAAGAAGCCCTTGCCCAGGTGACGCAAAAGCGCGAAGCTGTTGAAGCTCGGGTCAGCCTGATGCGGCCCGAAAGCGTCGATCCCGACATGGCCTCCGAACTGGTGCGGGAGATGCTGGGCTATGAAAAACTTAACTCGATTGTGGTTAAGTACAATTAAGCCCGCTGATTTTGCTAGCTATTTCTCTCCATAACCAAATTTCAGTTAATTAGACTACTGGCCGTCTTGGGCCGCTCGGATTCATGCTATTCATCCCTTGACGAGAGGATATCGGCCTCCGGAATTTAGGGAGTATCTGCATGGCGAAAGCTGCCAAGAAGGCCTCCGGCAAGGATGCCGCCAAATCAAATTCCCCCTTCACAAAGGACCAGGACCTCAAGGCCTACGAGGACATGCTCCTGATCCGCCGCTTCGAGGAGAAGGCAGGCCAGCTTTACGGCATGGGTCACATCGGCGGGTTCTGCCATCTCTATATCGGCCAGGAAGCGGTCGTCGTCGGCATGGAAATGTCGATGCAGGAGGGCGACCAGGTTATTACCTCCTACCGCGATCACGGTCACATGCTGGCCACCGGCATGGACCCGAAGGGCGTGATGGCGGAACTGACCGGGCGCCAGGGCGGATACTCGAAGGGCAAGGGCGGCTCGATGCACATGTTCTCCCGCGAGAAGCAGTTCTATGGCGGGCACGGCATCGTCGGCGCGCAGGTGCCGCTGGGCGCAGGGCTGGCGTTTGCCAACAAGTATCGTGATAACGGCAAGGTGTCGGCGACCTATTTCGGTGAAGGCGCCACCAACCAGGGCCAGGTCTACGAGACCTTCAACATGGCCTCGATCTGGAAGCTGCCGGTGATCTTCGTGATCGAGAACAACGGCTACGCCATGGGTACTGCCGTGAAGCGTTCCGCAGCACTTGCCGAAGAGCTGTTCAACCGCGGCTCGGTCTACGGCATTCCCGGCGAGCAGGTGGACGGCATGGACGTGCGCGCGGTGAAGGAGGCGGCCGACCGGGCCACCGAGCACTGCCGGACGGGCAAGGGGCCGTACATCCTCGAAATGAAAACCTACCGGTATCGTGGCCACTCGATGTCGGACCCGGCGAAGTACCGCACCCGCGACGAAGTGCAGAAGATGCGCGAGGAGCATGACCCGATCGAGCAGGTCAAGCGCCGCCTGTCTGCTGATCACGGCATCAGCGATGATGACATCAAGGCGGTGGACGCGCGTATCCGCAAGCAGGTGACCGAGGCTGCCGACTTTGCCCAGAACGATCCGCTGCCCGATGTGTCGGAGCTGTGGACCGATGTGTACGTGGAAGCGTGAGGGAGGGCTGAACGATGCCAACTGATATTCTGATGCCCGCCCTGTCGCCGACCATGGAAGAAGGCAAGCTGGCGCGGTGGCTGGTGAAAGAGGGCGACCAGGTGTCGTCCGGCGACATCATTGCCGAGATCGAAACCGACAAGGCGACCATGGAAGTGGAAGCCGTGGACGAAGGCACGGTTGCCGCCATCAAGGTGGCCGAGGGCACCGAGGGCGTGAAGGTGAACACCGTCATCGCCGTGCTGGCGGGCGAGGGCGAGGATGCATCCGCAGCCTCTGCGGCGCCTGCACCGACGGCAGCGCCTGCTGCCGAGGCTGTGCCGCCAGCGCCTCCGGCCATTGCTGTCAGTGCGCCGGCAGTTCCGGCCGCGGCCGACCCGGAAGTGCCGGAAGGCACCGAGATGGTCGAAATGACGGTGCGCGAGGCGCTCAACCAGGCCATGGCCGAAGAGATGCGCCGCGACGGCGATGTGTTCCTGATGGGCGAGGAGGTGGCCGAATACCAGGGCGCCTACAAGGTCAGCCAGGGGCTGCTGGAGGAGTTCGGCGCGAGGCGCGTCATCGACACGCCGATCACCGAGCACGGCTTCACCGGCATCGCGGTGGGCGCGGCGTTTGCCGGCCTCAAGCCCATCGTCGAGTTCATGACGTTCAACTTCGCCATGCAGGCCATCGACCACATCATCAACTCTGCCGCCAAGACGCTGTATATGTCCGGCGGTCAGATGGGCTGTCCCATCGTGTTCCGCGGCGCCAATGGTGCGGCGGCGCGCGTCGCAGCCCAGCACAGCCAGGACTATGCGTCGTGGTATGCGCATGTGCCTGGGTCTGAAGGTGGTGATGCCGTATACGGCGGCCGATGCGAAAGGCCTGCTGAAAGCCGCCATCCGCGACCCGAACCCGGTGATCTTCCTGGAAAACGAAATCCTCTACGGCAAGACCTTTGAAGTGCCGAAGGTGGACGACTGGGTGGTGCCCATCGGCAAGGCGCGCGTTGCGCGGGCCGGGTCTCACGTCACCATCGTCTCGTGGGGCATCGGCATGAGCTATGCGCTGGGCGCAGCGGACAAGCTGGCGGCTGACGGCATCGAGGCGGAGGTGATCGACCTGCGCTCGCTTCGCCCGTATGACCTGCCAGCCGTCATCGACAGCGTGAAGAAGACCAACCGCTGCGTGGTGGTGGAAGAAGCATGGCCGGTTGCCTCGATGGGCTCGCACATCGCCGCTGAAATCATGACCCACGCGTTTGACTATCTCGATGCGCCGGTGGGCGCGGGTAAACGGCAAGGACGTGCCGATGCCCTATGCCGCCAACCTTGAAAAGCTGGCGCTGCCCAACGTCGATGAAGTGGTGGAGGCGGCCAAGGCCGTCCTCTACGTGTAAGGGGGGACCGCGACATGCCAACGGAAATCCTGATGCCCGCCCTGTCGCCCACCATGGAGAAGGGCAAGCTTGCCAAGTGGCTGGTCAAGGAAGGCGACAGTGTGTCTTCCGGTGACATCATCGCCGAGATCGAGACGGACAAGGCCACCATGGAAGTGGAAGCGGTGGACGAGGGCACGGTCGGCAAGATCCTCGTGCGCCGAAGGCACCGACGATGTGGCGGTAAACACGGCCATTGCGGTGCTGCTGGAAGAGGGCGAGAGCGCCGGCGACATCAAGGCGGGCGGCGCGCCTGCGCCAGCGCCTGCGCCTAAGGCGGAAGCTGCGCCTCAGCCCAAGGCTGAAGCACCCGCTCCTGCGGCGAAGGCTGCAACGCCAGCGCGCGAGCCTGATTGCCGAATCTTTGCCTCGCCCCTGGCGCGGCGTATCGCCAGGCAGAACGGCATCGACATTGCGCTGCTGAGCGGTTCTGGCCCGCATGGCCGCATCGTCAAGGCGGACGTCGAGAAGGCGCAGAAGGACGGTGTTCCTGCCGCCGCACCGAAGCCCGCTGCTCCGGCCGGTGCGCCTGCGGCTGCGCCCGTTGCAACCGGTCCGTCCGACGACATGGTGCGCCGGCTGTTCGCCGAGGGCTCCTACGAGGAGCTGCCGCACGATGGCATGCGCAAGACCATTGCAGCGCGCCTGAGTGAGAGCAACCAGACGGTGCCGTCCTACAACATCTCGATGGACTGCCAGCTCGACGCGCTGTTGAAGGTGCGCGCCGACCTGAACGCCGCAGCGCCCGAGAAGGACGGCAAGCCCGCATACAAGCTGTCGGTGAACGACTTCATCATCAAGGCGCTGGCACTGGCATTGCGAGACGTGCCGATGGCCAACGGGTCTTGGACCTCGACGGCGCGGTTGCTGCACAAGCACTCGGACGTGGGCGTGGCCGTGGCGATTCCCGACGGGCTGATCACGCCCGATTGTGCGCCGGGCTGAAGAGAAACCGCTGTCTGTCATTTCGGCTGAAGTGAAGGACATGGCGGGCCGGGCGCGAACCAAGAAGCTGAAGCCCGAGGAATACCAGGGCGGCACCACGGCGGTTTCCAACCTCGGTATGTTCGGCGTCGATAACTTTACCTCGATCATCAACCCGCCGCACGCCTCCATCGTGTCGATCGGGGCAGGGGTAGAGAAGCCGGTGGTGAAGAACGGCGCGGTGGCCATCGCCACGGTGATGAATGCGACTTTTGCCTTCGATCACCGGGTGATCGACGGGGCGCTGGGCGCGGAACTGGCAAGCGCCTTCCGCCACTATGTAGAGAACCCGATGGCGATGCTGGTGTGACCAGCGGGCGGACATGAACCATGCGCAAGCTGCTGATAGTCCTGTGTCTGGCTCTGGCCGCGCTCTTAGCGGGGATGGCTGGTGCACAGTTTCTTCCCGGCGTGGCGAAAGCAATTGCCCGGGTGCAGGAATATGAGCTGGCACGCAGCGTCAATGACGCGGCCAAGGTCGCCGGTCTGACGGCACAGACGCAAATTGATGAACTTGATGCGGCCCGGATGCATGCCCTGAACAGCGAAAAGTCCGTTGTCGCGGCACTGCCGTTTGCTGAACGCGGCATGGTCTGGTCGATCCGGGCAGCGGTGTTGCAGCAACGGCTCGATGTGAAGTCCGTCGCTGACATGTCCCACGGGCCGTTTTTCGAGGCATTTCTGGCGGCGAATGCAAAACAAGCGAGTGTGGCGGCGCCGCTGTTCATGCCCCTGGCCGCGTTGCCGGCAGGCGGTGACAAGACATGGGTCTGGGTTGGCCCGCCGGGATACAGCCCCTGGCTCACGCTGCTGCCGTCGATCTTCAACGGCTTGCGTGTGGCGGTGGTGCCCGAGGCAGGTGAGCTGAAAGTCGACATGACATTGCTGCTGCAGAAGTCAGCCGCCGAGAATGCGAGATACGTGGCCGCACCCGATGGCTCGGTAAACCCGCAGATGATGAAGGTATTGACCGGTTATACCGGTGATGCCGAAGACCTCTGGACGCCGCTTGCAGCAGTGTCCGGTCAATCCGGTTGAGTGAAAGGCGCAAGTTGACATGACAGGCACAAGTTTCGACGTGATCATCATCGGCTCCGGCCCCGGTGGCTATGTGACTGCCATCCGGGCAGCACAGCTTGGCCTCAAGACGGCGATTGTCGAGCGCGAGCACCTGGGCGGTATCTGTCTCAACTGGGGCTGCATCCCGACCAAGGCACTGCTACGGTCAGCCGAGATCTACCACTACATGAACCACGCCAAGGACTATGGTCTAAGCGCGGAGAACGTGAGTTTTGATGCCGCTGCCGTGGTCAAGCGCTCGCGCGGCGTGTCGGGCCGGTTGAACGGCGGCGTGGGCCACCTGCTCAAGAAGAACAAGGTGCAGGTGATCTGGGGCGAGGCAAAGATATCGAAGCCCGGCGAGGTGGTGGTGTCGAAGTCGTCCAAGAAGGCGATGGAACCCGCACACCCTGCACCCAAGGATGCTGCCGGCGAAGGCACCTACAAGGCGAAGAACATCATCGTGGCAACCGGGGCGCGCCCGCGGGTGCTGCCTGGGCTTGAGCCGGACGGCAAGCTGGTCTGGACCTATTTCGAGGCCATGGTGCCGCCGGAGATGCCAAAGTCTCTGCTGGTCGTTGGCTCGGGCGCTATCGGCATCGAATTCGCCAGTTTCTACAATGCGATGGGCGTCGATGTTACAGTGGTCGAGATCATGGACCAGATAATGCCGGTGGAGGACACCGAGATCGCCGGCATCGCCCGCAAGCAGCTTGAGAAGCAGGGCATCAAGATCATCACCGGGGCCAAGGTCGCCGGTCTGAAGAAGGGCTCGAACGACGTCACCGCCACCATCGAGACGAAAGACGGCAAGAAGTCCGAACTGAAGGTCGACCGGGTGATTTCGGCTGTCGGCGTCGTCGGCAACATCGAGAACATCGGGCTTGAGGCGCTGGGGGTGAAGACGGATCGCGGCTGCGTGGTGATCGACGGCTATGGCCGCACCAACGTCGCTGGCATCCATGCCATTGGCGACGTAGCCGGCCCGCCCATGCTCGCGCACAAGGCCGAGCACGAAGGCGTCATCTGTGTGGAAAAGATCGCCGGGCTGCCCAACGTTCACCCGATGAAGAAGGAGCAGATCCCGGGCTGCACCTATTGCCACCCGCAAGTTGCCTCGGTGGGCCTGACCGAGCGCGCCGCCAAGGAGAAGGGCATGGAGGTGAAGATCGGCAGGTTCCCGTTCCTGGCCAATGGCAAGGCCATTGCGCTAGGCGAGGACCAAGGCCTCATCAAGACCATCTTCGACAAGAAGACCGGTCAGTTGCTGGGTGCGCACATGGTCGGCGCGGAAGTCACCGAACTGATACAGGGCTTTGTTATCGCCATGGGGCTGGAAACCACGGAAGAAGACCTGATGCATACGGTTTTCCCGCATCCGACCCTGTCTGAAATGATGCATGAATCAGTGCTTGATGCTTATGGGCGGGTTATCCATATGTGAACGGGCCGCGGTTGCCTTGCGGCAGCATTGAAGCATTGGAGGGACTTCGGATGAGCATCGCAGAAATCATGAGCCTTGGCGGCGGCGTTGGAATATTCGGTACGCTTTTCATCGGCGCAATTGCCGGCTGGATTGCCGAGAAACTGACCGGTTCGGACCATGGCCTGCTGACCAACATTTTCATGGGCATCCTGGGATCGTTCGCCGGCGGCTGGCTCGCCAACGCGGTCGGACTTCAGCTGGGCACGATCTTTCAGGGCTGGTTCTGGGGCAATTTGCTCGTATCGGTTGCCGGGGCTGTTCTCCTGATTACCGTTTATCGTATGCTGCGCGGGCGGCGGGCCTGAACCGGGCGCCGCTCTAACACTGGAAACAGGCGCAAAGCCGCCTGACAGGAGGGCATCATGGAAGGATTTGGCTGGATCATGACGATCATTCTCGGCGGTTTGGCCGGGTGGATCGCGGAAAAAGTGATGAAGTTCGACACCGGACTTCTGATGAACATCGTGCTTGGCATCGTTGGCGCCGTCGTCGGAAACTTCCTGCTGGGTCTCCTCGGTATCAGCCTCGGCGGCCTGATTGGCCAGCTGGTAGTGGCGGTGTTCGGCGCATGCGTGCTGATCTTCGGCTACAGGGCAATCAAGGGCCGCTGAATTGACCACCATTCTCGACACCGTCGCCGGCCGGAAGGCTCAACCGCGGCATCCGGAAAAGGCACACAAGCCTGACAACCCGGTGCAGCGGCAGAAGCCTGACTGGCTGCGCGTCAAGGCGCCGGTTTCCCTGAAGTACCAGGAAACCCGCAAGCTGGTGCGCGACCACAAGCTGGTGACGGTGTGCGAGGAGGCCGGTTGCCCGAACATCGGCGAGTGCTGGGAGAAGAAGCACGCCACCTTCATGATCATGGGCGATACCTGCACCCGCGCTTGCGCCTTTTGCAATGTGCGCACCGGGATGCCCGAGGCGCTCGATGCCGATGAGCCGAACCGCGTGGCGGATGCGGTGGCAAAGATGGGGCTGACCCATGCCGTGATCACATCGGTTGACCGGGATGACCTGGACGATGGTGGGGCGGAACACTTCGCGCAGGTCATCCGCGCCATCCGGACTGCCGCGCCGGAGACCACAATCGAAGTGCTGACGCCGGACTTCCTGCGCAAGGAGGGGGCGCTTGAGGTCGTGGTCGAGGCCAGGCCCGATGTGTTCAACCACAATCTTGAAACCGTGCCGCATCTTTATCCGCGCATCCGGCCAGGCGCGCGCTATTTCCATTCGCTCCGGCTGCTGCAGCGGGTGAAGGAGCTTGATCCGGCAATGTTCACCAAGTCCGGCATCATGGTGGGCCTTGGCGAGAGCCGCGAAGAGATCCTGCAGGTCATGGACGACATGCGCTCGGCCAACATCGATTTCATGACCATTGGCCAGTACCTGCAACCGAGCGCCAAGCACGCGGCGATTGACCGCTTCTGGACGCCGGACGAGTTCAAGGCGCTGGAAACGAGCGCCTACGCCAAGGGCTTCCTGATGGTGTCTGCCAGCCCGCTGACGCGCTCCTCTCACCATGCCGGCGATGACTTCGCGAGGCTGCGGGCAGCGCGCGAGGCTAGGCTTGCCCGCAGGGGCGCCTGAGCGCGGGCAGTCCGGGGTGGCGAATTTCCAGACCACAAGACGGGTGGCGTTCGAGCCTGAACTGCTATTCTCCATTGTCGCAGACGTGGCGCGCTACGACGAGTTCGTGCCGTTGTGCACGGGCGCGAAGGTGTGGGACGAGCGCACCGACGAGCAGGGCAGGCGGTGCTTCCGGGCCAGCCTCGACATCGCCTATCCCAAGCTTGGCCTGAAGGAGACGTTCGTTTCGGACGTGGTGGTTGACCCCGGTCGGCTGACCATTCGCGCCACCTCCAGCGAGGGGCCGGTGAAGCACATCGACAACCGCTGGCTGTTTTCGGCGGCGCGGGGCGGCTGCGACATCGATTTTCACCTCGATTACCAGATGTCGTCGCGGCTGCTGCAGATGGCAATGGCCGGCGTGTTCGACGCCGCAGTGCGCAAGATCATGACTGCTTTCGAGGAGCGCGCCCGGAGCTTGTCAGGTGGCGGCACGGCTTGAATAGCTGGGGGTGGTGGCAGGCCTGCCTTTAATTGTTCCAGTTCAGACACTACATGTGAGGTCGAGAGCAGGGCGTGATACAGCCGAAAGGACCTTCAAAGATGAAACCGGGGACATTCCTGTCAACCGCCATGGCGGCGGCGATTGCTGCTTGCGCCTTTGCGCTTCCCGTCATTGGCAGCGCAACACCCGCTGAGGCAGGCAGCAGCTATGCCGAACGCAAGTACCTGAGCACACGCGATCGCGGTGACGGCGGCATTGCCGGATTCCGGCAGCGGCAGAACCAGCATTATCGTCAGCGGGCCCACCGGAACGAAGGCCGTCACTACGGCCAGCGTTACCGGCACAGCTACGGACACTACAACCACTTCTACAATGGCTGGTACTATTCCTCTCCGTGGTGGCTGGGCGCGGTGACTGTTGCGCCGTCCTATGGCGATGACGACCTGCACGTGCAGTGGTGTTACGACCGGTATCGCTCCTACAACGAGGATCGCGATGCCTTCAAGGGTTATGACGGCCGCTGGCACCGCTGCATCAGTCCCTACAGCTAAGGGCCCTGCATCCCGCGGGCATAAAGAACCCCGGTTCAGAGATGAACCGGGGTTTGAAGTTGGAGGAATAAGGGAGTTTTCCTCGTCAGATCGGATAGTCGCGGTCCGGGTCGATGCCGCAGGTCTCGATGAACTTGCGCACCTGGATTACTTCTTCCTTCGGCAAGGACTTGCCGGGATTCTGGAAGTTTGCCGTGTGACCTTTCAGCGTCACGTGCAATTTTCCGTTGCCGGAATGCCCCATCTCGGCACCCAACTCACTGAATATGGTTTCAATGTCACGGAAGTGGATGTTGGGGTTGACCGGATGGGCGAAAAGCTGGTGCAGGACCTTGCGATGGCGGTGATTCATGATTGCCGGTTGCCTCTTGCGGTTGATCGATGAACGCAGGGTAACCACCCACGCGCAAGCTGGCGTTGATCGGGATCAAAGCACCGGCAGGACTGCCGTCAGCATCGGATCTTTTCGTTCTTCGGGTCGTAGAACGGGGCCAGTTGGACCTTCGCCGCATAGCGTTTCCAGGCGATCTCGACTTCCCATTTTCCCGGAGTTCAATCCAGTCCTTTGTGACCCCGTCTTCACACTTCATGTAGCCCATGCCGATGGACTTGCCGATGCGGTGGCCCCAGGCGCCGGAGGTGGTGGCGCCGACGATGACCCCGTCACGGTAGACCGGTTCCTCGTGGTACATCATCGGAGCGGTGGCGCTGTCGTCGTGCAGCGAAATGGCGACCATGCGCTTGGGTTGCACGCCACGCTCTTTCTGCTTCAGCAGGGCGTCGCGGCCAATGAAGCCGCCCTTCTTGTCCCAGGCGATGGTGAAGCCGAGGCCAGCCTCCAGCGGCGTGTCCTCGTCGGCGATGTCGTGGCCGAAGTGCCGGTAGGCCTTCTCGGTGCGGCAGTTATTCATGGTGTGCATGCCGGCGTGCGTCAGGCCGAATTCATCACCGGCGGCAACGATGGTGTCATAGACGTGGAGTGCAAATTCGGTGGGCATGTAGAGCTCCCAGCCCAGTTCGCCCACATAGGTGATGCGGCTGGCGCGCACCCGCGCATAACCGATTTCCAGTTCGCGCGACGTCGCAAAGGGGTGAGCCTCGTTTGACATGTCTTCGTCGGTGAGCTTCTCCATTAGCGCGCGGGAATTGGGGCCCATCAGCGACAGCATGGGCATGCCCGATGTCACGTCCGTCACCGTGCAGAAGCGGTCGCCGATATGGCGCTTGAGCCAGTCATGGTCGCGGATCTGCGGCGCGGAGCCGGTGACGACGAGAAACTCCGTCTCGCCCAGACGGGTAACGGTCAGGTCGGCCTCGATGCCGCCGCGTTCGTTGCACCACTGGGTGTAGACCATCTTGCCGGGTTGCACATCGCAGTCAGCCACGGACACCTGATTGAGCACGGCAAGCGCATCGCGGCCCTGCACCATGTACTTGGCAAAGCTCGACTGGTCGAACAGCGCCACCCGGTCGCGCACGGCCTCTGCTTCGGCCTGCGCATAGGGGAACCAGTTCTGGCGGTGATAGGAATACTCGTACCTGGCCTTGTCGGCTGAGGGCGCGAAGAAGTTTGGCCGCTCCCAGCCGTTCACTTCGCCGAAGCAGGCATGGCGCGCTGCCAGCCGGTCATGGAAGGGCGACTTGCGCGCGCCGCGCGCCGTCTCGACCTGGTGATAGGGCCAGTGCATCGCATAGAGCAGGCCGAGCGACTCGGTGGTGCGGTCATGCAGGTATCTGCGGTTGGACTGGAACGGGTGCACGCGGCGGATATCGACGTTGACCACGTCCATCGGCGGATAACCGTTCTTGATCCAGTCGGCCAGCACCTTGCCCGCGCCGCCGGACGACTGGATGCCGATGGAGTTGAAGCCGCAGGCCATGTAGAGATCGCGCACGAACGGCGCTTCGCCCAGGTGATAGCGGTCATCCGGCGTGAAGCTTTCAGGTCCGTTGAAGAACAGCGCGATGCCGGCGGTTTCCAGCAGCGGCACGCGGTTGACGGCCTTCTCCAGCACCGGCTCGAAGTGGTCGTAGTCCTCGGGCAGGGTCTCGAACGAGTGATCCTCGGTCAACTGGCCGTTCATGCCCCACGGTTTGGCGACGGGTTCGAAGGCGCCCAGCATCAGCTTGCCGGCGTCTTCCTTGTAGTAGGCCCATTCATCGGGAATGCGGGTGACCGGCATGTTGGAGGGCAGGCCGTCGACCGGCTCGGTGACGATGTAGAAATGCTCCGCCGCATGCAGCGGGATCTGCACGCCCACCTGCTGGCCCAGGTCGCGGGACCACATGCCGCCGCAGATCACCGTCTTGTCGGCGATGATGGTCCCGGCTTCCGTCTCGACGCCGGTGACACGATCACCTTCCTTGAGCAGGCGGGTGACCTTGGTGTTTTCGAATATGCGCGCGCCGCGAGACCGCGCACCGGCGGCATAGGCCTGGGTCACGTCGATCGGGTTCACCTGGCCGTCGCCGGGCAGGAAGATGCCGCCGACCACGCCGTCGAGGTTGATGTGGGGCAGGCGCTCCTTGATGTCGCCGGGCGTGATCACGTCCACCTGCAGGCCGAAGCTCTTGGCCATCGAGGCGCCGCGCATGAACTCTTCCAGCCGCGCCTCGGTAAGCGCAACGGAGACGGAGCCGTTCTGCTTGAAACCGGTGGCCTGGCCGGTTTCCTCTTCCAGCCCGCGCATGAGTTCGGAGGTGTACTTGGCCAACTCGGTCATGTTGCGGTTGGCGCGCAACTGGCCGACGAGGCCCGCCGCATGCCAGGTGGTGCCGGAGGTGAGCTGCTTGCGCTCCAGCAGCACGACGTCGGTGATGCCGATCTTGGTCAGGTGATAGGCCAGCGAGCAGCCGATGACGCCGCCGCCGACAATGACGACATCTGCGCGGGAAGGAAGGTCTTTGGCCATGGAAGCGCCTCTGGAAGCAATGCTGAAGATGCCCGCAACCTAGCAAGGGCTGTGCTCAACCTGCTAGAGCCAGAATGTCGAACGCACGGTGAGCCAGATTCAACCCTGACTTTTAGACCGACCGTGTGACGCCGCCATCGACGCGGATGTTCTGGCCGGTAATGTAGGCCGCGCCGTCGGAAGCGAGGAACGACACCGTCGCAGCGATTTCCTCGCTGGTGCCATAGCGTTTCATCGGCACGCCCTCGCGGCGTTCTTCCGTTGCGGGCAGGCTGTCGATCCAGCCCGGCAGCACGTTGTTCATGCGGATGTTGTCGGCTGCGTAGGTGTCGGCGAAGATCTTGGTGAAGGAAGCAAGTCCCGCCCGCGCCACTGCCGAGGTGGGGAACATGGAGCTTGGCTCGAATGTCCAGGCGGTCGAGATGTTGATGATCGCGCCGGCCTTTTGCTGCTGCATGATGGGTGTCACCAGCCGGGTGGGGCGCACGGCGTTGAGGAAGTACACGTCGATCCCGGCATGCCAGTCTTCGTCCGTCAGTTCGAGAATCGGTTTGCGCGGCCCGTGACCGGCGGAATTCACCAGCACGTCGATGCGGCCCCATTTGTCCATGGCGGCATCGACCAGGCTGCCGAGGTCTTCAACCGACTGGTTCGAGCCGGTGACGCCGATGCCGCCCAGTTCGTTCGCCAGTGCCTCGCCCTTTCCGGAGGAGGACAGTATGGCAACCTTGAAACCGTCTGCCGCCAGCCTGCGCGCGCACGCCGCGCCCATGCCGGACCCGCCTGCCGTCACCAATGCCACTTTCATGCGAATTCTCCCGGCTTGCCTTTCAGCGTTTGTTGCCTGCGAGCTATGTCACGCGGCACCGGGTCTTGCAAGCTGCAGTCGGTGGGTCAGCCCTTGTGGCCGAGCACGTAGACGTCAGTCCCGATCACGGCGGCCTGAAACACCTCCACCACGTCCTCGTTGAGCATCCGGATGCAGCCCGATGAGGCGGCCTGGCCAATGGAACCCGGCTTGTTGGTGCCGTGGATGCGGTACAGCGTGTCCTTGCCGTCCTTGTAGAGATACATGGCGCGTGCGCCCAACGGGTTGTCCGGGCCGCCGGGCATGCCCTTGGCGTATTTCGCCAGTTTCGGGTCGCGTTGAATCATCTCGCGCGGCGGCGTCCACTTGGGCCACATTACCTTGCGCTGGATGGTGGCGTGGCCGGACCAGCCGAAGCCTTCCTTGCCCACTGACACGCCATAGCGCATGGCGCGCCCCTGATCGATCTTCACATAGAGATACCTGTTGCGGCTATCCACCACGATGGCCCCTGGATGCAGGTTGTTCGCATAGGGCACGATGGTCTTGCGGTGGGAAAGCGGCACAATGTCCGGCCCGACGGGAAAGATCGGGTGCTTGTCATCGGGCGTGGCGTAGAAAGGCTTGGTAGCGGGGCCGCGCGCTATAACGGCGGGCGCGCATAACACGGTTGCAGCGCCGGCGGTTGCAGAAACGATGAGGCTGCGTCGGGTAAGATTGCTCATTCGGTTATCCTTGCTGGCTACAGCGAGAGTCCTTCCCAATGGTATTTGGGGCCGCCGTTTCAGGCAATATGGGATCGTTTCCGATAAACGGTGACGTGTGCTGCTTTGTTCCCTCCACGTTCGTCACCAAAGACGTAATGTTCGGCTTACAAAACGACCGCAACGGGTGTATAGGCAGGGGCATCAGGACAAACCTTCAAGACCGGGTTGATGACATGTACTTGGGCGATGTTGACCCCCACACGGCCTGCCGGGCCCTTGCCGACAATCCCGATGCGGTGCTGATCGACGTCCGCACCAGCGCCGAATGGGCATTTGTGGGCGTGCCTGCCGTGGACCGGCTGCTGACCATATCCTGGCAGGTGTTCCCCTCAATGCAGGTCAATGGCGGCTTCGTCGATGCGGTACGCGCCGCCGGTGTAAGCGAAAATTCTGAAATCTATTGCATTTGCCGGTCCGGCGCGCGTTCGGCGGCGGCTGCCACGGCGTTGACGCAGGCCGGTTTCAGCGCCTGCTACAATGTGGCGGAAGGCTTCGAGGGTGACCTCGACGGCGAGCGCCATCGCGGCCGCAAGAACGGCTGGAAGGCGAGGGGCCTTCCCTGGATGCAGAGCTGAAGCGATGAAGAAGTCGGTCAAGGAAGGCAGTCCGGCCAACTGGGGCGAGTCGACGAAACTGGTCCGCGGCGGACTCGACCGTTCGCATCACGGCGAGACGGCAGAGGCGCTCTATCTCAACTCGGGCTTCGTTTATCCCGATGCCGAGACCGCGGAAGACCGGTTTTCCGGCGCGCAGGAAGGCTATGTCTACGCCCGTTACGGCAACCCTACCGTCACCATGTTCGAGGAACGGCTGCGGCTGCTCGAAGGGGCGCAGGCCTGCTATGCGACCGCTTCCGGCATGGCGGCGGTGTGGGGGGCGCTGGCCTGCCAGGTGGAGGCGGGCGACCACATCGTGGCGTCCAAGGCGCTGTTCGGCTCGTGCTACCAGATCCTGACCTCGATCCTGCCGAAATTCGGCGTGACCTCTACGCTGGTGGACGGCGGCGACCTTGATCAATGGCGTGCGGCCATAACGCCGGCCACCAAGGTCTTCTTCCTCGAAACGCCGTCCAACCCGGGCCTGCAGGTGTTCGACATCGCGGCAGTTGCCGATATTGCGAAGGCGAACGGCATCTGCGTGGTGGTGGACAACATTTTCGCCACGCCGATCGTGCAGAAGACGCTGCCCTTGGGGGCTGACGTCATCGTCTATTCCGGCACCAAGCACATGGACGGGCAGGGGCGCGTGCTGGGCGGTGCGGTGGTTTCGTCCTCCGAGTTCAAGGAAGAAAAGCTGAAACCGTTCCTGCGCCATACCGGTCCCAGCCTGTCGCCGTTCAATGCGTGGGTGCTGCTGAAGGGCATGGAGACACTGAAGCTGCGCGTCACGGCCCAGTGCGACAGCGCGCTGATGGTGGCGAACGCGCTCGAGGGCATGAAAGGCGTTGCCCGCGTCACCTATCCGTGGCTCGACAGCCACCCGCAGGCAGCCCTGTGCCGCAAGCAGATGACGGCGGGCGGCACCATGGTGACGTTCGAGCTGGCCGGCGGCAAGCAGGCAGCCTTCGACATGCTGCGCAAGCTGGAGATAATCGACATTTCCAACAATCTCGGCGATGCCAAGTCGCTGATCACCCACCCTGCCACCACGACCCACCGCAATATCGGCCAGGCCGCGCGCGACGAGATGGGCGTGAGCGACGGCATGGTGCGGCTGTCGGTGGGGCTTGAGGACGTGGACGACCTGATCGGTGACCTGAAGCAGGCGCTAGGGGCGTGAGGCGGCATGCAGATACGCGTCGACGACCTGCGCGGACCTGAGATTGCGGCGTTGCTCGAGGGCCACCTGGCGCACATGCGCACACTGTCGCCGCCCGGCACGGTGCATGCACTCGACATTGACGGTCTGCGGGCGCCCGAGGTGACGTTCTGGACGGTATGGGACGATGGCCAGTTGCTGGGCAGCGGCGCGCTAAAGCAGCTTGCGCCGGATTTTGCCGAGATCAAGTCGATGCGCACCGCGCCGGAACATCGCGGCAAGGGGGTTGGCGAACTGATGTTGCGGCACATCCTGTCCGTGGCGCGCGAACGCGGTTATGCGCGAGTCAGCCTGGAAACCGGGACCCACCCGGACTTCAACCCGGCGCACCGGCTGTACAGGCGTTTCGGGTTTCGGTATTGCGACGCGTTCGCTGACTACCAGATCACCGAACACAATGTGTGCATGACTCTGGAGTTGTCGTGATCATGATCCTCGACCCCGCGCAGGTGCTGGTTTTCATGGTGGCCGGGATTGCGCTTAACCTGACACCCGGCGCCGACATGATGTTTTGCCTGGGGCAGGGCCTCAAGTCCGGCGCGAGGACCGGGTTCGCCGCAAGCCTCGGCATTGCCACCGGCAGCGCCATTCACACGCTGGCGGCCGGGCTCGGGCTTGCCGCCTTGCTGGCGGCGCATCCGGTCGCGTTCGAGGCGCTGAAATGGGCAGGGGTGGGCTATCTCGTCTGGCTGGCGGTACAGGCGTTCCGCAAGCCGCTGGAGCTTGATCTGCCGGATGGCGTCAAGCGCGCAGGGCCGCTCAAGGCGTGGCGGGAGGGCACGCTGGTCAACCTGCTGAACCCCAAGGTGATCGTATTCATCCTCGCGTTTCTGCCGCAATTCGTGGATCCGTCGCGCGGCTCCAGCCTTGTGCAGTTCCTTTTGCTGGGGCTGATCTTCAACGTCACGGGCACCATCGTTAACGGTGCAGTGGGCATGGGGCAGGCTCTGTTCGGGAGGTGCTCAAGGCCAATGCGCGGGCAACGCGGTGGCTGGGCTACCTGTCCGGCACGGTGTTCCTTGCGCTGGCTGCAAAGCTGGCGTTCGAGCGCCGCTGAGCCCGGCCTGTTGAGGCGTCTTGATAAGGCAGCGGTTGATTTCCTTGACTTCCGGCCCCACATCTGCGCTTGTGCACTGCACAACAACCCGGCGTCCGGCATGTGAGTGATTCACCCCGGCCGCAGTTGTCCCAGTTTTCCTCGGTGGCGACCCTGGACCCCGTCAGAGTGTGTCCATTGCCCGTTGCCGTCGAAAGGAACCCAGATGCGCCAAAGCTATGCGCGCATCGCTTCACAGAAAGACTCTACCTTGAAATTTATTGATCTCGGCCTTGAAGGGCCGCTGCTCAGCGCACTTGAAGCGCTGGGCCACGACACGCCTACGCCCATCCAGGTGAAGGCCATACCCACCATTCTCGATGGCCGTGACGTTGTCGGCCTTGCCCAGACCGGCACCGGCAAGACCGGTGCTTTCTCGCTGCCGCTATTGCAGCGGCTTGCTGCAACGTCCAAGGGCAGTCCGGCACCGAAAATGGTGCGGGCGCTGGTGCTGTCGCCGACGCGTGAGCTGGCCGCACAGATTCACCAGTCGGTTCGTGACTACTCCAAGGGCCAGAAGCTGCACTCCATGTGCGTTTTCGGTGGTGTTTCAATCCGCCCGCAGATCACCAGTGCGGCGCGTGGCGTCGACGTGATGATCGCCACGCCGGGCCGGCTGCTCGACCTGATTGAACAGAAGGCGGTCCGCCTCGACCAGGTGGAGACGCTGATCCTCGACGAGGCCGACCAGATGCTGGACATCGGCTTCCTGCCGGCCATCCGCCGCATCTTCAACATGGTACCGAAGAAGCGCCAGACGTTGCTGTTCTCGGCCACCATGCCGAAGGAAATCCGCAAGCTGGCGGCTGATCATCTCAACCAGCCGGTGGAAATTGCGGTCACGCCTGCGGCAACGCCGGTCGAGAAGATCGACCAGTCGGTGATGCTGCTGGCCAGCGGGTCCAAGCCGGCTGCCGTCGCCCATCTGGCGCGTCAGAGCCCGGGCAAGCGCGTCATTGTGTTCACCCGCACCAAGCGTGGCGCAGACCGGGTGGTGAAGTCGCTCGACCAGGCAGGTCTTGCCGCCGCCGCCATTCACGGCAACAAGTCGCAGAACAACCGGGTGAGAGCGCTGGCCGCGTTCAAGGACGGTTCGTGCCCGATCCTGATCGCAACCGACATCGCTGCGCGTGGCATTGACGTGCCGGGTGTCGAACTGGTCATCAACTACGACCTGCCGAACGTGCCGGAAGTTTACGTTCACCGTATCGGCCGCACCGCGCGGGCAGGGGCTTCAGGCCTTGCCGTATCTCTGGTGTCGGGCGAGGACAGGGGGCTGCTGCGCGACATCGAGCGGCTGATCAAGCGGCAGATCGAGGTGGTTGCGCCGCCTGCTGGCCTGCCGGTGGCATCAGCCGTCGAAGAACCGCGCCGCGAACCGCAGCAGCAACGCCGCCAGCCGCAGCAGAACAAGGCACGTACCGGCGCTGGCGCAGGTCACGGCGCGAAGACTGCCGACAAGAAGCCGGGCCGGCCCAGCCGCCGCCGCCGCAACCGGGGTGGTGGCAAGCCGCAGGCCAAAGCGGCTTAATCGGTCCAGGTAACGGCCGCGACGCAGACATCCGCTTCGAATTCGCGCCCGATGGCGACGATGCCGATCCGGCGAATGCCGCCCGGTTCAAGCCGGGCGGTGGTCCGGTGCGGCTCGAAATCCTCGAACGGCAACTCAAGCACTGTCCAGTCCGGGCTGGCCCTGAAGCTGGTCCGGAAGGACTGCCAGGGTCGGTCCAGCGCAGTCGTGCGCAGGTGGATGTTATATTCCTCGCCATTGCCGCGCACCGTCAGGCGGATGCCTCGCGCTGTCGCCGGTGGTGGAGGCAGGTCTGCGGCCATCTGGACGAAACCGCCATTGTTCTCCAGGCTCACGCTGCCGGTTAGGCAGTGCACCGGGTAGCCGTCATGGCTGCCCGACAGGGCTACGAGGCCAGCCGAAACGCCGCCCATGACCTGGTCGGTGACCAGTTTCCAATCGAGGGAGAGTGAGGACATCCACCCAGGTTAGGCGGCGCGAGCCTTTTCCACAAGGTTCGGATCAAGCGCCACCGTGAGACCGTCAAGTTCTTCGGTGTAGATGAGCTGGCAGGACAGGCGCGAGGCCGGCATGACGTTGGGCACCGTATCGAGCATGGCTTCCTCGTCGTCGCGAGCCGGGAAGAGCTTGCCGGTCCAGGCATCATCGACGATGACATGACAGGTGGCGCAGGCGCAGGCGCCGCCGCAGACGCCTTCCATCGGCAGGCCGTGTTCGCGAATGATCTCCATGACCCGCCAGCCCTCCACTGCTTCCAGTGCGTGAGTTCTTGCCGTTGGTGTCGATGACGTTGATTACACCCATGAAGAAAACCTCCTGCAGTGCGGCGACCATGCCATGCAACTGGCGCGCGCAACTTGACCTCGATCAAGTCGTTTGAGCACTAACAGTCCATGCAGTTATTGTGCACTGCACAAATGGTCGCAAGCACCAGCAATGCCGTCGCACAAGATGTTTGCCGGATCGGGTTGTCACGCGGTATACGTTCGGCAGAACGAACACGCTGACGGCAGCAGGGAACACTTACGCCATGGCCGCACCAAAGGGACGCAAGCCGCGCTCGCAAACGGAACTCTCGCCAGACCTGGGCAAAACCATTCAGCGGTTGCGCAAGGCCTACAACATGTCGCTGGGCGACCTGTCGGAACAGTCGGGGGTGGCCAAGTCGATCATCTCGCAGATCGAGCGCAATGAAACCAATCCGACGCTGTCGACCGTGTACCGGCTGAGCCAGGCGCTCGACACCACCATCGACGAGGTGTTGAAGACCGGCAAAGCGGAGGCCTTCATCGAGCATCAGGCCAGGGCGGCGGTGCCGCTGCTGGAGAGCGAGGACGGGCTGTGCCGGCTGGCCATTGCCGGTCCTCTCAACCTCGTTGATTTCGTGCAGTGGTACGATTTTCACGCCAAACCCGGCGGCCTTCTGGAAAGCGATCCGCATCCGCCGGGCACCATCGAGCATCTCTACGTAGTGACAGGCGAACTTGAGGTGACGGTCGATGAAGAAATCCGCTCGGTGAAGACCGGAGAGGCGTTGCGCTATCATGCCGACCGGCCGCACAAGGTGCGCAATGTGGGCGAGGGGGCCGCACACGCCACCATGGTGCTGGTGTTGCGCCAACCCTGAGCCGGCTCGCCTGGCAATCGCAATTGCAGCCCCGCCGCCGTAGGGGACGAGCGGCAGGGCCCCGGCCCCGCAAGGGGGTTCTGCGTCAGCGGCGGATCAAGAACAGTAGTTCTGAACGATCTCCGTCGTGGGCAGCTTGCGGGCCTGGTACTGGTCCATGCTGGCATGGGCTTCGAGCAGGCTTGAGCATAGCCGCGACTGCTCCGACATTACCGAAAACGAGTTGATGCCCAGCACCACGAGGACGCCGACAAGCAAGGCGCAGATGCGGGCCAGCTTGTTGGCGACTTCCAGCCGTTCGTTGGCAAGCCTCTGCCACGGCGTGATACTGGGGTGTTCTGCTACACGCAACATGATCTTTCTCCCTGTTCAGACTGCGCCCGGTGCAACGGGCAGGGCCGGCTGGTGCAGAACCGGCTTGACGATTTGTTTACTACGGCGAGGCGGCGGGCTGGACTTAAAAGACTTGTTAACCTTGCGCGAAACTGAACGCGGGCCTGTCAATTTTTGCTGAAATTGAGTTGCATTTGGATCGAGTTTTCCGGTGCTGCAATTGGCCGGGCGGTGCAAATGCTCTATGGCTCTTGCGTGGACAGAACGGCGATTCGGCAGGCGAGGCAGTTGGCATGACGGGGGCTTTCATTACCGGATGCGCGGGGCTTCAGCTCGGCACTGACGAGGTGGCGTTCCTCCGTGAAGCGCAGCCGTGGGGGCTCATCCTGTTTGCCCGCAACGTTGGCACGCCAGAGCAGATCAAGGCGCTGACCGGCCATTTCCGCGACATCGTTGGCCGCGCCGACGCGCCGGTGCTGATCGATCAGGAAGGCGGCAGGGTGCAGCGGATGCGCCCTCCGAACTGGCGCAAGTATCCGCCCGGCCGCGCCTATGCCGAGCTGTATTCAAGGGATGCGGTGGCAGGTCTTCGCGCCACGCGGCTGGTCCACCGGCTGCTGGCGCAGGACCTTCACGACGTTGGGCGTCAACGTGGACTGCGTGCCGGTGCTGGACGTGCCGCAGCCGGGCTCGCACGACATCATCGGCGACCGCGCCTACGGCATGACGCCTGAGCAGGTGGCGCTGCTGGGGCGCGCAGCCGCGCAGGGGTTGATGGACGGCGGGGTGCTGCCGGTCATCAAGCACATTCCCGGTCATGGCCGCGCCTTCGCCGACAGTCACCTTGAACTACCCGTCGTGGATGCATCGCGCGACGAACTGGAGCGGGTGGACTTCGCGCCATTCGCGGCCCTTGCCGACATACCGATGGCGATGACGGCGCATGTCGTCTACACCGCGCTCGACCCGGACAATTGCTGTACGCTTTCCTCAAGGGTAATCGACGATGTCATTCGCCGCGGGATCGCCTTCGACGGGCTGATCATGTCGGATGACCTGTCGATGAAGGCGCTGAAAGGTACGTTCCGTGAACGCGGGATGCGCGCCATCGCGGCCGGTTGCGATGTGCTGCTGCACTGCAATGGCGACATGGCCGAGATGGTGGAGGTGGCAGCCGCCGCAGGCACGCTGGCGGGCCAGGCGGAAAGGCGGGCTGCGCGCGCCCTGTCGTTCCTGCGGGCGCCGGATGAATACGACCTTGCCGCGGCTGAAATGGTGCTGGAAGGCCTTACCGGCCCGGTGTCGTGACGCGGCCTCACGCCCGCCACATCACTTGAGGATAACTCCACAAGGTGGCTGTCAGGCATGGCCAACGCAGCTATATGTGGTGTACTTTCCACAAGTTGAGCGCCATATGTGGGCATCTGAATGAGCGACGTGAAACAACTGCAAGCGCAGGACGACCTTTGGCCGGATGGCGAGGGGCCGGTGCGGCTGATGCCGGAGCCGGAGGACGAGGGGCAGCCTTTGCTCGTCGATGTTGACGGGTTCGCCGGGCCGCTCGACCTGTTGCTGCAACTGGCGCGCACCCAGAAGGTCGACATCACGCGCATTTCCATCCTGGCTCTGGCCGAGCAATACCTCGTGTTCATCGAGGATGCGCGGCGGATGAAGTTGGAGCTGGCGGCGGACTATCTGGTCATGGCTGCGTGGCTCGCCTACCTCAAGTCGCGGCTGCTGCTGCCCAAGGACGACAACAACGACGACGAGCCGCCGCCGGAAGAACTGGCCGCGCGGCTGCAGTTTCGGTTGCAGCGGCTGCAGGCGATGCGCGATGCGGCGGCGAAACTGATGTCGCGCAACCGGCTGGGACGCGACGTGTTCCAGCGCGGCTGGCCGGAGCCAGTGGTGGTCGACAGGCAGCTTGAGTGGGTTGATACGCTGATCGATCTGCTGCAGGCCTATGCGCAGCGGCGTCAACGCTCCGTGGCGCACCGCAACTACGAAATCAGGCGGCAGCCGGTGTGGACACTCAAGGAAGCGCGCATTGCGCTTGAACGCATGCTGGGGCAGATGGACGACTGGGGCCGGTTCGACACCTATCTGGTGCAATACCTGGTGGAGCCGGAAAAGCGTCGCTCGGTGATTGCGTCGGGGTTCACCGCATCGCTTGAGCTGGCGCGCGAGGGCGTGCTGGAGGTGCGGCAGGAGCGGCACTTCGAGCCGATCTACATGCGCCGGGCACGGGCCGGTTGATGAATTGGGGAACGGGACAGGCACGTTGCCTGTCCGTCTATGGGGCTGATGAGACGTGGCGAAAGAAGCTGTGAAACCGCAAGACATGGGAGACGCCGGCGAGGCGGTCGAGGACGCTGCCGTGGCTGGTGCCGCGCCTGATGGCGAAGCTGCGCCGGCGGACGATTCCGACCTGCCGGATTACCTGATGCGCAAGGCGGATGCGCTGTCCGGACAGATGCCCGAAGTGCAGCAGCGCCGCGTGGTCGAGGCCCTGCTTTTTGCCGCCTCCAGGCCGCTGGCCGAGAAGGACCTAGCGGTGGCGCTGCCGAAGGATGCCGACATTCCCGCACTTCTGGCCGCGATCCAGGAAGACTATGCGATGCGCGGGGTGAACCTGGTGCGGGTGGCCGGCAAATGGGCGTTGCGAACCGCCGAAGACCTGTCGTTCCTTTTGCGCAAGGAGGCGACCGAGCAGAAGAAGCTGTCGCGCGCCGGCCTCGAAGTCATGGCGATCATCGCCTACCACCAGCCGGTGACGCGGGCCGAGATCGAGGAAATTCGCGGTGTTGCCACTGCCAAGGGCACGCTCGACATGTTGATGGAGATCGGCTGGATCAGGATGCGCGGCCGCCGCCGCACGCCGGGCCGCCCGGTGACCTACGGCACCACGGACGCCTTCCTCGAACAGTTCGGGCTGGACAGCGTGCGCGACCTGCCGGGCATGGCGGAGCTGAAGGGAGCGGGGTTGTTGTCCGGCAACCTGCCGCCGGACATGTTCATTCCCTCGCCCAGGGATGACGATGCGCTGGGGCCGGATGAAGACCCGCTGGACGGCGACGAGTTCGAGCCGGAGCTGGAAATGCACCTGCCCGACGAGGTGGACGACGAAACCGGCGACGACGAGCCGGAGGAAGCCCTCAACATGAACCTGCCCGAGGTGCTCGACGAGGAGCGATGAGGGGCGCGTCCTGCAGGGCGGGAAGCATTGGCATTTCCCGCACTTCTCGTGTAATCACCGCGGCCAGCATGACTGACGTCCTTCACAGAACCTCCCGGGGCCGGTGGGGTCCGCGCGGCACCGCCGCAGCGGCGTTTGCCTCGTCCGTCACCTTCGACGATGTGTCGCTGGCCTTTGGCGAGACGGAGGCCGTGCGCAACGTGTCGTTCGAGCTGAAGCAGGGCGAGATCATCTGCCTGCTGGGGCCGTCGGGCTGTGGCAAGTCCACGCTTATGCGGCTGGCGGCGGGCGTCGAGCGGCCGGATTCGGGCCGCATCCTGCTCGACAATGCGGAAGTGGCCTCGGACCGGACGTTCGTGCCGCCGGAGAAGCGTTCGGTGGGGCTGATGTTCCAGGACTATGCGCTGTTTCCGCACCTGACTGTGCTGGGCAACGTGACCTTCGGCCTGCAGGGCGTGGACCGGAAAAGCGCCGACAGCGCGGCGCATTCGGCGCTGTTGCGGGTCGGGCTTGACCATCTGGCCCAGTCCTATCCGCATGAACTCTCGGGCGGCGAGCAGCAGCGCGTGGCGCTGGCGCGGGCCATCGTGCCGCGCCCGGCGGTGCTGCTGATGGACGAGCCGTTCTCCGGCCTCGACCAGCGGCTGCGAGAGCACGTTCGCCACGAGACGCTGGCTATTCTCAAGGAAACCAGGGCGAGCTCGATCCTCGTTACCCATGACCCGGAAGAGGCGATGGGCATGGCCGACCGCATCGTGCTTATGCGCGAGGGCAGGGTGGTGCAGATCGGCACGCCGGACGATCTGTACCGGCACCCGGCTGACCCGCAGGCGGCGCGGTTCTTTTCCGATGTGAACGAGCTGCGCGTGCGCATTGTCGATGGCAAGGCGGAGACGCCGCTTGGCAATTTTCCAGTCAAGGATGGCGAGGAGGGAGGCCCGGCGCTGGTCATGCTGCGTCCGCAGGCGTTCGTGCGCGCCTCGAACGGTTTTGAAGGCGCGTTGCCGGCCACGGTAGTGGATCAGCGCTACCTCGGCGACAAGGTTGAACTCTCGCTGCAGTTCGAGGGCCTAAACGAGGTTGTGTTTGCCCGCGTGGCCACGACAGGCTGCCCGAACCTCGGCGATACGGCCTGGTTCCGCCTCGACCTCGACCACGTTTTGGTGTTTGACAATCCGGCTGAATAACCCCACTTGAGCGGTGAATTAACCGGTGCGGCGAATGCGCCCCGAGGCCGTGTTGCGGCGCTCATGGCTTTCTGCAATAGTGCGCCCACTTTTCAGACTGGCTCGGGTGGAGCCTTTCGTGTGTAGGGAGAATTTTCATGTCTATCGGACCGTGGCAAATCATCATCATCGTGCTGCTGCTGGTCATCCTGTTTGGCCGCGGCAAGATTTCCGAGCTGATGGGTGACGTTGCCAAGGGCATCAAGAGCTTCAAGAAGGGCATCGCCGAAGAAGTCGATGATGCCAAGGACAATGCGGCAGAAGCTGCCAAGACCATTGAACACGAAGCTGGAGAAGCCGTCGAGAAGGTGAAGGACAAGGCGAAGAGCTAAGTCCCTCGCACATGGCTCGCATCCGCGAGGGCCGCATTCGGCCCCAGCGGCAGCGTTGCTAGCGTACTGGAACGCGACACCTCATGTTCGACTTTGGCATCGGCAGCACGGAACTGATTGTTCTGGGTATCATCGCGCTGATCGTGATCGGTCCGCGCGACTTGCCAAAGGTATTGCGTACGCTCGGCCAGGTGATGACCAAGGTAAGGGGGCTCGCACGCGAGTTCCAGGGCCACATCGAGGAAGCCGCGCGCGACACCGGCCTCGACGAGCTCAAGAAGGACATCAACAAGGCGACCAGCGGCATGTCCGCCAAGAGCCTGCTGGACGACAAGCCGCGCTCGCCAGGCAAGGTGGACAAGCCGGCCGAGTCGCCCAAGCCTTCCGCTGACAAGGCCGCAGACGCCAAGCCTGCTGCCGAGCCGGCCAAGTCCGGTGAAAACAAGGCATGAGCAAGCGCACAGACACCGATGAGGCCGAAATCGAGGCCTCCAGCGCGCCGTTGATCGAACATCTTGCGGAACTGCGCTCGCGGCTGATCAAGGCGGTGATCGGCTTCGCAATTGCCTTCGTCGTGTCCTTCTATTTTGCCGACAAGATCTTCAACTTCCTGCTGCTGCCCTACCAATGGGCAGTGGGCGAAAAGGCTGAAGACCTGCGGCTGATTTTCACCGCCCCGCAGGAGTTCTTCTTCACCCAGTTGAAGATCGGCCTGTTCGGCGGGCTGTTCCTGGCGTTTCCGGTGATCGCGACGCAGATCTACATGTTCGTGGCGCCGGGCCTGTATCGCAACGAGCGCGCGGCCTTCAAGCCGTACCTCTATGCCACGCCGGTCCTGTTCATCATGGGGGCGGCGCTGGTATTCTTCATGATCATGCCGATCGCCATGCGGTTCTTCATCTCGTTCCAGCAGGCCGGAGCCGAGGGCCAGGCGGTGATCGAGCTGCTGCCCAAGGTGTCGGAGTATCTCAGCCTCACCATGACGCTGATCCTGGCGTTCGGCATCTGCTTCCAGCTGCCCGTCATCCTGACGTTGCTGGGCCGCATCGGCATTGTCACCTCTGACGGGCTGCGCGAGAAGCGCAAGTACGCCATTGTCGGCATCTTCGCTGCGGCAGCGGTGTTCACCCCGCCTGACCCGTTCTCGCAACTGGGCCTCGGCATACCGTTGCTGCTGCTCTACGAGGCCTCGGTATGGACCGTGCGCATGGTGGAGAAGAAGCAGCAGGCAGAGCGCGACGCCGAAGACGAGGATGACGAGGCTGCCGGCGAAAGCGGCACGGCCTGAGGCAGCTTGCGCCGGATCAAGGCGCGCTGCGCGCCGCGCGCTTTACCTTGCCACACGAGCCGCCTATACAGGCCGCACTCTCCGGCGTCTGCCGGGATGTGATTCATCGATTTCTGCCGAGTGACCTTCCCCATGTTCGATATCCGCTGGATTCGTGAAAACCCTGAAGATTTCGATGCCGGCATGGCCCGGCGCGGGCTGGAGCCGCAGGCCGCCCGGCTGATCGCGCTGGACGAAGCGCGCCGCAGCCATGTGCAAAAACTGCAGGACGCGCAAGCCCGCCGTAACGCGGCTTCAAAGGAAATCGGCGCGGCCATGGGAGCCGGAGACAAGGACCGGGCCGAAGCGCTCAAGGCCGAGGTGGGTGAGCTGAAAGGCTTCATCCAGTCTGGCGAGGAAGAAGAGCGCAAGCTTACCGACGCGCTGACAGAGGCCTTGTCGACGCTGCCCAACCTGCCGCTGGACGAGGTGCCGGACGGGGCGGGCGAGGAAGACAACAAGGAAGTTCGCCGGGTCGGCGAGCCGCAGCAGTACGGCTTCGAGCCGAGGCAGCATTTCGAGCTGGGCGAGGCACTGGGCCTGATGGACTTCGAGGCGGCCGCGCGGATGTCCGGCGCGCGTTTCACGGTGCTGAAAGGCGGGCTGGCAAGGCTGGAACGCGCCATTGGCCAGTTCATGCTGGACCTGCAGACGGGCGAGCATGGATACACCGAGATCAACCCGCCATTGCTGGTGCGTGATGAAGCAATGTTTGGCACCGGCCAGTTGCCGAAGTTCGCCGAAGACCTGTTCCGCACCATTGATGGCCGCTGGCTGATCCCCACGGCGGAAGTGTCGCTGACCAACCTGGTGCGCGAACAGATCCTGGAGCCGTCGCAACTGCCGATGCGGGTGACGGCGCTGACGCCGTGCTTCCGCGCCGAAGCGGGCGCGGCGGGGCGCGACACGCGCGGCATGATCCGCCAGCACCAGTTCCCCAAGGTGGAGCTTGTCTCGATAACCGCGCCGAAGGACAGCCGCGCCGAGCTTGACCGCATGATCGGGTGCGCCGAGGAGGTGCTTAAGCGCCTCGGACTGCCGTACCGGGTGATTGCGCTTTGCACCGGCGACATGGGCTTTGGCGCGCGGCTTACCTTCGACATCGAGGTGTGGCTGCCGGGCCAGAACGCCTATCGCGAAATCTCGTCATGTTCGGTGTGCGGTGATTTCCAGGCCCGGCGCATGAATGCCCGCGTTCGCGACGAAAGCGGCAAGGGCACCCAGTTTGTGCACACCTTGAACGGTTCCGGGCTTGCGGTGGGCCGCACGTTGATCGCAGTGATGGAGAACTACCAGCAGGCGGACGGCACTATCGCCGTACCGGACGTTCTCAGACCCTACATGGGCGGTGTCGAGGTGATTGGCGCATGACCGGCATGCTCACACACCCGGACGGCAAGCACTGGCGCATCCTGCTGGCCAATGACGACGGCATCAACGCGCCGGGCCTTGAGGTGCTGGAGGCCATTGCGGCCGAGCTGTCCGACGACGTCTGGGTGGTGGCGCCGGAGCGTGAGCAATCCGGGGCGGGGCGGTCAATCTCGTTGTCACACCCGCTGCGGATGCGCAAACTGGGTCCGCGCAAGTATGCCGTCGATGGAACACCCGCCGACAGCGTGCTGATGGGCGTGCGCCATATCATGCCGGACGAGCCGGACCTGATCCTGTCCGGGGTCAACCGGGGCCAGAACATCGCCGATGATGTGACCTATTCCGGCACCATCGCCGCCGCCATGGAAGGCACCGCCCTTGGCATCAAGTCGTTCGCGCTGAGCCAGACCTATGGCATCAACGGGTCTGACGTGCCATGGGACACGGGCCGTGCGCACGGGGCAGACGTGGTGCGGCGGCTGGCAAACGTGCAGATCGGCCCGGGCGTGTTGCTCAACATCAATTTTCCCGATTGCGGGCCGAACGAGGTGAAGGGCACCGAGTTCACCCGCCAGGGCAAGCGCGACCAGAACCTGCTGATGCTGGATCAGCGCACCGATGCACGCGGGCGCGACTATTTCTGGATCGGGTTCAAGCGGCACCAGTCGAAGCCGCCGGCAGGCACCGACCTGCACGCCGTCTACAACGGGATGATTTCGGTGACGCCGTTGCACACCAATCTTACCCAGCTTGATGCGCTGGTGCACCTCAACAGCCTCGGCAACGACGGCTAGAAGAGGGCAGGGCCAGCGGCAAGCGGGGGCCAAGGGGCACGGGCGATGGCTGCAACGGACCAACAGAAAATCGAACTCATCATGTCGTTGCGGGCCCAGCGCATCCGTGACACGCGAGTTCTTGCGGCCATCGAGACGGTGCCGCGCGAGATGTTCGTGCCCGCTGCCTTCCGGGACCTCGCCTATGCGGACCAGGCTCTGCCGATCGAATGCGGGCAGACGCTGTCGCAGCCGTTCATCGTCGCCTTCATGACCGACCGGCTGATGGTGGGTGACCGTATGAAGGTGCTCGAGGTGGGCACCGGTTCCGGCTACCAGACGGCAATACTCGCCCAGCTGTGCCGCCGTGTTTACACGATGGAGCGGTACCGCACGCTGATGAAAGCGGCCGAGGAACGGTTCAGGGAACTTCGGCTGGCCAATGTCACCACCGTGCTGGGAGATGGCGGCAAGGGCTGGCCGGCGCAAGCGCCGTTCGACCGCATCATCGTGACGGCGGCGGCGAAGAAGCTGCCTCGCAAGCTGCTGGAGCAACTGGCGGTGGGTGGCATCATGGTCATTCCTGTCGAGGTGTCGCCGGGCAAGCAGGAACTGTTGCGCATCACCCGGACGGAAGAAGGATTTGAGCGCGAGAGCCTGCTGCCGGTAAGGTTCGTGCCGCTTGTGGAGGGTATCGCGAAAGGAATGTAATGCCGGTTTTTGGCGAATTCAGGCGATTAAACCCGCTTTCGTGATAATTGCCGAGGCGATAAACCCCTCCTTAACCTAAACAGTTCACTATCCCAATCAGTCCAGTCTGTCAGTTTGAGTTTGGGGTATGGGTATGAGCATCTTCTCCTGCGGCACCAAGTCCGCCACCAAAATTTCCCGTCTTTTCGCGTTCACCGCCACCGCGGCCCTGCTTGCAGGGTGCTCCGGTTCGGTCGACCGGTTTGCGGATTATCCGAGCATCGCGACCAACTCGGTTTCCAAGAAGGAAACCCGGTCCGCCGCCGTAGAGTCGGTTAAATCGTCGCCGCTCACCGGTGATCGTGTCGCCACGGCCCGTCCGTCCTGGCAGAACGCGCCTTCGCCGAATGCCGGCTACACGCCGCCCGCACCGGCCTACAACCAGGCGCCACGGCAGCAGGCCTACAATGCGCCGGCCGTGGCCCCGTCGTACCAGCCGGCCCAGAGCGGCAGCATTACCGTGCAGCCTGGCCAGACGATGTACTCGCTGGCCCGCGCCAACGGTCTGACGGTGAGCCAGCTTGCCGGTGCCAACAACATTTCAGCGCCATATACTCTGTCAGTAGGCCAGCGCCTCGTGGTGCCGGGCGCCGCCAGCCCGGTATCGCCGCAGCCGACCGTGCAGAATGCCTCCGCACCGGTACAGCATACGGCCGCCAACCTTGCGCCGCAGCAGTCCGGCGGGTCGCATGTCGTGCGCCCCGGCGAAACGCTTTACTCGCTCAGCCGGACCTACAACGTGCATCCGCACGAGATCGCCCGCGCCAACGGACTGTCCACCAATGCGGGCCTGAATGTCGGCCAGCGAGTGACCATTCCCGGCGCCGGTGCACGGTCTTCGTCGCCAATCGCGAATTCCGCCCCGACCAGCCTGCCGCAGCAGGACCTGGCCGCCCGTCAGCCAGTGCAGGCGGCACCACAGCCGCTGCCGGGCCAGGTTGAGAGCCAGCGCCAGCCGGTGACCGAGCAGGTCACCATGGAGGCCGATGATGGCAACGGCTCCGGCATCTTCCGCTGGCCGGTGAAGGGACGGGTGATCTCGAAGTTCGGCTCCAAGCCGAACAACACCAAGAATGAGGGCATCAACATTGCCGTGCCTGAGGGCACTGCAGTGCGCGCGGCGGAAGCCGGCGTGGTTGCCTATGCCGGCAACGAGCTGAAGGGCTATGGAAACCTGGTGCTCATCCGCCACCAGAACGGCTGGGTGACGGCCTATGCCCACAACAAGGAACTGAGCGTCAAGCGCGGCGACACCGTTCGTCGGGGCGACGTGATCGCCAAGGCCGGCCAGACCGGCTCGGTGACCAGCCCGCAGGTTCACTTCGAGGTTCGCCAGGGCGCAACGCCGGTCGACCCGATGAAGTACCTTACCTCGCAGACAGCCTCGAACTGAGTTTGCAGGGCCCCGCAAACCGACTGGACGACATGAAAGACCCGGCCTGAGAGATCAGGCCGGGTCCTTGCGTTAGCAGCACTTTCCCTAGTTTACATCGGCCAATTGAAATGCCAGTTGACGCCGACCTTTACCGTATGGAACGCCGTATCTGCCGATCCGACGGCAGCGTTGTTCCTGGTTTGCAGCAAGATGACATTGAGCGGAGGCAGAGCCTCGTTGAAAATGTCGGAGCTGCCGAGATCGACATAAAGGTATTCGAGTTTGATGCTCATGTTGCTGAATGCAGAGGTCTCAACACCGCCACCTACTGCATAGCCAAGTTGAATGTCGGACGAGGTGGTGCTTGTCCCGCCGCCGCCAAGGCTCACGCCCATCGTGCTGCTGACATCACCAAATGCAAGACCGCCGGTTGCATAGACCATCAGATTGTCATCCAGCAAATGGCCGACGCGTCCACGTGCCGTTCCGTACCAGTCGATGCTGGTGCTGAAGGAGCCCAACTGAATGGCGCCACCGAAAATGTCGACCAGGGCATTGCTGCCCGAGGTCGAGATGTCCGACTTGCTGACGTCCGCCTCGAGGCCGAACACGAAACTATCGCGGCGAACATTGTATCCAGCCTGCCCGCCGCCGAATACGCCATTCAGGTCGAAGCTGTCGGTCAGGCCAACATTATAAGGCGTCCATGGCGAGCAACCGATGAAGCATGTACGGCTTTCGCCGATGAGGGCCCCGGTTGCGTCCGAGTCGCCGGCACCATAGCCAAAGTGAATGCCGCCATAGAAGCCATCCCAGTCGCCGGCACTGGCGGCTGCCGCTGAAACGCCAAGTGCCGCTGCCATCAACACGGCACTGATAATCTTGCTGTTGAACATTCTTGCCGTCCCTGCTGTTATTCTTTAGGCGGAATAATTGAATAATTTTTGGGCAACAAGGAAGCGCATTTTCTGTAGACGAATCAATTTTTGAAAAATGTGGCGAAAAAGTCACAGTGACCACTGTGTGCATTGCATGATGCGGCCAGCCGTTTGAGTTTCGCGAACCATGTTTTCCCTGAGGGTCAATCAGCTGTTTGTGCTCTGTCTGTCTTGCGTGCCGTTCTTGGTGTGCAGGATTGCAGATTCTCGGATGAATGCAACAAAAAATAGTAAAAATAATTTAATTGCACCAATAGATAGAATCCTGAAAGGGCATGCAGGGTTCGCATGCCGGCGACGCTGTTGGCCTGGTGGGCTTAGCGATCTGAAATGCCGTTATTTGCCTTGCCAATGCATGCTTTCTGCCGATTATGGCCGCGACTGCGACTCACCATGAAAGGAAGCGGCAATGATCGAAGTTTGGGGCAGACGCTCGTCCATCAACGTACAGAAGGTGCTTTGGGCTCTGGAAGAATGTGGCCAGAAGTTTGAACGCCACGCAGTGGGTGGCCAGTTCGGCGGCACTGACGACAAGGCGTTCCAGAAGATGAACCCGAACGCGCTGGTGCCGGTGATGAAGGACGGGTCGATCACCCTGTTCGAATCCAATGCCATCATCCGGTACCTGGCGCGCAAGTACGGCAAGGACACGATCCGCCCGCGCGGCCAGAAGGCCTATGCGCTGGCTGACCAGTGGACCGACTGGACCACCACGACGCTCAACCCGCAGATGTTCACCGTGCTGGTGAAGCAGGTCCGCTGCAAGCCCGAGGATGCGGACCCGGCGGCCGTGAAGGTTGCAGCCAAGAATCTCGAAGGCATGTTCAAGGTGGCCAACCGGGCCATCGGCAAGAAGCCGTGGCTGACCGGCCGCTACTTCAACTATGCCGACATTGCGCTCGGCGCGTTTTACTGGCGCTACAAGCAGTTCGACATCAAGCAGGCCAATACGCCCAACCTCGACCGCTGGCTGGACCAGATCAAGGAACGTCCGGCTTTCCAGAAGTGGGGCATGGTGACCGTCGGCAAGAACAACGATGAGTGGCTGGCCAACGAGAAGAAACTGGGCTGAGGCTCAAGGCAATTGCAAGCAGGGCCGGATGGCAATCGCTGTCCGGCCCTTTTTTGTTGTCCGTCAGGCCTGATTAGAAAATTCTAAATCTACAATTAGAAAACGAATGTTTTTCCTAATTTGAGACTTCGCCTACCTTGCGCATCATCAGTCCGGCGAATTGCGCGGGCGCTGTCGAGGAGATTGCCATGGCGAGCGAAAAGGTATCAACCCTGGTCATCGGGGCGGGGCAGGCGGGCATTGCCGCCAGCGAGCACTTGTCGGCCCATGGCGAACCACACCTGGTGCTGGAGCGCAGCCGCGTTGCCGAGCGCTGGCGCAGCGCGCGCTGGGATTCGCTGGTGGCCAACGGCCCGGCCTGGCACGACCGGTTCCCGAACATGGAGTTCGAGGGCTTCGGACCGGACGAGTTTCCGGACAAGGAAGCCGTGGCCGACTACTTCGTGGACTATGCCAAGATGATTGGTGCACCCATCCGTTGCGGCGTCGAGGTGACCAGCGTCGAAACCCGGCCCGGCGGAGGTTTCATCGTGAGCACCTCCGAGGGCATGATTGAGGCAGACAACGTCATCGCTGCCACCGGTCCGTTCCAGAAGCCGGTCATTCCGACCGTGGTGCCGCCGGAGAGCGGCATCACGCAGATGCATTCCAGCCAGTACCGCAACCCGTACGTCTTGCCGGATGGCGCGGTGCTGGTGGTTGGGGCGGGGTCTTCCGGCGCGCAGATTGCCGAGGAACTGGCGAAGGCGGGGCGCAAGGTCTACCTCTCGGTTGGGCCGCACGACCGGCCGCCGCGCCGCTATCGTGGCAAGGACTTCGTCTGGTGGCTCGGCGTGCTCGGCAAGTGGGATCTGGAAACGCCCGATCCGTCGATGGAGCACGTAACCATTGCGGTCAGCGGCGCTTATGGCGGCCACACCATGGATTTCCGCAATCTTGCGGCGCAAGGCGTGACGCTGCTTGGCCGGACAGGTGCCTATCAGGATGGCGCGTTGCAGGTTGCCGGTGATCTCGAACACAACGTTACGGCGGGCGACGGCTATTACCTGGCCTTGCTGGAGAAGGCAGATGCCTATGCCAAGGCCAACGGGCTCGACCTGCCGGAAGAGCCGGAAGCAAAGGTTCTGGGGCCGTTACCCGAATGCGTCACTGATCCAATGCGGTCGCTGGACCTCAGGCAGGCGGGTGTCACCTCCATCATCTGGGCGACCGGGTTCGGCGTGGATTTCGGCTGGCTGAAGGTGGGCAAGTTTGATGATAAGGGCCGGCCGGAGCACCACAAGGGCGTGTCGCCGGTGCCGGGGCTTTATTTCCTCGGCCTGCCGTGGCTGTCGCGCCGGGCCTCGTCATTCATCTGGGGCTGCTGGCACGACGCGAAGTACGTGGCGGGCCACATCGCCGAAAGCCGTAAAGCGCGTTGCGCCTGATCCGGGCCGGGAAGAGGGGTCAGCTGCTCACGGCATCGCCAGCGGCTGACCCAGCCGGCCAGCGAGATCCTGAATGTACTGCCAGGCGACGCGGCCTGAGCGTGAGCCACGCGTCTGCTGCCATTCGATGGCCTCGGCGCGCCACTGATCCTCGCTCACGTTCAGCTTGAAGAAATCGATGTAACCGCGAATCATTTCGAGGAATTCGTCCTGTGAGCAGTTATGGAAACCGAGCCACAGGCCGAACCGGTCGGACAGCGACACCTTTTCCTGCACCGCTTCCGAAGGATTGATGGCGGTTGAGCGTTCGTTCTCGATCATGTCGCGCGGCAGCAAGTGGCGGCGGTTCGACGTGGCGTAGAGCAACACGTTGTCGGGCCGCCCCTCGATGCCGCCGTCAAGGGCTGCCTTGAGCGACTTGTATGATGTGTCCTGGGCGTCGAAAGACAGGTCGTCGCAATAGACCAGGAAGCGGTACTGCTGCTTGTCGCGCAGCAGGCCCATCAGCACGGGAAGGCTCTCGATATCCTCCCGGTGGATCTCTATGAGCTTCAGCGTATGGCCGTGCTGCGCGGTGATGGCGGCGTGGGCGGCCTTGACCAACGAGCTCTTGCCCATGCCCCGCGCGCCCCACAAAAGCGCATTGTTGGCAGGCAAACCGCGGGCAAAACGCGTGGTATTGTCCACCAGGATATCGCGCACCCGGTCGATGCCATGCAGCAGCACCATCTCCACCCGGTTGACCCTCGGCACCGGCTGCAGGCGATTGCCGGCGGCGTGCCAGACGAAGGCGTCGGCGGCGGCGAAGTCGGGCTCGGCCTGCGCGGGCGGCGCCGACCTTTCCAGCGCACTGGCGATGCGGTCGAGACGGACAAGGATTTCTTCGAGATGCTGGTCTGACATTTCTGTAACTGGAGGGCCTGCTGAAATGGCGATAGAACGGTGACAAGCGTTTAGGGGCAGTTGCGCGCCGAGGCAAGGGCTGGCGGCATGCAGCAGGTGTGAGCAGTTGCAAACACCCCACGGGCAGCTATATAGAGCGGGCATCAATTGATTTCGGGAGTCTCAGCGAATGTTCATCACACCTGCCTATGCCCAGGGCGCCGGCGCCGGACCGGGCGGCGACCTGTTCGGCATGCTGTTCCTCATCCTGCCCATGATCGCCATCATGTACTTCCTGATATGGCGTCCCCAGCAGAAGCGCATGAAAGATCACCAGGAGATGGTGAAGAACATCCGCCGTGGCGACAACGTCGTTACCGCCGGCGGCATTATCGGCAAGGTGTCCAAGGTCGTTGATGACACCGAGATCATGATCGAGACCGGCGAGGGTACCAAGCTTCGCCTGATGCGCGCATCGGTCAGTGAAGTGCGCTCGAAGGGCGAACCCGCCAAGGCGGACAGCTGATGCTGGCGGGGCCATGACGGCCCCGCATCCCGTTTGGACCAGCTCAAGGTCCCGGCAAGCTGTACCGGGACCGGGCACGTCAACTTCAACTACAGCCTGGCAGTCATGCTTCATTTCTCCAAATTCAAGGCATTCATGGTGGCAATCGCCATCGTGTTCGCCGCCCTTGCGGCCATGCCCAACCTGCTCTCCGAACAGACCCGGCAAGCCATTCCCGGTTTCCTGCCGAACCGGGCGCTGACCCTTGGTCTCGACCTGCAGGGTGGCTCTCATGTGCTGCTGGAGGTCGATGCCGCCTCGCTGAAGGAGGGGTTGTCGAAGCAGCTCGTCGGGGACATCCGGCTGAAGCTGCGCGACGGCAAGATCCGTTACCAGGGCCTGCGGCGCACCGCCGACGGGGCCGTGGTGACGATCAGCGATGCGGCTGACGTGGAGCAGGCCATGACGCTGCTGCGCGAACTGTCGCAACCTGTGGACGTGGGGATGTTCGGCCAGGGCGGGCAGGTGCAGGAATTCGACATCGTCCAGTCGGGCCAGACCATTACCATGTCTGCCTCGCAGGGCGGGATCGAGTCGCGCATTGGCCGCGCCGTGCAGCAATCGCTTGAAATCATCGGCCGGCGCATCAACGCGCTCGGCACCACCGAGCCGACAATCCAGCGCCAGGGCGTGGACCGCATCGTGGTGCAGGTGCCGGGCCTGCAGGATCCGTCGCGGCTCAAGGCGCTGCTCGGCCAGACCGCCAAGCTGGCGTTCCGGCTGCTGTGCGATGCGCAACCGCAAGGACCCGGGGGCACCGTGCCGCTGGACTGCGAGGAACTGGCTGACCGGTCCGAGCCGGATGTCCTGTATTGGGTGCAGACGTCCCGTTCGGCGACCGTTGACGGCGAGGACCTCAATGACGCCCAGACCGGCTTCGACCAGCGCACCAACGAGCCAGTCGTCAACTTCCGCTTCAATTCCACCGGCGCCCAGCGCTTTTGCCGCCTGACCCAGACGAATGTCGGCCGGCCGTTTGCCATCGTGCTGGATGCGCAGGTGATTTCCGCTCCTGTCATCCGCGAGCAGATTTGCGGCGGCACGGGGCAGATTTCCGGCAACTTCACCGTCGAGGAAGCGAACGACCTGTCGATCGTTTTGCGGTCCGGTGCGCTGCCGGCCAAGCTGACCATCGTTGAAGAGCGTACCGTCGGCCCGAGCCTCGGGTCGGACTCGGTGAACGCCGGCATGATCGCCTCGCTGCTCGGCTTTGCCGGCGTGCTGGTATTCATGTTCATCTCGTACGGGCTGTTCGGCCTGTTCTCGATCGTTGCGCTGATGGTCAACCTGCTGATGATCCTTGGCGCGCTGTCCTTCCTTGGCGCAACGCTGACGCTGCCTGGCATTGCCGGCATCGTGCTGACCATGGGCATGGCGGTGGACTCCAACGTGCTGGTGTTCGAGCGCATCCGTGAGGAAGTGGCCAACGGTCGTTCGCCGCTCAACGCCATCGAGACCGGCTTCCGCATGGCGCTTGGCACCATTCTGGACGCCAACATCACCACGCTGATCGCCGCGGTGATCCTGTTCGGCATGGGGTCCGGCCCGGTGCGCGGCTTCGCCGTGACGCTGGGCATCGGCATCCTGTCGACGGTATTCACCGCCTATACGGTAACGCGGCTGATCATTGCCTTCTGGGTCCGCGCCCGCCGGCCCAAGACGGTGCCGTTGTGAGTGCAAGAACGAGGAGACTGATACGATGAAACCGCTTCGCTTCGTTCCGGACAATACCGACATAAGCTTCATGAGGTTTGCCCGGCCGGGCTTCATTGCCTCCATTGTCGCGGTGCTCGGCTCCATCGTGCTGTTCTTCACGGTAAGCCTGAACTACGGCATCGACTTTACCGGCGGTACCGAGATCCTTGTTCGTCCGACGCAGGAGAACGCCCAGACGCTCACCATCGACGAGATGCGCGCTGTCGTCGGAGGGCTTGGCCTCGGGAGTACCGAACTGCAGGAGTTTGGCGGTGATGGCGACGTTGCCATCCGTATCGGCCTGCAGGACGGCGGCGAGGAGGCACAGCAGGAAGCAGTTGCCAAGGTCAAGCAGGCGTTCGGCGACCGGGTGGAATATCGCGCCGTCAACTCGCTCGGTTCAAAGGTGTCCGGTGAACTGGCCCGAGACGGCATTCTCGCCATCCTGCTGTCGTTCATCGCCATCATGATCTACATCTGGCTGCGGTTCGAATGGCAGTTCGCCATCGGCACAGTGGCCACGCTGATCCATGACGTGGCGCTCACCATCGGGTTGTTGTGCCTTGTCAGGGTGCAGTTCGATCTCACCTCGATTGCCGCCATCCTGACCATTGTCGGGTATTCGCTGAACGACACGGTGGTGGTGTTCGACCGGTTCCGCGAGAACCTGCGCAAGTACAAGAAGATGCCCTTCGACAAGATGGTCGATCTGTCACTGAACCAGACGCTGCCGCGCACGCTGATGACCTCGATCTCGACGCTGCTGGCGCTGCTGGCTTTGTACATCTTCGGTGGGGAGGTTCTGCGCAGCTTCACCTTCATCATGATCTTCGGCGTGATCGTCGGCACCTACTCGTCGATTTTCATCGGTGCGCCGCTGTTGTCGATGATGGGCGCCTACGTGGACCGAACGCCCAAGCCGGGCCCTGGCGACATTCCGGCCGAGGCGGATGGCACTCAGCCCTGATGACGGGCGCCGGCGGAAAGGCCTATCTCAACGAGCGGGCGCCGATTGACGCCTACGGAAATGGTGGCTTCCGCTTCCGTGACATGTCCCACAAGGGCTCGCTGCTGTGCCTGCCGAGTGGGGTGTCCGGTTGGGCGCCCACTGATAGGGCAACCCTGACGCTGGCGGATTTCGAGCCGGTCCTGTGCGCCCCCGAAGGCGTCGGTTTCCTGTTGCTGGGCACCGGCAACACCCAGGTTTTTCCGCCCGCCAGCGTGCGCAAGGCCTTTGTGGAGGCCGGCATCGGGCTTGAACCGATGACCACTGGTGCGGCAGTGCGCACCTACAACGTGCTGTTGTCGGAAGGCCGGGACGTGGCCTGCGCCCTGATTGCGGTTGACGAACACCGCCCTGACGGGAGTTGAGCCGATGGCCGGCCCGTTTCCCGCAGATCTTGCCGGGCACCTCACTGCGCTGGTGCGCGCAGCCGACCGTGACCGCTATCTGTGCCTGCTGCTGACGCCCGAGCCGAAACGGGGCGAGGTGGCGGCACTTTATGCCTTCAACGCCGAACTGGCGCAGGTGCGTGAGCGCATCAGCGATCCGGCGGCAGGCGAAGTGAGGCTGGCCTGGTGGGAGCAGGTGGTCGACAGCATATTTGCCGGCGATACCCTCAATGCGCCGGTGCCGCAGGGCCTTGCCCGCGCGGTGGAGGCCGGCGACCTGCCGCGCCACACGCTGCTCAACATGATCGAGGCGCGCCGTTTTGACCTGTTCGATGATCCGATGCCAGATCTCAACACGCTCGAAGGCTATCTGGGAGAGACGGCGTCGGCGCTGATCCAGATGAGTGCGCTGGTGCTCGCGCAGTATGACGCGCTGGAGTGCGCCGAGGTGTCGGGGCTGGCGGGGGTGGCCAGCGGCATTGCCGGGCTGTTGCGCTCGCTGCCGGTGCACCGGGCGAGGGGGCAATGCTACGTGCCCGGGGCGATGCTGGAGAAGCAGGGACTGCAACCGTCCCACGTTATAGCCGGGCGGGTGGGGGCGGGCATGGACCTGGTGCTGCTGGAACTGGTGGCCCATGCGGAAAAGCGGCTTGCCGAGGCGCGCAGGCAGTCGTCGCGGGTGCCGGAGGCGGCGCTGCCGGCGTTCCTGCACGCTGGCCTGACCGAGGCTTATCTCGGCCGGTTGAAGAAGGCCCGGGGCACCATGCTGACGGATGTTGTCTCCCGCCCGCAATGGCTGAACCAGATCACCTTGTTCAAGTCGGCAAAAGGCGAGACGTTTTGAAGAGTTTCGCGCTCCGGATTTATTACGGGGCCCAGACTGGATCCCGTCACAAGGCCGGGATTTATCAGCCAGCCTACTCAGCCGCCAGCAACCCGGTCGTGGCCTCTAGCCAGCCGGTGAATTCGCGCTTGGCGCGGGTGGTGTAGGCAAGCTGGCGGGCCGGCTTCTTGGCCTTGCCGCGCGGGCGCTTGCCGTTTTCGTCACGGGGCAGCTCAACCTCGGGAAACAGTCCGAAGTTCACGTTCATCGGCTGGAACGAGCGGGCCTTCGAGGTCATGTCGCCTGACTCATCCACCAGGTGGCCGCCGGTGATGTGCGACACCAGTGCGCCGTGGGCGGTGGTGGATGGGGGCGCCTCCAGGCTGGCGCCGAGCAGTTCAGCCGCGGCCATGCGGCCGGCCAGAAGACCCATGGCGGCGCTTTCGACGTAGCCTTCAACGCCGGTGATCTGACCGGCGAAACGCACTTGCGGACGCTGCTTGAGGCGCAACTGCCCGTCCAGCAGCCGGGGCGAGTTGATGAAGGTGTTGCGATGAATGCCGCCGAGGCGGGCGAACTCGGCCTTCTCGAGCCCCGGAATCATCCGGATGACATCGGTTTGCGCGCCGTACTTCATCTTGGTCTGGAAGCCGACCATGTTGTAGAGCGTGCCCAGCGCATTGTCCTGGCGCAGTTGCACCACGGCGTAGGCCTTCACGTCCGGCTGATGGGCGTTGGTCAGACCCATCGGCTTCATCGGCCCGTGACGCAATGTCTCCGGTCCGCGCTCGGCCATTACCTCGATGGGCAGGCAGCCGTCGAAATAGGGCGTGCCTTCCCATTCCTTGAAGCTGGTCTTCTCTGCCGCCAGCAGGGCGGCAATGAACGCCTCGTAGTGCGCCTTGTCGAGCGGGCAGTTGATGTAGTCGGCCCCTGACCCGCCAGGACCGGCCTTGTCATAGCGCGACTGGTACCACGCCTTGGAGAAGTCGATGCTGTCCTTGTAGACGATGGGGGCAATGGCGTCGAAAAAGGCCAGGCCTTCATCGCCGGTTGCGGCGCGGATGTCTTCAGCGAGCGAGGGCGAGGTGAGGGGGCCGGTGGCAATGATGGTGCTGGCCCAGTCTTGCGGCGGCAGGCCCGGCACTTCCTCGCGCGAAACGGTGATGTTGGGATGAGCTTCCAGCGCGGCGGTCACGGCGGCGGAAAACGCCTCTCGATCCACCGCCAGCGCGCCGCCTGCCGGCAGCTTGTGTTCATCGGCCTTGGCCATGACCAGCGAGCCCGCCGTGCGCATTTCCCAGTGCAGCAGGCCGACAGCATTGTGTTGATCGTCGTCGGAGCGGAATGAGTTGGAGCATACGAGTTCGGCCAGACCGTCTGTCTGGTGGGCATCGGTGCCGCGCACCGGGCGCATCTCGTGAATGATCACGCGCACGCCGGCCTGCGCCGCCTGCCAGGCGGCTTCGGATCCGGCCATGCCGCCGCCGATGATGTGCAAGGTCCTGTCGTTCATGGGCACTGACTTAACGCCCATGCAGGCAGCGGGCAAGTGTCCTGCAAAGTCAGCCTGGCCGACAGAATTGCCAAGTCAGCTTGGCTGGCGGGCTTCATTCAGAAGCCAGTTGTGGAACATGCGCGCTTGTTCCGACATCTGGCCGTCGCGCGGACGCAGCAGCCAGAAGCCACGGTCCGACTCCTGCGCCACCGGGATCGGCCGCACCAGGTCGCCCTGTTCGATGAAGTCCTCGGCCAGCCGCCGTCCGCACAGGGCGATACCCTCGCCGCGCAGCGCCGACTGGATCAGCACCATGTAGTTATCGAAGGTGAAGCCTCGTCCGCCTGGCTCCCCGTCCACGCCGACGGCTGCAAGGAAACTGTCCCAGGTCACCCAGTTGCGGTCGAACTTGGCCAGGTGCAGCAGCGAGTGGTTGAGAAAATCCGATGGCTTTGCCAGCGCGCCTGCCTTTTCGAGGTAGCGCGGCGAGCAGACCGGCCAGATCTCGTTGTCGAACAACCGCGTGGCGTCCACGCCGGGCCATTCGCCGGATCCATAACGCACGGCGATGTCGATGCCTTCGCTTGCCAGGTCATAGACGGGGGAGGCAGCTACCAGGCGGATGTCGATTTCGGGGTGCTGCCCCCGGAACTTGGCAATGCGCGCCATCAGCCAGTAGGAGGCGAAGGCAACCGACGTCGCGACCGTCAGTTCACCCGGGCCGCGCTGGCGGCGCAGGTCTGCCGAGACGTTTGCCACGTGCTCCAGCCCCATGGTGACAGCGCGGTGCAGCCGCTCGCCTTCAGACGTCAGCGAGAGACCGCGCGACTGGCGCTGGAACACCGAAAACCCCAGGAATTCCTCCAGCAGCTGGATCTGCCGCGAGACGGCAGACTGTGTGACGTCCAGTTCCTTGGCGGCCCTGGTAAAGTTCATGTGCCGGCCGGCCGCCTCGAACACGACCAGCGCGTTGGTGGGCGGCAGGTTCTTGCGCAGCGCTACTGCCATGAGTTTGGGGCCCTCTCCAGATCGGTTTTTATATTGTTGTTCCGGAAAATATCAGGCTTGGCCATGAGCTGCAATCATGACTGGCAGTGTTTTCGCTGAACGGTGTGCTGCTTACTCCGCCGCTTCCTGCTTGCTGCGGGCAAGGACGGGGGCGAGGTAATGGCCGGTGTGCGAGCGCTCTGTCCGTGCCACATCTTCTGGCGTACCAGTGGCGACGATCTCGCCACCGCCGTCGCCGCCTTCGGGGCCAAGGTCGATGATCCAGTCGGCGGTCTTGATGACCTCGAGATTGTGCTCGATCACCACCACTGTATTGCCGTGCTCGACCAGTTCGTGCAGCACCTCCAGCAGCTTGGCCACGTCATGGAAGTGCAGGCCGGTTGTGGGCTCGTCGAGCAGGTAGAGGGTGCGGCCGGTGGCGCGCTTCGACAGCTCCTTGGCCAGCTTGACGCGCTGCGCCTCGCCGCCTGACAGCGTGGTGGCCTGCTGGCCGACGTGGATATAGCCCAGCCCGACGCGCTCCAGCGTGACGAGCTTGTCCCGCACCGCCGGCACGGCGCGGAAGAAATCCGCTGCCTCGGCCACCGTCATGTCGAGCACGTCGGCGATGGACTTGCCCTTGAACTGGATGTCGAGCGTCTCGCGGTTGTAGCGTTTGCCGTGGCAGGCATCGCAAGTGACATACACATCCGGCAGGAAGTGCATCTCGATCTTGATGACGCCGTCGCCCTGGCAGACTTCGCAGCGCCCGCCCTTGACGTTGAACGAGAACCGGCCCGGTCCATAGCCGCGCGCCTTGGCTTCCGGCAGGCCGGCAAACCAGTCGCGGATCGGCGTGAAGGCGCCGGTATAGGTGGCCGGGTTGGAGCGCGGGGTGCGGCCAATGGGCGACTGGTCGATGTCGATAATCTTGTCGAGCAGTTCCAGCCCGTCAATCCGGTCATGTTCGGCAGGCATGTCGCGGGTCTTCATCAGCTTGCGCGCGGCTGCCTTGTAAACGGTATCGATGAGCAGGGTGGACTTGCCGCCGCCCGACACGCCGGTGACGGCGGTGAACAGGCCAAGCGGCAGTTCCGCTGACACGTTTTTCAGGTTATTGGCGCGCGCGCCGGAGACCTTGACCATGCGCTTCGGGTTGGGCTTGCGGCGGTTCTGCGGCACCGGCACCGTCATCACGCCGGTCAGGTACTTGCCGGTCAGCGAGGCGGGGTTGGCCATCACTTCCTCTGGGGTGCCTTCGGCGACGATATTGCCACCGTGCACGCCCGCGCCGGGGCCGATGTCGACCACATAGTCGGCGGTGCGGATGGCGTCTTCATCGTGCTCAACCACGATGACGGTGTTGCCAAGGTCGCGCAGGTGGACCAGCGTTTCCAGCAGCCGGGCGTTGTCGCGCTGGTGCAGGCCGATGGAGGGCTCGTCCAGCACGTACAGCACGCCGGTCAGCCCGGAGCCGATCTGCGAAGCCAGCCGGATGCGCTGGCTCTCGCCGCCCGACAAGGTGCCGGAGGTGCGTGACATGGTGAGGTAGTCGAGGCCCACGTCCACCAGGAATTTCAGCCGCTCGCGGATTTCCTTGAGGATGCGCGCGGCGATCTCCATGTCCTTCGCCCGCAAGCGCTCGGGCAACTCGTTGAACCAGTCGTTGGCGGCGCGGATGGACATCTGCGAGACTTCGGCGATGTGCAAGCCCCCAACCTTTACAGCCAGCGCCTGGGGTTTCAGCCGGTAGCCGTTGCAGGCCTGGCAGGGGTGGTCCGACTGGAACTGCGACAGCTCCTCGCGCACCCATGCACTGTCGGTTTCCTGCCAGCGCCGCTCGATGTTGCCGATGACGCCCTCGAACGGCTTCACGGTCTTGTAGGAGCGCAGTCCGTCGTCATAGATGAAGGTGATTTCCTCATCCATGGTGCCGAACAGGATGGCGTTACGCACATCCTCGGCCAGTTCGTCCCACGGCGTGCTCATCGAGGCGCCGTAGTGCTTGCACAGCGCGTCCAGCGTCTGGGTGTAGTAGGGCGAGGTGCTGCCGGTCTTGGCCCACGGCACGATGGCGCCCTGGCGCAGGGAAAGCGTCTTGTCCGGCACCACCAGGTCCGCCTCGAAGCGCAGTTCGGTGCCAAGCCCGTCACACTTGGAGCAGGCGCCGAACGGGTTGTTAAACGAGAACAGCCGGGGCTCGACCTCGTCGATGGTGAAGCCTGAGACGGGGCAGGCGAACTTTTCCGAGAAGGTGATGCGCTCGTGCGTTTCGTTGAGTGACTTGTTGGCGCTGCCGCCGGCCGACGTGTCGGCCTCGGCTAGCGGCTTGTCGGCGAACTCGACGACGGCGAGGCCGTCGGCCAGCTTCAGCGCGGTTTCAAAGCTGTCGGCCAGCCGCGTGGCGATGTCGTCGCGCACCACCAGCCGGTCCACCACCACATCGATGTCGTGCTTGTACTTCTTGTCCAGCGCCGGCACATCGGCAATCTCGTGAAACTGGCCGTCCACCTTCACCCGCTGGAAGCCCTGCTTCATCAGCTGGGCGAATTCCTTGCGGTACTCGCCCTTGCGGCCCCGGACGATGGGGGCCAGCAGGTAAAGCCGCGTGCCTTCTTCAAGCTCCATCACCCGGTCGACCATCTGGGACACGGTCTGGCTTTCGATGGGCAGGCCGGTGGCGGGCGAATAGGCAATGCCGACGCGGGCGAACAGCAGCCGCATGTAGTCGTAGATCTCGGTCACCGTGCCGACGGTGGAGCGAGGGTTGCGGCTGGTGGTCTTCTGCTCGATGGAGATGGCCGGCGACAGGCCGTCGATCTGGTCGACGTCCGGCTTCTGCATCATCTCCAGGAACTGGCGGGCATAGGCGGACAGGCTCTCCACATAGCGGCGCTGGCCCTCGGCATAGATGGTGTCGAAGGCAAGCGACGACTTGCCCGAGCCCGACAGGCCGGTGAACACGATCAGCTTGTCGCGCGGCAGCTCGATCGACACGTTCTTGAGATTGTGCTCGCGCGCGCCCTGAACGGAGATGATGCGTTTGTGTTCGGCCATGAGGGATGCCTAGATCATAACGGGAACATGCGCAACGGGGGCCGCTGCAGGCTGCTGACAGTGTAAGCCGGATATGGGGCAGGGGTTCCCGGTTTTCCACGGGAATGTTGAAACAGCGGTTCAGGTTTTCACAGCGGCGCCGGCATCGCCAATCACGTCGCCGATGGCCGCAAGGTAGTCGAGTGTGGCCTCTGTTGCCGGTTGAAGCTGTTGAGAGCCCTTGCGGGTTACTGTCCAGCCGCCCTTGTCATTGCGTGTGATCCAACCCTTGTCAGCCAGGCGTTCCAGTTTTCGCCTGACGTTTTCCCGCGGAATGCCGCTGTAGGCTGCAATCGACTGGGTGTTGATGTCCTGCTTGCTCACCATTTGACCCTTGCCTTGCTGTAGTGCGCCATAGCTGAAGTCCTCGGGCACCACGTTCTTGGGAAGCGTCGCTTCACCGATTACTGCCATGATCAGCATCATGTCCAGATCGCCGTCAAACTGACGGCGCAGCAAGATCAGCAAGCGGGTAAAACACTCGACATGTACCGGCCAGACCTGCCCGAACCGGCGCTGGATGATGTCACGCGAAGAAGCGTTACTCTCTGGCATGGCTTGGCGTCCTCGCGTGAAATGTTTCAAGGCGCCCAAAATGGGCGAAGCGCATATTGAACGTATGCAGATATTTTCTCATTGTCACCTCGGGATCGCTGTTCTTGGGTGGATAGCAATGATGAGGGTGAAGTGTCAGTTGATTGGGGGAACGGGCGTGCTTGCGCTTGTCCTCGCCATGGTTTTGCCGGTTGCGGGCCAGGACCGCGATCCGATGGTGCTGTACGCCGAGGACGGCGTGACGGTGCGTGCCCATGTTCAGGCCGGTGTGAACCTGGTTGGCGAGCAGGACCTGTTCTGGGGGCTTGCCGACATCTTCGCGCCCACGGCCAACTACAATCCGGACAAGGTGTGGTTCGAAGGCTTCGTCAAGCCAGGCGTGAGTTTTCGCAGTGAGCTCTCCGAGAGCGAAACTCTCTACGGCATGGTCTCCGGTGTATGGTCGGGCACCATCGGGATCGATGCCTACGACAAGGGTGATACCGGGCGTGTCACTCTCGAAGAGGCCTATTTCGGGTTTCTGACCGAGAATCCCGGAGGGTTGTCGGTAGACCTTTCAGCCGGGGCGCGGGAGCTGACGCTTGGCACGGGCATGCTGATAGTCAATGGCGGTGGCGACGGGTTTGAACGCGGGGCGCTCAAGCTTGGTCCGCGCAAGGCGTGGGAACTCGCCGGTATCGGCAAATTGATGCATGGCGGGTTCTCCGCCACAGGCTTTTACATTGATGCCAATGAGGTGCCGTCCAGTGACTCCATGACGGCGCTGACCGGTGGCGACTTCAGGTTCGACCATCCCGCTGGCGGTTTCATCGGCGTAACGTATGCCCACGTGGTGGAGTCGAACTCGGCATATCCCAAGGTGGACTTGGGCAATCCACCGGAAATCATCGAGGGCGCGCGTGAAGGCTTGAACGTGGTCAATGCCTATGGCCGCACCGGCAAGCTGGACGGCGCGCTGACCAATTGGTACTTCTCTGCCGACCTCGCATACGAATGGAACGACCGCATCGACATGGAGGCCTGGGGCGGGCGCGGACAGGTGGCCTACACCTTCGCGGACGCAACGTGGACGCCGCGGCTGATGTATACGTTCCAGAGCTTCTCGGGCGACGACCCCAATACGCCCGGGCTGGAACGCTTCGACCCGCTTTACTACGACGGATCTCCCAGCACCTGGGCTACAGGTTCGAAATCCGCGATGACGTTCATCAACTCGAACGTCCATGCCCACCAGGTCGAGTTCAGCGTCAAGCCGTCCATGCAGGACACGATCACCCTTCGCTACGCCCATGTCCGCGCCAACGAGTTGAACAGCCCGGTGCAATTCGGGCAGGCAACGCGCTTCGACATTGCCGGTGGGGACAACATCATCACCGGCGTCACCGACCCGCATCTCGCGGATGACGTCTATCTCGAATACAACCGCATCCTGAACCGCAATACGTACCTGACTGCTGGCGTGAGCGCGTCGTTCCCCGGCAAAGGTCTGGAAAAAGCAGCGCAGCAGGACCTGCCCGTATGGCTCGGCGCATTCGTCAACCTCTTCATCGTCTATTGAACGAAAACCCCAGGACACACCGTCGAGAATGACCAGTTTGAGGAACTCACACATGCAGCAATTTGACGGAAAGAAGCTTCGCGTTGCAGGCCTGGCTGCGCTGGCCTTGATGACCATGGCAAGCGGCACGATGGCGGCGAGCGAATTTCCTGATGCTGCCGCGTCTGATCCCAACGCGCTGGGCCTGATGAAGGGCTTCCCGCCTGCGCCGGACAAGCGCGTGATGCAGCCGGACTCCAACTTCTTCAGCTTCCCCAAGCTGCGCTGGACCGTCTGTCATATCCGCGAACTGATGCCGACCAAGCAGGTCAGCCGCGGCCTGGCCGCGCCGGTGCCGCTGGATTATGCGCTGGATGACGGCATCGACAGCGTTACTTTCACGCCTCTGGGCGGCGACAAGCCGATGAGCTGGAAGCAGGCGCTCGGCGCCAATTATACCGACGGCCTGCTGGTGATGCACAAGGGCAAGGTGGTCTACGAGCACTATGCCGGTTGCCTCGACGAGGCGGGCAAGCACGCTGCCATGTCGATGACCAAGTCGATGACCGGCCTGCTGGCGGAAATCCTGGTGGCTGAAGGCAAGCTCGACGACAAGGCGCAGGTTGCCAGCATCGTGCCGGAACTGGCGGATAGCGCGTTTGGCGACGCCACCGTGCGCCAGGTGATGGACATGACCACGGGCCTTGCCTACAGCGAGAATTATGCCGACCCGAAGGCTGATATCTGGGTTTACAGCGCCGCCGCAAACCCGATGCCGAAGCCCGCGGACTACACCGGGCCGGTAGGCTATTACGAATATCTGCAGACGGTGCAGAAGGAAGGTCGGCACGGCGACGCCTTCGGCTACAAGACGATCAACTCGGATGCGCTGGGCTGGATCATCTCGCGGGTGTCGGGCAAGTCGGTCACCGAGCTGCTGTCCGATCGCATCTGGAGCCGGATGGGCGCCGAACAGGACGGCTATTTCACCGTGGACGGCATCGGTACTCCGTTTGCCGGCGGTGGCTTGAGCGCCGGCCTGCGCGACCTGGGCCGCATCGGCCAGCTGATGCTCAACAAGGGCGAGATCAACGGCGAACGATTGTTCCCGGCGGAGGTTGCAGACAATATTGCCGGCGGCGGCGACAAGGCCGCCTTCGAGCAGGCTGGCTACAAGACCATGCCCGGCGGCAGCTATCGCGGCATGTGGTGGGTGTTCCACAACAAGCACGGCGCTTATGCGGCGCGCGGCGTGCACGGCCAGACAATCTACATCGACCCGAAGGCGGAGATGGTCATCGTGCGGTTCTCGTCGCATCCGGTGGCCAAGAACGCGGTGATTGACCCGACCTCGCTGCCGGCCTACCAGGCGGTCGCGGAGTATCTGCTCGGCAAGTAAAGTAAACTCCTGACAGAGCAAGACGGCAAAAGCGCGGGGCCTTGCCCGGATGAACCGGCGTGTCATTCGCACTTGCCGCTTTCCCCCATGCGCGCTACCAAGTGATCCAATCCAAATTACTTGACTCTCAAGGCCTTCATCCAATGACGTTCTGCGCGCGCGTTGCCGATAAATCCGACTGGATCGAGGGGGGCACCGGCCCCTGGGAAATCATCATCGGGCTGGAAGTCCATGCCCAGGTGTCGTCGAAGTCGAAGCTGTTTTCCGGCGCCTCTGCAGAATATGGCGGCGCGCCCAACGACCACGTATCGCTGGTGGATGCGGCCATGCCCGGCATGCTGCCCGTCATAAACCGGTTCTGCGTCGAGCAGGCAGTGCGCACGGGCCTCGGCCTGAACGCGAAGATCAACGAATACTCGGTGTTCGACCGCAAGAACTACTTCTATCCGGACCTGCCGCAGGGCTACCAGATTTCGCAGTACAAGCAGCCCGTGGTGGGCGAGGGCGAAGTGCTGCTCGACATGGGCGAACGCGGCCAGGTGACCGTCGGCATCGAACGGCTGCACCTCGAGCAAGACGCCGGAAAGTCGATCCACGACCAGCACCCGACCATGTCGCTCGTCGACCTCAACCGCTCCGGCGTGGCGTTGATGGAGATCGTGTCCAAGCCCGACATGCGCTCCGCCGACGAGGCCAAGGCGTACGTGTCGAAGTTGCGCACCATCATGCGCTATCTCGGCACCTGCGACGGCAACATGGAGGAGGGCAGCCTCCGCGCCGACGTCAACGTGTCGGTGCGCAAGCCGGGCGGCGAGCCGGGCACGCGCTGCGAGATCAAGAACGTCAATTCCATGCGCTTCATGGGTCAGGCGATCGAGTATGAGGCCCGCCGCCAGATCGACATTCTGGAGGACGGCGGCAAGATCGACCAGGAAACCCGCCTGTTCGACCCGCGAAAGGGCGAGACGCGCTCCATGCGATCCAAGGAAGAGGCACACGACTACCGCTACTTCCCCGACCCGGACCTGCTGCCGCTGGAAATCGAAACGGCCTGGATCGAAGAGATCAAATCGTCGCTTCCCGAATTGCCCGACGAGAAGAAGTCGCGGCTGGTGAAGGATTTCGGCCTGACGCCCTATGACGCCGAAGTGCTAATCATGGACCGCGATGCGGCGGCGTATTTCGAGGATGTCGCCAGGGGCCGCGACGGCAAGACGGCGGCCAACTGGGTGATCAACGAGCTGTTTGGCCGGCTCAACAAGGAAGGCCGGGACATCGGCGAAAGCCCGATTTCCGCTGCCCAGCTCGGTGGAATCATCGACATGATTTCCGACGGCACCATCTCCGGCAAGATCGCCAAGGACGTGTTCGAGATTGCCTGGAGCGAAGGCGGGGATCCGAAGCAGATCGTGGACTCTCGTGGGCTGAAGCAGGTGACCGACACCGGCGCCATCGAGGCGGCAGTCGATGAAGTGATCGCCGCCAATCCGGACAAGGTTGCCCAGGCCATCGAGAAGCCTGCGCTGGCCGGCTGGTTCGTTGGCCAGGTGATGAAGGCTACCGGCGGCAAGGCGAACCCGCAGGCAGTGAACGCACTGGTGAAGCAGAAGCTTGGCGTGGAATAGGGATGTTCTTCATCCGCACCGCCACGGCTGAAGATGCCGGCGCGATCCGGGAGTTGCTGGTGGCCAGCTGGCGCAAGACCTATGTTGCGGTCCATGGAGCAGAGAAGGTGGAGCCCGTCATCGCGCGCTGGCACACTCTTGATGCAGTGAAGGCCAACATCGAGGCGCGGCATGGCGAGATGCTGGTGGCGGACAATGGTGCCGAACTCGGCGGAATGGCCTTCGCCATATTGAGCGATGACCGCAAGTCGGTGCAGCTCAAGCAGCTTTACGTGCACCCCGCCCATCTTCGCAAGGGCATCGGCCGCGAGCTGTTTGCCGAGATCGAGACGTGTTTTCCGGGGGCGGAAACCCTTGAACTCGAGGTGGACAGGAAGAATGGCGCCGCAATCGCATTCTACGCCGCGCACGGCATGGAGATTTGTGGCGAGACGGTCTGCTGTGGCGGGGACAGCGATATCCCCGCATTCCTCATGAGCAAGCCGCTGGCCGGTTGATCGTGATGGCGGGTGAGGGGGAATAGCGGCCGTGCTGCCAAAGTCGGAGAGCCCGGGGCGCATTTTGTGCCTGCTTGGCATGTGCCTCGCCTTTGCCGGCATCGGCACGGGCCACCTGAGCCAGTATTTCATCGCATTCGACGTCTTTAGCCACTTCACGCTGCATTTCGCCCTTGCTGCGATTGCCTGCGGCTGGGCGTTCCTGATGCCGAAGCACCGGCTGGTCTCGGCAGTGGCAATGATGCTGGCAGGCATGCTGGCGATCGGCCTTTGGCCAAATCTGCAGGAGCGCGTCTTGCCGCCCCGCGATGGCGTGGAGGCCCCCGATGGCTACCGTGAACTGCGGGTCATGTCGTTCAACGCGTGGCTGTTGAATCGCGACCCAGAGGCGATCAGGACGCAGATCGAGCTTCAGGATCCGGACGTGGTGTTCATCGCCGAGGTCAACAGGCTGACGCTTGCGATGGCCCGGAGCCTCAACCAGGAGTACCCGTACCAGTATCCGAGCCTTGTGCCGCGCGGCTTCCGCTTGTGGATCATGTCGCGCTATCCGTTGCGCGAGGTGGTGGCGCGGGGCCCGTGGCTGGGTCCGGTCTTCCTGCGTGCCTCACTCGGGCCGCAGTGGGGTAACCTCACTCTTTTGGGTACCCACACGATCCGGCCGCCCGCCGTCAATGCGCAGTGGAAACAGATAAATGCGCTTGCCAAGTACGTTCGCGACATACCGCAGCCCAGACTTTTGATAGGTGATTTCAACTCCACGCCTTATTCGCGCATGACGCGGCAGTTCGCGGCAGTCACCGGCCTGACCCGGCGGTCACAGTTGCCGACCTGGCCATCGAACAGTTGGCGCTTGCCGCAAATCGCTATTGATCACATGTTTGCCGATGATAGCCTGCTGTTTCCGCAGGGCGTGCAGGTGGGTCATGCCGCAGGATCGGACCACCTTCCCATCATGGCCCGGATACTTGTGCCGGTGCCGGGCAGGTCCGCAGGCCTGCAGCCGCAGCAGGAGGAGGCCGCCCGGTGAGCGCCAGACCTATAGAGCTGCACTACTGGCCCACGCCGAATGGCTGGAAGATCACCATCATGCTGGAGGAATGCGGACTGCCGTACGAGGTCCGCTATGTCGACATTCTGAAAGGTGAACAGTTCGATCCGGCATTTCTGGAAATTGCGCCGAACAACCGCATGCCGGCCATCGTCGATCCTGACGGACCGGGGGCGGAAGCCATATCGGTTTTCGAGTCAGGTGCGATCCTGCAATACCTCGGCCGCAAGACGGGGAAGTTCTACCCCCGGGACGAGCGAGCGCGAACGAAGGTGGACGAATGGCTGTTCTGGCAAATGGGTGGCCTGGGCCCCATGTGCGGGCAGGCGCATCACTTCCGCTTCTATGCGCGCGAGGAAATTCCCTATGCCATCGAGCGCTATACCAATGAGGTGGCGCGGCTCTATGGCGTGATGAACCTCCAGCTGGAGCGGCACGAATACCTGGGCGGAGATTATTCCATCGCCGACATGGCCTGCATCGGCTGGATCAAGCCACACAAGCGGCAGGGCCAGAACCTCGATGACTTTCCGCATCTGAAGCGCTGGTTTGAGGCGGTGATGGCTCGGCCCGCCGTTCGTCGGGGCATGGCGGTGGGCGAGGACCGCCGGGGGCGGCCGGAGGACCTCAAATCCAATGACGGCGCCCATGCGATCCTGTTCGGCAAGGGGCAGGGCGGTTGAGCGAGCCTGCCGAACGTTAACAGGCAGCCGCGCAGTCTACCGTTCGGCATGGTTAATGAATACTTGCTGCCGGCCTGCCGGAGAAACTGCCTGCAAGCGCAATTAATCAATACAATTCAGATTGTTGACGTCTGCTCTTCCAGTGCAGGGCCGGATGGTGCTGCAGGATCGTAAAGGGTTTGTTCACCATCCTGCTTAACCGCGTCTGATAACGGCTGTGGCATGGTTAGTGCCAGGTTAGTGAGTTGTTTGAGTACCGGGAGGGCCGTTGCCCCATGAGTAACATTATCGACCTTGCAGATTATCGCGACGTGACCCCGCGCGAAGACGAGATTCGCCTGCCCGAGGACGGGTTCGTGCTTCGCGGTCTTCACATGATCGAACTGGGTGGCCTCGTGGAAGCCCACAAGTGGCTGTCGCTGGCGGCCCTTCGCGGCAGCACGAGGGCGCGGGTGGAGCGGATCAAGCTGACCCGCCGGATGAGCAGCGCCGATGTGGTGGCCGCCCAGCAGGCCATGGCGATGTACCTGCGCGCGACACGGTCCGCCGCCGGCTGACCCACGCGTCCAGCTGCTTTCAGACAACGAAGAGGCGGCCCGGATAGGCCGCCTTTTGCACGATCGAACCAGTGATACAGGCCTGAAACGTTCAGTAGTCCGGCGCCAGCTGCGGTTCACCGCCCAGGTAAGTGCCATGGGTGGAGTTCACCCAGCTGTCCCAATAGGCGCGGTCGCGACGGGACTTGTAAATCTCGGTTTCAATCTGGTCGGCGCGGTTGTTGATCTGGTCCTCGTAGGAGTTCAGCGTCGGCAGCTGGTTGTTGGAGCTGTCGTGGCTGTGGCCCTTTGGAACGTAGCGCGAGCCGATCGAATCGATTGCCTGCGCATGTGCCGATACCACCGGGACGATGACGATGGCGGCGCCGATAAGTGCGGCCTTCAGGATGCTGGTCATTGTAACTGCCTTGTTGCGGGCCGCCTGCAGGCGGCCAAGCCGTCCGTGTTATTCGCATGCTTACACGTATTTGTGCTGGGTTACACTTAACAAATACACAATGGCCGCGCCAAGTTGAAAACGCGGGGTTGAAACCGGCTGCATTCCCATGCATACAGCCACGATTGGCGTGAGGAGAGGTGGCCGAGTGGTCGAAGGCGCTCCCCTGCTAAGGGAGTATACGTCAAAAGCGTATCGTGGGTTCGAATCCCATCCTCTCCGCCAGTATTCCGCTCACTAAGGTCGCGTTTGCGCAAGGGGCCTGCGCCAGATCGGACGCGCCGGCTTACCCCAACCGTATGATGTGACCGTCACGCGCAGCGCTGGCGCCCGGGAACAGCTGGTGGGCCTGCGCCTCGATGGTTTCCAGCGCCCGGTCGGTGCGTTCGGGCGCATGGTGGAACAGCAGCAGTTCCTTGACGCCCGCCGACTTCGCCACCTTGCACGCCTCGCGCCAGGTGGAATGGCCGAAGCCCTGGCGGTTTTCGTACTCGGTATCGGTATACATGGCGTCGTAGACCATCAGGTCGGCGCCTTTGGAGAATTTTACAAGCGCCTTGTCGATACGGGTCTTTCCGTGCTCGTGGTCGGATAGGTAGACGAAGCTGCGCCCGTCGCAATCGACCCGCCAGGCAAGGCAGCCGCCGGGATGGTTGGTGGGGGCGGACACGGCGGAGATGCCATGTCCCAGGTCCAGTACCGCACCGGCCTTGATGTCGTGAAAGCTCATGTTGGCGCACATGATGTCGATGGTGACCGGCAGGTAGGGTTCCTTCATGAAGCCGGCGATGATGTCACGAGTTGACGGGTTGCCGCCGGTGTGGCCCGACCAGATGTCCAGCTTCATGCCGCGGTCATAGACCGGCGAGAAGAACGGCAGGCCCATCAGGTGGTCATAGTGGCCGTGCGACAGCAGCAGGTGGGCCTGGGTGGTGCCGCGCGCCAGAATTTGCGTTCCAAGCTCGCGAATGCCGGAGCCTGCATCGATGATGACGGTCTGGCCGTTGATTGACAGCTCCACACATGCCGTCGAGCCGCCGAAGCGGATGTTTTCGGGCGTGGCCACCGGAATGGAACCCCGGCAGCCCCATATCTTGATCTCGAAAGCCATCGTGCGGGTTTAACCTGCTGCAGCCATCATGGCCGTGTTGGAGCGGGCATGGCCGGCCAGCCGGCGGGCGGCTTCGTCCATCAGGGAAGCATCCACGTTTGCAAAGGCCAGACGCAAGTAATCCTCCTGTTCGGGTCCGAACATCGACCCCGGCAGTGTAAGCACGCCGGTCTGCTGTGCAAGCTCCACCGCCACATCGCGGGCACTGCGGCCGGCAAACGGATGCTTCAGATAGGCGAAAAAGGCTCCGGCGCTGACCACCTGGAACATTGGCGCATGGGTGGCAAACGCCTTGTGCATGGCGTCCAGCCTTTCGGCCATGAGCAGGCGCTTGCCTTCGCGCCAGTCATGCAGGTGTTGCAGGCCGAACAGGGCGGCGCGCTGGCCGACATTGGGCGCGCAGATGGTGATGCAGTCCTGCACCTTTTCCACCGTGGAGATCAGCTCCGGTCCGGCGATCAGTGAACCGACGCGCTGGCCGGTGAGCGCGTAGGACTTGGAGAAGCTGAACAACTGCACCAGTGTAGAGCGCCAGTCTTCACGGGCAAAAAGGCCATGCGGCGGTGCAGCCGGATCGAGGAAGTCCTTGTAGGTTTCATCGATAATCAGCGCGATGCCTGCCTGCTTGCAGGTCTCGAAGAAGCGGTCCAGCAAGGCAGGCGGATAAATCGATCCGGTCGGGTTGTTCGGCGAGATCAGCACCAGCGCCCGGGTGTGGCTGTCGCATACCGCTTTCAGGTCGTCCGGGTCGGGCAGGGCGGTGCCGCCGCCGGTGGCGGCAATGGTGCGGATGCCGATGCCCTGCATCTCCAGCCACATCTGGTGATTGAAGTACCATGGTGCGGTCAGCACGATATTGTCGCCGGGGCCAGCCAGCGCCATTACGGCCTGGCAAAAGGCAGCATTGCACCCAGCGGTAATGGCCACATCACCCGCCTGCACGTGACCGGCATAGGCATCGCTCATGTGTGAGGCCAGACTAGCGCGCAGTTCAGGCAGGCCGAGAATGTCGGTGTACAGCGTAGCAGTGCCATCAGTGATGCATGCCGCGGCGTGGGCGGCGAGCTCAGGTGCAGGCGCATAGCTGGGCACCGCCTGCGACAAGTTGATGGGCGCAAGGCCGGAGCGGTTGGCGGCAAGCCAGCCTGCCGCTTCGGCAATCGGGGGAGGGGCGACAGCCGCCGTCTTGTCATTTAATCTGTAGCGCATTAGTGACTTGATGCCTGCCGGTGAAATGCTGGATCCGTCAAACCGGTCTGACCGGCTGGTGGTGCACAACAAGTTAGCAGTTCTGCCTATGCCAAACATAGAAGAGATTTTGAAGGACAGATCGGCTTGCCTGAAAGGCTCGGGCGGCGACCCTGACGCGGCGCTCAGGCGGCGGATGCTGACCATGGAGATCGAGCACAACTATCCTGCATTCGAAACGCTGCGCGACACCTTGCTGGACGCATCTCCCGCCAATGCCAACACCAGACCCGGGTTTCTGCGCGCCCGCGAAACCACCGACGAGGACGTGGCGCGGCTGTTCGATGAAATGCTGCATACCGGAGTGGTCTGCCCCGATGCCGACCGCTTCGTGCTGCCTGATGTTGACGCCAAGCGCTTTGTCACCGGCGGCTGGCTGGAGGAACTGGCCTGGCTTGCCGCCATGGAAGCGGGCGCCGATGAGGCCTACTACTCGCAAATGGTGGCCTGGGAAGTGAACGGCTACGCAGGCGAGAACGAGATCGACCTGATCTTCCGCCGAAACGACAGGCTCGGCTTCCTGTCCTGCAAGGCGCTGCGCTCGACGCTGTCGGCGGCTGACCGCAAACACCGCATTCGCATGATGGACGCCGTTCACGAAGCCGACAACCTGTGCGACCATTTTGGCCGGCCGGGCGAGCGGGTCGGCGTGCTGGTCACCACTGACCTGTTCGATGATCGTAACGGCCAGCCGCGCTACGAGGCGCTGATGGGCAAGGCTGCGGTCCTCGATGTGCGGCTGATTCCACTCGAGGACCTGGAGTGGCCCAGACTGGTGGGCATCCTGCGCCACCTGATGGAAGCCTGATTGCGTTCGCGTGCCGGACACGGCACAAGGTCTCCATTCATTTTCCAAGCAGGAGGCAATTGTACATGAAGGCTATCCGTTTCCATCAACCCGGCGGGCCGGAAGTGATGAAGTACGAAGACATCGACCTGGCCGCCCCGGGCGCAGGCGAAGTCCGTATCCGCCACACCGCCGTCGGTCTGAACTACATCGACACCTATCACCGTTCAGGCGCTTACCCTCTGCCGATGCCAAGCGGCATAGGCCTGGAAGCGGCCGGCGTGGTGGAAGAAGTGGGCGAGGGAGTCACCAGCCTCAAGGCAGGTGACCGCGTTGCCTATGGCGCCGGGCCAATTGGCGCCTACTCGCAGGCCCGCAACATGCCGGCCAACCGGCTGTCGAAACTGCCGGACACGATTGACGACAAGACTGCTGCGGCCATGATGCTGAAGGGCATGACTGTCCGCTATCTGCTGCGGGAGACCTTCAAGGTCGAGAAGGGCCAGACCATCCTGTTCCACGCGATTGCCGGTGGTGTGGGCCTGATTGCCGTGCAGTGGGCGAAACTGCTTGGCGTGCGGGTCATCGGTACGGCCGGGTCGCCGGAAAAGGCGGAACTGGCAAAGTCGCTCGGCTGCGATGAGGTCATCGACTATGGCAAGGAGGACGTGGCCAAGCGGGTGCGCGAACTCACCGACGGCAAGGGCGTGCCGGTTGTCTATGACGGCGTCGGTCAGGCCACATTGATGGCGTCGCTTGATTCTCTGAGCCCTCGTGGCTTGCTGGTCAGCTTCGGCGCGGCATCTGGCCCGGTGAAGGACTTCGACACCGGCATTCTTGCCGCCAAGGGCTCTCTTTACCTCACCCGTCCGACGCTGATGACCTACGTTGCCTCGGACGCGGCGCTGCAGGCCAATACCGCGGACCTGTTCGACGTCGTCGGTTCGGGCAAGGTCAAGATCGAGGTCAACCAGACCTATGCGCTGGCTGACGCCGTGCAGGCCCACAAGGACCTGGAAGGCCGCAAGACCACCGGATCGACAGTTCTGCTGCCCTAATCCGGCCTCTGGAACCAGCCTTAAAATGGGGCATCGCATGGCGACATGCGGTGCCCTTTTCATTTTGCTTGTCGAACGGGGATGCGGCTCAGGTGGCCGGGCAGCGGTTGGGATCCTTGCCGGCGAGCGACTTCCAGTCGGCCGAGCAGGAGGTGTTCTCACACAGGAACTTCGCCAATGCCGGAGTGGCGATGGCATGGGCCAGGTTGAGCGGGCGCCCATTGGCGTCCGACAGCGTGGATACGACCATGCCGGCGAGCTGTCCGCGATCATCAAACAGCGGCCCGCCCGATTCGCCCTTCTTGGTGGCCATGCGCACCTCAATGGCATCGGGATAGCCGAAGCCGCTGTAGCTGACCGCGCGGCCGAAGCTCATCGAGTTGACAGAACCGATGCGGGCGGTGTCGTTGCTCGCATGCGGCTTGCCGAGCGAGAACACCGGGGCGCCGCGCGCCATGCAGTGCTCGGGCGCAGGCTTGACGGCATCGCCGCTGAAGCTGCGCAGCCTGATCAGCGCCATGTCGTTTTCAGGCTTAACGGCAATGACGCGGCCGGCATAGATGCGGCCGTCTGCGCCGCGTGCATCTACCGTGTTGCCCTGCTTCACGGCCACGTGGCCGGCCGTCATGATGAGACCGTCAGCAACAACGAAACCGCTGCCCGAGGTCAATGCCTCGGGCATGGTTGCGGCCCGGGTTGCGCCGCCTTGCTGTTCCTTCTCGTGGACGACAAGGGTGACGTAACTCGGGCTTGTCTTGGCCTGAAGCTGCTGTATATGGCTTGAAATGATGCCGCCGGCCGGCTCGGCCGTGGTGTCGATGTCAATGGTCCGCGGTTCGAGCAAGGCCTGGTGCGACGGCCCACCGGCGCAACCGGCAAGCGTCATGCAGATCACCAGACTGACAGCGATGTGGCGCACAGGACCCCCCCGGAAGCGGAAAAATCAAATCCAGAACATCAATACAACGCGGCGGTTGCAGACACCATACCAATGTCGGTAACAACTGGGCGAATATGTGGCTTGTCAGCGCCAGGGCGGTGGTTGGCACAGGCCCGCGGTGCATTTTCTGCGCAACTGTTGCTTACGGGCCACAGTGTGGCAACCGATGGTCCGGCATCCTCTAATTGCGGGACTGGACGATGGAGGCCTCGTCCGGAATCGAACCGGAGTAAGCGGATTTGCAATCCGATGGATAACCACTCTCCCACGAGGCCATCGCGGCGGGCGGCGACGCGCCCTGAGCGGCGCTGCTTATAGACGACAGCGCGGGCATGTTCAACGACTGGTTTGGGCTTTGGTTGACGATGCAGCGGAGCATCAATCCGGGTTTGAGCACAAACGGGCTTGGCGGCAGCGGTAACGGTTGCTATGCATCTTCCAGCTTTACTCCGGCTCGGTCGTGATCCGGTCAAAACAGGCAAGCGCAGGTGATGGTGATGCTCGATTATTCGGTAGCGCGCGAAAACATGATCGAATCGCAGGTGCGGCCCAATGGCATCACCGACCGTCGGCTGATAGACGCCATGTCTTCGGTGCCGCGCGAGCAGTTTGTGCCCGCACACCTCAAGCCGATTGCCTACATGGACGAGGATATCGCCCTGCCGTCAGGCGAGGGTGCCACGCGGCGCTATCTGCTCGAGCCAATGGCATATGCGCGCATGGTGCAGGCGGCCCGCATCGATGCGGACGACCTTGTGCTGGATATCGGCGGCGGACCCGGTTATTCGGCAGCCGTCTTGAGCCATCTGGCGCAGATGGTGGTGGCGGTGGAAAGCGATCCGGTGTTGGCGCAGGCTGCCAATGAGAACCTGATGCGGCTTGAAGTCTCCAACGTGGCGGTGGTTGAAGCCCCGCTGAAGGATGGCCATCCTGCGGAAGCGCCTTACAACGCGATCATCATCAATGGCCGGGTTGAGGAGGTGCCGCAGACATTGCTGGCGCAACTGGCTGATGGCGGGCGGTTGGTCGCCGTGGTCGGATCGACGGATGTGTCGCGTGCCTGCGTTTTCACCCGGTCAGGCAACCAGTTTGCCGTACGCGACGTTTTCGATGCAAGTGTTCCGGCACTTGTCGAGTTTGCCCGGCCACAACCGGGCTTCACGTTTTGAATTGTCACGCTGCCGCAATGTGTGACTATTCAGATAGCGGGCGGACATGGGGGTTTTCCCCCGCTAGTTGTGGCATCTGGCTGGTTTTCGCGGTTTGATGCTTGAATTGAGACTGCCGGTTAGGGCTTCATTAACCACGAAGGGCCCATCAATAACGGGCTGGCAGAAACAGGGGATTCTCGAGTGCAGCCAAGGCGAATAAATGCGTTCAGGCAATCAGTCCTGCGGGCAGCCGCGGCGCTGGCCGTCGCAGCCGCGGCCGTTGCGGTGTCTTTGCCCGCACACGCGGAAAGCATTGCTGGCGCGCTTGCGAAGGCCTATTCCGGCAACCCGCAGCTGCAGGCTGACCAGGCCCGCCAACGCGCCACCGACGAGCGGGTGCCGCAGGCCAAGTCCGGCTGGCGGCCACAGGTGGAGGCGCAGGCTGGCGTATCCCGGAACTGGCAGGGGTCGCGCCTCAACGGTGTTGCCGTGACCAATGATCGCGATTTCACCAACCGCAATTTCACCATCACCCTGAACCAGCCCGTGTTCGACGGTTTCCGCACCGAAAATTCGGTGCGCGAGGCTGAGGCGGCCGTCGCGGCGGGCAATCAGAACCTGCTGGCGGTCGAACAGGAAGTCCTGCTCAACGCTGCTACCGCCTACATGAACGTGCTTCGCGACCGTGAAATTGTAGGTTATCGCCGCCGCTCGCTTGATTTCTTCGATGAGGAAGTACGGGCAAGCCAGGCTCGGTTCAACGTGGGCGAAATCACTCGAACTGATGTTGCCCAGGCGCGTTCCCGGGCTTCTGAAGCCCGCGGCAATCTCGCCGTGGCCATCGGCAACCTTGAATCGTCGGTTGCAAACTATGTCCGCGTGATTGGCGATGCGCCGGGCAAGCTCAAATATCCGGACCTTTCACCACGAGTTCCCAAGACGCTTCGCGATGCGATCGACATTGCATCGCAGACCAATCCGCAGATTCTTGCTGCCGCCTTCAACGAGGAAGCGGCCGTCGCCAATATAGGCGTACGCAAGGCGGATCTGCTGCCGCAGCTTGGTTTCCAGGCGCAGTACTCGATTGCCGCCGAGCCGAGCTCGACACTGGCGGAGTCGGAATCGGCCAGCGTCGGCGGCGTTCTGTCCATTCCCATTTATGATGGAGGCAGTACCTATTCGAGGATTCGCGAAGCCAAGCAGACTGCGAGCCAGCGCCGGCTGCAGGTGCTTGACGCGCAACGCCAGGTCCGTGAATCCGTCGTCCGCGCATGGCATCTGCTGAAGGCGGCTACCGCGACCATCAAGGCCGCCGAAGATGCGGTTGCAGCACAGCGAATTGCACTTGAAGGCGTGCGCGAAGAGGCAAGGGTCGGTACGCGTACCACGCTGGACGTGTTGAATGCGGCCAATGAACTGGTGTTTGCCTCGATTGCGCTGGCAAACGCCAGGCGCGACCGTATTGTTGCAGGTTACCAGCTGGTTGCGGCTACTGGCCGGATGACGGCGGCAGACTTGCGCCTGTCGGTGGCGTTGTACCAACCCGGTGTCAATTACGATGATGTCCGCGACAAGGCATTCGGGGCCCGAATTCTGGATCAGGACTGACGCGGGCATCAAACAAGCTGTCGACAAAGCTGCGAATCATCACCAACTAACCTTGTGACTTTGCTTCAGCCACCCGATAGTGGTTGTTCGGAGGGCTGTCCGTGTTTCGGACAGGGTATAGTGGTGCATGGGTAAGCCGGAAAGCGGCCCGCCAAGCGGGCAAAGTGTCGAGCAGTTGCTGTCCTCGATCCGTCAGGCGATCGAGGCGGACAGCAGGCTTGATCCTGCCGCCCGTTCTTCGCAGCCTGCACCTGGCACCGCGCCTGCCGCTCCGCCAATTCCGGCCGGGCGGTCAGCGCCTGCCGGCCCGCAGCCGGTGGCTCAGCCTGCAGCACCTGCCCGGGTCAGCGTCTCGACTGTATTGAAGCCGCAGTTTGCGTCGAAACAATCCGGTGTCACGCCGGATGAGCAGCAGCAGCAGCCTGCTTCACCTGCCGGTTCCGGCGAGAGGGATGACGTTGCAGCGTCTGAGCGCTATAGTTCCGGCAACCCATACCGTTTCCGCTATTCGCTGGAAGGATCGCAGACCTACATGTCGCTGAGAAACAGGTTGTCCTCGCTTGGTTCGCGGACAAGGGCGGACACGGGCAGGTCGATGGCCTCACTGCTGGGCGGTGACGTTCGCCAGGAAGAGGCCCGCGCACGCCGATACCGGCAGCCTGCTCCTGAAATCCATGAAGAGCCGCCTCTTCTGCGCAGTTCGCTGGCACCGGAAGAGACCTATGTCGAGGACTATGCCGCCGCCGAACTGGCCTCCGGTTCGGTGAGTTACTCCCCCGATTATCACGAATGGTCGATAGAGCAGCGCTTCGAGGGGTATGGCGAGCCGGTTGCCCTGCCTGGAACAGAGCCGCAGCACGAGCAGTTTGGCGGGACCACAGCGCCGGGCTACGAGGCCGCAGAGCCGCCACATGCGCAGGCGCAACCTGGCGAACAGTTTTACGGGCAGACAGAATCCGAGGCCGGCTATGAACCCGCTCAGCAGGTTGAAGCCGAGCCGGATGCCGCGCCAGAACCGGAACCACAAGGTGGTGGAAAGCTTGAACTGGAGTCCATGATCCGCGCCGTCATCGAGCCTGAACTGGCCGAGTGGTTCGACGTACACATGCCGGATCACGTGGCCCGCGCCATGCCCGACGAGGAGGCCTTCATCGCCATGATCCGGCCGCTGATCGAGGACTGGCTGGAAGACAATCTCGCGCCGATCGTCGAACGGGCGGTGAAGGACGAGATTGCCCGAATTACCGGCCTCAAGCGCTAGCATCGCCGCACCTGCCGCCTCAACCGTTGCAACGGCGCGTGTGCTGGTGTTTAACCCACGGCCATCATCTCTTTTCCTTTCAGAGTCCGTGACCGACCATGCTCGACAAGCATTACAACCCGGCTGACATCGAAACCCGCCTGTACGACGCCTGGGAGGCGTCCGGTGCATTCAAGGCAAACCAGCGCCCTGAGGGCGACCCGTTCTGCATCGTCATTCCGCCGCCAAATGTCACCGGCTCGCTCCACATGGGCCACGCGCTCAACAACACCATCCAGGACATCCTGTGCCGGTTCGAGCGGATGCGGGGCAGGGACGTGCTGTGGCAGCCGGGCCTCGATCATGCCGGGATCGCCACGCAGATGGTTGTCGAACGCCAGATGGCCGAGCGCAAGGAACCGGGCCGCCGCGAGATCGGCCGCGAGGCGTTCCTCGACAAGGTGTGGACCTGGAAGGCTGAGTCTGGCGGCACCATCGTCGGCCAGCTGCGCCGTCTTGGCGCGTCATGCGACTGGTCGCGCGAACGCTTTACCATGGACGAGGGTCTTTCTGCCGCCGTTCTCAAGGTGTTCGTGCAGCTGTATCGCGAAGGCCTGATCTACAAGGACAAGCGGCTGGTCAACTGGGATCCGAAGCTGCTCACCGCGATTTCCGACCTCGAGGTCGTGCAGGTCGAAACGCAGGGGAACCTGTGGCATTTCAAGTACCCGATCGAGGGCGAGGAAGGCCGCTTCATCACCGTGGCCACCACCCGGCCCGAGACGATGCTGGGCGATACCGGCGTTGCAGTTCACCCCGATGATGAGCGTTACAAGGACCTTATCGGCAAGAACGTCATCCTGCCGCTGGTGGGCCGGCGTATTCCCATCGTGGCCGACGATTACGCCGACCCGGAAGCAGGCTCAGGTGCGGTCAAGATCACGCCTGCTCACGACTTCAACGACTTCGAAGTCGGCAAGCGCAACGACCTTGCGCAGATCAACATCATGGAACGCGATGCCTCCATCGTGCTGGACGGCAACGAGGATTTCCTCGCCGGCGTGCCCGCATCGGACGAACTGAACGCCACCATCGCCGCCATTCACGGGCTCGACCGCTTCGAGGCCCGCAAGGCTGTCGTCGCTATGATGGAAGAGCGCGGACTGCTGGAAAAGATCGAGCCGCACAAGCACATGGTGCCGCACGGCGACCGGGGTGGCGTGCCGATAGAGCCGTTCCTCACCGACCAGTGGTATGTCGATGCCGCAACGCTCGCAAAGCCCGCCATTGCCGCGGTCGAGAACGGCGACACGGTGTTCGTGCCGAAGCAGTGGGAAAAGACCTATTACGAGTGGATGCGCAACATCCAGCCGTGGTGCATCTCGCGCCAGCTGTGGTGGGGCCACCAGATCCCGGCCTGGTACGGGCCGGACGGGCGGGTGTTCGTGGCCGAAACCGAGAATCTGGCGCTGGAAGAGGCCGAAAGCCACTATGGCTCGCGCGTCATGCTGACCCGCGACGAGGACGTGCTCGATACCTGGTTCTCGTCCGCGCTGTGGCCGTTCTCCACGCTCGGCTGGCCGGAGAACACCCACGAGCTTCAGCGCTATTACCCCACCAACGTGCTGGTAACCGGCTTCGACATCATCTTCTTCTGGGTCGCCCGCATGATGATGATGGGCCTGCACTTCATGAAGAAGCCCGACGGCTCGCCGCAGGTGCCATTCGACACCGTGTACATCCACGCCCTTGTCCGCGACGAGAAGGGGCAGAAGATGTCCAAGTCGAAGGGCAACGTCATCGATCCGCTGGAGATTATTGACCAGTTCGGCGCCGATGCGCTGCGCTTTACCCTCGCCGCCATGGCCGCGCAGGGACGCGACATCAAGCTCGCCACGTCGCGCGTCGAGGGCTATCGCAATTTCGGCACCAAGCTATGGAACGCCGCCCGCTTTGCCGAGATGAACGGTGCCGTGCGCGTTGAAGGCTTCGACCCGGCAGCAGCGAAGGTCACGCTCAACCGCTGGATTGCCGGCGAGGCTGCGCGCACCCGCGACGCGGTGACGAAAGCGATTGAAGAGCACCGCTACAACGAAGCAGCGGCTGCGCTCTACAGCTTCATCTGGCACACCTTCTGCGACTGGTACGTGGAACTGTCGAAGCCCATCCTCAACGGCACGGATGAAGCCGCACTGGCCGAAACTCGCGCCATGACCGCGTGGACGCTCGACCAGATCCTCAAGCTGCTGCACCCGTTCATGCCGTACATCACCGAGGAACTCTGGCAGAAGACCGCCGGAGACGGGGGCAGGGACTCCATGCTGGTGACCGCGCAATGGCCGTCCTACGAAGGTCTTGGCGACACGGGCGCGGATGCCGAGATGGGCTGGGTCATCCGGCTGATCACCGAAATCCGCTCGGTGCGTGCCGAGATGAACGTGCCGGCCGGCGCGAAGATCGCCTGCGTGCTGGCGCATCCGTCAGACGAGTCGGCGGCACGGGCGTATCGCTGGGAGGCCGAGATTTCACGGCTGGCGCGGCTTGACAGCCTTGCCATGGCGGATGCGGTGCCGGAAGGCTCGGCACAGATCGTCATTGACGAGACGGTGGTGGCACTGCCTTTGGCCGGCGTCATCGACTTCGCAGCCGAGAAAGCGCGGCTGAACAAGGAACTCGACAAGACGGCCAAGGACATCGCCGCCATCGAGGGCAGGCTGAACAATCCCGGCTTCGTGGCCAAGGCCCCGCCGGAGGTGATCGAGGAAGCCAAGGAACGGCGCGAGGAACTCAGCTTGCGCGCAAGCCAGGTCAGGGACGCGCTGGGCCGGTTGGCGGCGTTGGGGTAGGGAGACGAGCAAAGCGACGGCGCGGCCGCGAAGCAAACGAAATGCCGACGTCACTCCGGCACGCAGGCCGGAATACAGGTGTGCGGGCGAGGGGGCTTGTACCGCCTGGCCACTCGCCAACCCATCCCATTTTCCCCATTGCAAAACCCCGCGATCTCGCCACCAATATCCGTTCAGCGCCAACCCGTCCGGAGCCTTGCCGTCCATGTCCCACGCCGCTGAAGACCTGATCGATCTTGCCCGATATCCCATCCACGAAAACGGCCCGGCGCGCGAGGCGCTGCTGGACCATGTGCAGCGCGAACTGGCCGAAGACGGATGTGCCGTGCTGAAGGGCTTCCTTGCCCCCGCCGGAATTAGAGCGCTGACGGCGGAGGCAGACGGCGTGTCGGACAGGGGCCACCGCTCGTTCAACCGCACCAACGTCTACTTCACCGCCGATGACCCGGCACTGCCGGCCGATCACCCCAAGCGGCAGTTCTTCGACCGGTCCAACAGTTTCATCCCGGCCGACAACTTTCCAAGGTCAGGCCCGCTTCGCACGGTGCATGACTTCCCGGCCTTCGATCCGTTCATCCGCGACTGCCTGCAGGAGGAGAAGTTCTTCCGGTATGCCGACCCGCTGGCCGACGTGATCGTCAACATGGCGGAAGAGGGCAACGGCTTTCCCTGGCACTTCGACACCAACAATTTCACCGTCACCATCGCCCTGCAGAATGCCGAGGGTGGCGGCGAGTTCGAATATGCGCCCAATATCCGCCAGGGCGGGGAGAACTTCGACGAGGTGGCGCGGGTGCTGAACGGCACCTCGGACAAGGTGAAGGTGCTGAAGCTGGAGCCGGGCGACCTGCAGCTGTTCCGCGGGCGATATTCGCTGCACCGGGTGGCGCCGCTCAAGGGCGCACGGCCGCGCTACGTCGCCATCATCTCCTATGTCGAGGAGCCAGGCATGGTGGCCACGCCCGAACGCTGCAAGCAGTTGTACGGCCGGGTGCTGCCGATCCACTATGAACGGGCAGGCATGCGGGCCGACGCCTATCTGGACTGACGCGGCGAGGGGGCCTGCGCGCGTTCAGGCTCAATCCTCGTTGTGCCAGGTGGTGGACACGTAGCCGCTGTCCTTCTGGCCGGAGCGTTCGAAGTTGAGAAAATCCCAGTAGCCGCAGGTCTTGCCGGGAAACGTCCGGCAGGTGGAGGGGCGTGCCTCGTAGATGGTGCAGTTGCGTTCATCGATGTCGAAGAACTGGCAGATGCGGCCGAAATGCTCATCCTTCTGGCGCTTCATCAGCCGCACATAGCCGTGGTCGGCACGGAAGAAGCGACGTTCGGCCTGGGGCAGCGTTATGCCGAAGTATCTGGCGATGCGCTCCGCATCGCGCTTGGTGACCTGGATCACCGGGTAGGAGCAGCAATAGCCGGGGCACTTGCTGCAGTCATATGCCGTTTTGCTCATCTATTTGCCGCCGCCCGCCTTGAGCTTGTCGAACTGGTTCTGTGTCTTGCGGATCTCGGCGCTCAGCCACTGGCGGAAGGCAAGACCCGCCGCATTCAGCTTCAACCCCTTGCCCCACACCAGCCAGTAGCCTTCGTCTTCTTCCTGAACGTAATCGAACGGCCTTACGAGCCTGCCGTCAAGCAGGGCGTCGGTGGCGTTGAGCTGGTCGGCCAGCGCAAAGCCCTGTCCGGCTTCCGCCGCCTGGATGGCAAGGTAGTTCTGGAACAGCGGTCCGGACCAGGCGAGGTCAGGGTCCTTGCTGCCGGCCTTGCGCAGCCAGTCTGCCCACCATTGCCGCGAGTTTTCGTGCAGCAGGGTATAGTTTGCCAGGTCGTCTGGCCTCTTCGGCGGGTTGGCGGCAATCAGTCCCGGCGCGCAGACGGGGAATATCTTCGCCTTGCACAGCGGTTCCGCCTCCACCTCTGGCCAGCCGCCCACGCCGTAGCGGATGGCGATGTCGTCCTCGCCGCGATAGAAATCGGAGATGTATTCGCCGGGGCTGACGGAAAGTTCGATCTCCGGGTGCGCGGCATTGAATTTGCCCAGCCGCGGCACCAGCCAGCGCGAGGCGAACGCACCGTCAGGCGCCACGGTCAGGTTGGAGCTGTCGCCCTCGATCATCGCATCGCGGGTCGCCTCGGCAATGGCGTCGAAAATAGGAGTGAGGCGGGCGGCATAGCGCTTGCCGGCATCGGTCAGCACAACGCCGCGTCCGGTGCGCACGAAAAGCGGCGTGCCAAGCCACTCCTCAAGCTCGCGGACATGGCGAGAAACGGCGGCGTGGGTGACGAACAGCTCTTCCGCCGCCTTGGAAAAGCTTTGCGGGCGGGCGGCGGCCTCGAAGGCGCGGAGCTGGTTCAATGATGGCAAACGGCGGCGCATGGGGCGGTGTTTCCGGCAAACATGTCAATAGTGTTACGATTCATCACACTATATATGTGATATTTCCTTACATGTCAGGTCAGAATTTGCCGTTTGCGCTGCACAATGGAAATCCACATATTGCTCTCAAGAGATGCCCAACCACTCACCGAGGAGAACGGACATGAGCTGGATTTTTGAAGCTTACGCAAATGTTTACAGTGCCGCCCTGTTCGGTGGCAACACCCCGCGCGGCAATGCTGCATCTGCGAAGTCGCGTGCTGCTGCCGAAGGTGCCCGGACCGCGTCCTACCTGGCGTCGTTCCGCTAAGCCGTTCACCGGCAGGGTTTGCCGGTACCCACAAGACTCTCTGAGAGGCGCCCGCCTCTGCTGAGCAATCAGCCGGCGGGCGCTTCTGCTATGACGGCCACCTCGACCACCCAGTCCGGGTTGGCGAGGCCTGAAATGATCAGCAGGGTGGAGGCTGCCTCGTGACCATCCATGACCTGGTCACGCACTTCGCGATATAGCGGCACGCCGTTAGCTTCGGTAATGTAAACCGTCATCTCGATGATGTTCTTCGGACCGAGCCCCTGGTCTGCGAGGATGGCCAGCACATTGTGCCAGGCCTGTATGTGCTGGCCTCGCGGGCTGTCAGCGAGCTTGCCATTTATATCAACCCCGACCTGTCCCGAGACGAAGACGAGATCACGCCCGGCAGAGACGCGCATTGCCTGTGCGTAGCGCGAGAACGGGGGCGGCGCCTTGCTGGTGGATACTTTGGTGGCCATTGGACTGGTCTCCTTACAAGGGTTGTGCAATGCACGAAAACTTTGTAGAACAAAAACGGAACAAGCGTGAAAGGGCGCCGGTTCCGGCCCTGTGGACAAGGCAGGTGTCAGGCTGGCAGGCGGCGTTCACAAAGTCTAGTGTCTGCCCAACTGAAGTATCGAGGAGTGAGCAATCATGGCAGGTTCGGTCAACAAGGTGATCCTGATCGGCAATCTAGGTGCAGATCCGGAGATCCGCCACACGCAGGACGGCCGGCCCATCGCCAACCTTCGCATCGCCACATCGGAAAGCTGGCGTGACCGCAATAGCGGCGAACGCAAGGAAAAGACCGAGTGGCACACGGTGGTGATCTTCTCGGAAGGCCTGTGCAAGGTCGCCGAGCAATACCTGAAGAAGGGGTCGAAGGTTTATCTCGAAGGCCAGCTCCAGACCCGCAAATGGCAGGACCGCGACGGCAACGACCGGTACAGCACCGAAGTGGTGTTGCAGGGCTTCAACGCGACGCTGGTGATGCTGGATGGACGGCAGGGCGGCGGCATGGGTGATTCCGGCGGCTACAGCCAAGACAGCGGCGACTTTGGCCGCTCCAGCCCGATGCAGCGCCCGCAAGGCGGCGGCCGTGGCGGGGAAGGTGGCGGCGGCCCTTCATTTGCCCGTGATGACCTGGACGATGAAGTGCCGTTCTGATTCTTCGTGCTCCGACCGATCCGCGTTCACCGTTTACTAACCGCGTTGACCTAAAAGTCGCATAAAATTGTATGCATGTGGTGCGGTGCGGCATGTTGTTCGCTGCAGTGCCACATTCTAGGCAAGATTGAGGGGCAACTATATCTGCGTACGTGACAGGTTAGTGACAGTGGACTAGCCGCTGCGGCCCCCTGCCGCAAGTGGTCAACATTCCGGGGATCTATCTACATGAAGAAGTTTGTTTTGGCGGCCATCTGCGCCGCAACGGCCGGTTTCGGTTTCGTGGCACCTGCCGCAGCCGGAGAAGTTCTCAAATCTCATGAGATCAAGAAGTTTGTTCCAGGCAGCGCATCCGCGCAGATCATGGGCTCGAATGTGAGCATCTCGATGAGCCATTCCGGACGCCTGTCGGCAAAGTGGGACGGCGAGCGTGACACCGGCACATGGCGCGTTTCGGGCGACCAGCTCTGCATCCGGTTCAACAAGTGGATGAACGGCGCAACCCGCTGTTCCGCCGTCACCAAGACCGGCAACTCCTATCGCGTGGCCGGCGTGACATTTTCCAAAAATTGATGCTGGCATGAGGGCCGCCTGCGGGCGGTTTGTCCAGTTTGCGATCAACCCGCCGGGCCGCTGGCGGGTTTCGTCGTTTTGACGGGCGGTCGGTACCGGCATGGCGCATCGTCCGTGTGAGAATGAACAACCGTTCACCCCGCCACTGGCCAGTGTGGCGGTTGCCGATCGCTCGAAAACCATGACGATTCGCGTCCATTATTCCGTCCATGGCGGCGGCGGGCGCAGGCTTGCCGTGACGTCGTTGGATTGGGGCGAATTCGCTTAGCTTTATCAATAGCTTGCAAGGGCTGAATCAGGCTCCTCCGCGGCATGAGCGAATTTGCTTATGGGGGCCGGATTTGCTAGTTTCCCATACAGGGATTCGCGTGTTCAGGCGCCTGATCAGGAACCATTTTCGCGACACGCGAAGCAGGGGTATTCGGCCCGCGTAAAGCGGTGCTTGGCCGGCAACAAGGAGCCGCCGTTTGAGCGACGACAACGAGATGACGACACCGCCTCCGCCGCCACCGGAGGAGAGCGGGATCAGCACCATTACCATCGAAGACGAGATGCGGCGCAGCTATCTCGATTACGCGATGAGCGTGATCGTCAGCCGCGCTCTGCCGGACGTGCGTGACGGCCTGAAGCCGGTGCACCGGCGCATCCTGCATTCGATGAACGAAAACGGCTACGACTGGAACAAGCCTTACCGCAAGTCTGCCCGCGTCGTCGGCGACGTGATCGGTAAATATCACCCGCATGGCGACCAGTCGATCTATGACGCGCTGGTGCGCATGGCGCAGGATTTCTCCATGCGCCTGCCACTGCTCGACGGGCAGGGCAATTTTGGCTCGGTCGACGGCGATCCGCCTGCCGCCATGCGATACACCGAAGTGCGCATGGGCAAGCCCGCTCATGCCCTGCTGGAGGACATCGACAAGGACACTGTCGATTTTCAGGACAACTATGACAACTCCGAGCGCGAGCCGAAGGTGCTGCCGGCGCGGTTTCCCAACCTGCTGGTCAATGGCGCGGGCGGCATTGCCGTCGGCATGGCGACGAACATCCCGCCGCATAATCTCGGCGAGGTGGTGGACGCCACCATTGCGCTGATCGAAAACCCGGCCATCGGCTTTGAAGAACTGAACCAGATCGTGCCGGGGCCGGATTTCCCCACCGGCGGCATCATTCTTGGCCGGTCCGGCATCCGGCTGGCGCAGAGCACCGGCCGCGGCTCGGTGGTGATGCGCGGCAAGGTGTCGGTCGAGGAGGTTCGCAAGGACCGCGAGGCCATTATCATCCACGAGATTCCGTACCAGGTGAACAAGGCGTCGATGATCGAGAAGATTGCCGAGTTGGTGCGCGAGAAGCGCGTCGAGGGCATTTCCGACATCCGCGACGAGTCCGACCGGCATGGCATGCGCGTGGTCATCGAGATCAAGCGCGATGCGGTTGCCGATGTGGTGCTGAACCAGCTTTACAAGTTCTCGCAGCTGCAAACCTCTTTCGGGGTCAACTCGGTGGCGCTGACCGGCGGCCGGCCGGAAATGATGACGCTGAAGGACATGCTGGAAGCGTTCGTGGCGTTCCGCGAGGAAGTGGTCACGCGGCGCACCAAGTTCCTGCTCAACAAGGCCCGCGACCGGGCGCACATCCTGGTCGGGCTGGCGATTGCCGTGGCCAATATCGACGAGGTCATCTACCTGATCCGCCATGCGCCGGACCCGGCGACGGCGCGTGAGCAGCTGATGGGCCGCGACTGGCCGGCCAAGGACATGGCGCCGCTGATCCGGCTGATCGCCGATCCACGCCACCAGCTCAAGGAAGACGGCGGCTACCGGCTGTCGGAAGAGCAGGCCAGGGCCATTCTTGACCTGCGCCTGCAACGGCTCACGGCGCTTGGCCGCGACGAAATCGGTGAGGAACTGGAGAAGCTCGGCGCCGAGATCAAGGATTATCTGGAGATTCTCGGCTCGCGAGCCCGGGTGCAGCAGATCATCCGCGACGAGCTGGCAGCGGTGAAGGCCGAATTCGCCACACCGCGGCGCACCGAGATTGCCGATTATCTCGGCGACGTCGACGATGAGGACCTGATTGCCCAGGAAGACATGGTGGTGACGGTGTCGCACACCGGCTACATCAAGCGGGTGCCGCTGGCTACCTACCGGGCGCAACGGCGCGGCGGCAAGGGCCGCTCCGGCATGCAGACCAAGGACGAGGATTTCGTCACGCGGCTGTTTGTTGCCGATACCCACACGCCGGTGCTGTTCTTCTCGTCGCGCGGCATGGCCTACAAGATGAAGGTCTGGCGGCTGCCGCTGTCGGCACCGCAGGCGCGCGGCAAGGCGCTGGTCAACCTGCTGCCGCTGGAAGAGGGCGAGCGCATCACCACCATCATGCCGCTGCCGGCCGAGGAAGAGACCTGGGCCGAGCTGGACGTGATGTTCGCCACCACGCGGGGCACGGTGCGCCGCAACAAGCTGTCCGATTTCGTCGAGGTTCGCCAGAACGGCAAGATCGCCATGAAGCTTGACGAGGGCGACAGTATTGCCGGGGTGGAAACCTGCACTGACGCCGATGACGTATTGCTGACCACAGCAAAGGGCCAGGCGATCCGCTTCAAGGTGACGGATGTGCGGGTGTTTGCAGGCCGCAACTCGGTCGGTGTGCGCGGCATTGCGCTGGCTGATGGTGATAAGGTCATCTCCATGACCATCCTTCGCGGCTTCGAGGCCACGGCTGACGAGCGCGCCGCCTACATCAAGATGCGCCGGGCCATGGAAGGCGAAGACACCGAAACGGCCGAGGGCGACGACGAAGGCAGCGCCGATGCAGGCATCAGCCAGGAACGCTATATCGAGATGGGGGCTGCCGAGCAGTTCATCCTGACGCTTTCCGAAAACGGTTACGGCAAGCGCTCTTCCGCCTATGAGTACCGGGTAACCGGGCGGGGCGGCAAGGGCATCACGGCGATGACGGTGAACGACCGCAATGGGGATCTGGTGGCCTCGTTCCCGGTGGAGGAGACCGACCAGATCATGCTGGTGACCGATGGCGGCCAGCTGATCCGGTGTCCGGTCAACGATATCCGCATTGCCGGCCGTTCAACCCAAGGTGTGACGGTGTTCCGCACCGCCGAGGACGAGACCGTGGTGTCCGTCAGCCGCATCTCTGAAGAGGTGAACGGCGACGAGGCCGACGAAGAAGATGCTGAGCCTGAAGCCTAGCCGTCAAAAGGGATCAGGGGGCTCGCGGCGGGAATGTATTTCGGAAACCGCGGCGAGCCGCCGGCATTGTGGCCGAGGCAGAGCAGCCGCCGCCGCCTGAGACGGAACAGCATCTCCTTTTCGCGGCTCTTCAGGTGGCGGTTGGCACCCCAGGCGATGACGATGTCGCCATTGTGGCGGGCGATCCAGCCCAGCGCCCGCTCGACGGCCTGACGATTGACGGGATCGGCTGCCCCGGCTTCAGCTGTCAGGCTGGCAGAGTCCGGTTCGATCAGCGCACTCAGATTGACGACGCCGTGCACATCATAGCCATGCCGGGCGCTGATGCCGGTGGTCATGGCGGTTGTCGGGTCGTTGACATCTGCGCTGGCGCGGCTCGGGTTCATCATGATCCACAACACGAAGCGCTTACGCCGACGCCTCAGGTTGCGCCGCAACCAGTAGCGGTATCGGCCACAGGCTGAGAACACGGCAAGACGGCTGGTGATGTTGCGGGGCAGGCGTTGCATGTACGTTATCTTAATGCCGCTTGACGGCAACGGCAAACCGGGGATTGCTAACAGGGTTGTCTCGTCGCAGCGGGTCTCTTCATGTCCATAGAACTTTATCTCGCCTATCTGGGCGCCACGGCGCTGCTGTTCCTGACGCCGGGGCCAGCCATGTCGCTGGTGCTGGCAAACGCTGCAGCGCACGGCACCCGCGCCGGACTGATGACGGTGGCGGGCAACGCGGTGGGCTTTGCTGCGCTGCTGCTCGTGGTCGTTGCCGGCATGGCGTGGATCGTCGAGGCGATGGCGCACTGGTTCGACCTGATCCGGCTGGCGGGCGCGGCTTATCTGATCTGGCTCGGGGTGGGCCGGTTGCTGGCCCGGCCTGACCCGTCAACGGGGCTGGTGGCGGCGCGCAAGGCGCACTTTCGCGAAGGCATGACAGTCGCCGTCGCCAACCCGAAGGTGCTGCTGTTTCTCGGTGCTTTCCTGCCGCCGTTCATCGACCCTGCCGGCAATGTGGCGTTGCAGCTCTGGTTGCTGGCGGGCAGTTTCGTAGCCTTGAGTATCGTGTTCGGGGCGGGGCTGGCGCTGGCGGGCGCATCGGCGCGGCGGTTCTTTGCAGGCTCGGGTGCGGTGCTGGTTGAGCGGATCAGCGGCGGGGTGCTGATTGGTGCAGGCCTGTGGCTGGCGCTGTCGCGCCGCTGACCCTTGGCAAGCCGGGCCGAAACACTGTAAGGGACTCAACCCATGACAAGAACTGGCTTCTATCCCGGCAGCTTCGACCCCGTAACCTATGGGCACATGGACATCATTGCCCGGTCGGCGCGGTTTCTTGATGCCCTTGTACTGGGCGTCGGGGTGCACCATGGCAAGGTGCCGTTTCTGCCCACGGACGTGCGGCTGAAGCTGCTGGACGAGGCCTGCGCGCCGGTGCGTGGTGCCACAGGCTGCAGGATTAGCATTGTAACCTTCGACGGACTGGCGGTGAACGCCGCACGCGAGGCGGGCGCGGGAGTGATCGTGCGAGGTCTTCGCGATGCGTCCGATTTCGATTACGAAGTGCAGATGGGTCAAATGAACGCCGGCCTTGCTCCTGACATGGAAACGGTGTTTCTGGCAGCCAGCCCGGCCACCCGGATGATTGCCTCGTCGCTGGTCAAGCAGATCGCGAAGATGGGCGGCGACATTTCGCCGTTCGTGCCGGATGCGGTCAACAAGGCTGTTCTGAAAGCATTGAAAAGCTAACATTTACAAATCGCTGGAGAGATATCTTGAGAAAAGTTGCTGGCCTGCTGGCAGGTGTGATGATGATCGGTTTCGCAGGCTCGGCCCAGGCCGCCAGCCAGGTGGTTATGGAGTTGAAGTGCGGACCGGTGGTGATTGATCTTCGCCCCGACCTTGCACCGAAGCATGTGGCCCAGGTCACGGCGCTGGCCTCGAAGGGCTTTTACGACGGCATCATCTTTCACCGGGTGATTGACGGCTTCATGGCCCAGACCGGCGACCCGACCGGCACCGGTACCGGTGGTTCAGACTTGCCGGACATCGCGGCTGAGTTCTCTGCAGAGCCTTTCCGGCGTGGCACCGTGGGCATGGCGCGGTCCAGCAATCCTGACAGCGCCAACTCGCAGTTCTTCATCATGTTCGCCGATGGCGGCTTCCTCAACGGCCAGTACACCGTCTGGGGCCAGGTTTCGTCGGGCATGGAGTGCGTTGACCAGATCAACAAGGGCGAACCCCCGGCAAACCCGGACCAGATCATCAAGATGACCGTGAAATAGGCGGCATCGAACCCTTTTTGTCCAAACTACCTAAGGAGAGACCGGTGGCAGAACTTGACCCCGAAAACACCCTGATCGTTGAAATTCCGCATGGCCGGGTGGTCATCAAGCTGCGGCCCGACGTGGCGCCGGGCCACGTGGCGCGGATCAAGGAACTGGCGCGCGAAGGCTTCTATGACGATACGCCGTTTCACCGGGTGATTGACGGGTTCATGGCGCAAGGCGGCGACCCGACCGGCACCGGCACCGGCGGATCGAAGAAGCCGAACCTGAAGGCCGAGTTTTCCGACGTGCCGCACAAGCGCGGCACCGCCTCGATGGCGCGCGCCATGAACCCGGATTCGGCCAACTCGCAGTTCTTCATCTGCTTCGCTGACTGTCCGTTCCTGGACGGCCAGTACACGGTATGGGGCGAGGTCGTGGAAGGCATGGACGCGGTAGACAAGATCAAGCGCGGCGAGCCGGTGTCCAACCCGGACCGCATTGCCAAGATGACGGTCATGGCGGATGCCTCGTAGCTTGCGGCTGGCTTGTGCAGGGTTGACGGCGGGTCTGCTGATGGCAGGCCTGGCGTCGCCCGCATCGGCCACGCAGAACCTCTATTGCGAGTTCTCGGAAGATGTGACCGTCAACCTGCTGATGGGCTCTCTCGAGGTGGCTTCGGTGGTGCGCGCAGACATCACTGCAGCAGGCCAGCGCTGGTCCACGCAAGCTGCAGAAGGGCTGACGGTTATCACCATTGGCCAGGCGTTCCAGACGTCATCCGAACTGCGCGTCGATTTCACCGACAAGGACGTCAACGAGATCGTCGGCAGGCTCAGGCTGTTTCAGGCCGCCGATGATACCAGCGTGGCGCAAGCCGGCACGCTGAAGCTCGAAGGCGTGGGCGTGTGGCCCGTCATCTGCTCGGAAGGCGGTTGAGGCTGCCCCGGATGTTGCAATGAAAGTTGACCTGTTCGATTTCGAGCTGCCGCAGGAGCTCATTGCTCTGCGGCCGGCCAGCCCGCGCGATAGTGCGCGCCAGCTGATTGTGCAGGCCGGCGGGAAACCGGAACTGGCCGATGATGTTGTTTCCAACCTGGCCACGCACCTGAGCCCCGGCGACGTGCTGGTGTTCAACGACACCCGCGTCATCCCGGCGCGGCTCAATGGCCGCCGGACGGGCCGCGGCGATACAGAACCCCACATCGAGGTGACGTTGCACATGCGCACCGGCGAGGCGGGCTGGAAGGCGTTTGCTAAGCCCGGCCGCAGGCTTGCAGTGGGGGACCGGATATGTTTTGGCAGCACGGGCGAGGCCTGTTACGCGGAGGTGCTCACAGCGACTGTCGAGGCAAAAGGCGAGGGCGGAGAGATCGATCTGGCTTTTAATCTGCACGGGGCCTATCTGGACGAGGCGATCGCGTTGCATGGCGAAATGCCATTGCCGCCCTATATCGCGTCAAAGCGCGCCACGGATGATCGCGACCGGGCCGACTATCAGACCATGTTCGCCGCCTATGACGGGGCGGTGGCCGCGCCGACGGCAGCGCTGCATTTCACGCCGGAGCTGATGCAAAGGCTGGAAGCGCGCGGCGTGAGCCACGCGTTCGTGACGCTGCATGTGGGGGCCGGCACGTTTCTGCCGGTCAAGGCGGACGACACGGCTGATCACAAGATGCATTCGGAATGGGGCGTTGTGTACGACGACGTGGCAGCCCGGCTGAATGCGGCGCGCAAGGCCGGCGGGCGGATCATTGCCGTGGGTACGACGCCGCTCAGGCTGCTGGAAAGCGCGGCGGATGAGGACGGCGTGATTCACGGCTGGTCAGGGGCAACCGACATCTTCATCACGCCGGGCTACAGGTTTCGTGCCATCGACGTGCTGATGACCAACTTCCACCTGCCGAAGTCGACGCTGTTCATGCTGGTCAGCGCGTTCTGCGGGCTCGACGTGATGCAACGGGCTTATGCCCACGCCATCGCAAACAGTTACAGGTTCTATTCCTATGGCGATTCAAGCCTGCTATTTCCGCCTCCACGATGACTGACAAGTTCGACTTCACGCTGCACACCACCGATGGCGGCGCCCGGCGCGGTACCGTGCACACGCTGCATGGCGACATCCGCACGCCTGCCTTCATGCCGGTGGGCACGGTGGGCACCGTCAAGGCGCTTTACCTGGAACAGGTGAAGGAGGCAGGTGCCGACATCATTCTTGGCAATGTCTATCACCTGATGCTGCGGCCAGGGGCAGAGCGGGTGGCGCGGCTGGGCGGACTTCACAAGTTTATCGGATGGGACGGGCCAATCCTCACCGATTCAGGCGGTTTCCAGGTGATGTCCCTGTCGCAGATCCGCAAGATCACCGAGGAAGGCGCGACCTTCCAGTCGCACATCGACGGCAGCAAGCATCACCTGAGCCCGGAACGGTCGATGGAAATCCAGCGTCTGCTGGGCTCCACCATCCACATGCAGCTGGACGAGTGCATTGCCTTTCCGCACGGGCGCAAGGAGGCCGAACGCGCCATGCAGCTGAGCTTGCGGTGGGCGAGGCGGTCCCGCGAGGCGTTCGGCGATCAGCCGGGCAGGGGCTGTTTCGGCATCGTTCAAGGCGGCACCGATCCAGGCCTTCGCGAGGAGAGCGCCAAGGGCTTGCAGGAAATCGGCTTTCACGGCTACGCCATCGGCGGGCTGGCTGTGGGCGAGGGGCAGGAACTGATGCTCTCCACGCTTGAGGTGACGACGCCGCACCTGCCGGTTGACCGGCCGCGATACCTGATGGGCGTGGGCACGCCAGAGGACATCCTCGAGGCGGTGGCGCGCGGCGTAGACATGTTTGACTGCGTGATGCCGACGCGCTCAGGCCGTCATGGGCAAGCCTTCACCAGTTTCGGCCGGTTGAACCTCAGAAACGCAAAACACGCCGAAGACCTGCGCCCGCTGGATGCGAGCATCGATCACCCGGCCCTGAACGGCTATTCCCGTGCCTACCTGCACCATCTGGTCCGTTCGGGCGAAATTCTCGGCATGATGCTGATGTCATGGGCCAACATTGCCTATTATCAACACCTGATGCAGGGTATCCGGGATGCGATTGAAGGAGGCTGCTTCGAAGCGTTTCGGGCCGAAACGCGGGCCAGGTGGGCCGCAGGCGAGCCGATTTGACGGGTTGCTCATCAAGATGACAAAAAGTTTTGACTCTTTGCCATCGAAAATGCTCGGGATACCGCTCGACTCCTGCTATGCATCGAACAGTTTTTAGGGGGCGCGCTGAGGGACTCGGCTCGCGGTGGGCTGATTTCTCTAGTGAAGAGTGACACATTGACTGAAACTACATCGACCTGGATGGCGCGCTTGGCGCCTTACCGTCAGCCTGATGCACGCCGCGCCGTGCTGGAAATCTTCATCACGATCCTGCCGTTCATGGCCGTCTGGGCCACCATGCTGTGGCTTTTGCAGTATTCGGTGTGGCTGGCCTGGCTGTTGGTGCCGTTGGCCGGCGCCCTGCTGGTGCGGCTGTTCATCATTCAGCATGACTGCGGGCATTCCTCGATGTTCGGGTCACGCGGCGCCAACGACTGGGTCGGGCGTGCGCTGGGCGTGTTGACGCTGACCCCCTACGACTACTGGCGCCGCTCCCATGCTCTGCACCATTCCACGTCCGGCAATCTCGACCGCCGCGGCATCGGCGATATCACCACCCTGACCGTCGAGGAGTACCGGGCACTCGGTTTCTGGGGCAAGATCGGTTACCGCGTTTACCGGCACCCGATCGTGTTGTTCGTGATTGGCCCGGCCTGGCTGTTCATCATCACCCATCGTCTGCCATGGACTGCTGCCCGGCGGGGCGAGCTGCCGTGGGCAAGCACCATGGGCACCAATCTCGGCATTGCCGCCATCTATGGTGTCATGATGTATGCCGTCGGACCATGGAATTTCCTGCTGATCCAGTTGCCGATCGCGGCATTTGCTTCATCTCTGGGGGTCTGGTTGTTCTACGTCCAGCACCAGTTCGAGGACACCCACTGGGAACGTCAGCAGGAGTGGACCCACGAGGATGCCGCCTTGCATGGCAGCTCCTTCTATGACTTGCCACGCCCGCTGATGTGGCTGACCGGAAATATCGGCATTCATCACGTGCATCACCTGTCCAGCCGGATTCCCTTTCACCGGCTGCCAGCCGTGATCCGGGATTTTCCGGAACTGGCGAAGGAAGCACGCCGCTTCACCTTCCTGGAAAGCCTCCAGTGCGTGCCGCTGACGCTATGGGACGAACAGGCCCGCAAGCTTGTGTCCTTCCGTGAATCGCGGCAGGCAATGAACGCAGCGGCCGTTCCTGCCGAGTAAGCTTCAGCGCAATCCGCCGACGGGGATGATTTCGGGGCTCTCCGGCGTCCATAAGGCGCCGGACCAGTCGCCGAGCCACTGATCGGCCTTGAGGCCAGCATCGGCCATCAGCGTGGCGACATGGCTCCTGGTACTGAAGCGGATGCCGGCCTGTGCCTGCCACATCTTGCCATCGGCCATGCGGCGATAGACCGTATCGTAGCAGGCAATGTCCGTTGTCTCGTCGAACGCCACGTCATTCCACGCTTCAATGAGGCCCAGTTGCGGGTCGGCAAATGTCCGGCGCGAGGCGTCTGGCGTCCATTCCTGCCATTCGTGCGCCGCCGGGTTACGGGTGTCGAAGATGAAGCATCCACGCGGCGCCAGGTGCGCGGCGATGGTTTCAAGCACCGCCAGCTGGTCCTTGTCAGTCAGGAACACCTGGAAGGCATGGCCGGTCATCACAATCAGGTCGAACGTCTCGCCAAGCCGCACCGACCTTGCGTCGCCTTCGATCCAGGTGACGTGCCGCCCGCCGGGCCGCGACCGGGCTACCTCCAGCATGGCGTCGGCCGGGTCCACACCGGCAAGCCTGATGGTGCCGGGCAGGCTCGACAGCAGCAATCCGGTGCCACAGCCAAGATCCAGCACCGACGTTGCCTGCGCTGCCATTCGCGCGCACAACCGAGTGTCTTCTCCCCAGCCGTTCTCCAGATCGTAGAAACGCACCAGCGCAGGGTCGTCATAAAGCGGGCTGTTGGCGGTCATTGGGGGCCTGTTTGCGGGGTTCCGGTTGACCTTGCGGCTACAACCGTGCGACATGAGGGCAGTTCCAGGCAAGATGGGCAGGAGTTCCCCAAGAACATGAAAATGACTGGCGAGGAGATCATTGCCGCCCCGCGGCGCGTGGTCTGGGATGCGCTGAACGATCCCGAAGTGCTCAAGCAAAGCATTACCGGCTGCGATGAGATCAAGAAAAAATCCGATACCGAGTTTGAGGCAAAAGTAACCGCCAAGGTGGGGCCGGTAAAGGCGTCCTTTCTCGGGGCGGTGAAGCTTTCCAAGCTCAATCCGCCGCGCAGCTATGTCATCTCCGGCGAAGGCAAGGGCGGCGTGGCCGGATTTGCCAAGGGCGGCGCCATTGTGCAGCTCAGTGATACCGCAGACGGTCAGACGAAGCTGTCCTATGATGTCGATGCGCAAGTGGGCGGCAAGCTTGCCCAGATCGGCTCGCGGCTGATCGATTCCACGGCCAAGAAGATGGCGTCAGACTTCTTCAAGAAGTTCAACAAGATTGTCAGCGATCGCGCGCAAGCCGCTGAAACCGAATCAGCTTCCAGTGCGCCTGCCAGGAAGACGGCTGCGAGGAAGACGGCAGCCAAGAAGGCTGCCAGCAAGACGGCCGCTATCGCTGCTTCCGCCAAGCCTGACGAAAGGAAAACCAGCAAGCCGGCCACCAAGAAGGCCAGCAAGGCCGTCGCGTCGGCCAGCAAGCCTGCCGCCAAGAAGACAGCCGCCAAGGCTTCCGCTGCTCCTGCGCCTGCAGAAACCACGAAGGCTGCCCCGGCATCTGCGAGCACCCAGGCCCCGGCGGCGAACAAGCCGGCCGCCACGCCACCCGATGCCATGCCGCCACAGGCAAAAGCCATGTCAAGGCTCTGGTTGTGGGTCGTTCTGGCTGCTGCTGCCGGGCTCATCATGGTGTGGGCATCGGGTCCGGGCGTGGGCCAGTAAGGCGCCTTATCCAGCCAACTGTTTCCTGATTGTTAAGCATAATCGGGTTTAGCTGCCGGTATCGGCCGGCGGCAACTCGGTTTGCACTTTACGTCCGGAACAGGGGTTACATGTCACCACAGGCACCACGCGGGCAGGACGGCATCGGCAAGGCGCTCGGCGCCAGCCGGACAGCTGTCATCTCGACTGCTGTCTTCAGCCTGATCATCAACCTGCTGATGCTTACCGGTCCGCTGTTCATGCTGCAGGTCTATGACCGCGTGCTGACCAGCGGCTCCGTGCCGACGCTGTTGGCGCTGGTGATGCTGGTCTGCATCCTGTACGGGCTATATGGATTTCTCGAGTTCATCCGCGCCAGGGTGATGATGCGCGTTGGGCGCTCGCTTGACGAAAACCTGCGGGCGAGGGTGTTCGACATCGTCAGCCTGCACGCGCTGAAGGGCGATCCCAAGGTACGCCTTACCCCGATCAACGACCTGCTGACGTTGCGCCAGTTCCTGTCAGGTCCTGGCCCGTTCTCGTTCTTCGACATGCCATGGGCGCCGATCTACCTGGCTGTGATCTTCATGCTGCACCCGGTGCTCGGGCTCGCCTCGACGGTGGCCGTGATCTTGCTCGCCGTGCTGGCCATCATCAACAACAGGCTGGTGCGGGAGCCTGCAGCCGAAGCGCAGAAGGCTGTTTCGCAGGCCCAGGTGATCTCGGAGGAAAGCCTTCGCAACGCTGAGCTGGCCAGCGTTCTGGGGATGACCGACAACCTGCGGGGCCGCTGGATCGCGCGCCAGCAGGAGGCGCTCGATGCACAGACACAGGCATCGGACCGGGGTGGTGCTGTGTCAGTCACGTCGCGGACGCTGCGGCTCATGTTCCAGTCCGGCATCCTTGCGCTAGGTGCGCTGCTTGCGATCAAGCAGGAAATCTCGCCCGGCTCGATGATCGCAGCCTCCATCATCATGGCCCGTGCGCTTGCCCCGGTAGAGCAGGCGGTAGCGCACTGGCAGGCGTTCGCGGCCTTCCGTAACGCTTGGGGCAGGCTGTCCATGCTGATCAGACAGGCGCCGGAGCCTGCCGAGCCGATGCCGCTGCCGAACCCGACCGGTGCGGTGGAAGCACAGGGCCTTACAGCCTTTGCGCCCGAAAGCGACAAGCCGATCATCTACAACATCAATTTTGCCGTGGAGCCGGGTACGGGGCTCGGCATCATCGGGCCGACAGGTGCCGGCAAGTCCACGCTGGCGCGGGCGCTGGTTGGCGCATGGCCGAGGATCAAGGGCAAGGTGCAGCTGGATGGCGCTGACATACGCCAATGGAACCCGGTACAGCTGGGCCGGCATGTCGGCTATCTGCCGCAGGAAGTCGAGCTGTTCGAGGGCAGCCTGGCTGAAAACATTTCACGCTTCATGCCTGATGCCCAGCCTGATGGCATCGTGGCCGCGGCAAGGCAGGCTGCAGTGCATGACATGATCGTGCGGCTGCCCGAAGGCTACAACACCCGGGTAGGTGCGGGCGGGCACCGGCTATCGGCGGGCCAGTTGCAGCGCATCGGGCTTGCCAGGGCAATGTATGGTGACCCGACGCTGATCATCCTGGACGAACCCAACGCCAACCTTGATGCCGAGGGTGAGGCAGCGCTCGTGCAGGCGGTGCTGAACGCCCGCCGGCGTGGCGCAACCGTCATCCTCGTGGCGCACCGGCCCAGTGCGCTGGCGGCCATCGACATGCTGCTGATGATGAAGGACGGCCAGCAGGTGGCGTTCGGTACGAAGGACGAGGTGCTGTCCAAGGTCCTCAACCAGCGTGCGCCGGCAAGTGCGCCCGCCGCCTCGAGCGGACCGGCAGGCGCGCCTCGCGGGCAGGGGCATGGGATGACCATGTCCGGGCAGGTGGCGCTGGCAAGGGACGGAGCATAGGCAGATGAGTGGCGAGAACACTGCGAATACCATGCGGCGCTATCAGATTGCGGGCTTTGCCGGACTGTTCCTGGTGATGGGCAGCGTTGCAGGTTGGGCCGCCCTGTCGCAGATCCGCGGCGCGGTGATTGCAACCGGTCAACTGGTGGTGGATGGCAGCACCAAGCGCATCCAGCATCGCGACGGCGGCATTGTCGCCGACATCCTTGTCAAGGACGGCGACCTGGTGAAAGCAGGTGACTTGCTGGTCCGGCTGGACGACACAGACGCCCGCGCCGAACTTGGCATCATCGAGACCATCCGCTCGGAATGGCTGGCCAAGGCGGCTCGGCTCAAGGCAGAGCGCGACGGCGCCAGCCAGATCAACTTCCCGGCCGAATTGCTGGCGCGGCAGGACGAGCCGGTGATTGGCAAGCTTCTGGAGGGCCAGGAGCGGCTCTTCGCCTCGCAGAAGGCCTCGGTCGACGGGCGGGTGAAGCAGCTGGACGAGCGGATCGAGCAGCTGAACAAGGAGATCGCCGGTATCGAGGCGCAGCTGGCCGCCCGGCAGCAGCAGCACAAGCTGATCAGCAAGGAGCTGCGTTCCATGCGTCAGCTTCTGGAGAAGGGGCTGGTGCAGGTGACGCGAGTGCTGGCGCTGGAACGGGAGCAATCGCGGCTTGACGGTGAAACAGGCCAGCACGAGGCCCAGATTGCCCGAGCGCGCGGCCAGATCAGCGAGATCCAGTTGCAGATCCTGCAGATCAAGGACGACGCGCTGACCAAGACGCTGGGCGAGTTGCGCGAGGCGGAGGCCAAGGTGGCGGAGTTCGACGAACGCCGCATCGCCGTCGCCGCCAAGCTGAAGCGGGTGGACATACGCTCGCCTCGGGACGGCTATGTGCACCAGCTGGCGGTTCACACCATTGGCGGGGTGATCGGCGCGGGCGACCCGGTGATGATCATCGTGCCGGAGGAGGACCCGCTGATCGTCGAGGCGAAGGTGCGGCCCCAGGACATCGACCAGGTGCATGCGGGTCAGTCGGCCATCATGCGGTTTCCCAATGCAGCATCGTCGATCACGCCGCAGATCAGGGGCGAGGTACTGTTCGTCAGCGCTGACCTGAAGCAGCCGGAGCCGAATGAACCACCATTCTACACCGTGCGGCTGCACCTGAACGAGGGCGAGTTGGTCAAGTTGCACGGGCTGGAACTCAAGCCAGGCATGCCGGCGGAAGCCCACATGCAGACAGCCAGCCGCAGCCCCTTGAGTTATCTGCTCAAACCGTTTAGGGACCAGTTGCAGCACGCCATGCGCGAACGCTGAATCAAGCGGCGAACCGGTTTCACCCTGCCGACAGGGCTTTCACCGGACCAGCCGCACCGGCCATTGCCACCCGGCAACCGGCCTCTTGGGAGCCTGTAGCTCAGTTGGTAGAGCAACTGACTTTTAATCAGTAGGTCCAGGGTTCGAATCCCTGCGGGCTCACCAATAAAATCAGTGTGTTGGCTGTGTTTGGCAAACCCCGCTTCGGGGCGGGTGAGCACATGGAACGCGCTCCCGGTGCAATTGCTGGCTCATTTGCGTGTTTGGCCGTGACTGCCACCTGCTGAGCTTTGCATGGTGTGAAACGCCCATGAACCGCCTTGCCGCGCTTTGGTTGTAGTCTTGTGTTATCACAATCTATGCGATATGTTCCTTTTGCTGATGACATGCCATGTTTGGTTTGCTGGCCCTTGCCGGGGAGGGGGCAGCGAAAGCATCAGCATATCTTTATCCCCGGCAAACCCTGCCGTTTGCTTAGGTGACATTTGGCGGGCAACATCAATGATTTCGATAACCCAGTTCCAGCCGTTCAACCGACCTGAGCAGAAACACGCCCAGTTGCTGTCTGTCGAGTTTCCGAAGTCCTTCAGACAGACCGGGGAACTTGTGGTCGAAAGCAAGAAATGCCGGCGGCTCCGGCAAGCCGGACACATGGACTATCCGGCGAAGGCCGTCGAGACGTTGAACGGTATCGACACTCTGCGGACATATCTGCTGTTCGAGAATTTCTATTACAGGGCGGTGCAGCTGAATTTGTGGAGCACCCCTGAGCTGCTTACCCTTGCGCGAACCTCCAGCGACTGGCGGGTGGTGTACTTTCTTGCGTTAATGGATGCTGATTATCCTGAGCACGAAGCCGACTATGACTTTCTGCTCAATCTGCTGGCCTCTAATTCGGCCGCAATAGGTCAGGCCAGTCGCCAGTTTGACTATCCGGAGCAGAACATCGCGTAGTCTCCACCGGCATTGGACTGGCCGCCCGCAACACGCTGTGTCATTTGCGGAACCATCTTTACCCACCTCCAGCCGGCCGCCAAAGGTTGGCGCGGCGTGGCATCTTGGGGTATGCACGGTTATATCCTTCGTCCGCGAACGCCTTCATCCCGGTTGCCTCTTACAGATGTACAATTACACAAACTCCTCCGCCAATCCGCTGAACGAGCTGGTCGCGCTGTTCAACCAGGGCAAGTTTGGCCAGGTTGTCCAGAAAGGCGAGAGCCTGGCGAGGCTGTACCCGAAGGCGGTCGTCATCCTGAACCTGCTGGGCGCATCCCATGCGCAGATGGGCAATGTGGACGCAGCCCTTGAGAAGTTCGAGAAGTCCCGCAAGCTCGACCGCAACAACCTCGACACCCTCAACAACATCGCCAACTGCCTGAAGCTGCTGCAGCGCCATGACGAAGCGATTGCGATCTATCGCAAGTGCCTCGACGCCAACCGCAACAACCACGTGGCCTGGAACAACCTCGGCGCCTGCTACAACGCGCTGTACAGGCAGGCCGAGGCAGTGGAGGCATACCGCAAGTCGATCGCCATCAATGCGGGCTATGCGCCGGCCTGGAACAACCTTGGCAACGTGCTTCTGGACCTGGGGCAGCCGGAACAGGCAATCGCCGCCTATCAGCGCACGCTGGCGATCAATCCGTCCCATGCCGATGCGCATTCACATATGGGCAACGCCCTGAAGGAACTCGGCAGGCTGGACGAGGCAATCGCGTCCTATGCCCGCGCGCTCGAGTTCAAGCCTGACCATGTTGTGGCAGAAGGAATGATGCTGCACCAGATGCAGCACATCTGCGACTGGAGCAGGCATGAACAGATGCTGTCCCGCTGTGCCGTGCTTGGCGTTGAAACCGCCGGCATCACCCCGTTCGCCGGGCTGTCAATGGAAGACCATCCGCAGCGGCAGCTGGTACGGGCACAGAAGTATGCGGCCGAACAGTTCAAGATACCTCCTGCGCCGCTCAAGACAGGTCGGACGGCTCACCGCCAGCGCATCCGGATTGGATATTTCAGCGCCGATTTTCATGAGAACCATCCAGTGATGCAGCTGTTCACCGGCGTGGCGAGAAACCACGACCGCGCAAGCTTCGAGTTGTTCGGATACGACTTCAGCGGCAAGCCAGAGCCGGGCAGCAAGGATGCCTTCAAGGCCTGTTTCGATGTGTACACTGATGTCAGGAACACCGATACCGACGCGCTTGTCGCGCTGGCCCGCTCTCACGAACTCGACATCGCGGTGGACCTGAATGGCTATACGGCGCAGAACCGGGTGCACTGGTTCCAGCGCCGGCTCGCACCCCTTCAAGTCAACTTTCTTGGATATCCGGGAACCATGGGGGCGGACTTTCTGGATTACATCGTCGCTGATCCGGTGGTCATCCCGGATGAACAACGGGCGTTCTACAGTGAGAATCTGATCTGGCTGCCGCACTGCTATTTGCCCAACGACGATCAGCGCGAGATCGCCTCAGCCGCAACCAGCCGCGCCGATTTCGACCTGCCGGAAGACGCAGTGGTGTTCTGCTGCTTCAACTTGCCCTACAAGATCAGCCCGCGCGAATTCGGCATCTGGATGCGGGTGCTGGGCAAGGTGGATGGCAGCGTGCTGTGGTTATCCAGGTCCAACCAGTGGGCCATTGCCAACCTGCGCAAGGAGGCGGCGGCGCGCGGCATCGACCCGGACCGATTGGTTCTTGCCGGCCGCGTGCCGGAAAATGCCGATCACCTGGCCCGGTTGAAGCATGCGGACCTGTTCCTCGACACGTTTGCCTACAACGCCCATGCAACCGCCTGCGATGCGTTGTGGGCGGGCTTGCCGGTGGTGACGAAGCAGGGCAAGCAGTTTGCCGCCCGGGTGGCAGCGAGCGCGCTCACCGCTGCAGGCTTGCCGGAGCTGATCACGTCGACGGATGATGAGTATGAGGCGCTGATCCTGGACCTGGCAATGGACCGGGGCAAGCTTGCAGCGATCACGGCAAAGCTGGCGGCGAACCGCAAGACTTGCCCGTTGTTCGACACGGCGTTGTTTACCCGCAATCTGGAGGATGGTTTCCGGCAGGCCTACCAGCGTTTGCTCGACGGGCAACTGCCGGCAGACATCCGGGTTTGAATCACTACACAGTCAGCGTTGCCTGAACGCAGGTCACGCCATCCGGGCTTGCCGCGGTGAGCTTGTAGCGGCCGGGGGCTGCGGGCGGGTGCAGCGTGAAGGTGAGGGTGGTTCCGGCCAGCACCGGTGACAGAAACATCGCGTCTAGCGCAGCCGGGGCCGGACTGTCCAGCCTGTCTGCGGCAAAGGCACTCATCATGCCAAGCACGAGCATGCCAGGCGCGATGGGGGCGGCAAGACCGAGGCTGGCGGCAGCGGCGGGATCGTGGTGGATCGGGTTGCTGTCGCCCGAGGCATCCTGGTAGGCTCGGAACAGCGCCTCGTCGAGGGCCGGTGTTTCAAGCTTCGCCAGGGCAGCCGTTGCGTCAGTGGGGTCAACCGCAGTAGTTGGACGGGGCGGCAGCCGGTCTGCCAGCACGATCGTCGAGTTCGCTTCACAAAATGGTCCGCTCGCATCCGCAAGGGCCAGCCGGATAGTGGCGCGGGCAGGGCGCAAGGACAGCTTCACCTCGCCCGTTACCGGCGCGCCATGTTGCATCGGGCGCTTATAGCGGAAACTCTGCACCGCATGGACAGGCAGCTTGCCGTCGTGCCGGCACTGGGCGGTCAGCTCCGTGACGGCCTCGCTATCCGGCAAAAGGCAGATGGGCCAGGTCGGCGGCATCGCCTCGTGATGCCAGCCTATGACGCGGGCAAACTCCGCCAGTTGCTGGTTTGACGGCGTTGCCGCCACCTGCCAGACAGATGCGGCATCCGTCATGAGAAGTCAGGATGAGTGAGGCACAGTACGGCATTCAGCCCGCCGAACGCGAACGAGTTGGACAGCGCCACCCCGATTTCTGCATCACGCGCCTCGTTGGGGACGCAATCAATGTCGCACTTGGGGTCTTCGCCCTTCCAGTTCAGCGTGGGCGGCAAGAACTTGTGCTGCATGGCGATGATTGTCGCGACCAGTTCGAGACCGCCACCTCCACCCAGCGCATGACCGTGCGACGACTTGGTCGACGACATGGCGATGTGGTCAGCCCGCTTGCCCAGGATGGTGCGAACAGCCTCAGTCTCGACGATGTCGTTGGTCACCGTGCCGGTGCCGTGGGCATTGATGTAGTCGACTGCGTCTGCGGGCAGGCCCGCGTCGTCAAGCGCAGCCTTGATGGCGGCCCCGGCGCCTGCCGGGTCTGGCCGCAGCAGGTCGCCGGCATCGGATGACATGCCAACCCCGGCCAGCCGGGCGTAGACCTTCGCACCGCGCGCGACGGCAAGTTCTTCGCGTTCCAGAATGACGATGCCTGCGCCTTCGCCGAGCACCATGCCGGTACGTCCCTTTGAAAACGGCGAGCAGGGCACAGGCGACAGCACTCGCAGGATTTCCCACGAACGCATGCCGGCCGGCGTGATGCAGGCTTCGCTGCCACCGGTAATCACCCGGTCGGCAAGCCCTGCGCGGATCATGCCCAGCCCGATGGCGGCAGCATGGTTGGAGGATGCACAGGCACTGCAGACGGCAAACGACGGTCCGGTGGCGCCCAGTTCCATACTGATCTGGCTGGCGGCGGCGTTCGGCATCAGCCGCGGAATGGTCATAGGGTCGAGCCGCTTGCTCCGCTCGGCGTAGAATGCGTAGAAGGCGTTGTCTTGCGTCACCGCGCCGCCGATCCCGGTGCCGAGGATGACGCAGGTGCGATGCGAGCGCAGGTCTGCATCTTCCAGCCCGGCCTGCTTCACCGCTTCGAGACAGGCTGCCAGCGCGTACTGGGCGAACAGGTCGAGGAAGGGAAGCCGCTTCTCCGGTAGACAGGATGCAGCATCGAAACCACGCACCTGCGCGGCGATGGTCACCTGTAACCGGTCGAGATCACGCGGCAATTCAAGCTGGGAGATACCAGTGCGCGCCTGGCGCAAGGATTGATGCATCTGTCCGGCGTTATTGCCCAAGCCACAGATAGCGCCATACCCGGTGATGACAACGGAGGGTCCGTTCATGAAGCGCCTTCGGCCTTGGCCTCGATGAGGCGGGTTACGGTGTCGATCACGTCACCGACGTTCTTCAGCTCCATGATCTCCTGATCCATGGGGACATACACTTCAAATTCCTCTTCCAGTCCCTGCAGGATCATCACCATGTCGATGGATTCGATCTCGAGATCCTCAAGGGTCGCTTCTCGGGTGAGCTTCTCCTTGTCGACCATTCCCTCCTTGGCAATGATGTCGAGGATCTTCCCAGCGATCTCGTTTTTCTTCTCTGTACTGCTTGTCATATGCCAGCCCCTCTGCCTGGTTTTGTATCTGGTCTAGCGCATGCGCCGCTGTTCACGATAGCGATTTTTCATACACCCTGTGTGTCTTATAGAGTCTTGCGCCCAGCAGTTCCAGCATGCGGAGCATCGGTTTGTTGTCATCCAGCACCCAGCCCAGCTCAGCCGAACGGATGCCGATCTTGTGTGCGCCTTCGCGCATCTTCTCGATGGCCATCAGCGCAAGACCCGCGCCCATTGCTGAGTTGCGATACTTGCGCCCGACACCCATCAGCAGCAGGCGGCCGGTGGTGTATTTCCGCCGCTTGGCACGCCAGGTCAGCTTGGCCCAACCGAACGGCAGCAGCTTGCCGTCGAGGTCGGCAGTCATTTCGGTCAGGTTCGGCAGGGCGAGAGCGAATGCTTCCGGCTTGCCATCCACTTCCACGATGCTGAGGCACTCGTCGGTCAGCAGCGGCTTCAGGTCCTTTGCCATGTGGGCCAGTTCATCGGCCGTCATCGGCACGAAGCCCCAGTTGTTTTCCCAGGCATCATTGAACAGCGTCAGCACGGTATCGAGCTCACCGTAAATGGTGCTGGCTTTTGCATGCCGGGTGCTGATTTTTGTCTGACCGGCCTTCGCGGCCATCCGGCGCGCCATCTCGATCGGTTCGGCGACGGCTGTGGACACGAAAGAGTGCAGGTCGCGCACCTTGCCATAGCCTGCCTGCTCGACAAGGACTCCCAGATAGGGCGGGTCCCACGGCATCAGGAACATGGCCTGCTCTTGCTGACCCATGATCATCAGGCCGCTTTCGCCGTTGATCGACAGGTTGAAGGGGCCTGTCACCCGCGTGCAGCCGCGCTCGCGCAACCAGCTTTCCGCCGCCTGGAAGAGCGATGCCACCACCTTTGCGTCGTCAATGGCGGCAAGATTGCCGAAATGGCCGGTACGCACCGTGCCAGCGTCATTTTCCAGAGTATCAAGCTGCGCCGAAATGCGCCCGACCGGCTTGCCACCGGACATCGCCAGCCAGAATGCCGCCTCTGCATGGCGGAAGAACGGGTTCTTTGACGGAGTCATAAGGTCATGCTGGATGATGTCCAGCGGGGGCACAAAACCGGGCATGCCGCGGTAAAGCTGGCGGGGAAGGGCGGCAAAAAGCTTCGTGTCGGCAGTGGCCGTCACCAGTTGAACGTCAATCACGATTTACCCTGTCCCTTGCCAGCGATGGCTGCAGTCGAACGTGTGAGGAGTGCTGGTTCGTCAATCGAACATGTCGGGCTGCTGGACGACGAGCTGGTCCCAGATGGTCTGGAAGTGCAGCCAGCCGATATACTCGCTGCCGACGTGTTCGCGGCTATAGCGGGCGCGGTCCGGGCGTACATAGGTGGGCGTGATGCCCGAGGCCGCAATGGCCAGCTGCTGCTGGCAGCAACGTTCAAGCGCGATGAACCAGAACGCCGCCGAGTTGATGCTGTGGCGGCTGGCGGTCAGCAGGCCGTGGTTCTGGTGCAGCGCCGCCTTCACGCTCTTGAAGGCCTTGGCGACGTTCGATCCGGCATGGTTTTCAACGGCCACGGCGCCAGCCTCGTCGCCGATGATCACGTGATCCTCGAAGAAGGCGCAGGCATCCTGGGTGATCGGCTCGATGGGCCTGCCGGTGGCGCACCAGGCAGTGCCATAGACCGTGTGGGCATGGCACATGGCGATGATGTCAGGGTGTTCTTCGTGCACGTTGGCGTGCAGGATGAACCCGGCGCGATTGACGGCGTAATCGCCCTCGATGACCGTGCCTTCATGATCGACGAGGATCAGGTTGGACATCTTGACGTTGGCGAAGTGCACGCACATCGGGTTGGTCCAGTACAGTTCCGGGCGTTCCGGATCGCGCACCGTCAGGTGACCGGCAAAGCCGTAGTCGAACCCCTGCAGGGCAAAGGCGCGGCAGGCGGCAACCAGGCGTTCCTTGCGGTGGCGGCGTTCCTGTTCAACGTCATTGAACTGCGGAATTTCCGGGAAGATCAGCCCGTCCTGTTCGGGCTGATAGATCGAAACACGGTTGCCGAGATCAAGCATCTGATGTCCTCACCTGAAGTGGATGACCGCTGCCGCTTACGGGCGCCTGGTTCGCCGGACAGTGCAAGGCAAAGGCGGGCTGGTCAACACCCCAGATGCGATGCCGGCCTGCGCAAGATGCCGGCTGGCGCGGCCGGCGGGTCAATCGTCGTCAAGAATGCGTTCGGCGGCTCCGTCGAGATCGTCATACTGGCCGTTGCGCAGGCTCCAGATGAATGCCACCAGCCCAAGTGCGCCAAGGCCGAGGGCAATCGGGATCAGGAATACCAGGTGGCTCATTTCACGGCCTCCAGCCGGGGTTTGCCGGCATCGGATGGCGCCGGAGGTGATGATGGCTGTGGTTCATCGCCAGCGGCTGCATCGGGCGCGCTCTGGCCGGATGGCATGATCGCCTGATGCCGCGCGACGAGGTTCAGCCGGAGGCTGTTGGCGACCACAAGGATCGACGAGGAGGACATCGCAAGGGCAGCGATCAATGGCGTCACATAGCCCAGCACAGCCAGCGGCACGGCGAACATGTTGTAGCCGATGGCCAGGACGAAGTTTTGCCGGACTGTCCGCCCGGTCGCACGTGCAACCTCTATGGCGACGGGAATGGCGGCAAGACCCTTGCCGGTGAACACTAGGCCCGCCGAAGCGCGGCCGATGTCGGAACCGGAGGCAGGCGCCATGGAGACATTGGCGGCAGCCAGGGCAGGGGCATCATTGAGGCCGTCGCCCACATAGAGCACGTTGCGGCCGGCAGCGCGCAACTGCTCGACATGCGAAGTCTTGTCGGAAGGCGACAGGCTGCTGATGGCGCTCTCGATGCCGGTCTGGGCTGCGGCAGCCTGTACCGGACCTGCAGCATCCCCCGAAAGAATGCCAGTGGCAAAGCCCATGCCGCGAAGCTTGCGCACGACTGTCGCCGCATCGGTCCGCAATGTATCGGATAGCTGGAAGCTGACGATGTCGCCGCCCGCAACCGCGAAGCAGACTTCGCTTGTCGCGTTGGTTTGCGGTGCCGGTGCCACCGTGCTGCGGGCGATCTCCGATACCCACGACCGGCGGCCGAGGCGAACCTTTCTGCCCTTCCAGACGGCCTCGAGACCAAGCCCCGCCAGTTCCTGGACGTCCGACACCAGCACTCCCTGGGTGGCGGACTGGGCCGAGGCGGCGGCGCGGGCAGCCGGGTGGGTGGACAGCCGGGCCAGCATGGCGGCGACGGCGTGTTCCTCGTCGCTGCCGCCGTGGATGGAAGCGATGCGAGGCTCGCCAAGCGTCAAGGTGCCGGTCTTGTCGAATACCACGGTATCGGCGTCTGAAAGGCGTTCCAGCGCCGCTCCATCCTTGACCATGACGCCGGAGCGGAACAGCCGGTTGGCCGCGACGACCTGGGCAATCGGCACGGCAAGTGCCAGCGCACACGGGCAGGTGATGATCAGCACCGCAATCGCCACGTTGAGCGAGGTGTACCAGTCACCTCCGGTCCATAGCATCCAGCCGATGAAACTCGCGCCTGACACGATGTGAACGACCGGTGCATACAGGCCCGCCATGCGATCGGCGATGCGCACCTGCTGGGAGTTCGACTGGGAGGCCGCTTCCATGAGGGTGATGACGTTGGCCACGAACGAGCGATCAGCGGGCCGGAGCACTTCAAGCGTCAGCGGGCCGGTGAGGTTCAGAACGCCCGCTTCAATTTCCAGTCCGGGCCGCGCCTGCACGGCGACGCTTTCGCCGTTGACCAGCGAGCGGTCAAGGTCGCTCAGGCCGGAAGCAATGCGTGCATCGACCGGTACGCGTTCGCCGGCGGCCACGAGGATGCTGTCTCCGGGCTGCAATTCAGCCAGCGGCACGTAGGATGCCTCGCCGCTTGCCGAAAGCTTCGACGCGCCGGACGGCATCATCCGAGACAGTTGCAGAATGGCGCTACGGGCACGCTCACGCATCATGTGATCGAGGTAGCGGCCAATCAGAAGGAAGAAAAGCAGGCTGACGGAGGCCTCGAACCAGGTTTCGTGTTGCCCGTAGAGCGCCTCGTAAATGCTCACGCCCAACGCCAGCAGCACGGCGAGCGAAATCGGCACATCCATGTTGAGGTTGCGGTTGCGTAGCGCGGCCCAGGCCGAGCGGTAGAACGGCTGACCTGCGAATATCGAGGCGGGAACTGCAATCAAACCGGAAATGAGCTGAAAAAGACGTTGCGTTTCGGCGTCCGCCCCGGCCCATACCGAAACCGACAGCAACATAACGTTGGCAGCGGCAAAACCCGCCACGGCCAGGCAAATGAGCAGCTTGCGGCCAGTATCGTCGGCTTGCGAAGCGAGGCTGGCATGGTCGTAGAGCGAGGCTTCGAAGCCCAGCGCCGCCAGCGCCGGGATGAAGCCGGCATTGCCGGCAGCCTCGGGCCGCCAGCGGACCGACACCCGCCTGGTGGACAGGTTGGCCCGGACGTTCTCGACGCCGGGCAGAGTGGACATGCCGTTCTCGATGGTCCTGATGCAAGCCACGCAGTGCATCGCCGGCACGACGAGGTCCGTCTGCAGCAGTCCGTTGCCAAGATCGTGTGCCGCCGCCAGCGTGCGCTCATGGTCCAGCCGCCGATTGAGCGCTTGCTGATTGGGCACGGAAGACGGGCTGCAGCAGGTCATTTCACTGGCCGTCCTTCACCAGGATGCGCTTTTCCAGCCGGTAGGGGCCTTGCACGCTCTGGCCCGTGATGGTGATTGCCCACGGTCCCCTGGCGAGAACGTCGGCGGCTTCATATCTGCCGTCGCCAGCATGGGTGAGTTGAAGCCTGTGGTCGTCCCTGTCAAATGCCGGGCGTCCGACCTGGGCAATGACCTGGTCCAGCACCACCGGCTTGCCATCCTTGCCGGTGAGCGTGAAAGAGACAACGCCGCCGGCATAACCGATATCCCCGGTCCAGCCACGCGCCGCCTGGGCGTGCCATTCGTCGAGCTTGTGGTTGAAGTCCTGCGAGGCAACGTAACCGTTCTTGACGATCAGTCCGGTCCAGCTCTTGCTGGCTTCGTAAGCCATGTAGCCGTTGACCGTGATGATGGTGCCAAAGAACGCCACCATGATCATCAGCATATGCCGTCCGGTGAAGCGGAACTCGCCGTTGGCGGGGGCAGTGGTTTCAGTGCGGGTGTTCATGTCATGGAGCCTCGAATGTTGCGCCTTCGCTGGACGACCTGCCGCCATCAAGCGGGGTAACCACGAAGATAAAGTCCTGCCGCCCGCTGGCTGCCAGCTCCGGCGGCATCGTCACGAAGGTACGCACGCTACGCAACTGGTCTGCTTCTACCGTAACCTGACCAAGCCTGCCTTGATCGAGGTCACTGCCGTCGAGACGCAGGTCAGCGCCCCGCAATCCTCTCAAGGTTACAAGAAATTCGCGCGGATTTGCGGTCTTGTTGAGAATTTTCAGCTGATAACCGTTACGGATCGACCCGTCGGACAGTTTGACGAACTGGGGATTGCGGTCGGCCAGCACGTTCACGTCCAGGTCGGTCCGCATGGCCAGTGCCGTCAGCAGGCCGAGGCCGAGCACCGCATAGATCGCCGTGTAGATCATGGTTCGCGGGCGCATGACGTCGCTCAGGTGGAAGCGGGAGACCTTCGAGACGATGCCGCCACCGGGTGTGTGAACCCGCGAGGGATCAATGGCCGCACCTGGTACGCCGCCCGTCGCCAGCTCCATGTTGCGGTTGTAGTTGGCCAGCGTGGTATAGGAAATCAGCCCCTTTTCCCGTTCCAGCCTTTCCATGACGCTGTCGCAGGCGTCGATGCACAAGGCACAGGTGATGCACTCAAGCTGCTGGCCGTCGCGGATGTCGATACCCATGGGGCACACGGCAACGCACGCATTGCAGTCGACGCAGTCGCCAACCATCTCGCCGGCGGCTGCAGCCTTCTTGGCGTGCTTGGAGCGCGGTTCGCCGCGCCAATCATTGTAGGTCACGACCAGCGAGTGTTCGTCCAGCATCGCGGCCTGAACGCGCGGCCACGGACACATGTAGGTGCAGACCTGCTCGCGCATCAGCCCGCCAAAGATGTAGGTGGTGGCGGTCAGCACGGCCACGGTGGTGTAGGCGACCGGGTGCGCCTGTCCGGTGAGGAACTGCTTGGCCAGCGTGGGCGCGTCGGCGAAGTAGAAGATCCACGCCCCGCCTGTTGATACCGCTATCAGCAGCCAGACCGCGTGCTTGGAGACGCGCTTCGAGATCTTGTCGAAGTTCCATGGCGCGGCATCCAGCTTGATGCGCGCGTTGCGGTCCCCTTCAAAGAAGCGCTCAACCACCAGGAAAAGGTCGACCCACACGGTCTGCGGGCAGGTATAGCCGCACCAGGCGCGGCCAACGGTCGAGGTAACCAGAAACAGCCCGATACCGGCCATAACCAGCATGCCGGCGACGAAGAAGAACTCGTGCGGCCAGATCTCGATGAAGAAGAAGTAGAACCGGCGATTGGCCATGTCGAGCAGCACCGCCTGGTCGGGTGCATGGGCGCCGCGGTCCCAGCGCAGCCACGGCGTCAGGTAATAGACGCCCAGCGTGATGGCCATGATCCACCACTTGAGTGAGCGGAACCAGCCGCTTGCCCGCTTGGGGTGAATCTTCTGCCGGGCGGCGTACAGCGTGCGCTTGTGCTTGGCGTTGACTGCTTCGGCGTCGAATGTCTCGAAGGTTGCGTCTTCGTTGGCCATCATGTGCTCGCAAATGTGCTCAGTGCTTGTTGTTGGCGGGCCGGACGAATCCGGCCCGCAGGTGCTTTGGCTTGACTACTGCGTCGCTGCAGCCTGTTCGCCTCCACCAAGGCTGTGGACATAGACGGTCAGCTGCTTCACTTCCGCCTCGTCCAGCTTCTGGCCCCAGGCCGGCATGACCCCATGCTTCGGCTTGCTGATCTGGGCGGCGACCTTGTCTACCGTGCCGCCGTACAGCCAGAGCTGGTCAGCCAGGTTCGGCGCGCCGAAGTCACGCCCGCCCTTGCCGTCTTCGCCGTGGCAGGCCGCGCAGTTTTCGGCAAACAGCTCCTTGCCCGTCGAGGCGGCTGCCGCGTCATGCTCCTGGCCGGACAACTGCATGACGTAGTTGGCGACCTGGACGATCTGGGGTGCTTCCAGAATGCCTTCGCCAAACGCCGGCATCATGCTGTCGCGGGCATCGGCGGTACCGTTGCGCACACCATGCTTGATGGTGTGGTAGATGGCTTCGAGATCACCACCCCACAACCAGTCGTCGTCGTTCAGGTTGGGGTAACCCGGCGCTCCCTGGGCGCCGGAACCGTGGCACTGGGAACAATTGACCTTGTACAGGGACTGGCCGCCGGCCACCGCGAACCGGAACAGTTCGTCAGTTGTGCGGATATCCTGCAGCGAAGAGGTCTCGATCCGGCTTACCAATCCGGCCTTGGCCTCGTCGGCTGCCTTCAACTCGGCCTGCAGCACGGAGCGGTTGGTCTCGCCCGACATGCCCATGGTCGAGCCCTCGATCAGCGGAATGGCCGGGTAGTAGGCCATGTAGCCGACGGCGAACACGATGGTGGCGTAGAATGTCCACAACCACCAGCGCGGCAGCGGATTGTTCAACTCCTTGATACCGTCCCATTCATGGCCGGTGGTCTCGACGCCCGAGACCTTGTCGATTTCCTTGTCAGACATTGTCGTCGTCCTCTTTGAGCGGAAGCTGGGCCATGTGATCAGCTACTGATCTCGAGCCTGGGCGGAAGGTGAAAAGCACGATGCCGATGAACACCAGGGTAAGGTAGAGCAGCCCCCAGCTGTCGGCGGCGTGACGAAGGGTTTCGTAGTCCATCTGATCCCTCCTTACCGCTGGTTGACTTGCGCGTTGGCGTCATAGGCCGAGAAGTCGACCAAGGTGCCGAGCATCTGCAGGTAGGCGACCATGGCGTCCATCTCGGTCAGGGTGGCGGCATCGCCATCAAAGTTGGACACCACCGCCTTGGGGTAGCGTTCCTTCACGGCTTCGGCTCCGTCGCTATCCGGGTTTGCCTGGGCAATCATGTCGGCTTCGGCATTTTCCAGCATCTCGTCGGTATACGGTACGCCAACCATGGTGTTAGCCTTCAAGCTTGCCTTGATCATCGAAGTGTCGAGCTTTGCCGACGCCAGAAAGGCGTAGCTGGGCATGATCGAGTTCAGGCACGACCGACTGCGGGTGCTTCAGATGGGCAACGTGCCAGTCATCCGAATAGCGCCCGCCGACGCGCGCCAGGTCAGGCCCGGTGCGCTTGGAGCCCCACTGGAAGGGGTGGTCGTACATCGACTCCGCCGCCAGCGAGTAGTGGCCATAGCGTTCCACCTCATCACGGAACGGGCGGATCATCTGCGAGTGGCACACATAGCACCCCTCGCGGATGTAGATGTTGCGGCCCGCCAGTTCGAGCGGTGAGTAGGGGCGCATGCCCGTCACCTTCTCGATGGTGTTCTTGACGTAGAACAGCGGGACGATCTCGACAATGCCGCCGATCAGGACCACCACGAGTGTGCCGACCATCAGCAAGGAGACATTGCGCTCAAGCTTGTCGTGTTTTGCAAATGCCATTTTCTTGTCCTCTTATTCGGCCGGCACGGCAGCGGTGGCCGAAGCGCCCATCGGCACTTCCTTGCGCACGTCGCCCTTGATAGTCCGGTAGACGTTGTAGGCCATGACCAGACCGCCCAGCAGGTACAGCACGCCACCAATGGTGCGCATGACGTACTCGGGGTGGATGGCGTTGACGGTTTCGATGAAGGAGTTCACGAGGAAGCCCTGGTCATCGTATTCGCGCCACATCAGGCCTTGCGTGATGCCAGCGACCCACAGCACGGCGGCGTAGATCACGATGCCGATGGTGGCCAGCCACAGGTGCCAGTTGACCAGCCGCAGCGAGTACAGCCGTTCGCGGTGCCACAGCTTCGGCACCAGGTAGTAGATCGCGCCGAACGAGATCATGCCCACCCAGCCGAGTGCGCCGGAGTGTACGTGGCCGATGGTCCAGTCGGTGTAGTGCGACAGCGAGTTGACCGACTTGATCGACATCATCGGCCCTTCGAAGGTCGACATGCCGTAGAAGGCCAGCGCCAGCACCATCATGCGCAGGATCGGGTCGGTGCGCAGCTTGTCCCAGGCACCCGACAGCGTCATCAGGCCGTTGATCATGCCGCCCCACGAGGGCATCCACAGCATGACCGAGAACACCATGCCCAGGGTCTGCGCCCAGTCGGGCAGGGCGGTGTAGTGCAGGTGGTGCGGACCGGCCCAGATGTAGAGGAAGATCAGCGACCAGAAGTGAACGATCGACAGCCGGTACGAGTAGACCGGGCGATTGGCCTGCTTTGGCACGAAGTAGTACATCATGCCGAGGAAGCCAGCCGTCAGGAAGAAGCCCACTGCGTTGTGGCCGTACCACCACTGGGTCAGGGCGTCCTGCACACCGGCGAAGGCCGAGTAGCTCTTGGAGCCGAGGAACGACACCGGCACAGCCAGGTTGTTGACCACGTGCAGCATGGCGATGGTGATGATGAAGGCGAGGTAGAACCAGTTGGCCACATAGATATGCGGCTCCTTGCGCTTGACCAGCGTGCCAACGAACACCGCCAGATAGGCAACCCACACCACCGTAAGCCAGAGATCCACATACCATTCAGGCTCGGCGTATTCGCGGCCCTGGGTGATGCCCAGCAGGTAGCCGGTCGCCGCCAGCACGATGAACAGCTGATATCCCCAGAACACGAACCACGACAGGTTGCCGCCCCACAGCCTTGCCCTGCAGGTGCGCTGCACGACGTAGAAGCTGGTTGCCAGCAGCGCGTTGCCGCCAAATGCAAAAATGACCGCCGAGGTGTGCAGCGGCCGTACTCGGCCGAAGTTGAGGTATGGTTCTATATTGAATTGCGGGTAGGCCATCTGCAGCGCGATCACCACGCCTACCAGAAAGCCGACAACGCCCCAGAATGTCGTGGCGATGACGCCGTACTTGATGACTTCATCCATGTAGCCGGATGTGTCCTCGACCGCACCGGGATGTCCGGCGGCGGCAAACTTCATGTTGCGCAGCAGCACGATCGAGCCTGCCACCAGCGTGGCGAACAGGATCCAGGCATGCATTTCGAACTGCGGGTCCTTGGCAAATGCCGCGCCCAGCAGTGCCAGGACGGATGCAACCAGCATCGCGGCGAGCTCGTAACCGTATTTCATTGTCAGGTGCCCCAATATTTGCGCCCGATTCTTCCTGGCGGGCGTGTACCATGCTGGAAAGTGCACCTGCGGTTGCGCTGCAACATTGATCTGCGTCAAGGCAGGTTGACAGTGGGGCGGGTACATAATGCCGCATCGTCAACGAGATGGCGGCGGTGGCTGGCCCTCGCTTTCCGGGTTTGTGGGATACCAAGACAATGAATGTACATATCCGGGAATTGGACCTGGCCGAGAGCGAAAGGCTGGAGCGCTGCACGGTGCTGCTGAGGGCCAATCATGACCTCAAGCTGTCACTGTGCGATGCGCTGGAGACGGTTGCCGACGGGTTGCCCGACCAGTTCGATATCCAGACTTGCCTGACGCTGTCGCGCTGCATTCTGCCGACGGTGAGAAAAGCGCATTTGCTTGAAGAGGAAGAGTTATTCCCGCTCCTGCTGCGACTGACCGAACAAGCGCCGGCGCTTGCGGCCAGCATCGAGCGGCTGCGCCGGGAGCACTGCGAAGACGAGGATTTTGCCGAGGAGATTACCGGGCTTCTGGAGGATTTTGCCAACCATGGCGCCGCGGCCAACCCGGAGACTGCAGGCTACATGTTGCGCGGCTTTTTCAGTTCGCTCAGACGGCACGTGGCATTCGAGCGTGAATGCCTGTTCGCGTTGGCAGATTTGGCGTGCCGGAAAGGCAAGCCCCGCTGACCCTTTTGCCGCGGCGCCGCCTCGTCAATTTCCATCTGCCAGATTCTTCAGCCTCGGCATGTCCAGCACGGTCACGTCCAGATTGCGCTGGATGTCTATCAGTTGCTCCTTCCTCAGCCGGGTCATCTGGCGACTGACCGTTTCAATGGTCAAGCCAAGAAAATCAGCGATATCGGCGCGCTTCAGCGGCAACGTGAAGGAAACCAGGTTGCTGCCGGTGCTTTGCAGGCGGCCCAGGTTGTTGGCCAGCAGGACCAGGAAGCTCGCCACCCTTTCCTGGGCTGTCTTGCGGCCAAGGGTGACCATCCAGCTGCGGGCATCGTCGAGCTGGGTCAATGTCTGCTCCAGAAGGCGATGTTCGAAACCCGGTTCCTGCTGAAGCATCCGTTCGAACTCGGCCTTGGGAAAAACGCAGATCTCAACGTCCGTTGCAGCTTCCACCGACACGGTGGAATGCTCGGAAAACGGTTTTCCAATGAATTCGGGGGCGAACTGCAAGCCTACGATCTGCTGCCTGCCGTCTTTCAGTATCTTGGTCAGCTTGACCGCGCCCTCGACTATGTTGGCGTAGTCAACGACTTCGTCTTCCTCGAACACGATGGTGTCGCCATGCTGGATCTTGCGGCGGCGCGTGGACGCAGACAGCCGCAGCAACTCCGAAGTCTTGAGCGCGCGGCAAATACCGTATGTCCGAGCATTGCACGTCTTGCAATTGGCAGGAATGGCTACCTCGTTATCGCTCGGCTTGATGTGAGTAGCTGTCATGGCCCTCGTCCAGTGCGATTGCTTTTGTTTTTTACAATCATTTTGACAACATCTTATCAGCCCTGCATGCCGAAACAATGATTAATACGGATAATTGCCCATTGGTCACGTTATGGTTGCGGTGTTGCACAAGCAAAAACTGGCCATGTGACACCTTTTCTTCCGGTACCGGCTTGCCCTCTGCGCTGGAGCGGTTATTGTGATGCCAATGTCTTGTTTATGGGGCATCTATCCGGGGGACTCCGAAGCTAGTTTGGATGGAGGACGGAAGGTGACTTATGTCGTTGGAAGCCTGGCCCGCTTTGTGCTTGTTGCGGGAGCGGCGGTCGTTGTGGCTTTTGCCGGAGGTGGTGAAGCGCAGGCGAGTACTTGCGGTCACAGCTGGGCCAAGCCTGGCAAGTACAAGATCTCCGGCAGTTTTCGGGGAAAGAACGAATCCACCAACGCGTTTCTGAGCAAGGACTGCCGGATAACGCTGCAGGTGCCCGGTGTTTTCACCGGCGGCAAGGTCACCAAGCGTGGCGATTGCCTCGAGTTTGCCTTCAAGGTCGAGGGCGAGAAGGGGGCCTTCAAGGCGCGCTGGTGTGAAGATTATGGTCTGGTGCCCTGGCGTGGTGAGACGATTTGGGCGGCGGTGACCCCGCAGTTCCATGTCGGCGGCGACAAGAAAACCAACTTCTGACCCAAAGTAATTTTTGTCCTGCGAATTCAGCTTTCGAAGCGGGTCTGCCCTCGCCGATGCTCGTCGATGGGCAGATCGAGATGGATCGGCTGATGGGCGCGCTGTGAGCAGGCATGACGCGGGCACAGTCTGCAATTGATGCCGATCGGGGTGAACAGTTCAGGGTCGGCGAGTTGGTACTGGCCGGCATACACCAGCTGGTCTGCGTGTTCTATCGAGCATCCCAGCGTGACCGCAAGCCGGTGATCCTGGCTCTGATGGCCATGGGTGGGACGGTCAACCGTGCGGTTGATGGTGAAATACCGGGTACCGTCCGGCATTTCTACGAACTGCGGCAAGATCCGGCCCGGCATCCGAAAGCTGATGTGAATGTCCCAGCGTGGGCAGGCTCCGCCGTACTCTGCCAGGTGAATGGCTGTTGCGTTGAACCGCTTGGTGACATTGCCCGCCTTGTCGATGCGCAGAAAGAAGAACGGCACACCCGTATTGCCTTCCCGTTGAAGCGTGGTCACCCGGTGGCAGGCCTGCTCGAAGGAAACCCCGAACCGGGCGGCCAGGTGGTCGAGATCATAGCGTGAGCCGCGGGCCTCCGAGATGAACGCGTCATAGGGCATGAGCACGGCGGCGGCCAGATAGTTGGCAAGTTCCACCCGGCAGCGGGCCTGCTCTCGCTGACCTTCAATTCCATTGGCGGATATGATGGCGTCGATGGTTTCGCCGAATTGAAGCAGCCCGATCATGTGGGTCAGCTGGAAGAGCCGGTTGGGATAATCGAGTGTTTCTGACAGCAGCACTTCACGGGACTGGGCGTCATAAAAGCGCAAGGTGCCGGGCAGGTCGGAGACGGCGACGGTGCGCACGGTGATTCCCAGCCGGTTGCGCAGGCGCGTCTTCAGGTAGCCATAAACCTCGTCGGCCGCTACGGCTTCCCCGCCATAGAAGTTCTCTGCGGCGCTTTCGATCGCGGCGAAGTGGTTGCGGTTTCGCCGGAACAGGTCATGCACCACGGTTTCGGGCGTCGCCGCGATGACCGGTCCGTCGCCCGAGCCATCGGATGCGTCACGCTCGGTCATCACCCGCTCGCTGAGCAACCTGTAACTGTCATACAGGTCGATGATGCTCTCGACCAGGGTAGGGCTGTGATCGAGTGCAGCGCGCATTTCCTGGAGGTCCGGCCGCGAGTTGCCGAACACCGGATCCTGCAGCACGTTGCGCAGGTCAGCCAGCCGGTTGGTGCTGTCATCTGAAACCAGATCGCGCCAGTCGAGGCCGTAAACCTCGGAAATGCGCATCAGCACCTGCACCGATACGCTGCGCTGGTTGTTTTCGAGCAGGTTCACGTAGGATGTCGACAGTCCCAACGCGCGCGCCATGTCGGCCTGCGTCAGGTTGCGGGTCTTGCGCAACTGCCGCAAG
>CAVOZK010000022.1:0-57560 GCA_963700935.1 uncultured Alphaproteobacteria bacterium | reverse complement strand
GCTGTTCTATGGTCAACTGGCTCGACAAGTGGGGTCGGCACCCGGCCCATCAACATCGCGGGGGCCAGCCCGACCGATGCGGCACGCCAGAAAGTCAAGTCCGTCGAGGTCTTCCGTGCCGCACACCTGCTGGCGCAAGCTGGCGGCGACAGCCATGTGGGTCTTTTCCTGTTTCCCATCGCCCGCGCCGTGAAGGACCCCGCCGAAGCGGCATCCGCCATCGACGCACTGCACTCCGAGGTGGGGTATTTTCCGGCAGTACGCCTTGCCAAGGCCTTCGGTACCATGGGCGTGGATGTCGACAACTGGGGGTATCCGGTCAATGCCGTGCCAAACTGGCGGAGCCTGAGGCAGCCGGTCGAGAGGCCGTCATCCTTGGCCTGTCTCGGCAGGAAAGCGAGTTCAACGCGGTAGCGGGCAGCCATGCAGGCGCAAAGGGCTGATGCAGATCATGCCCTGCACCGGCAAGGAAATCGCCCGCAAGTACCGCATCGGCGGCTACTCGACGGGCAAGCTCACCTCCGACCCGGCCTTGAACGTCGCCATGGGCGAAGCCTATCTCGGCGACCTGATCGACAGGTTCGGCGGTTCCTACATCATGGCATTCGCCGGGCGACAATGCAGGTCCTGGCAACGTTGCAAAGTGGATAGACCTGTATGGCGATCCGCGCTCCGGCAAGGTCGACGCCATAGACTGGATCGAATCAATCCCGATCACCGAAACCCGCGGTTACGTGCAGAAGGTGATGCAGAACGTGCATGTCTGACCCGGCTGGACGCCAGGAAGTACGCCATCAGCATGGACATCAACCGTGGTGGCGTCATGCCCACGCCGGCCGCGACCCGCGCGAAGGCAACAGTTGTGGCGAAGGTGCGCGCACCATTGCCGCTGTGGGAAGAGTGCTGAGGGCGCTGGCTTGGCCTGATCCGCCCTCAGCAACCGTTGCCGGATCGGATATTTGACCCGCACAACAGACCGCTTCACCGGGGCGAGGCTCAGCGGCTGGACAGCAGCGGAGCAAGTGCCGCCACACCCGGTTGACAACTACCTGAAGTCGTGTCACACAGTTTTCTGGGGGTGTCGCGCATGGGTCACATCGCTCACCCAGCCCCGCCACGTGGTCCACACCGACATGGCCTTGGTACAGATGTTTTTTAAAACCAGCGAGAAGCGGCCCGGCGCCGAACTGTCCACTAGGCATAGCGCGCCCCGCCGACTATTGCCTCGGCGCTTTGGGCGCGGATCCGGCGTGGCCTTTCACCGGCGGTGAACGGGATGGAAATGCGAGCCTTGTAACCCAGGCGCCGGCGCCGCCAGCGTCAGCGGATCCCGTGACAGCCGCCCGACGCGGTCACCGCCGCTGCCACATCGCGCGACAGCAGGTTGTTGAACGCCCCTCTCGGTCGAATGGCACCGCGTACTGCAGGAGTTCCAGCTTGAGGCAAACACCGCTTCTTGCTGCCTCGTCAGCCGCAGGACTGGGCGTGCGGCGGGGACATAACCGCGAATTCCGCTCGAACCGGCTGCGTCAACATCCGCCCGGGAAACCTCTTTTTGCCAGGGGTCTGCCTGTTGCGTCATATCTCGTGCATGGCAACCTAAGCTGGTCCTGGTCAAAAAAGAAGGCCGGGCATCGCTGCCGGCCTGCTGTTGCAGCATGAGAGTGGTTACTTCTTCTTTTTCGCGCGCCGTGTGCGGGTGCCGGACTTCGTTTCGCCTGCAGCGTTCTTCAGACCACCGGTGCCGTAGAGTGAACTTGTCCATGTCGCCCTCGGCCCAGCAGCTTGCACTGCGGGATCCATTCTTCGACGGTCGATTTCGACCTTGGCGCAGACGCCGTCCACCCAACTTCGTCACGCGTCCAGTTGGCAATCTGGTCGAAGTGGAAGAAGCCAAGACCGTGCATCTTCTTCGGCTCCTGATGCCCCAGACCATCTGCAGGTTGTCGGCCTTGCCGCTGCGGGCGCCAGCCTTGCGGCTTGCCTGTTGAGACGGGCTGCGCCACAGGCATTGGCTTGGGTTCCGCAGACTTGGGTTCGGCAGGCTTGGGCGCCGCCGGTGCTGGCGTATGCGGCTTGGGTGCCGCGGAGCCGCCTGTCTCACAGTTGCGACAGCTGCAGCAGGCGCCGCCGCCTTGACCGGTTCAGCTTCCGCGCCGAACAGCTTGCGGAACAGACAGCCCAGGATACAGCCGATCAGGAAGGCCAGCAGTCCACAGCAGGAGTTCTATCGTCAGATGTGGCATGTTCCTCGCTCGTTGCTTGCCGGCGCTCAGGGTGCGTCCACGTGGTGCACGTCATCCAGCCCACGAGCCCCAGAACGAGTGCTGCCAGAGCGCATGGCCAGTTGTGGCTTGCCACGATCATGGCGTCCTTGAAGTTCCAGAAGTCCATGTTCATCTCCCTCAGGGTTGTACTCTTGGACTCGGTGCGCCGGTTGCGGACGTCCTTCCCTGGTTGCATTGGTTGCAGGGCGGCTTTCACCATACCGACCGCGCTAAGGTTGGCAGCATTGGCGCCACGTGCGACGAGAGCATCGCGCACTGCCACCGCCCGGCGCTGCTCAGGGCCTGGTTGTAGGAGGTCGACCCGGTGAGTTGGTGTGGCCGCCGATCTCGACCAGGTCCTCCGGACATCTGGCCATCACCTCGGCCAGCTTGTCCAGCAAGTCATTGCTGTTGCCATGAACCGCTGCCCGGGCCGTTTCGAACTCAATGTCACGGTCCGCTGAAAACCGCCTCATCGAACAGCTTCTGGCAATCGACGGCAGCGGCAGGCGCCGGGCCCGGGGCGGTTTCCGCCGGCGCCGGCGGGGCCACGATCTCGTCCCAGATGGTGTCGCAGAGCGCTGGTCACTCTGGCCTTGTCGGCCACCACGACCTTCACGTCATACGCGCCCGGCTCATAATCCCTGGTCGTCAGGATCGACCAAGGTCCTTGCCATCGCTCGACAGGTCGGACTGACTACCTTGGCGAAGGTTTCTCCGGCAAGGGTCACCGCCGACGGCATCGCCTTCAGGGAAGGTGCCGGACAAGGCGGCCGCGGGAATTCCGACTTGTAGCTGTTGACAGTCGGCACCGCCGGCGGCGTGGCGTCGATGGTCAGTTCGCATCGCTCTCGTCGGTTGCCGCATTGCCTGCCTTGTCTGCTACGTCGCAACAACGTTGTAGGTGCCATCCGGCAGGTTTTCGGAAATCCGGAACCAGGCTCGTCGCCATCGCAGCAAGTCCGTCGCCTGCCCGGCCAATAAGGTCCGGTCGCCAATCAAGCCGAAGACGCCGCGGCATCTCCCATGGCCACGATCCGGTCACTACCGGCTGGCGCTGGCGGGTCAGCAGCGTGTCGCAATGTCGCACGGCTGGCGCCGAGGATCGACGACCACCTCGCCGAAAACCGCGGTCCGACGCGCTGTTGCCGGCCTCGTCCGTAGCGGTTGCCACCACATCATAAGTATTGTCGGCCAGGTCGCTGTCGAGCCTGAGCGTCCAGTTGCCGGATCCGTCCAACTCAACTGGCCGTCGGTTCCCAGTGTATAGGTCTTGTCGGCTAGGGTTACCGTCAGCTGCTTTGCATCGCCTTCCGGCCAGGTGCCCGATATGACGGGGCGGGCCCAAATCGGCTGGAGATCGGCTCCAGCGGCAGGCGCCTGCGGCTGTGTTGTTGACCCGCACTGCGTCCGCAGCCGTGGCGGAGGATGAAGCGCGGACCTGCGCCGGTGACCGTGGCAGTGAGATCGTAGTTTCCGTCAGCCAGCGGCGAAGATGCGTCATGTTGCCGGATGCTCAGAGGAAACTCGTGTTGGTGCCTGAGCTTGTACTCCTTGCTGGTGAGCGCCGCCAGCGAATCGCCGGTGAAAGGTGCCGGTGATCGTGGGTGTGTTGCCAAAGCCGCGGAGATCTGACGCCCGGCGCATCCGGAGCCACGGCAGCCGGCGTCTCCAACTGCTACTCGCTCCCGCAACAGATGCAACAGCCTCGGCCCGAGCGCTATCGGTGACCTTTACGTCAACGTCGTAGACGCCAGGCTGCAACGCGCTCGACGATGAGTTCCAGTTGCCGGCGCCGTCGGACGTCAGTCGGCACTCTTGCCAAGCTCGTAGGTGGCGCCGGCCAGCCCGACAGCAAGCGTCGGCGCCTTGCCCTCCGGCCACGTACCGGTGATCTCCGGCGTGCGGACACGCCCGAGACCCGGATCTACGTGTCGGCGCATCAAAGGCCACTCTGCGGCGCCGCGACGGCGACGCCCGACACATCCACCCGGCGCACGCCAATATCCGCCAGCAACCAGTTCTGCGGCTTTTGCAACGGCGGCCTGCTCGGGCGCTTCGCCCGTCAGCTGCGCGTCGCGGCCATCCATGATACCGCCCACTGCGCGCCGCCGGAGGCAAGCTGGCTCTCCGCCGCACTCTTCAGCTTGTCTTCCAGCGAATATCCGAATTGAACAGCAGCGCAGCCGCGCCCAGGCCCAGGGGCAGAATTGCCCACTGGAAACAGCCACTTGGGCCAGTTACACTTCATCATTATCCTGTTCCAGGAACCGGAACCGGCCCTGTAATTCCGGTCTCCAGCGCCGCCGCATCGCATTCCGGCAGGCAGCGCCCGGCAGTCAACCGATTATACGGGAACCCCCGGTCAACGTGGCAGCCGAGAATCAATTGATTCGCCCGCCATCAACATGATTTACCTTCCAGGCCAGCATCTCCGCGGCAAGCGTCCTCGATATGGTCAACCATGCGTTAACTTACCGACAGCGCGTTTCACCAGCAAGTTGAATTGTAAGGTCCATCCGACGTCTCTGCACGGAGAGCATGGGAAAAGCGCGCTATACATATATTTCGGCGATTTCCCGTCGTATTTGGCGGACCGCGCCGCTGGTTGCGTATATAATGCAGCCAGCCAGCCCACGCTGGAAGCGCCAGCCACCCCCATCCGCCGCCGGGGCCGACCGTCGCAATATAGGCACACTTTCCGGAATAGTTCATCCGGGTACCTTTGCGACGGTTGATTTCCGGATGAGTTGGAGAGACAACAGTGCACGTGTGATTTGACGTTGACGCGCCTCTTCTAATCCCGGTTTGCAGGGGAAGTTTCCGGGGGCAAACCCAAATTCTAGAGATTATGGGAGAAACCATAATGATCAATCTTCGCAAGTGGCGCTCTCGCCGTCATGACGGCGCTCAGGCCGACGAACTGACTGCTCTGCCGAGCTCGAAGCCCTTCAGACCGAAGTAGGGTTGATGGAGTCCTCGGCTTCCTCGTACAACGTGCCGGAAGGCGTGAGCCTGCTCACCGGCCGTCGTGGCGTTGCAGACTACAACTTCGCCCACACTCGCCGCAGATCGACCGTGAGTGGGCCGGTGGCTGAAAACTCCGGTTACACCATTGCCATCTCCCCGACCGCCGACATGCCGGCACCGGTGGCTGAAATCACCGTCAGCGGCTATGTCAGCAGCTGGGTGTCCCTGGGCAATCCTCGATGGCCACACCCCGCTGGCAACTTCAATCCCTACGGTTGGGTAGACGGCGACACCCACCTCGACATCAACGGTCGTGGCTCGATCCGCGTTCGCTTCGCGCATCGATACCGCTGTGGGCCAGATCCGCACCGATATCGAACTGCGTGCTGATGCCCCGAACGACGCCCAGATGCGCTATGCATGGGCGGGCTGGACATGACCCCGAGACGACGCTCGGCGCCGGTACCTTCTGGCAGCTGCAAACAGCCTCATCGGCGTTCCGACCACCGTGAACTCCTCCACGCCGCTTGGCGTGTCCAACACCACCCGTCGTGACCAGGTTCGCCTGACCTACACGTGGCAGCGCTGTTGGCCGTTGCTCAAGAGCCGACCCTGGATTCCCAGACGGCCATGCCTGACATCACCACCGCCATCCAGTACGATCTGCCTGGTGGTCACCAGATGCAGTTTGTCGCTGGCGTGGGTGGTGGCGACGGTTCTGCGTTCAGCACGTTCATCGCTAACGATGCTGCAGGTGATGATCGGCGCAGCGGCCGTTGCCAACCTGGCTGACATCGCAACCCTGTCCATCAGCGGTGCCTACGGTGAAGGCATGGTTGGTCGTACCCTGGTACTGCGTGGTGGTACACCCTGTGACTTCCTCGGCAATCCGCGTGAAATGTGGGGCATGGTTGCCGGCCTCGGCTTCGCCGTCAACGACGTGACCTCGTTCAACGTCTTCGGTGGCTACGAAGAAGACCTCGAGTTGCTTGGTGCTGGTGCGGTTGACGTTCAAGCAGGGCTGGGTTGTCGGCGCCAACATCATCTGGCAGCCGGTTCGCCAGCTGCGCATGGGTTGGGAAGTCAACGAAACCCACGGCGCGGCCGGTGGTGTGGCAACGGATGGTGAAAACTACGAGTTGGACACCGAAGCACTGCAACAATCACGTGGCACACCCGCTTCTTCTTCTAAGAAGCAGTTGGAAAGACACAACGATCGGCTCGGGAAACCCGGGCGGGTTTTCGTTTGGTCACAGGTCATCAACTGTCAGACACATGGCTATTCCATCGGTGCTGGCTGACATGAGGAAACTGCAGAACATAACGACGGGACAAGAGCCAGAGCTCCTTGCATGCCCTCATGAAGCGGCATCAACCGATGACGTTCTGCACACGGCTGTAAACCATCGTCTAGTAAATAGTTGGGGATACAGCAACCTCCATGGCAACACGCGTCCTGATGGTCGGCTCCGAATGACTGACTCCAGCTGCAGATCATGGCTGGCTGAAGAGACGCCGCAGCCCGCTCAAGATCCGCGCCAATGTACCTCAGCACCTTACCCTGGCTCTGCGGATAAACGTGGAGTTCCTCGACGTGCCTGTTCCGCAACGGATCGTGGGGCGCTTGAACTCCTTCTCCACCTCCTGTGACTGCCAGAGGTCATCCTGTGAAGGATCTTGGTGGCTGGACGCGCTTGAACTCTGCAGACCGGACAGGCTGCGGGTCGTGGGTGATGGCTAACTCAACTGCCAGCCAAACTGCAAGGAACCTCGACAGGATCAACCCCTGCCTTCCGCAGCCGTGCCCAAGCGACCCACGCCCTCTTGCGAGGTGACAGGCCCGCAGGTAGACGAAAGCCTCGAGCACGTGGTCCCTGGATGCCAGCTATGGCCTGCTGGACGGCTATGTCGCCCTTGTTGTCCCGCAGCCACTGGCGAGCCTTCTTGCGATAGGGATTGATCACCGAGGTGGCATAGCTGCCCTTCACTGGGTCTCCACTGCTGGTTGTAGTGGTCTGCGTGTTTCCTGCAGTAGCGGGTGTCCAGGCCCTTGCCTGTACCTGCCTTCGCCGGATGTGGGCACCCGACGATCCTGCAATAGCCAAACAATACCCTGGTTAGGCTGAGAGGCTCTGGCCTTTACCTCGGCTTTCCAGCACCTGCGCTGTTCCCAGTTGATCATGTCTTGTGGGACTTGCAAGAAAACCATGGTAACTTGCCCCTGCATCCCGGCAGAAACAGGGACAAACATATGCCCGGCAGTGATTGGATGTTGACGAACACATATGTCCTGGACCAATCCTCAGCAACACCAACCAACCGGAATGGTCCATATGCTTCTTCGGTGGCGGCAGGCGGCCAAGCAAATGATCATCTACCGAGAGACAGTCGCATGTCAGTGAACACGACGGTGTTCGTTGATGAAATGGAGACCCTTATGGGAGGTTCGGGAATAGTTGAACAACAAGTTCAGGGAGGTCTGGCGCATCATGGCGGAGACCTATCAAGGGGCGATCTTCGCGAACATGACACAATCCGCTCAGCCTTGCCAATGAGTGGGTCGGCCATGGTCCCTGAGATGGGCGTGGGCAAGACAAACGGGAGCCTATCTCTATCTCGGCATGATGGGCCGATCAGTCGGACTCCCTGGCACCGTTCAGGTTCGGAGCCATCATGGCCTTCGGACCATCGACCAGTGCGAGGAGGCGGTAGCTGCTATCAACGACCATGCTGGTTACACCGCAGCGATCACCCGACATAGTCAGAACAACATATCGTGGAAACAGGCTAGCACAGTATCACCCATGCGGCGCTGCTGGGGGCAGGGGCAGAGCAAAAACGCCTACGCAGTTCTTCAGCAGTACAGTTCACGGCCGGCGGCAAAAGGATGCTGACAATCATCGACGAGGCCCTTTCCAACGCTGTCAACTTCCACACTGCTGAGCTCTGCTCAATCTGATGCAGTCGGTACCCTGCTCAGTCGCAGGAAGCACCTGTTGGCCTGGGACATCATCAACAGCCTCTACGATCACATCCGCAGAAAAGCGGCGGTCGCAACCGAGTTTCATGCGATGCTGGGACCGCATCACTGGAGCACCGGAACTGGACCGGATGCCAGAAGCTGTTCGGCGCTCTTTCGCCGACCGAACCACGCGCCATCCTTGGCTCAACCCGGTTGGAGGGATCAGGATGTGACTGAGACACGGCTTCGGGATGCAAAGTAGGACCTGGACGCGATTTGTGTGGTGTTCCGCAACTGGGCGGTCTTCGCCAAGAGGCGCACAGGTAGCCATTCACGTCACGAGCTTGCGGCCCTTGGCTCCTTAATTACCCGGGTGATCCTGAACGCAACGGCGGACTTTGATCCATTGCTCGACCGTGTCGTTCGCGCCACTGGTCCCGATGCCCAAGGTCAGAAACTACAGAACCTCACCGTAAGGGTGCTGAAGTCAAACGGCATAGGGAAGACCCAGATGCGCGAGCGAGCTGAGCACAGGTTTAAGCGGCTCGGGGAGTTTGTCCGTGAGACTCCGAGGAAGGTGACAGTCGGTGGTTGTCACCCACAAGAACACTGAGGCCATCGCTGCATCTTCCTGCCACTTCCAGTGCATTGGGGAAGCCTTGACGGCCTCAACAACTTCAATGACTGTAACAAAGCCATCCTGTTTGGCTTGAGCTATCGGGCACCGGAGTGGTCCAGCAACACTGGCAACTCCGCCTTGCGTGGGCTGAAGTCGGATGCATGGACTGAAAGTGACGAGGGTAGACAGATCAGGCAAAGCCTTGAAGACAAGGACGACATCCGAGGTGCTCCAGGCCATGGGACGCCCCCGGAGCATCTGACGAGCTCGGTAACTGTCTGCCGACCACCATCTATGTGACCTTGCCGAAAGGTCAGCGCGGGAGAGTGATCGAGGAAGCTATCAGAGATCAGTTCCCATCTATCGGCATCACCTCGTGGGAGTACTCGCTTGACGAAACCGGTCAGTTCGGAGGAGCTGCCGTTGACCGCCCCGAACTGACCGGTTTCGTCAAGCGAGTACTCCCACGAGGTGATGCCGATAGATGGGAACTGATCTCTGATAGCTTCCTCGATCACTCTCCCGCGCTGACCTTTCGGCAAGGTCACATAGATGGTGGTCGGCAGACAGTTACCGAGCTCGTCAGACACCTTCCTGCTCCGGGGGCGTCCCATGGCCTGGAGCACCTCGGATGTCATTGCCTTCTCTTCAAGGCTTTGCCTGATCTGTCTACCCTCGTCACTTTCAGTCCATGCATCCGACTTCAGCCCACGCAAGGCGAAGTACATGTTGCTGGACCACTCCGGTGCCCGATAGCTCAAGCCAAACAGGATGGCTTTGTTACAGTCATTGAAGTTGTTGAGGCCGTCAAGGCTTCCCCAATGCACTGTAGTGCAGTTGGCAGGAAGATGCAGCTGAGCGATGGCCTCAGTGTTCTTGTGGGTGACGACCAGCCAACTGTCACCTTCCTCGGAGTTCTCACGGACAAACTCCCCTGAGCCGCTTAAACCTGTGCTCAGCTCGCTCGCGCATCTGGGTCTTCCCTATGCCGTTTGACTTCAGCACCCTTACCGTGAGGTTGCTGTAGTTTCTGACCTTGGGCATCGGGACCAGTGTGGCACCGACACGGTCGAGCAATGGATCAAAGTCCGCCGTTGCGTTCAGGATCACCGGGTAATTGAGCCAGGGCAGCTTGAGCTCGGCTGACATGATGGCTACCTCTGCGCCCTTCTTGGCGAAGACCGCCCAGTTGCGGAACACCACACATATCGCGTCCAGCGTCGACTTGGCATCCCGAAGTCGTGCCTCAGTCACATCCGATCCCTCCAACCGGGTTGGGCTAAGGATGGTGCTTGACGTTTCATGTCGGCGAAAAGGGCATCGAACAACTCTGGCATCCGGTCCAGTTCAGCGCTGCCAGTGATGCGGTCCCACATCGCATGAAACTGGCTTGCGACCGCCACTTTCTGCCTCAGGTGATCGTAGAGGCTGCTGATGATGACCAGGCCAACTCGTGCTTCTGCTTCAGCTCGCAGGTACCAGCGACATCAGACCGAGCAGGTCCTTCTCGGTGACCGTGTGGAAGTTGACAGCGTTGGAAAGGGCCTCGTCGATGATCGTCAGCATCCTTTTGCCGTCGGCCCAGGAACTGTACTGCTGAAGCACTGCGTAGGCGTCCTTCTGCCCTGCTCCCAGCAGCGCCGCATGGGTGATCACCAGGATCGGATGCTGCCTGACCTGTTCAGTCGATATGTTGTTCTGACTATGTCGGGTGATCGCTGCGGTGTAACCAGCGTGGTCGTTGATGGCAGCGACCGCCTCCTCGCACTGGTCGATGGTCCGACAGGCCATGATGGCTCCGAACCTGAACGGTGCAGGGAGGTCCCGGGCTGATCGGCCCATCATGCCGAGATAGAGATAGGCTCCCGTTGTCTTGCCCACGCCCATCTCCGGAGCCATGGCGAACCACTCATTGGCGAGGCGAGCGGATTGTGGCTCATGTTCGCGATGATCGCCCCTTGATAGGTCTCTGCCATGATGCGCCAGACTTGCCTGAACTTGTCGTTGGACTTATTCCCGAACCTTCCTGTCCACAGGCTCTCCATTTCATCAACGAACGCATCCGTGTTCACTGACATGCGACTGTCTCTCAGTAGATGATCGTTTGTTTGGACGCTGCACGCCGCCGAAGAAGGCGTATCAACCAAGCCGGTTGGTTGATGTTCCTGAGGATTGGTCCAGAACATATGTGTTCGTCAACATCCAATCACTGCCGGGTATATGTTGGTCCCTGTTTCTGCCGGGATGCGGGGCGTCAATGTTGCATGGTTTTCTTCCAAGTCCTACAACCGTCAGCGAGTGCAGATGGGAGCGCAAGACATGATCAACTGGGAACAACGCGGTCGAAGGAAAGCCGAGGTCAAAGGCCAGAGCCTCACAGCCTAACCATATGTACGGCTACTGCAGGATCGTCGGTTGCCCCCATCCGGCGAAGGCAGGCCCGGCAAGGGCCTCGACACCCGCTACTGCCGGAAACACGCAGACCACTACAACCGGCATGGAGACCCAGTGAAGGGCAGCTATCCAGCCTCGGTGATCAATCCCTATCGCAAGAAGGCTCGCCAGTGGCTGCGGGACAACAAGGGCGACGTAGCCGTCCAGCAGGCCGTAGCTGGCATCCGAGAACTGTACTGGCGGGCTGGTCCGCATATCGAGGTTTTCCGTCTCCGGGGCCTGTCACCTCGCAAGAGGGCGTGGGTCGCTTGGGCACGACTGCGGAAGGCAGAGGTTGATCCCGTCGAGGTTCTGGCAGTTTGGCTGGCGGTTGAGATGGCCATCGCCACGATCCGCAGCCGGTGCGGGCTGCAGAGTTCAAGCGCGACCAGGTCGCCAAGATCCTTCACAGGATGACCTCTGGCAGTCACAGGCGGTGGGAGAAGGAATTGCAAGCACCCCACCGACCCGTTCCGGAAGATCAAGCACGTCGAGGAACTCCACGTTTATCCGCAGAGCAGGGGTAAGGTGCTGAGGTACATTGGCGCGGACCTTGAGCGGGCTGCGGCGTCTCTTCAGCCAGCCATGATCGACACGGCTGGATAGATCATTCGGAGCCGACCATCAGGACGCGTGTTGCCTTGGAGGCTGCTGTATCCCCAACTATTTTCACGATGTTTGCTACAGCCGTGTGCAGAAACATCATGAGTTGACCACTCATGAGGGCATGCAAGGGCTTGTCGGCTCTTGTCCGTCGTTATGTTCTGCGGTTCTCATGTCAGCCAGCACCGATGGAATAGCCATGTGTCTGACAGTTGATGACCTGCTGACCAAACGAAAACCGGCCCGGGTTTCCCCGAGCCGATCGTTGTGTCTTTCCAACTGCTTCTTAGAAGAAGAAGCGGGTGTGCCACATGAAGTTGAGTGCTTCGGTGTCGAACTGGTCGGTTTCACCATCCGTTGCCACACCACCAGCAGCACCATGGGTCTCAGCTTCGCCGTAGTTGACTTCCCAACCCATGCGCAGCTGGCGAACCGGCTGCCAGATGATGTTGGCGCCGACAACCCAGCCCTGCTTGAAGTCGCCTTCAACCGCACCAGCGCCGAGCGACTCGAGGTCTTCTTCGTAGCCACCGAAGACGTTGAACGAGGTCACGTCGTTGACGGCGAAGCCGAGGCCGGCAACCATGCCCCACATTTCACGCGGATTGCCGATGAAGTCGCGGGTGGTGTTGCCGGTACCGCCCAGCCACACCAGGGTACGGCCAACCATGCCTTCACCGTAGGCACCGCTGATGGACAGGGTTGCGACGTCAGCCAGGTTGGCAACGGCAGCAGCGCCGATCATCCAGCCAAGTTCGTCCTGAGCATCGTTAGCGATGAACGTGCTGAACGCAGAACCGTCACCACCCCAGTCACCCACGCCAGCGACAAACTGCATCTGGTGACCACCAGGCAGATCGTACTGGATGGAGGTGGTGATGTCCGGCATAGCCGTCTTGGAATCGAAGGTCGGCTCTTCCAGAGCGACGGCCCACGACAGCGGTCCGTCACGGTAGGTCAGGCGAACCTGGTCACGACGGGTGGTGTTGGACACACCAAGCGGCGTGGAGGAGTTCACGGTGGTCGGAACGCCGATGAGGCTGTTCAGCTGCCAGAACGGACCGGCGCCGAGCGTCCAGTTCGGGGTCATGTCCCACTCACCCCATGCATAGCGCATCTGGGCGTCGTCCGGGGCATCAGCACGCAGTTCGATATCGGTGCGGATCTGGCCCACAGCGGTGTCGATGCGCGAACGAACGCGGATCGAGCCACGACCGTTGATGTCGAGGTGGGTGTCGCCGTCTACCCAACCGTAGGGATTGAAGTTGCCAGCCTCACCGGGGGTGTGGCCATCGATGCCCAGGGACACCCAGCTGCTGACATAGCCGCTGACGGTGATTTCAGCCACCGGTGCCGGCATGTCGGCGGTCGGGGTGATGGCAATGGTGTAACCGGAGTTTTCACCACCGGCCCACTCACGGTCGATCTGCGGCGAGTTGTAGGCGAAGTTGTAGTCGGCAGCGCCACGACGGCCGGTGAGCAGGCTCACGCCTTCCGGCACGTTGTACGAGGAAGCCGAGGACTCCATCGTGTCTACTTTGGTCTGAAGGGCTTCAAGCTGAGCCTTCAGAGCAGTCAGTTCGTCGGCCTGAGCGCCGGTAGCCATGACGGCGAGAGCCGCGCCACCGAGCAGAGCCTTGCGAAGATTGGTCATTATGGTTTCTCCCATAATCTCTAGAGTTGGGTTTGCCCCCCGGAAACTTCCCCTGCAAACCGGGATTAGGAGGACGGCGTGTAACGTCAAATCACACGCGGACTGTTGTCTCTCCAACTCATCTGGAAATCAACCGCCGCAAACGCTCCTGGTGAACTATTCCGGAAAGTGTGACCTTATTGCAACAGTGACCCCGGCGGCGGATCGGGGGTGGCTGGCGCCTTCCAGCGTGCGCCTGCCTGGCTGCATTATATACACTACCAGCAGGGCGCAGTCGTCAAATACGGCGGTAGATCGCCGAAATCTGCGAAATTTGTGGTGTTTTCCAGTGTCATTTCCGTGCAGAGACGGCGGATGGGCCTTGATTCAACTTGTTGGTGAAACGCGCTGTCGCTAAGTTAACGCATGGTTGACCATGTCGAGGGACCCGAGGCGGCGCTTGCCGCATCTTGCTGGCCTGGAAGGTAAATCATGTTGATGGCGGGCGAATCAATTGATTCTGGCTGCCACGTTGACCAGGGGCCCGGTATAATCGGTTGACTGACGGGCGCTGCCTGCCGGAAAGCGATCAGGCGGCGTGCGACTTGGGGTAATTGCGGGCCGGTTCTGGTTCGCTGGACGAGGGGACATGTCATGATGAAGTGTAACTGGCCCAAGTGGCTGTTTCCGTGGGCGATTCTGCCCCTGGGCCTGGGCGCGGTTGCGCTGCTTTTCAATTCGGCTTCGCTGGAGGATAAGCTGAAGAGTGCGGCGGAGAGCCAGCTTGCCTCCGGCGGCGCGCCATGGGCAGGGGTCGTTATGGATGGCCGCGATGCGAAGCTGACGGGTGAAGCGCCCGAGCAGGCCGCTGTGGCAAAAGCCACAGAACTGGTTGCGGGCACATATGGCGTGCGCCGGGTCGATGCGTCGGGCATCACCGTGGCACCGCCAGTCAGCCTCGATGCGCCGACGGTGAGCCCGGTCTCAGGCACGTCCGGCACGCCGGGGATTACCGGTACGTGGCCGGAGGGCAAGGCAACGACGCTGGCCGTCGGGCTGGCCGGCGCCACCTACGAGCTTGGCAAAAATGCCGAGTTGACCTCTGACGGCTCGGGCAACTGGAAACTGGTGCCGTCGAGCGCATTGCAGCCTGGCACCTATCGACGTTGACGTGAAGGTCACTGATGGCGCTCAGGCCGAGGCTGTTGCATCTGTTGCGGGAGCCGTAACGGTGGAGACGCCGGCTGCCGTGGCTCCGGAGGCACCGGGCGTCGAGATTTCCGCAGGCTTTGGCAACACACCCACGATCGCCGGCACGTGGCCGGAAATTGCCGGCAACTCGCTCGCGGTGACGCTGGCCGGCAAGGAGTATAAGCTTGGCACCGACGGCGAACTGGCCTCTGACGGGTCCGGCAAATGGACACTGACGCCGTCTTCGCCGCTGGCTGATGGAAGCTATGACGTGACTGCCACGGTCAGCGGCGCGGCTGGCGCTTCATCCTCCGCCACGGCTGCGGACGCCGTGCGGGTGGACACCACGCCGCCGCAGGCGCCGACCGTAGAGCCGATCTCCAGCCGTTCGGTGCGCCCGGTCATATCGGGCACCTGGCCGGAAGGCGATGCAAAGCAGCTGACGGTAACCCTTGCCGACAAGACCTATACACTGGGAACCGACGGCCAGTTGAGTTCGGACGGATCCGGCAACTGGACGCTCAGGCTCGACAGCGACATGGCCGACAATACCTATGACGTGGTCGCCACGGCTACGGACGAGGCCGGCAACAGCGCCTCGGACCGCGGTTTCGGTGAGGTGGTCGTGGATGCCTCGGCACCTGCCGTGCCGACGGTCAACACGCTGCTGACCCGCCAGCGCCAGCCGGTAGTGACCGGATCGTGGCCGTCGGGCGATGCCGCGGCGCTGTCGGTGAAGCTTGGCGACCGGACCTATCTGGCCGGGGCAGGCGACGGACTAGCTGCCGATGGCGACAACTGGACCTTGCGGATTTCCGAAAACCTGCCGGATGGCACCTACAACGTTGTTGCGACGGTGACAGACAAGGCGGGCAATGCGGCAACCGACGAGAGCGATGCCGAACTGACCATCGACGCCACGCCACCGGCGGTACCCACTGTCAACAGCTACAAGTCGGAATTCCCGCGGCCGCTGTTGTCCGGCACCTTCCCTGAAGGCGATGCCGAAATCGATGGCGGTGACCTTTGCCGGCGAAACCTTCGCCAAGGGGTCGTCGTCCAACCTGTCGAGCGATGGCAAGGGCAACTGGTCGATCCTTACAACCAGGGATTATGAGCCGGGCACCTATGACGTGAAGGTCGTGGTGGCCGACAAGGCCGGCAACCAGCGCTCTGACACCACAGTCAACGAGGTGGAGATCGTATCTCCGCCGGCGCCTGCGGAACCGGCCCCGGCGCCTGCCGCTGCCGTCGATTGCCAGAAGCTGTTCGATGAGGCAGTCGCGGACCGTGACATTGAATTCGAAACGGCCCGGGCAGCGGTTCATGGCAACAGCAGTGACTTGCTGGACAAGCTGGCCGAGGTGATCGCCCAGTGTCCGGACGCCAGGGTCGAGATCGGCGGCCACACCGACTCTACCGGGTCGACCTCCTACAACCAGGCGCTGAGCGAGCGCCGGGCGGTGGCTGTGCGTGATGCGCTGGTGGCACGTGGCGCCAATGCTGCCAACCTTAGCGCGGTCGGGTATGGTGAAAGCCGCCCGATTGCAACCAATGCAACCAGGGAAGGACGTGCGCGCAACCGGCGCACCGAATTCAAGGTACAACCCTGAGGGAGATGAACATGGACTTCTGGAACTTCAAGGACGCCATGATCGTGGCAAGCCACAACTGGCCATGGCTGCTGGCAGCACTCGTTCTGGGGCTCATCGTGGGCTGGATGACGTGCCGCCGCGTGGACGCACGCTAGAGCGCCGGCAAGCAACGAGCGAGGAAACGAAACAATGCCACATCTGACGATAGAACTCCTGCTGTGGATGCTGCTGGTCTTCCTGATCGGCTGTATCCTGGGCTGTCTGTTCCGCAAGCTGTTCGGGGCGGAAGCTGAACCGGTCAAGGCGGCGGCGCCTGCTGCAGCTGTCGCAACTGCTGCAACGGCGGTTGCCGCGGCACCCAAGCCGCATACGCCAGCACCGCCGGCGCCCAAGCCTGCCGAACCCAAGCCTGCGGAACCCAAGCCAATGCCTGTGGCGCAGCCCGTCTCGACGGGCAAGCCGGCAAGACCCAAGGGGCTGGCTGGCGCCCGCAGCGGCAAGGCCGACAACCTGCAGATGGTCTCGGGCGTCGGGCCGAAGCTGGAGAAGACCCTGCACGGGCTTGGCTTCTTCCACTTCGACCAGATTGCCAACTGGACGCGTGACGAGGTTGCCTGGGTGGACGAGCATCTGCGCTTCAAGGGCCGAATCGACCGTGAAGAATGGATCCCGCAGTGCAAGCTGCTGGCCGAGGGCGACATGGACAAGTTCAACAAGCTCTACGGCACCGGTGGACTGAGGAACGCTGCAGGCGAAACGAAGTCCGGCACCCGCACACGGCGCGCCAAAAAGAAAAAGTAACCACTCTCATGCTGCAACAGCAGGCCGGCAGCGATGCCGGCCTTCTTTTTTGACCGGGACCAGCTTAGGTTGCCATGCACGAGGAGTAGCCACATGACGCAACAGGCAGACCCTGGCAATTTACCGGTTTCCCGGGCGGATGTTGACGCAGCCCACGAGCGGATTCGCGGTTATGTCCGCCGCACGCCCATCCTGCCGGCACGGTTTGACGAGGCAGCAGGAGCGGATGTTTTGCTCAAGCTGGAACTGTTGCAGCACGCCGGGTCGTTCAAGACCAGAGGGGCGTTCAACACCCTGCTGTCGCGCGATGTGGCAGCGGCGGGTGTGACCGCGGCGTCGGGTGGCAATCACGGGATCGCAGTCGCGCTGGCGGCGCGGCGGCTGGGTTACAAGGCTCGCATCTTCATCCCCGACATTTCACCCCAGGTGAAAATTGACGCCATCCGCGCCCAAGGCGCCGAGGCGATAGTCGGCGGCGCGCGCTATGCCGATGCGCAGGCTGCGTGTGATGCCCATGCCGCAGAAACCGGGGCCTTGCTGGTCCACCCCTACGATGCGTTGGAGACGCTGGCCGGGCAGGGCACGGTGGCAAAAGAGTGGGAGGAAGACCAACAGGCGCTTGGCCTTGGCAATCTCGATACGGTGCTGATCGGCGTTGGCGGCGGCGGGTTGATCGGCGGCATGGCAGCCTGGTGGGCAGGCAGGGTGAAGGTTGTCGGCGTGGAACCTGAGGGCTCATGCTGCCTTCATGCGGCGCTGGCAGCGGATGAGCCGGTGGATGTGGAGGTCAATTCGGTGGCGGCCGATTCGCTGGGCGCGCGCCGGGCAGGCTCGCTGGTTTTCGACATTGCCCGCCATGCGGTGGACCACGTGGCGCTGGTGAGCGATGACGCCATTCGCGACACTCAGAAACTGCTGTGGCGCGACTTCAGGCTGGTGTCCGAACCGGGTGGTGCGGCGGCGCTTGCTGCGCTGCTGTCAGGCCGCTACAAGCCCGGCCCCGGTGAACGGGTGGGCGTGTTGCTGTGCGGGTCGAATACCGATCCGGCAACGGTTGCTTGAGGCAGCTCAGGCCAAGCCAGCGCCCTCAGCAATCTTCCAGCAGCGAGGCGATGGTGCGCGCACCTTCGCCGCAGCTGTTGCCTTCGCGCTGGGGCGCGGCTGGCGCAGGGATGACGCCACCACGGTTGATGTCCATGCTGATGGCGTATTTCCGGGTGTCCAGCCGGGTGCGATAGACATGCACGTTCTGCATCACCTTCTGCACGTAACCGCGCGTTTCGGTGATCGGGATTGATTCGATCCAGTCTATGGCGTCAACCTTGCCGGAGCGTGGATCGCCATACAGGTCTATCCACTTTGCAACGTTGCCAGGACCTGCATTGTAGCCGGCGAATGCCATGATGTAGGAACCGCCGAACCTGTCGATCAGGTCGCCGAGATAGGCTTCGCCCATGGCGACGTTCAAGGCGGGGTCGGAGGTGAGCTTGCCCGTCGAGTAGCCGCCGATGCGGTACTTTCGGGCGATTTCCTTGCCGGTGCCGGGCATGATCTGCATCAGCCCCTTGGCGCCTGCATGGCTGCCCGCTACCGCGTTGAATTCGCTCTCCTGCCGAGACAGGCCAAGGATGACGGCCTTCTCGACCGGCTGCCTCAGGCTGCGCCAGTTGGGCACGGCATTGACCGGATACCCCCAGTTGTCGACATCCACGCCCATGGTACCGAAGGCCTTGGCAAGTCGTACTGCCGGAAAATACCCCACCTCGGAGTGCAGTGCGTCGATGGCGGATGCCGCTTCGGCGGGGTCCTTCACGGCGCGGGCGATGGGAAACAGGAACAGACCCACATGGCTGTCGCCACCAGCTTGCGCCAGCAGGTGTGCGGCGCGGAAGACCTCGACGGACTTGACTTTCTGGCGTGCCGCATCGGTCGGGCTGGCCCCGGTGATGTTGATGGGCCGGGTGCCGAGCCCCAGCTTGTCGAGCGCCAGCTGACCATAGAACAGCGTCGGCGAGGAGGCAGCCTGCCGGTAGGCCTCCTCGGCGCGGCCGGCTTCACCCTTGGCGGCGCGGGCCCGGCCAAGCCAGTACCAGCCGCGCGAGGCGTCTGTCCGGGTGGTTGCGGCGTCGGTGATGCGCTTGAAGTGTACGGCGGCGGCACCTCGGATCGTTCAGCTTGCGCAGCGCATACCAGCCGGCCAGGAACTCGCCCTCGATGAAGTGCTTGCCCGAGGTGAAGCCGTGGTTCGCCATCAGCTTGTAAATGGCGGGCCAGTGCTTGCGGTGCGCCGGGCCTGCCAGTTGACGGGCGGCCAGGCGCTTTTCGATGAACCACTGTTCCGGATCAATCTGCGCAGCGTGTGACGTAGGCGCCTGCTGCAGCAGTTGCAGCGCCGTTTCGTGCTTGCCCATGCGCCTGTACCAGCGGGCATAGGCATAGAAGATCGGCGGGTGATTGCGGAAAGCCGCCGGCAGTTTGCGGTAAAGCCCGGGACCATCCGCCTTGCGCCGGATCAGAGCCTGTGCGGCCTTGGCGGCCGCTACATGCTGGCGCGAAACGAGACCGGCAGCCCGCACGGCAGCGTTGGTCTCCTGCGCCATGATCATGGCGTACATGCGCGCTTTGTGATCCTCTTCGGAGAGAAGGCCCCGATACTTCGACAGGATTTCCTTTTCGAGGCTGGTTGGCAGCTCATCGTCGAGCCATGCCTTGCGCAACGCTGCTGCCGCACTTGCCCTGTCGCCGCGTGCCAGTGCCAGCCGGGCAAAAGCCACCTGGCCCCAGGACGAGATGGGGGTGAAGCGGTTGAAGTGGCGGGCAACCACCTCGACCGGCGTCGCGTCATCAACCAGCCGGGCCTCGGCGGCGCGTGTCAGCGCTTGCGAGGCAGGCCAGGCCGGGTTGCTGGCAACGAAATTCATGATCCGCTCGGGTCCGGCGTCTTTCGGGTTGGTGCGGATATAGAGCCATTCGACCGTCTTGATGGCTGCCTGGTCGCCGGTGCGGGCAGCGCCATCGAAAGCGGCCTGCCAGTTCTTGTCGAGAGCAGCATCAATGGCGCGAACGGCGGCGGAATTGTTGCGAGCGGGCGAGCGGCCGCTGTTGCCGGTCTGCAGTTCTTCGCTGGAAGACACATCGCCGTCATCCGTCGACTTGGCTGAGGCCGGGCTCAGGCCGGCGGACACAGCAAGGCTGAAGCCCGCTGCCACGCCTGTCAGGAGCAGCATGCGCATGTAGTCTGAAATCATGTTGGGCCGTGTCATCCCGTCCTCGTTCGCGGTTTGCGAATTTACCTGCCGCTACCCCAAAAACGCTGCACTAACCCTGCAAGATCGCCTGATTAGGGGGCGATTGCGGCTGCCATGTGACGCACCGGTACAATCACAACACGGCTGGCAGCTTTCGGTTGCTGCAAACCGTTGCGGCGTCTATGGTGCCGCGCCTGTTAAGGACATCGGCATTCGGGCTTTGCCTGCGCCAGGCGTTTCTGGCTTAAGTCCTAGTGCAACATGGTTTACGAATTATTGAGGTTTTGCGATGGCTGCTCGTTTTTACGGTTCCATTCCCGCCCTGATCACGCCGTTCAAGGACGGCAAGGTGGATGAGGCGGCCCTTCGCAAACTGGTCGATTGGCACATTTCCGAAGGCACGCATGGCATCGTGCCCGTTGGCACGACCGGTGAATCGCCGACGTTGAGCCATGACGAGCACAAGCGCGTGGTGAACATCGTCATCGAACAGGTCGCCGGCCGCATTCCGGTCATTGCCGGCGCAGGCTCGAACTCGACGGCCGAAGCGGTTGATTTCGCCCTCCATGCACAGCAGGCCGGCGCAGATGCTGCCCTGTCGGTTTGCCCCTATTACAACAAGCCTACCCAGGAAGGCCTTTACCAGCATTTCGCCGCGATTGCGCGCGCGGTGCCGGACCTGCCGATCTTCGTTTACAACGTGCCGGGCCGGACCATCTCCAATATCTCGGTCGAGACGCTGGACAGACTGGCGAAGGATTTTGCCAACATCGTTGGCACCAAGGACGCCACGGCGGACCTGACGAGGCCCTCGCTGCAGCGGCTGGCTTCGGGCGAGGGCTTCATCCAGCTTTCGGGTGAGGACGGCACGGCGCTGGCCTTCAACGCCCACGGTGGCACGGGTTGCATCTCGGTCACGGCGAACGTGGCGCCGCGGCTGTGTGCGGAGTTCCAGGAAGCCACGCTTGCGGGCGACTATGCCAAGGCGCTCAAGCTGCAGGACCGGCTGATGCCGTTGCACAAGGCGCTGTTCTGCGAAACCAGCCCGTCGCCGGTGAAGTATGCGGTGAGCCTGCTTGGCCACGCCTCGGAAGAGGTGCGCCTGCCGATGGTGCCGGCCACCGACTGGGCCCGGCAGCAGGTGAAGGCGGCCATGGTCCACGCCGGCCTTCTGAACTGACGCAAGAGCCCGCAAGGCGCGGGTCAGCAGGTAGCTAGAGATGTCTTCGAAGAGCGGTGGCGCAAAGAAGCGGTCCGGCAGTCCGGTTATCGCCGATAACCGGCGCGCCCGCTTTGACTTCGAGCTGCTGGACACGCTGGAAGTGGGCATCCAGCTAACCGGCACCGAGGTGAAGTCGCTGCGCGCCAGCAAGGCCAACATCGCCGAGAGCTACGTGCAGGTGAAGAACGGCGAGCTGTGGCTGATCAACTCCAACATTCCCGAGTACGAACTGGGCAACCGCTTCAACCATGAGCCGCGCCGGCCGCGCAAGCTGCTGGCGCACCAGCGCGAGATTGCGCGGCTGTTCCAGGGCACTTCGCGCGAGGGGCTGACCATCGTGCCGCTCAAGATCTATTTCAACGAGCGTGGCCGGGTGAAGCTGGAAATCGCCCTTGCCAAGGGCAAGAAAGTTCACGACAAGCGCGAGACGAAAAAGGAGCGTGACTGGCAGCGCGACAAGGCGCGGCTGTTGCGCGAAAAGGGCTGAGGCCCGTTTCCGGAGGCCGATCATGATTGCTGACAAGCCTGGCCTGATGGACGAGGTGCGCAACCGCTTTGCCCATGTCGACGAATGCCCGTTTTCCGGTCCCCGCATTTTCTTCGAGAATGCCGGCGGCGCGCTGACACTCAAATCGGTGGTCGAAACCTCGGCAAAGTTTGCCGCCATTCCCGACAACCAGGGCCGGGACAACGTGGCCTCGCGCGCGCTGGTGGACATCATCAACCAGTCGAAGGCGAAGATGCGGGTGATGTTCAACGCGCCCGGCGGCCAGTTCTTCGTCGGCGAGAGCGGCACCGAACTGCTTTTCCGCATCATCCGTACAGCCGTTGTCGGCGCGCCGGAGGGCGGGGCGGTGATCGGCACCACGCTGGAGCATCCGGCCTCGCGGTCTGCCGCCATGTACTGGGCGAACGAAACGGGCCGCGACTACATCGCCGTGCCTCATGACAACGCCACCGGCTGCGTAACCGCCGGGGACTACGCCAGGCTGATGACGCCTGAAGTTCGTGTGGCCACCATCATCCACACCTCACCGGTGACCGGCATGGGTGTTGACGTGGCCGCAGTGGCGGCTGCCATCCGCGCCGTGTCGCCCGAGTGCTACATCATCGTGGATGGCATCCAGCATGCCAGCCACGGCCATATTGACATCGCCGCTGCCGGCATTGATGGCTATGCGGTGTCGCCCTACAAGGTGTTCTCGCGCCACGGCTATGGCGTGGGCTGGGCGTCGGACCGGCTGACGCAGCTGCCGCGCGAACGGCTGATCGACGGGCCGGAAGCCAACTGGGAGTTCGGCACCCGCGATACCGGTGCCTATGCCACCTTCACCGATGTGGTGGATTACCTCATCTGGCTCGGCGGGCAGTTCACGGACAGCGCCGACGAGCGGGTGCGCATCGAAGCGGCGGGCAGGGCGATCCACGATCACGAGCAGATGCTGACCAACGCCATGCTGCACGGCACCGGCAACCTAAAGGGGTTGGCCGAAATGCCCGGCGTCAGCATCATCGGCGGCGTGGACAACCCGGCGCGCGAGGGTCTGGTGTCGCTCACCGTTGAGGGCGTCAAGGCCGTGGATATCGTTGAGCACCTGAATGCGCAGGGCATCCGCACCCATACCCGCAAGGATGACCACTATTCCGGCAACGTGCTCAAGCCGCTGGGGCTCGATTCATGCGTGCGGGTTTCACTGTGCCACTACAACACCGAAGCTGAAGTGGCGAAGTTTCTTGCGGCCATGGCCGAGGTCGTGCCGGGGGCCTGAGCTGCTGCCGGCTACCAGACCTGCGGCAGGCCCTTGACCGGCTGCCGTTCATCCAGCTTGCCCGCCGTTCTCAGCCGCGCCTCGATGCTTGCAGACATCGCCATGACCAGGTCGAGGCTGCGCTTGAGTTCGGTGTTGGAGAAATAGTCGAGGACGTGACACGCATCGGTCTCGTTCTGCGATGCGATCAACGTTTCAGCCAGCTTCACAATGCGCGCCGTCTCGACTGTCAGCCGGGCTTCGCTGTCTTCGAGCGCCCGGGTAACTTCCGGCTCGAACCTGTCCGCGTCCTGCAGCATCAGGTACATCAGCCGCTTGCATTCGTACACAGCAGAGTGGGTGCCCTCGACGGCCTGATTGACGGTCGAGATGATGTCGTCGCCGAAGCTTTCGTCCCGGCGCGGATCCATGAAGCGATGGTCCTCGCCTGTGGTCAGGTAGCGATGCTTTGCGAACTCCGGCGGAACGTTCTCTTGCCCCATGAACACCGGTGCAAAGGGTGCGGCCAACGAACCGATGGGGGCGTGCCACATCATCCGAAGCGATTCGCTTGCGGGATCTCTCAGCGGCACCACCTGGCCGTAACCTGCCGAGTCGCCGGTCAGCTTGCCGGTGCGGATGGCCCAGATCATGTCGGTGAGACCGATCTTTTCCGGCCTTGCGGCGCGGGTGCGCATTTCATCCTCGATCCAGGTCACGCCGTCCCAGCGGCCCTTGCCATCACCGTAGATGGCGTTCACGTCGAACGGACCGTTCTCGTACCAGCCTATCTCGCGGGCAAAGCTGATCAGGTTGGGCGAGTATAGAAAATCGGGGTGGCCGGGCTGATCAACCGGGATTTCCTGAATATAGCCGGGCCGGGAGGCGCGGATGCTGTCCGGCCCCAGCCGCTCGGCTGCCCACAGCCCCTTGCCGCCGGCAAACTGGATGACCACCCAGGCCTCGTGGCTGTCGGCCAGCAGGTGCGAGTTGCCGCCGTAGCTGGCCTCGCCGTGCCGGGCTATCAGTTGCCCCATCAGTTCGACGCCGTGGCGCGCGGTTGTGGCACGCTCGAGGCAGGCGCGGGCGAGGTCTGAATAGTTCAGGCCCTGCTGGTCTTGCGGCGTCATGGCGACGAGTTCACCGCGCGAAGGCGACCACACATCCCTGACCGCAACGCCGTGTTCGTTCAGCCCGCCATTGGTGATCGGCGCGGGAACGCCCTTGTAGTACGAATAGCTGACCCGCAAATGCCGGAAGGTTTCTGCGGCTTGAGGCACGTCGATGCGAATGCCCGGCAGGTCGGCATCCGCGCCCACGCCGGCGCGGAAAGTCGCGCCGGGCTGATGCGTCATGCGAGGCACTATCTCCAGCCAGTGGCTGGAGGGCTCATCGCCATAGCCAGCCAGCCACGCATGGCCTTCTGCCGTAAGGTTGCTGCCAACATAGATCGCGTAGCTCATCGGCGCGCCTTCAGATGTCGGCAAATTCCTCGAAGCTCTGGTCGGGCGTTTCGTTGCGGTTGTTGTTACCGCCGCTGCCGGCCTCGCGGTTGCCGGACGGGGTGCGGCCAACGAGGTCCTTGAGCGAGTTCAGGTCGACGAACTGGTCGGCCTGGCGGCGCAATTCATCGGCCACCATAGGCGGACGCACCGCCATGGTCGAGATGACAGTGACGCGGCAGCCCTTTCCCTGCACCGCCTGCACCAGCGAGCGGAAGTCGCCGTCACCGGAGAACAGCACGATATGATCGAGCGACGGGGCCAGTTCCATCACGTCCACCGCGATCTCGATATCCATGTTGCCCTTGATCTTGCGGCGGCCTTGCGCATCGGTGAACTCCTTGGCGGGCTTGGTCACGACCATGAAGCCGTTATAGTCCAGCCAGTCGATCAGCGGGCGGATTGGCGAATACTCCGCGTCGTCCATAAGGGCGGTGTAGTAGATCGCCCGCATCAGCCGCGTGTTGGACTCGAAATGGTTCAACAGGCTCTTGTAGTCGATGTCGAAACCGAGCGCCTTGGCGGTTGCGTAGAGATTGGAGCCATCGATGAAAAGCGCCGTGCGTTCGTCCTTGTATAGACGCATTGGGGGTTCTCCCGGGTTGAAATCATCTGGTCATGGCCGGACTGGCGATTTCACCATGCGGCCTTGAAATACGCTGCAGGTGTGCCACAAGCATCGCTGGTTATCAATGGTGGCAGTGTATGATCCTGATCGGGCTTGGCAGCAATGTGACGGGGCCGTGGGGCAGCCCGCGGCAGACGCTGGAGCGTGCGCTGGCCGAACTGGGCAAGCCACCGCTCAAGCTGGTGGCGGCCTCTGCCATCATCGCGTCGGAACCCTGGGGCAGGAAGGACCAGCCGGTTTATGCAAATGCCGTGGCGCGCATCAAGACACGGCTTCAACCTGTTGAATTGCTTGCTCATCTGCGCCAGGTGGAGCGCGCAGCAGGGCGCGAACGCCGGGAACGCTGGGGTGAGCGTACGCTGGATCTGGATATCCTTGACTATAATGGCCTGAAGCTGAACGAGACGGCCGGCCAATCCACCGATGCGCAGCTTGTGCTGCCGCATCCGTCGATGCACGAGCGCCCCTTCGTGCTGGAGCCGGTTGTGGAGATTGCGCCGCGCTGGCGCCACCCGGTGCTTGGCCGCACGGCGAAGCAACTGCTGGCTGAGCTGGACCCGGACAAGGGGGGCAAGGTGCTGGACGGAAAGGAGACTGCCTGAATGCTTGCGCTGTTTTTCGAGGTCAAGCCGAAGCCGGGCCATCTGGATCATTATTTCCGGCATGTCGGCATGTTGAAGCCGGTGCTCGAAAAGCACACCGGACTGATCTGGATCGACCGGTTCAACTCGCTGTTGCGGGAGGGGGTGCTGCTGTCTCACCAGTTATGGGAGGATGAGGCGGCCATCATCCGCTGGCGCGAGGACCAGCACCACAAGGGTTCGCAGACGGCTGGCCGCGAGAAGCACTTCGCCGATTACCGTATCCGCATCATTGAGGTGGCGCAGCGCATTGCTGCCGGTGTCCCGGTCGAGGATTACCAGCTGACGGCATCGGCAACGGGCGGCTGGATGGTGGCCAGTCATGGCAAGGGTGGCGCCGTCGAAGGCGCCGGCGAGCGGTTCAAAAGCGTCAATTTCGACGACCGGTTCGTGACAATCGCACAAGCCGGCAGCGAGGCCGATGCTGCCGCGCAGCTCAAGTCGTGGTCTGCTCACCCGCAGCTGGCGTGGGCAATTTCGGGCCGCATCATCCGCGACTACGGCATGTTCGAGCGCGCCCAGGCGCCTCACCCGTGAGGCGTGGTGGCAGATAGCCGTCGAGCGGCTGCCAGCAGTATCATGCCCACACCCGCCATGGCGATGGCTGCAGCCAGCATCGCGTTGTAGCCGCCAGACTGCCACAACAGTGATCCGGCCGTTGGTCCCAGTGCAAAGCCCGATATGTAGACCAGTGCCGTGAGGCCGGAGATCACGCCAAAATCTGCCCGGCCGAGCAGTTCGGCCGTCAGCACCGGGCGGATGATGCTGGTGACGCCGTTGCCGGCTCCCTGCAGCATCACGAACGGCACCAGCAGAACCGGCCATGCGGCGGCTCCCATCAGGGCCACCGCCGCCAGTGCCAGCGACACCTGGCAGGCAATGGCGATGGCCATGCTCGACACGCGGTGTTCCACCGACATCATGACGATGCGCCCGGCAACCTGCATCGGGCCGATGCACGAGATGGCGAGAACGGCAAGGGCAGGGTCGATGCCCCGTTCATCAAGCAGGGGCAGGGTGTGGGTGAGCATCATGCCGTGGTTGAGCGCCAGCATGGCAAAGCCCAGCGCCAGCGCCCAGAAAGCGGGCTGTGCAGCAACCCGGGCAGCGGTTGCGGCCTTCAGGCTTGATGCGGGCGCCGCGTGGCCGCCGCTGCGTTCAGCAAGGCCTGCTGCATACCACATCAGGGGCACAGCCACGGCAAGTATCACGCAGGCAAACACCACCACCGCTCCGCGCCAGCCAAGCCATGCCGACAGGTAGTGCGCCGCCGGGAAGGACACGGTGCCTGCAAGGCCTGCCACCAGCGATACTGCGGTAATCGCGCGGCGCGCCATCAGGCCCATGGTACGGGTGAGCAATGAGAAGCACGGCTCGTACAGACAGCCGGCCATGACCACGCCTATTGCCGTCCACACCATGTAGAACTGCCAGAGCTGCGTGACCTGCGTCAGCACGATGAGCAGCAGCGCGCCCAGCGCGGCGCTGCCGGCAAACAGGTGCGGGCCAAGCGCCCGGTCGATGACGCGGCCGGAGAACGGAGCCAGCAGGGCGGATACCAGGACCGACAGCGTGAACGCGCCGGTCAGTTCTGCCTTCGACCAGCCGGGATCGGCTTCCCATTGCAGCAGCAGCGCGGGAAAGGCGTAGTACAGCCCTGCCCAGACAATGGTTTCGGCGACGGCAAGCGGCCAGACGATCCTGTGAAAACCGGCTGCGGGCATGAATTCGTCCTGGCAGGCCGCCATTGTCGGTTACGGCGGAACGGGATGTGCTGCGGCAAGGTCACACTTGCTTTCCGTGCAAAGCAAGACTAAAAGCCGTGTCAGTTTCATGAAACTCCAAAACATCAAGGAGACGAGCTGAATGGCGCGCGTCACCGTAGAAGACTGCATCCAGAAGCTTCCCAACCGCTTTGAACTGGTGCTGATGTCGGCCCACCGGGCCCGCATGATCGCCCAGGGCGCTCCGCTCACGCTGGATCGCGACAACGACAAGAACCCTGTCGTTGCGCTGCGTGAGATTGGCGATTTGACCATTGACGTCGAAGATTTGCGCGAAGATTACGTGCATTCCATGCAGAAGCATGTCGAAGTGGACGAGCCGGAAGAAAGCGCGGTTCCGCTGCTCACCTCGGGCGATGAATCGTCTGTGGGTTCTGAGGGCGGCGCGCCCCAGCAGGACGGCCAGGACGGTTACGACCGGATGTCCGAAGATGATCTGCTGCGCGGGCTGGAAGGCTTGCCGCCGGCCGAGAGCCCGGGCTCGCAGCGGTCGGGTTACTGATCGACTTCACGTCGGCATAGCAACCCGTCAGTTTTGTTTCAGCCGGAGCATTTCACCATGCTCCGGCTGTTGTGTTTTGTGCCGCTGGCAACTATCTCATCATATTGGAATCTTTGCTTCTCGTACAGGATGGCACGCACGCGATGATGCGTCAGTATGAGTTGGTGGAGCGGGTTACCTCCTACGACCCCGATGCCGACGAAGACATGCTGAACCGGGCATATGTCTATGCCATGAAGGCGCACGGCCACCAGGTTCGCGCCTCCGGCGATCCTTATTTCACGCATCCGCTGGAAGTCGCGGCGATTCTGACCGAGATGAAACTGGATGACGCCACCATTGCGGCGGCCCTGCTGCATGACGTGGTGGAAGACACCGAGGCAACGCATCAGCAGATCGAGGAGCTGTTCGGCACCGAAATTGCCGGTCTGGTCGAGGGGCTCACCAAGATCAAGCGGCTCGACCTGATCACCAAGGAGGCTGCCCAGGCCGAGAACCTGCGCAAGCTGCTGCTGGCCATGGCGCGCGATGCCAGGGTGCTGCTGGTGAAGCTGGCCGATCGGCTGCACAACATGCGTACGCTGGATCACGTCAAGCCGGAGAAACGCGCCAGAATAGCCCAGGAAACCATGGATATCTATGCGCCCCTGGCCGGGCGCATGGGCATGCACGCCATGCGGGAGGAGCTGGATGACATTGCCTTCGAGGCGCTCTACCCGGAGGCGCGCGAGGGCATCATCAAGCGGCTGGAGACTTTGCGCGCGGAGTCGGGAGACATCCTCACCAACATCGAGGAGCGGCTGACCGAGCAGCTTGCCAGCCACGGTATCGCTGCCAACGTGTCGGGGCGCGAGAAGAAGCCTGCCTCGATCTGGCGCAAGATGCAGCGCAAGGACCTGTCGCTGGGCCAGCTCTCGGACATCTTCGGCTTCCGCGTGATCGTCGACAATGCCGCCGACTGTTATCGCGCACTTGGCGTGGTGCATACCACCTGGCGGGTGGTTCCAGGCCGGTTCAAGGACTACATCTCCAACCCGAAGCAGAACGACTACCGCTCGATCCATACCACCATCATCGGCCCGCATCGCAAGCGCGTGGAACTGCAGATCCGCACCCGCGACATGGACGACATCGCCGAACGTGGCGTTGCGGCGCACAGCTTCTACAAGGACGCTGCTGACCCGATGGCGGCTGAGCGGGGGGTGAAAATACAGCACGGCGATTCCAATGCCTTCAGGTGGTTGCGCTCGCTGGTCGAGAGCCTTGCCGAGGGAGATCACCCGGGCGAGTTTCTTGAGCACACGCGGCTTGAACTGTTCGCCGACCAGGTGTTCTGCTTCACGCCCAAGGGCGCGCTAATTGCCCTGCCCAAGGGCGCCAATGCCATCGACTTCGCCTATGCCGTTCACACCGATGTCGGCAATTCCTGCGTCGGCTGCCGCATAAATGGCCGCCACGCGCCGCTGATGACCGAACTGGGCAATGGCGACGAGGTCGAGATCATCCGCTCGCAGGCACAGACGCCGCCGGCAGCCTGGGAAAAGGTTGCCCATACAGGCAAGGCGCGCGCGGCAATCCGCCGGGCGACCAGGCTTGCGGTGCGTGACCAGTATGCAGGACTGGGGCGCGAGATACTTGAACGGCAACTGACCCGGTTCGATGCAGTTTATGAAGCCAAGCTGGCGGCGGAAGCCTTCCGCAAGCTGGGGGTGACCTCGCTGGACGATGGTTTGGCCGCGCTTGGCCGTGGTGAACTGCTGGCCCGCGACGTGCTGATGGCGCTCGGTTTCAATGCCGACGAGAAGAAACCGCGCCGAGATGTGCGCCAGATGCGCCGGCCAGCGGGCGAGCAGGGCGAGCGGACCATCGCGGTGCGCGGCGTGAACCGCCACCTGCCTTTGCGCATTGACCCCCGTACGGGCGCGGTGCCCGGCGAGCGCATCGTCGGCATCCTGACCCGCGGCGAGGGCATCACGATCTACCCGATCTTCTCTGCCGCGTTGCAGAAGTTCGACGAGGAACCGGACCTGTGGGTCGACCTTGCCTGGGACGAGGATGCGTTGGGAGATCTTTATCCGGCCCGGCTCAACGTGGTGCTGCACAATGAAGTGGGGGCGCTGGGGCAGCTGACGCAGACCATCGCCGAAGGCGGCGCCAATATCGAGAACCTGCAAATGACCAACCGCGCTCGCGACTTCTACAACATTGACGTGACCATCGAGGTCGAGGATATCAGGCACCTGAATCGCATCATCAACGAGCTCAACCGCAAGCAGCTCATCTCATCGGCGGCGCGGGCGACGGGCGAAGCCTGAGCCCATTGCGGGGCACGCCGGTTGGCGGCAGTTGCCAAAGGACGGACAATACATGCTTACACAGGAACAGGTTCTTGACGAATTTCGCGCTGCCGGCGCACTGCTGGAAGGGCATTTCATCCTGTCTTCGGGATTGCACAGCCCCCGCTACCTGCAGTGCGCGCGGGTGCTGATGGATGCGGCACGTGCAGACCGGCTGTGCTCGACGCTTGCCGAAAAGGTGCGTGGGGCGGGGTTCGGCGATATCGACCTTGTGGTTTCACCGGCCATGGGCGGCGTGGTGGTAGGCTACGAGATGGGCCGCCAGCTGCAGGTTCCGGCAATCTTTTGTGAACGGGTGGAAGGTACGCTGACATTCCGCCGCGGCTTTTCCATCGATCCGGGCGCGCGGTGCCTGATGGTCGAGGACATCGTCACCACCGGCCTGTCCTCGCGCGAGTGCATCGAGGCCATTCACCGCGAAGGCGGCAAGACCGTGGGCGCTGCGTGCCTGATCGACCGCTCGGGCGGCAAGGCGGACGTGGGCGTGCCTCTGGTGTGCCTGGCGCAGCTTGAGGTGCCGGCCTACGAACCGACGAAGCTGCCGCCGGAACTGGCGGCAATCGAGGCTGTCAAACCGGGCAGCCGTGGTCTGAAGTGATGAACATGATTGTTGGTGCGAACAGTTAGATGATCCTGAAGCGGCGCGAAACTGTCGGCCTTTGGCGCCGGGTGCGGAATTTCTTCTGGCCCGAGATCGGCTTCAATCGCGCCGCAAAATACATGTCGCACAAGGTGAACCGGATTTCCGGTTCGCCGCACGCCATTGCTCTGGGCTTTGCCGCAGGCGCATTCGCCTCGTTCACCCCGGCGATCGGGTTTCACTTTGTTCTTGCCGCGTTGATTGCGTGGATCATCGGCGGCAACATTCTTGCCTCCGCCATCGGCACCTCGGTTGGCAACCCGCTCACCTTTCCGTTCATCTGGATCGCCACGCACAATGTCGGCAGTTTCCTGCTCGGGCAGGAGGGCCGGCACGAGATCGCCCTGGCTGCGCCGCACGGCGGCATCCGTCTGCTGTTCAGCCAGCCCGGAAGCTTCTTCTCCGAATTGTGGGCAACGCTGGAGCCGGTGTTCTGGCCGATGTGCGTGGGTGCGGTGCCGCTGGGGCTGGCATGTGCCGCGGTTTGCTATGTCATCCTGAAGCCGGCCATCACCCGCTACAAGAAGCGCCGGGCGCGAAGCCGCGAGAAACGTGCTGCCGAGCTGCGGCAACGCCGGGAGGCAGCACATCGTGCAGGACCGGGGCCGGGCGGGGGTGTGCTGTGATCCTTGGCGTCGGCAACGACATGGTCGACATCCGCCGCATCGAGCAGAGCATCGAGCGGTTCGGCGACCGGTTTCTCAACCGCATCTTCACCGACATAGAGCGCGCCAAGTCTGACCGGCGGATGCAACGGGCCGCATCCTACGCCAAGCGGTTCGCGGCCAAGGAGGCCTGTTCCAAGGCGCTCGGCACCGGCTTCCGAAAGGGTGTGTTCTGGCGTGACATGGGCGTCGTCAACCTGGCCAGCGGCCGGCCCACCATGGTGCTGACCGGCGGTGCGCAGGCGCAGCTGGCCGCGCTGGTGCCGGCGGGATACCGGCCTGACATCCATCTTACCATCACGGACGATTTTCCGTGGGCGCAGGCCATTGTGATCATCTCGGGGCTGCCGGCCGAGCAAGCCGGAACTTGCCCGGCGGGTTGAGCCGGGGCGGTTGCAATTCTGCCAATAAACTGCGACATGACTGTTCAAACGGCGGCTGATTTGACGTAAATCCCCGCACCGGGCACGAACGACAAGAAAGCAGGATCGCAATGGCTTCAAACGTGGAGCGGAGCCGGAAAAAGGCCGAAGACGGCGGCTGGGAGACCATCAAGGTCATTGTCCAGGCGCTACTGATTGCCTTCGTGGTGCGGACGTTCTTCTTCCAGCCGTTCAACATTCCGTCCGAATCGATGGTCCCGACCCTGCGGGTGGGCGACTACCTGTTCGTCAACAAGCTGTCCTACGGCTATTCGAAATATTCGTTCAACTTCAGCTTCAACCTGCTCGGCAACACGCTGTTCAAGTTCGGCCCGGTGCCGATCGAGGGCCGGGTGTTCGGCAGCGAGCCGGAGCGCGGCGACGTCGTTGTGTTCAAGCTGCCGCGCGACAACGAGACAGACTACATCAAGCGCGTCATCGGCCTGCCGGGCGACCGCATACAGATGATCGACGGCCTGCTGCACATCAATGGCGAGCCGGTTCAGATCAAGGAGATTGACGGCTTCATCAACCCTGATCACGCCAGCAAGCGCAAGGCGCGGCAGTACATCGAGACGTTGCCGAACGGGGTAAGCCACCCGGTCATCGACCTGTATCAGTCGGAGGCGGACAACACCCCCGTCTACACGGTGCCTGAAGGCCATTACTTCATGATGGGCGACAACCGGGACAACTCGACCGACAGCCGTTTCCTGAACGAGGTTGGCTACGTGCCGGTCGAGAACCTGGTGGGCCGCGCCACCATTCTGTTCTTCTCGCACGGGCCTGACGGCGCCTTCTGGGAATTCTGGAAGTGGCCCACCAATATCCGTTGGGGCCGGCTGTTCAACTTCGTCGAATGAGCGAGCGTGAAGAGGCGGTGGCCGCGCTGAAGGCCCGGCTGGACCATGGCTTCACCGACGAGACGCTGCTTGAGCAGGCGCTGACCCATGCCAGCGGAACCGGCAAGCGGACGCTGGGAAACAACGAACGGCTGGAGTTTCTCGGTGACCGCGTTCTGGGACTGGTCATCGCCCACATTCTCTATGAGCGTCATGATGACCTTGCTGAGGGCGAGCTTGCGCGCATGTTGAACGCCATGGTTCGCCGCGCCATGTGCACCAAGGTTGCAGAACGGCTCGACATCGGCCCGGCGCTGAAGCTGGCCGGCAAAGGCCAGAAGCGCACCGTCATTACCGACAACATCCTGGGCGACGCGCTGGAGGCGCTGATCGGGGCGATCTATCTGGATGGCGGACTGGAGGCGGCTTCGCGGTTCATCCGGCAGCACTGGAAGGACGCCCTCGATCAGGCGCCGGGGGTGCGCAAGGATCCCAAGACCGCCCTGCAGGAATGGGCAGCGGCCCGCTCGCTTGACGTGCCGGCCTATGAGATCATTGGTCAGTCCGGTCCCGATCACGCGCCGGAATTCACGGTGCAACTGACAGTCCAGGGCCGCGCGCCGGCGGAAGGCATTGCAGGGTCGCGCCGCATGGCCGAGCAGCAGGCGGCTGAAGCGTTTCTTGTCCGGGAGAAGATCTGGAAATGACCGACGACACCCCCATGCCGCTGCATCCGCGATGCGGCTTCGTTGCGCTTATCGGCGCGCCCAATGCCGGCAAGTCGACGTTGCTTAACCAACTGGTCGGTTCGAAGATCGCCATCGTGACCCACAAGGTGCAGACGACGCGTGCCCGCATCCGCGCCATTGCGATCGAGGGCGATGCGCAGATCATCTTTGTCGACACGCCAGGCATCTTCGCGCCGAAGCGCAAGCTGGACGAGGCGATGGTTGCAGCCGCCTGGGCCGGTGCGGCAGAGGCAGACGCGACGGTGCTGCTGATCGATGCGCGTGACGGTCTCAACGAGGCCAATCTGGCGATCATCGAGGGACTCGAGAAGACGAACCTCAAGGTGATGCTGGCGATCAACAAGATCGACACCGTACAGCGCGAAAGGCTGCTCACGCTGGCGGACGAACTGAACAAGCGGTACCCGTTCACCGACACCTTCATGATCTCTGCGATGAAGGGCCATGGCGTTCACGACCTGAAGGAAACGCTGGCCGCCCGGATGCCGGAGGGGCCGTGGCTTTATCCGGCAGACCAGATGGCGGACCTGCCGCTGCGCATGCTGGCGTCCGAAATCACCCGCGAAAAGCTGTTCCTGCGGCTGCACGACGAGCTTCCCTATGCGTCCACCGTCGAGACCGAGACCTGGCAGGAGCGCAAGGACGGTTCGGTGCGCATCGAACAGGTGATCTTCGTCGAACGCGACAGCCAGAAGAAGATCGTGCTCGGCAAGAACGGTCAGACCGTCAAGGCTATAGGCCAGGCGGCACGGGCCGAGATTGCCGAGGCCATCGGCCAGCCGGTTCATCTGTTCCTGTTCGTGAAGGTGCGCGAAAAGTGGGCGGAAGACCCGGAGCGGCTGCGCATGATGGGGCTTGATCCATCGAGATAGGGCGAGGCCAGGCAGGAGTGGACGATCATGGAATGGCAAGGTGACGGCCTGATCCTGAGCGTGCGCCGGCATGGCGAGACCTCGGCGATCATCGACGTGCTGACGCGTGAGCGCGGGCGGCATTCGGGCCTCGTTCGCGGCGGGCGTTCGCGCACCCAGCGCCCGGTGCTGCAGGCCGGCAACCTGGTCCACCTGGTATGGCGGGCGCGGCTGGAAGATCATCTGGGCATGTTCACTGCCGACCCGCACCGGATGATCGTGGCGGGCATCATCGACAACATGGCGAGGCTGGCGGCAGTGACCACGATTACCACGCTGGCAAGCCTGCTGCCGGAGCGCGAGCCGCATCCACGCATCTATGACGCCTCGCTGCTGCTGCTCGATCATCTGGATGACGACGCCATCTGGCCGGCTCTGCTGGTGCGCTGGGAGCTGGGGCTGCTGGATGAACTGGGGTTCGGTCTCGACCTGGAAAAGTGCGCCATGAGCGGGGTGCGCCACGGGCTGGCGTTCGTGTCGCCGCGCACCGGCAAGGCGGTGACGGCTCAAGCCGGAGAGCAGTGGAAGGACAAGCTGTTGCGGCTGCCGGGGTTCATTGCCGGGGCAGGCGGCGCGCCAGACCGCGACGATGTTGCCGACGGGCTGGAGCTGACCGGCCACTTTCTTGCCCGCCACGTGTTCGAGCCGCGCGGGGTGGCTGCGCCCGAACAGCGCAACCGGATTGTCAGGTGGCTCAGGACCGGATAGCACTTCGTGCCATGCGAAGCTATTACATTCACCCACGCGATTGCCCGGCTGCCGGGCTCCAGCATCACCGGGGGCTTGCGGGCGGTCGATACCGGCGCGCCGGACCTTGCCACCTTCATGGCTCACCACTCGGACTACGTTGAGGCGCTGCGCTCAACTGGTGCCGAGGTTCTGGTGCTCGATGCGCTGGAGGACTTTCCCGATGCGGTGTTCGTGGAAGATACCGCGCTGTGCCTGCCTGAAGGCGTCATCGTCATGCGCCCCGGCGCGCCGACGCGGCTTGGCGAGGCGGCCCGGATGCGGCCGGTGCTTGAACAGTACTATGCCGATGTACGTGAGATCGGGACGCCTGCCACGATCGAGGGCGGCGACATTCTGGTGACGGAGAAGGAGATTCTCGCCGGCACCTCTGCCCGCACCAGCGAGGCCGGCATTGCCGCCCTGGCCCGACTGGTGGCGGACTGGGGCTACACGGTGCGCACTGTCAACACGCCGGAGGGCGTACTGCACTTCAAGACCGACTGCTCGCTGCTGGACGAGGAGACGATCCTGGCGACGCGGCGTCTGGCGGCGTCCGGGTGTTTCGATGGCTACCGCGTCATCCATGTTGCCGATGGCGAGGAGGCGGCTGCCAACACCATCCGCTTCAACGGCCTGGTGCTCATGCCGGCAGGTTTTCCTGCCACCCGCGACACGCTGCAGACAGCAGGCTACGAGGTTCGCGAGATTGGCAACTCGGAAGCAGCAAAGCTGGACGGCGGCATGTCGTGCCTGTCGTTGCGGTTCTCGCCGGTGCGCTGATTGTTCCATTGCAGCGACGCCTGATCCTGCTAGAAACCTTGCCACCTGACCGACGCACGAACCGGGAGACCTGACCATGCTTGGCCGCCTCAACCATGTCGCCATCGCAGTGCCGGACCTTGCCGCCGGCACCGCCGTCTATCGTAGCATGCTGGGCGCAAAGGTGTCGGACCCGCAACCCGAACCCGCCCACGGCGTTACCGTGGTGTTCGTCGAACTGCCCAACACAAAGGTCGAGCTGCTGGAACCGCTGGGCGAAAACTCCCCGATTGCCGCATTCCTGGCCAAGAACCCGTCCGGCGGCATTCATCACGTCTGTTATGAGGTCGAGGACATCATTGCCGCGCGCGATCACCTGAAAGCCGAAGGCGCGCGCGTGCTGGGCGATGGCGAACCGAAGATCGGGGCGCACGGCAAGCCGGTGCTTTTCCTGCACCCGAAAGACTTCTGCGGCACCCTGGTTGAACTGGAACAAGCCTGATGATTGTCAACTTCCTGACCGGCTTTGCCGTCTTCTTCATTCTCTGGTGGCTGGTGCTTTTCACCGTCCTGCCGTGGGGCATGCGCTCTGCCTACGAGGAGGGCGTGGAGGTGGAAAAGGGGCATGAGCGCGCCGCACCCGTGCGCGTCAACATGTGGCGCAAGTTCGTTGTCACGACCATCGTGACGCTGGTGGTTTATGCCTTTTATTACTGGCTGGTGAATTTCAGTGGATTCAGCATCGACGACATTCCGTTCCTGCCGACGATTGAAGGCATTTAGCAGGGCCGGTTCAGCTGTCCGATGTGGTGCTGGCTGAAAAGCGAAAGGCAGGGTTGCCCAACCCTGCCTTTGCCCACTTCAGTGGTTTTCGGCGACAGCGTTTACCGCGCGCCTGGCCCTCGCATTTGACGGGCTTTCCTCCCCAGACTTGCTGTCCGGACATCGCTCGTTGGCGACTGCGCGAACATTACTCGATTGGCATGGCTTGTAAAGCCATTTTGTCGCACCTTCCGCCTGATGGGGCTTAGCGGAGTTGAGCTTTGTCAAAGCAGGCAACTTCGACTAAGAACACCAGACGATTTCGCCAGCTCGCGACGAGCGCGGCGCCCGCTTGATACCATTTCCAGAGACACCAGATGAAACTCAGCCAGTATTTCCTTCCCATCCTGCGTGACGACCCCAAGGAAGCCGAGATCGTGTCGCACCGGCTCATGCTGCGCGCCGGCATGATTCGCCAGGAAAGCGCGGGCATCTATTCGTGGCTGCCGCTGGGCTACAAGGTGCTGCGCAACATCGAGCGCATCGTGCGCGAAGAGCAGAACCGGGCAGGGGCCATCGAGGTGCTCATGCCGACCATCCAGTCGGCCGACCTGTGGCGAAAGTCCGGCCGCTATGACGACTATGGCAAGGAAATGCTGCGCATCACCGACCGGCACGAGCGCGACATGCTGTTCGGCCCCACCAACGAGGAGATGATCACCGACATCTTCCGGGCCGGCGTGCAATCCTACAAGGACGTGCCGCGCAATCTGTACCACATCCAGTGGAAGTTCCGCGACGAGGTGCGTCCGCGCTTTGGCATCATGCGTGGCCGCGAGTTCCTGATGAAGGATGCCTATTCGTTCGACCTGTCGGTTGAGGCGGGCAAGCACTCCTACAACAAGATGTTCGTGTCCTACCTGCGCACCTTCGCGCGCATGGGGCTGAAGGCCATTCCGATGCGCGCCGAGACAGGTCCCATCGGCGGCGACATGAGCCACGAGTTCCTCATCCTCGCCGACACGGGCGAATCGGAAGTGTTCTTCGACAAGGCCTTCCATGATTTCGACTGGTCGGCCTTCGACATCGACTACGACGATGCGGGCGCGGTGGCGAATGTGGTGGACGAGTTCACCTCCAAGTACGCCGCCACCGACGAGATGCACGACGCAGCCGAGTACGAAAAGCTGCCGGAGGACCGCCGCGTCAACGGGCGCGGCATCGAGGTGGGGCACATCTTCTTCTTCGGGGACAAGTACTCCAAGCCGCTGGGCTGCCAGGTGCAGGGGCCGGACGGCAAGCCGGTCACGCTGCAGTCAGGCTCCTACGGCATCGGCGTGTCGCGTCTGGTGGGCGGCATCATCGAAGCCAGCCACGATGATGCGGGCATCATCTGGCCCGAGGCCGTGGCGCCGTTCCGCATCGGTTTGATCAACCTCAAGTCCGGCGATGCCGAAGCCGATGCGGCGTGCGACGAACTTTACCGGCTGTTCCAGTCCCAGGGCAACGAGGTGCTCTACGACGACACCGACAACCGGGCAGGCGGCAAGTTCGCCAGCCATGGACCTGATCGGTATTCCGTGGCAGGTCATCATCGGTCCGCGTGGCCTCAAGGAAGGCAAGGCGGAAGTGAAGAATCGCGCTACTGGTGAACGCGAGGACGTTTCGCTCGAGGCGCTCAAGTCGCGCTTCGCCAACTGAACCGAACCGGAGGCCGCCGATGGCCCAGACTGACACCGCGCCGTTTTCCGCCTTCGAGCGCATGATTGCCTGGCGCTATCTGCGTGCCCGCCGCAAGGAAGGCTTCATTTCGGTCATCGCAGGCTTTTCGTTCGTCGGCATCCTGCTGGGGGTTGCGACGCTGATCATCGTCATGGCGGTCATGAACGGTTTCCGCACCGAACTGCTGGGCAAGGTGCTGGGTTTCAACGGCCATGCCATGGTCTATGCCGCCAATGCCGCGCCGATTCCCGACTTCGAGGAAAGGGCCGCAAAGCTGGCTGCAACACCGGGCGTGGTGCGGGCCAGTCCGTTCACCGAGGGTCAGGCCATGGCCTCATCGGCGCGCGCGTCCACCGGCGTGCTGGTACGCGGCATGAAGCTTGAGAACCTGCAGAAGCTGACAAGCGTGATGAACGACAAGTTGCGCGGTTCGCTGGACGGTTTCGACGAGGGTCAGGGCGTCGCAGTGGGCTACCGGCTGGCCTGGCAGCATGGGCTCAATATCGGCGACCAGATCACCCTGGTGTCGCCGGAAGGCCCGGCCACCATTTTCGGCACCGCACCGCGCATCCGCTCGTTCCCGATCATCGCCACCTTCGAGATCGGCATGTCGGAGTACGACAAGTCGGTGATCTACATGCCGATGAAGGAAGCCCAGGACTTCTTCGCCCAGGAGGATGGCGCCAGCGCCATCGAGGTGATGGTGGAAAACCCTGACAGGATTGACGAGTATGTACCGGCCATGGCGCAGAACGCCGGTGCGGACCTGCAGTTCGTCACCTGGAAAACTTCCAACCAGACATTCTTCAACGCGCTGCAGGTCGAGCGCAACGTGATGTTCCTGATCCTCACGCTGATCATCCTGGTAGCGGCGCTGAACATCATTTCCGGCCTCATCATGCTGGTGAAGGACAAGGGCAAGGACATCGCCATCCTGCGCACCATGGGTGCGACGCGCGGCTCCATCCTGCGCATCTTCTTCATGACCGGCGCAGCCATCGGGCTGGCCGGCACGATGGCCGGCATCCTCCTCGGCGTGCTCGTCTGCCTCAACATCGAGAACATCCGACAGGGGCTGTCATGGCTGTCAGGCAAGGAGCTGTTCTCGCCTGAACTGTACTACCTGTCTCGCATGCCGGCCGAGATGAACGTCAATGAGACCATGATGATTGCGCTGATGGCCATCGGTCTGTCGTTTATCGCCACCATCTATCCGGCGCGGCGCGCCGCCAAGCTCGATCCGGTGGAGGCGCTGCGTTATGAATGACATGCGCCGCCAGCAGCAGGCCCCGTCGCCCGCCCTTTTCCTGGACCGGATATCGCGAACCTACAATCAGGGTAGCCGCACCATCGACGTGTTCAAGGAACTGTCGCTGGACGTCTATCCGGGCGAAGTGGTGGCGCTCGTCGGCCAGTCCGGTACCGGCAAGTCTTCGCTTTTGCACATTGCCGGCTTGCTAGAGCGGCCGACCGGCGGTGACGTGTACGTGGCCGGCAAGAATTGCACCCGGCTGGAGGATGATGCCATGACGCGGGTGCGGCGGCTAGGCATCGGCTTCGTCTACCAGTTTCACCACCTGCTGCCCGAGTTCTCTGCTGTGGAAAACGTGGTGATGCCGCAGCTGATCGCCGGCAAGTCCCGTGCCGATGCGGAGGCGCGCGCCCGGCAGCTGCTCGACCGGCTTGGCCTCACCAAGCGCGCCTCGCACCGCCCGGCAGAATTGTCAGGCGGCGAGCAGCAGCGCGTGGCCATTGCCAGGGCGCTGGCCAACCAGCCGCTGCTCTTGCTCGCCGATGAGCCGACGGGTAACCTTGATCCGGAAACGGCGGGCCGGGTGCATGGCGAATTCCTGTCGCTGATCCGGGATGAGGGGCTGGCGGCGCTGATTGCCACCCACAATCTGGAGCTGGCGCGCAGCATGAGCCGCGTCGTGCAGTTGCAGGGCGGCCAGCTGGTGGAGATGTGAGATCATGAAGGCGGTGTTTCATCACAACCAGCTGCTGCACAATCCGCAGCGCTATCTCAGCCGTGGCCACATTGTCGGCTTTCCCGAGCAACCCGAGCGGGCCAAGCGGCTGCTGCGCGGGGCCAAGGCCGCCGGTTGCGAGATGCATGCCGCGCGCGCCCACGGCGAGGCGCACATTCTGGCGGTTCATACCGGCCGCTATGTGAAGTTTCTGCAAAACGCCTTCCGCAAGTGGAACCGGCCCAAGGGCAAGGCCTATGAAGAGGTAATGGCCTCGATCCGCCCGGTCGAGAAGCCCGCCCGCTACCCGTCCGACATCCTGGGGCAGGCCGGCTGGCACCAGCAGGACTTTTCCTGCCCGATCACCGAGCAGACCTGGACTTCCGTCAAGGCCTCCGCCGATACCGTATTGTCGGCGGCTGAGCTGGTGGCGGAGGGCGAAAAAACGGCCTATGCGCTGTGCCGGCCACCGGGCCATCATGCCTATGCCGACCGGGCAGGCGGGTTCTGTTATCTCAACAACTCGGCCATAGCCGCCCAGTACCTTCGCCAGTCATGGGACCAGGTGGCCATTCTCGACATCGACGTGCACCACGGCAACGGCACCCAGGGCATCTTCTATGACCGCGCCGATGTGCTCACCATCTCCATCCACGCCGACCCGAAGAAGTACTATCCGTTCTACTATGGGTACGAGAACCAGCGCGGCAAGGGGCAGGGCACGGGCTACAACATCAACATTCCGGTGCCGGTAAAGTCCGACGACGAAGTGTGGATGGGGGCGCTCGAAATGGCGCTTGGCGAGCTGCAGGACGCCGCCCCTGGCGCGCTGGTCGTGGCGTTGGGGCTGGATGCCCACGAGGCCGATCCGCTCAATGGCGGGGCCGTCACCACTGCCGGCTTCACCCGCATGGCGCATGCCATTTCAAGGCTCGGCCTGCCGACGGTGATCGTGCAGGAAGGCGGTTATCTGACCGATGACCTGGAAAACAACCTGACGGCCTTCCTGAAAGGTTTTGGTGGGTAGCCTCATCTGCACCATGTGCAGCAGCGGTCCTACAGGCTAATCTCCTGTGGCCATGGCCGATTCCAGCATCCCAGTCAGCTTCATTCACCTGCGCACGCATTCCGCCTATTCGCTGTCGGAAGGCGCACTGCCGATCAAGCTGCTCGGCAAGCTGGCGGTCGAGCACAAGATGCCGGCGCTGGCGATTACCGATACCGGCAACCTGTTCGGTGCGCTGGAATTTGCCGACGCCATGAAGGACAAGGGCGTGCAGCCGATCGTCGGCTGTACGCTCATGGTGGACGCAGGCGACGGCCCCGAAGGTCCGCAGCGCACCAGCAACGGGCTTGAGCTGTCGCGGCTGGCGTTGCTGGCCAAGGACGAGCCGGGCTACCGCAACCTGATGAAGCTGTCGAGCAAGGCCTATCTTGGCGCACCCGATGGCGAGCTGCCGCATGTCACGCTGGACGACATCACCCGGCACAATGCGGGCCTGATCTGCCTGACCGGGGGGCCGGGCGGGCTGATCAACCGGCCGCTGGTGGACAACCAGTTCGCGCTGGCCCAGAAGCGGGCGCAGCGGCTGCTGGAGATTTTCGGCGACCGGCTCTATGTCGAGCTGCAGCGCCATGGCATGGACGAGGAGCGCGCCGCCGAGGCGGGCCTCATCGACCTTGCCTACGACATGGGCCTGCCGCTGGTCGCCACCAACGAACCTTACTTCGCCACGGCGGACGACTTTGCCGCCCACGATGCGCTGATCTGCATCGCCGAGGGCGAGGTGATCGCCAATGACGACCGCCGCCGCCTGACGCCCGATCATCATTTCAAGTCGCAGGCGGAAATGGTGAGTCTGTTCGCGGACTTGCCGGAGGCGGTTGAGAATACGGTTGAGATTGCCCGGCGCTGCTCGTGGTTTCCGCATGGCATCGATCCGATCCTGCCCAAGTTCACCTCCGGCGAGGACGCCCGCGACGAGGCCGAGGAACTGCGCGTGCAGGCCCGCGAGGGCCTTGCCGACCGGCTCGACGCGCTCGGCGTGGCGGAAGGCTTCACCCGCGAGGATTACGAAAAGAAGCTGGAATACGAGCTTGACGTCATCAATTCGATGGATTTTCCGGGCTACTTCCTGATCGTTGCCGACTTCATCAAGTGGGCCAAGGACGCAAGGCATTCCGGTGGGGCCGGGGCGTGGCTCCGGCGCCGGCTCGGTGGTCGCCTGGGCGCTGACCATCACCGATCTCGACCCGCTGCGCTTCAACCTTGTGTTCGAGCGCTTCCTCAACCCCGAGCGCGTGTCGATGCCGGACTTCGACATCGACTTCTGCCAGGACCGGCGCGACGAGGTGATCGCCTATGTCCAGCAGAAATACGGCGTCGACCAGGTGGCGCAGATCATCACCTTCGGAAAGCTGCAGGCGCGCGCGGTGTGCCGCGACGTGGGCCGGGTGCTGCAGATGCCCTATGGCCAGGTGGACCGGCTCTGCAAGCTGATTCCCAACAATCCGGCCAATCCGGTCACCCTGCAGCAGGCCATCGACGGCGAACCGCGCCTTCAGGAAGAACGCCGCTCCGACGAGACGACTGCCGCCATGCTGGAGATCGCGCTGAAGCTGGAGGGGCTGTACCGGCACGCCTCGACCCATGCGGCCGGTGTGGTGATCGGCGACCGGCCGCTGGACGAACTGGTGCCGCTCTACCGCGACCCGCGCTCGCCGATGCCGGTCACTCAGTTCAACATGAAGCTGGTTGAGAAGGCCGGGCTGGTGAAGTTCGACTTCCTTGGCCTGAAGACGCTGACCGTGCTGGACAAGGGCGTGAAGCTGATCGCCCAGCGCGGCATCGAGGTGGACCTGGCAGCGCTGCCGCTGGACGACGGCAAGACCTACGACCTGCTCAAGCGGGCCGAGACGGTGGGCGTGTTCCAGCTGGAAAGTTCCGGCATGCGCGACCTGATCCGCAAGGCGCGAGCCGGGCAACATCGAGGACATCATCGCGCTCGTGGCGCTGTACCGCCCGGGCCCGATGGAGAACATCCCGAAGTACATCGCGTCGCAAGCAAGGGCGAGGAAGCGCCTGAATTACCTTCACCCGAAAAGCTGGACGCACATCCGTCGAGGACACGTACGGCATCATCATCTACCAGGAACAGGTGCTGCAGATCGCCCAGGTGCTGGCCGGCTACTCGCTGGGCGAGGCCGACCTGCTGCGCCGCGCCATGGGCAAGAAGATCCAGGCCGAGATGGACGCCCAGAAGCAGCGCTTCGTCGAGGGCTCGGTGGCCAACGGCGTGGACCAGAGGCCAGGCCGAGCAACATCTTCGAACTGGTCAACAAGTTCGCCGGCTACGGCTTCAACAAGTCGCACTCGGCCGCCTATGGCGTGGTCGCCTACCAGACCGCCTGGCTGAAGGCCAACCATCCGGTGGAGTTCCTGGCGGCGTCCATGTCGCTCGACCGGGGCAACACCGACAAGCTTCTGGTGTTCAAGCGTGAAGCGGACCGGATGGAGGTCCGGGTCAACCCGCCAAGCGTCAACAAGTCGGGGCTTGATTTCACCGTCAAGGACGGGGCGATCCAGTACTCGCTGGCGGCACTGAAGAACGTCGGCGAGCAGGCGGTGGAGCACATCGTCAAGGTGCGCGAGGAGGGTGGTCCGTTCAAGTCGCTGGGCGACTTTGCCCGCCGCATCGACCCGCGCATGGTCAACAAGCGGGCGCTGGAATCCATCGCCAAGTCGGGCGGTTTCGACGAACTGAACCCCAATCGTGCGCAAGTCTTGCGCGGCGTTGAAGCCATCATCGCCATGGCCAACCGCACCGCCACCGAAGCCGAGATCGGCCAGTCCGACTTCTTTGGCGGTGGCGGTGAGGGCGCTGCCGAAGAACTGCCGTTGCCGGCGGTCGAACCGTGGCTGCCGATGGACAAGCTGCAGGCAGAGTTCGAGGCGGTCGGTTTCTACCTGTCAGGCCACCCGCTCGATGAATATCTGGGGCTGCTGCCAAAGCTGGGTGCAGACTCGTGGACCGGCTTCCGTGACAAGGCCATCAAGGGCGCATCTGCTGCGCGGCTGATCGGCACCGTCACCTACAAGCAGGAGCGCCGCTCCAAGTCGGGCAACCGGTTCGCCTTCATCGGCTTTTCCGACCCCACGGGACAGTACGAGGCGGTGTGCTTTTCAGATACGCTGAACGCGTGCCGCGAGCTTCTGGAAAGCGGCAAGGCGCTGATGCTGCGCGTCGAGGCTGATGTCGAGGGCGAGGAAGTCAAGCTGCGGCTGCAAGGCGTCGAGCCGCTGGATGCCAAGGCCGACAACATCGTCATGGGCCTTGCGCGTCTTCGTCAACGACGCCGCGCCGCTTGACCTTATCCGGTCGCGGCTGACCAACGGTGGCAACGCGCCGGTGCACCTGGTGATGAGCCTGCCCAACCGGCACGAAGTGGAGATTGCGCTGGGGCGGAAGTTCACCGTCAATCCGAAGATAAAGGCCGCCATCAAGGCGGTGCCGGGCGTCGTTTACGTCGAGGACTTCTGATCCGCCGCTGAAGGAGGGGCGATCAGCATGGATGAATTCGTCTGGATCGTGCTGATCGCAGCCAGCGTGTTTTTCGTGCCGCTGATCCTCGCCATCGTTGCGCTCAACAAGGCGGAGAAGGTTGCCCGTGAGCTGTTCAAGCTTCGCAACGAGCTGAACCTGCTGAAGGCGCAGGGCATACAGCCACCGCAGGCGTCCGCGGCCGCACCAGCGTCCGAGCAGCCCGCCGAAACTGTCCCGGCGGCAGAACCGGATTCTGCAGCAGCGACTGAGCCCGAAACCATCGACGCGCCAGAACCGCCGCGCGTGGCGGCGCGGGCAAGTCTTGAGGAAAACCTTGCCGGACGCTGGTTCGTCTGGATCGGGGCGGTGGCCATCGCGCTGGCCGGCCTGTTCCTGGTCAAGTACATGGCGGATTACGGCCTGTTGGGACCGGGAATGCGGGTTCTGCTTGGCCTTGCCGCCGGTGTTGCGCTGACCCTCGGCGGCGAGTGGTTGCGCCGCCGCCCTGCACAGCAGAATGCAGCATCGGGCAAGCCCGACTATGTGCCTCAGGCGCTGTCCGCCGGCGGCCTCGCGGCGGTGTTTGCCAGCATCTACGCGGCCTCCGCGTTGTACGGCTTCATTGGTCCTGCCGTTACGCTGGCAGCCCTCGCCGTCACTGCGCTCGCGGCGTTCGCGCTGTCGGTGGTGCAGGGGCCGCTTACGGCGATCGTTGGCCTGCTCGGCGGGTTCGCCCTGCCGGCCCTGATGGAAAGCGCGGAGCCGTTTGCGCCGGGCCTGTTCGGCTATTTCGCCGTCATCCTGATTGCCGTCATGGCCGTTATGGTCTGGCGGCCGGTGCTTTGGCTGGCGCTGTCTGCCATCGTGGCGTCTGCGGCGTGGGTGCTGATCTGGCTGGTTGGTCCGTTCGAGCGGTCGGATACGTTGACGCTCGGGCTGTTCGTCGACGCTGCTGGGTGCCGGCTTCGCCGTTGCCGGAAGCCAGATATCGCGCGATGCGCTGCCGGCGGCTGGCACAAGCCGATTGGCCGCGGCGGCGTGGACATGAATGCAGCTATCATCTGGCACAAGCCGCTGGGCGGCGGCGGGGCAGACCTCAATGCCGCAATAGCTGCCGGCCTTACAGCCTCGATCCTTATGCTGCTGCTTGCCAGCCGCGACGGCTATGGCCACTGGTCCATCGTCTCGCTGGCCATCTTCTCGGTCGCGCTTGCTGCCGCTGGCATGCGCGCGCAACGGTTCGATTTCCTCGCGCTGCTGGCCAGCCTGGCCACGTATTGATGTTTCTCCCGCCTGGGGTTCATGGCTGCACATTGAGGGCTGGCTTGGTGACTGGCTGTTCCCGGACACCTCGCCCTGGGCGGCGCAGGTGCCGGACGAGGCGAACGCCTATCTCGAATGCGGCAGGCTTCGGCGTGGCGGCGCAACGGTTGCGCGTTACGTGCTGCTGTGGCGGTCGGTCCGGCCGTGGGTGTGGGCCACCGTCGCCACCTTGACGCCGCTTGGCCTGATGATCGCTGCCTATGCAACCTTGCGCTCGCTTGAGCCCAGCCTCACCTGGTCGTTCTCGGGGCTGGCGCTTGCCGCGCTGTTCGTCGGCATGGCGGCGCGACTGCGCACCGTGGCCGACGAAGACGAGGCGCCACGCCTGGCGCTGGGCATCGTCGCGATGGCCGTGTGCGCGGCCGTGGCCATGGCGTCTGGCCTTCGTGCTGCGCGATGCCTGGCTGACAGCCTCGCTGGCCGTGCTGCTTGCAGCCACGGCTTACATATCGCGGCATCTGTCGTTGCCGCAGCTACGCTGGCCTGCGCTGGTCATGGCGGGCGTGGTGCTGTTCCGGCTGACTCTCAACCACCACATCCTCGACTACGACGATGCAGCCTGGCTGGGGCGCTGGTGGGTAATCTATGGCTATGGCTTGCCGCTGGTGATGTTCCACGTGGCGCTTCAAGGCGTTTGCCGATAATGACCGGCGCGACGACCTGCTGACGAAGGTGCTGGAAGGCGGCCGCATTGCGCTTGCCGCCATGCTGGTCTCGGCCATCATTCGCGTTGGCGTGGCGGGTAACCTTGAGGCAGAAAGCTTCACCCTGCTGGAAGCAGGGCTTGCACGCTACCAGTTGGCTGGTGTCGGCAGCGGCCTGCTGGTGGCGCTATGGCCAGCGCGGCGGCTTCATCGACCTGTGGGCGGGCAGGGTGCTGACGGTCATGGGCGCTGGCATGGTTGGCCTGTGCCTGTTCACCGGCCTCAACCCGGTGATCGAGCGTCAGATGGTTGGCAACTGGCCGCTGGTCAATGCGCTGGCGCCGGCGTACCTGCTGCCGGCCCTGTTGCTGGCGATCATCGGGTATCTGTTGCGCGACATGACCATGCCGCGGCTGTTGCGCCAGGCCGGGCCACCGGTGGTGCTTGCGCTGCTTCTTGCCTGGCTGTCATTCGAGGTCCGCCGCTGGTTCCATGCACCGGACATGATGCACGTGGGCGGGATCAGCACCGCGGAGACCTATACCTATTCGGTGGTCTGGCTGCTGTTCGCGCTGGCGTTGCTGGCGGGTGGCATCGTGCTGCGGGCTGCTGCCTTGCGATATGCGGCGCTGGCGGTGCTGGTGCTCACTGTGCTCAAGGTATTCCTGGTCGACCTGTCCGATCTTGAGGGCCTGTTGCGCGTGGCGTCGTTCCTGGGGCTCGGGCTTTGCCTTGTCGGCATCGGCTTCGTCTACCAGCGCTTCGTGCACCGGCCGGTGGAGGATCGCGGCAACTAGTACCCCGAGGCTTTCAGTCCGGCGGTGATGACGATCGCCACGACCATCACCGCGGCGCCGCCGGCTGCCAGCTTCCAGGCGTCCTGGCGTCTCTTCAACCCGGGCAGGCCCAGCGGCTTGATGATCTGGATCAGCGCCACCGCTGCGAGGATTATGGCAATCAGCTTGGTCATTGCCTGAAGGCTGTGACACGCTGGAGGCTTGCAATCAAGTCCGGTTTGACCCTATAAGCCGCTTGTCTCTGAGCGGAATAGTCCGGCCAGGGGCAAATTCACACGTGTCAGAGCGGTTCGTCTCACGCGGGGGTCCCCGCCACATAGGGGCGCAACCATCCGGTGCCGGGTCTCCCGGTCACTTTCTGCCACGGAGGATAAACCGGAAAAAGGAGAACCAAGGCATGGCTTTGCCTGACTATTCCATGCGCCAGCTGCTCGAAGCAGGCGTGCACTTTGGCCATCAGACGCACCGCTGGAACCCCAAGATGGGCTCCTACATCTATGGCGCGCGCAATGGCATCCACATCATCGACCTGTCGCAGACGGTTCCGCTGCTGCATCAGGCCCTGCTCGCCGTGCGCGATGCGGTGGCAGGCGGCGGCCGTGTGCTGTTCGTCGGCACCAAGCGCCAGGCGCAGGAAGAAATCGCCGGCGCAGCGCGCCGTTCGGCCCAGTACTTCATCAATTCCCGCTGGCTCGGCGGCACGCTGACCAACTGGAAGACCATCTCCAACTCGATCAAGCGCCTGCGCGAGCTGGAAGAACTGTTCGACGGCGGCGCCCAGGGCTTTACGAAGCGCGAGCAGCTGACCCTGCAGCGCGAGAAGGACAAGCTGGAACTGGCGCTCGGCGGCATCAAGGAAATGGGTGGCACGCCCGACATCCTGTTCGTCATCGACACCAACAAGGAAGCCATCGCCATCAAGGAAGCCAACCGTCTCGGCATTCCGGTCGTGGCCGTGCTCAACTCCAATTGCGATCCGGCAGGCATCGACTTCCCGATCCCGGGCAATGACGACGCCGGCCGCGCCATCGCGCTGTACTGTGACCTGATCGCCCGCGCTGCCCTCGACGGCATCTCGCAGAGTGCTGCTGGCCGTGGCGTCGACATCGGCGCGGCTGTCGAGCCGGAAGCCGAGGCCGCAGTGGCTGAAGCGCCGGCCGAAGAGGCTGCTGCCAGCTAAGGGCTTGAGCCCCTGCCGGAGAACATGGCGGCGTCCGCATCCAGTCGTTGTTATGCGGACGCCACATTTCCATTTCATGAGGCTGATATCGGCCCTAGCGAAAGAATGAGAGGAAAATCATGGCACAGATTACTGCTGCGATGGTGAAGGAACTGCGCGAAACCACCGGCGCAGGCATGATGGACTGCAAGGCAGCCCTCAACGAAACCGACGGCGACATCGAAGCCGCCATCGACTGGCTGCGCGCCAAGGGCCTGTCCAAGGCTGCCAAGAAGGCATCGCGGGTTGCCGCCGAAGGCCTGGTTGGCGTGGCTGTTTCCGGCAATACCGGCGCAGCTGTCGAAGTCAACTCGGAGACCGACTTCGTGGCCCGCAACCCGGATTTCCAGAAGATGGTGAGCGACATCACCAGTCTGGCCCCGGCTGCTGCCGGCGACCTCGACAAGCTGAAGGCGTCTGCCTATCCGGGCGGCGCCAAGTCGGTTCAGGAATACGTGGCCGAAATGGTTGGCACCATCGGAGAGAACATGGGCGTGCGCCGCACTGCCGCCATTACCGTGTCCAACGGCGTTGTTGCCTCCTACATCCACAACCAGGCTGCTCCCGGTCTTGGCAAGATCGGCGTGCTGGTCGGCATCGAGACTGCCGGCGACAAGGCTGCCGCCGAAGCGTTCGGCAAGCAGGTTGCCATGCACGTTGCAGCCGCCAATCCACTGGCACTGACGCCGGATGAGATCCCGGCCGAGGTGGTCGAGCGCGAACGCGCCGTATTCTCCGAGCAGGCCCGCGAGAGCGGCAAGCCGGAGAACATCATCGAGAAGATGGTGGAAGGCCGTATCCGCAAGTTCTACGAGGAGTCGGTGCTGCTGAGCCAGGCTTTCGTCATCAACCCTGATCTCACCGTCGCCAAGGCAGCGGAAGAAGCCGGCAAGGACTTCAAGATCACCGGCTTCGTGCGCATGCAGCTGGGCGAGGGCATCGAGAAGGTCGAGGAAGACTTCGCCGCAGAAGTCGCCAAGGTCGCCGGCGCCTGATACCGGTCTGCCGTTACGTGCACTGGCGCGAATCGGCGATTTGCAAGACAACAAACGGAGTCCGCTAAGGCGGGCTCCGTTTTCTTTTGGGGTTTTCGTCAGATGGGGTCAGAAGCGGCATATTCCCGTATTCTTCTCAAGGTTTCCGGCGAGGCGCTGATGGGCTCGAAGGAGTTCGGCATCGACCTCGACATGGCGGGCCGGGTGGCGGGCGAAGTGGCGCAAGCCGTGCGCGGCGGCGTGCAGGTGGCGCTGGTGATCGGCGGCGGCAACATCTTTCGCGGCGTGGCCGGCGCGGCCGGCGGCATGGACCGGGCCAATGCCGACCAGATGGGCATGCTGGCGACCGTGATGAATGCGCTGGCCATGCAGGACGTACTCGCCGGCAAGGGTATTGACGCTCGCGCCATGTCCGCCATCCCGATGCCAACGGTGTGCGAGCCGTTCCTGCGCGCCAAGGCGCTGCGGCATCTTGAAAAGGGCAGGGTAGTGATCTGCGCGGCAGGCACCGGAAACCCCTTCTTCACCACCGATACCGGCGCGGCCTTGCGTGCCGCCGAGCTGAAATGCGACGCCATGTTCAAGGGCACCAGCGTTGACGGCGTCTACACGGCGGACCCCAAGAAGGATCCTGCGGCCCGCAGGCTCGACAACCTGAGCTATGACGAGATGCTGGCGCGCAACCTGAAGGTCATGGACGGGGCCGCCATAGCCCTTGCGCGGGACAATGCCATTCCTGTAATCGTTTTCTCCATTCGCAAGGATGGCGAGTTCCACAAGGTGCTGCATGGTCAGGGAACGTTTACCCGGGTGACTGTATAGCCATCGCCATCTGTATCAGCACAGAGAGTTTCCGATGAGTGACATGATCGACCTTGATGACCTGAAGCGGCGCATGGAAGGGGCCGTTGACGTTCTGAAGACCGAATTTGCGGGATTGCGCACCGGGCGTGCGTCGGCCGGCCTGCTCGAGCCGGTGACCGTCGATGCTTATGGATCGCACATGCCGCTGAACCAGGTGGGTACGGTTTCGGTGCCGGAACCTCGCATGTTGTCGGTTCAGGTGTGGGATGCATCGCTGGCTGGCGCCGTCGAGAAGGCGATTCGCAATTCGGGCCTGGGCCTCAACCCGATGGCCGAAGGCGCAGTGATCCGAATTCCGATTCCGGAACTGACCGAGGACCGCCGCCGCGACCTGACGAAGGTGGCGCATACCTATGCCGAACATGCGCGGGTCGCAGTCCGCAACGTGCGCCGCGACGGCATGGATACGTTGAAGAGGATGGAGAAGGATGGCGCCATCTCCGAAGACGATCATCGTCAGCAGGCCGAAAAGGTCCAGGAACTGACCGACAGGCAGATCAAGATCATCGATGAACTGCTGAGCCAGAAAGACGCTGACATCATGCAGGTTTGAGGGCGGGCGACCTGTCCGGCCGCAAGGGGGCCGGCGAATGCCAGCATGCGCAACCGGGGGAAACGGAGTAGGTCTTGGCCATGCAGGAATTGGCAACTGCCAGAGCGGGGATCTGCGACGCGCTGAACGCACCCCGTCATGTCGCCGTCATCATGGACGGCAACGGCCGCTGGGCGACGCAACGCTCGCTGCCGCGCACTGAAGGGCACCGGCATGGAGTCGAGGCGGTGCGCCGGCTCGTGCGGGCGGCTATTGAATGCGGCACGGAGTATCTGACCGTATTCACCTTCTCGTCGGAGAACTGGCGCCGGCCGCGTGCCGAGGTCAATTACCTGTTTGCACTGCTGCGCCGCTTCATCCGCCAGGATGTTGCGCAATTGCATTCGGCTGGCGTGCGCATCCGGGTCATCGGCGAGCGTGACGGGCTTGAAGCCGACATCGTGCAGATGATCGAGGAATGCGAGGCGCTGACGGCGCTCAACCGGAAGCTCAACCTCGTGGTGGCGTTCAACTATGGCGGCCGCACCGAGATTGCCCGCGCCGCCCGCATCATGGCGGAGAAGGTGCTGCGCGGAGAAATGTCGGCCGACCAGATCGATGAGGAATCGCTGGCAGCCCATCTGTATGCGCCCGAAGTGCCCGAGCCCGACCTGCTGATCCGCACCAGTGGCGAGCAGCGCGTCTCGAACTATCTGCTGTGGCAGATGGCCTATACCGAGATGGTGTTCGTGGAGGAGCATTGGCCGGATTTCGACAAGGCGATTTTTCTGCGTGCCATCAATGAGTACGCCAGCCGCCAGCGCCGGTTTGGCGGTGTGCCCGCTGCCGTCGCCACCGGCTGACGCCGGCGCGGTTGCTGTCCATGGCCGGTAACGGATTTTCCAGCAGGCTTTCAGGTTTCATGACGAGGGAGCTTGCGGTGCGCATCATTGCGGCCGTCGTGCTGATTCCCATCGTGCTGCTGGACGTGTGGCTGGGCGATGTATGGTTCGATATCGGAATTGCACTGATCGCCGGATTGATGGCCGGTGAATGGTGCCGCATGGTCCACAAGGGCTCGCACCGCCAGTTGGTGGTGCACGCCATGGCGGCGATCGGAGCCGTGCTGGTCGTGTCGCGCGCCGGTGTGGTCACTGCCGGACAACTCATCCTGCTGTGCTGGGCCTTGTCGCTGGCCATAGAGGTCCTCGCCCGCAAGTCCGGCTCGCGGTTCATGTGGTGGGGCGTGCCTTACATTGCATTGCCCGGCGTGGCGCTGGTGTTGATCCGCCATTCGCCTGAACTGGGGCTTACGGCCGTGCTTTGGTTGTTTGCGGTGGTGTGGAGTGCCGACACCATGGCCTACGTATTCGGCCGGTTGATTGGCGGTCCGAAGCTTGCGCCGGCGATTTCTCCCAACAAGACATGGGCAGGCCTTGGCGGGGCCGTGGTCGGCGGCATGACAGCATCGGTGGCTGCCGCGCTGCTCGCGGGGCTGCCGGCGGTTGCCATTCTGGCGGCGCTGGGCGGGCTGTTGGCCGTGCTGGAGCAGGGAGGCGACCTGTTCGAAAGCGCGGTCAAGCGGCGGTTCGGGGTCAAGGATTCCGGTCACATCATACCCGGCCATGGCGGCGTGCTGGACCGTGTCGATGGGCTGATGTTCGCGGCAATTGCGGCTGCGCTGATCGGCTACCTACGAGGCGGTCAAGACATGGTGGCATCCGGCCTGCTGGTCTGGTAAGCATCCGCCGGTTGTCCGTTCCCGGCAAACTCGAAAGAAAAGACAGCATGAACACCGCTTCGGGCCGCAAGACCCTGACCATTCTCGGCTCGACCGGCTCCATTGGGCAATCCACGGTCGACATTGTGCGCCACCACCCGGACCGCTTCGGCGTTGAGGCCCTCGTCGCCAACCGCAACATTGCCCAGCTTGCTGCCGACGCGAAGGAACTGCGGGTGCCGCTCGCCGTTACCGCCGACCCGTCGCTGTACGAGGATCTCAAGGCTGCGCTTGCCGGCAGCGACATCGAGGCGGCAGCCGGCCCGCAGGCGGTTATCGAGGCAGCGCAGCGACCGGTTGACATGGTGATGGGCGCAATTGTCGGCGCGGAGGGCCTGAGGCCAACGCTTGCCGCAGTGGAGCAGGGGACCACCATCGCGCTGGCCAACAAGGAATGCCTTGTTTCGGGCGCAGAGGTGTTTACCGCGACCGCCAAGCGGGCCAATGCCACCATCATCCCGGTGGACAGCGAGCACAGCGCGCTGTTCCAGTGTTTCGAGGATCACAATACGCAGCATGTCGACCGGCTGACGCTGACCGCATCGGGCGGACCCTTCCGCACCTGGAGCATGGAGCAGCTCGAGCAGGCCACGCTTGCCCATGCGCTCAAGCACCCCAACTGGTCGATGGGCCAGAAGGTGACCATCGACTCGTCGACACTGATGAACAAGGGCCTTGAGTTCATCGAGGCCTTTCACCTTTTCCCGGTGCCGCTGGAAAAGATCGACGTGGTGGTTCACCCGCAGTCGATCATCCATTCCTACGTGTCCTACGTGGACGGCTCGGTGATTGCACAACTTGGCATGCCGGACATGCGTACGCCCATCGCCTACGCCATGGCCTATCCGGAACGGGTCAGGGCGCCGGTTGAACGGCTGGATCTGGCCAAGATCGCCACGCTCACCTTCGAGGCAGTGGACGACAAGCGCTTCCCGGCGGTAGAGCTTGCCCGCTCGGCGCTGGCGCGTGGCGGCAACGCAACGACGATCCTGAACGCGGCCAACGAGATCGCCGTGGCGGCTTTCCTGAAGGAACGCTTGCGCTGGCTGGACATTACCCGTCTGGTGGCCGAAACGCTTGAGGCGGCGGAACGGGAGAATATGATTGTGTCGATGTCTTCACTTGACGATGTATGGGCAGCGGATTCATATGCTCGATCGAGGGCTGCCGAACTGGCAGGAAATTTGCGGGGCTGAGCCTGTTGCAAGTAAACCGGAGCAATCCGGACGGACGGGCACGCTACAGCTGGGCAGGCTGGGCGGATTTGAGGATAAGTCATGGATATCAGTGCGTTACTGCACGGTTCAGTATTGGAAATCCTGATCGCGGTTGTTTCGTTCATCGGCGTTTTGTCAATAATCGTCTTCGTTCACGAGTACGGCCATTTCAAAACGGCACGTCTGTGCGGGGTCAGGGTCGAGACCTTTTCCATCGGGTTCGGACGTTCTCTCGGCGGATTTCATGACCGTCACGGCACTTACTGGAAGATCGGCTGGCTTCCGCTGGGCGGCTACGTCAAGTTCGCCGGTGATGCCAATGCGGCCTCGCTGCCGACCGAGGAAGCCCTGAAAACAGCCAAGCCCGGCGATTTCCACACCGCCGCGCTATGGCGGCGTGCGCTGATCGTGGTTGCCGGTCCGATGGCCAACTTCATCATGGCCATCGTGGTATTTGCCGGCATGTTCATGATAATGGGGGTGCCGGTAACGCAACCCAAGATCGCCTCCATCGTCGAAAACTCGGCAGCTGCGGAAGCCGGCTTCCAGCCGGGCGACCTGATCACCTCGATAGACGGGCGCAAGATCGACAATTTCATCGAGGTTCAACGCATTGTCACGGTGTCCGCCGATGTGCCGCTGAACATCATCGTTGACCGCGGCGGCCAGAAGGTAAGCCTCACGGCAACGCCGCGCATGACCGAAATCGACGACGGCAATGGCGGCAAGATCAAGGTTGGACTGCTGGGCGTGTCTCGGGGCGCGGACCAGGTGGTCAGCGTCGAGCGCTACGGGCCGGTTGAGGCAGTCGCGCGCGCGGTGGACGAGACATGGTTCATCATCGTGCGCTCGCTGGGCTACATCAAGGACGTGATCGTCGGAAAGCAGTCGGCCGACCAGCTGTCGGGCCCGGCGGGAATCGCCATGATCACCGGCGATGTGGCCTCCCAGAACCCTATGGGACTGATTCAGCTGATCGCGCTTCTGTCGGTTTCGATAGGTTTGATTAACCTATTTCCCATTCCGATGCTGGATGGCGGCCACTTGATGTATTACTTTTTCGAAGCTGTGAGGGGAAAACCGCTGGGCGCGGCGGCGCAGGAATTCGGATTCAAGGTGGGGTTTGCGCTGGTTATTGCCATGCTGCTGTTTGCTACCTGGAACGACTTCACCTGACGTGCGGCCAGTATGGCCGCAAAGCGTTCTGATTTTTGCCTCAAAGCCATGAAAAAAAAGATGGTGCATGGGTTCTAAAGCGCTGCAAATCAGCGTAGAAAAACAAACAATTGCTGGTTGGGGAGTGGGTCTGGCCAGCGCGTTTTTTGGGGTAACTGTTTCCTTCATGGGCAAGAAGTACGTAAAAGCAGCCAAACTGGCGCTGGCTTTGGGGGTTGCGCTGCCTGCCACGTGGCAGGGCGTGATGCCGGCGGGTGTGGCGTATGCGCAGTCGATCACGGGTATTGTGGTCGAGGGCAATGCGCGTGTGGAGCCGGAGACGATTCGCGCCTACATGCAGTTCAATGCCGGCGAGAACGTTACCGACGCCCAGATCGACGCCTCGGTGAAGGCTTTGTTCCAGACCGGCTTCTTCTCGGACGTGCGGATGTTCCGCCGTGGCTCGGCCATCGTCGTGCAGGTTGAGGAAAACCCGCTCATCAACAGCGTGACCGTGCAGGGCAACGACGAACTCGACGACAAGAAGCTGCTCGCCGAAATCCAGCTCAAGGAACGCACCATCTTCACCCGTGCACGCGCCCAACAGGACGTGCAGCGCCTGGAAACCCTGTACCGCCGGTCGGGCTACAACAATGCCCGCGTCGAGCCGCGCCTCGAGCCGCTCGACCAGAACCGTGTGAACCTTGTCTACACAGTCTCCGAAGGTGTGGAATCCGGCATCGAGGCGATCCAGTTCATCGGCAACGATGCCTTTTCTGCCAGCGCGCTGCGCTCGGTCATCACCACCTCAGAATCGGCCTGGTGGAAGTTCTTCGCTACGACCGACACCTACGATCCGGACCGCCTGAACTACGACAAGGAACTGCTGCGCCGTCACTACCTAAAGAACGGCTTCGCCGACGTGGAGATCATTTCCGCTGACGCCCAGCTGGCGCCGGACGGGCAGAACTACAACATCGTCTTCCAGATCAACGAAGGCCCGCAGTACACCATTGGTAACGTGTCGGTGAACACTGGCGCGACGGCGCTTGATCCGGCCGTGCTGCAGGATGCTGTTCAGGAACGGGCGGGCGACATCTATGACGCCAGCAAGATCGACAAGACCGTCGAGCAGATGACGCTGGAGGCCGGTAAGTCGGGCTTTGCGTTCGCTCGCGCCCGGCCGCAAATCGAGCGTGACCCAGCGTCGCGCCGCCTCGACATCGTCTACCAGCTTGATGAAGGTCCGCGCGTCTATATCGAGCGAATAGACATCGTGGGCAACGTGCGCACCTTGGACGAGGTCATCCGCCGCGAACTCAACATTGCCGAGGGCGATGCCTACAACCGCATCCTCGTCGACCGGGCGCGACGCCGCCTCACCGGTCTCGACTTCTTCGAGAAGATCGACATCCGCCAGGAGCAGGGCACTGCGCCTGACCTGGTCGTGGTGGTGATCGACGTGATCGAAAAGTCCACCGGCTCGATCAACTTCTCTGCTGGATACTCGACCAGCGAGTATCATCGGATCGGTGTCGGTCAGTGAACGCAACCTGCTCGGCACCGGCCATCAGGCCAGTTTGTCGACCCAACTCAGTCTTGAGCGTCAGTCGGCC
>CAVOZK010000021.1:0-129950 GCA_963700935.1 uncultured Alphaproteobacteria bacterium | reverse complement strand
TCCACGACGTTGGCCGAGATGGTCATGGCGGCATAGTCGTAGCCGGTGGTGCCGGACACGAATATCCAGTCGCCGTCCACGATGGCGCGAGAATAACCGATCTGCTCCTCGAAGGTGGAGCCTGACGAGATTCGCTGGCGCGTCATTGGTCCCTCTCCTTGCGGCGGATATTGAGCTTTGGCCCGTCGCCCAGCACACGTACCTCCCGCTGCGGGAATGGAATGGAGATGTCGTTGGCCTTCAGCGTCTTCCACACCACCAGCAGAATGTCGGCGGTGAAGCGGTTCCTGCCGTCATCCAGCCCCTTGCACCAGAACTCGACAGCCATGTTGATGCCCGAATCGCCAAAGCCGCGCAGTTCGACGTCCGGCCTTTCCGGCTCGCTGAGCACGTCCGGGTGAGCGGCAACCGCTTCCGCCACCAGCCGGGCCACCTCTTCCACATCGCTGTCATAGGCAACCGAGAAGTCGACCTCATAGCGCTGGCGCGGGTCGTCGCGGGTCCAGTTCTCGAAGGCGGTGGTGATGAACTTCTCGTTCGGCACCATGATTTCCTTGCCGTCGAAGGTTTCCAGCGTCGAGGAGCGCATGTTGAGCTCCTTGAGGATGCCGGCGCGGCCATCTTCGAGCTTTATGTAGTCACCCACTCCGATCGAGCGCTCCAGCAGGATGATGATGCCGGAGATGAAGTTGGAGGCAATCTGCTGCAGACCGAAGCCAAGTCCGACGCCCAGCGCACCGCCGAACACCGTCAGCGCCGTGAGATCGAGGCCGAGGATCTGCAGCAACAGGATGAAGACGACAATGAAGAGTATGATCTCGAACAGCTTGGCGAACAGTTCCTTGGTCGCCTTGTCGAGGTCCTTCTGGTTGCGGATGGCGCGCTGGCCGGCACTGGCCGAAATGCGACCGAGCCAGAACAGCAGACCGCCAAACACCGCCGCCTTGGCCAGGAAATACAGCGACAGCCGGATATTGCCGACTTCCAGCGAGATTCCGTCGAGGAATGCCACCGTTTCGTCCCACCAGCCGAACACCTGAAGCGTGGCGATGGGGATGCCCACATAAATGGCCGCAGTGCGAACCAGCGAGTGGGTGATGAAGCGATTGATGGCAGCGTGAAGAACGGCGATGACGCCGACCGACTGGGCGATGCGGACAAGCCAGGCGCTGCCGACGCTGGCCTGGACGATCTCTATGGCGACGGCCAGCGCCAGAACCGCCAGCACAGGAAACAGCAGGTCGCGCAGCGAGTAGGCGAACTGCAGCCAGCGGGCGAACTTGTGATCGTCGGAAACGGGCTCCGACAGGAAGCCAACGCGACGGCGAAGCTGGGCAGCGCCAATGCGGGCAGCCAGAACGCCGACTACAATTGCCCCGACCTGAGCGTAGAACTGCGGTGAAGTAGCCCAGCCCGCCAGTATGTCGAGATACTGGAAACCCTGCGCCTTAAGTTCGTCCAGCGTCAGCATGGCGCCTGCACTCCCCCGGGCTTAGGCTGGCAGGACAGTGGTGGGCGGTGACAGGCTCGAACTGCCGACCCTCTCGGTGTAAACGAGATGCTCTACCAACTGAGCTAACCGCCCACTGTCTGCTTGTGGCGAGTTGTTTAGCCTTGTGCGGCGCGCCGGGCAAGCGTCTTTGCACGCCTGCTGAAAATGCAAATCGGCCCCGCGCCTGTTCTGAAGGGGACACGGGGCCGGATGTTGATCAGTCAAGCCGGGCCGTTATCAGCCCCGCCTGAACATTGACCGGTCAGCCGTTGACAGCCTCCTTCAGCACCTTGCCAGCCTTGAACTTGGCGTTCTTGGAAGCCGGGATGTCGATTGAACGGCCGGTCCGCGGATCGCGGCCGGTGGATGCTGCACGCTGGCTGACGGAGAAAGTGCCAAAGCCAACGAGGCGAACATCGTCACCCTGCATCAGGGCCTTCTGGATGTTCGCGAGCGTGGCTTCAACTGCTTCGCCAGCTTCGCCCTTGGTGAGCTTTGCTTCCGCAGCAACTTTTGCAATCAGGTCATTTTTGTTCATGTGAACAGTCCTTTCAATTCAACGTCTGCGAAGAATCAAACGCGGGGTACGCACAATTCGTATGCAGTGAAACTCGCGGAATTTTGCGGTTTATTGCAAGCCCGGCTTGGCAGCCTGCAAAAAGCCGCCTGATTACATGAACTTATTGCACCCGCGAAATATGGCAGAAAACTGCCGATTTGCCGGTTTTGTACATTCCGGGCGTGAATTGATTCGTTGAACCGATTGATTTCAAACGGCAATCACTAGTCAGCACGCAATCGAGGGTTAATAAAAGGTTAACAAAAAGGCCGGGCAGATCTTGCCCGGCCTCCATCCTGTTCAGCCACAAACCCTTGCGGAGTCAATGCGCTGTCACGCTCTCGCCGGACTTGGCGGCATCAGCAGCAGCCTTGGCCGCGGCTTCTTCTGCGGCCTCGTCCCACTCGATGGGTTCAGGCATCCGCACCAGCGCATGCTTGAGCACCTCGTCGACACGGGCCACCGGCACGATTTCCATACCGTTCTTCACGTTGTCCGGAATCTCGGCCAGGTCCTTGGCGTTCTCTTCCGGGATCAGCACCTTCTTCAGGCCGCCGCGCAATGCCGCCAGCAGCTTTTCCTTCAGGCCACCAATGGGCAGCACCCTGCCGCGCAGCGTTACCTCGCCGGTCATGGCGATGTCACGGTGCACCGGGATGCCGGTGAGAACCGAGGTGATCGCCGTAACCATGGCGATACCGGCAGACGGGCCGTCCTTGGGTGTTGCGCCTTCGGGCACGTGGACGTGGATGTCCTTCTTGTCGAACACCGGTGGCTTGACGCCGATCTCGGTCGAACGCGAACGCACGTAACTGGAGGCAGCCGAGATCGACTCCTTCATGACGTCGCGCAGGTTGCCCGTCACGGTCATCTTGCCCTTGCCGGGCATCATCACCGCCTCGATGGTCAGCAACTCGCCGCCCACCTCGGTCCAGGCAAGCCCGGTCACGACGCCGACCTGGTCTTCCAGCTCAGCCATGCCAAAGCGGTACTTGGGAACGCCAAGGAAGTCGGCCATGGTCTTGGCCGTAATCTTGACCTTCTTCTTCTTGCCTTTCGACATCACCAGTTCCTTGACCACCTTGCGGGCCAGGGTGTTGAGCTCGCGCTCAAGGTTGCGCACGCCCGCCTCGCGGGTATAGCGGCGCACCACCTCGGTGAGGCCATCGTCGGTCAGCTCGAACTCTTGCTGCGACAGGCCGTGGTTTTCGAGCGCCTTGGGCAGCAGGTGCCGGCGGGCAATCTCGAACTTCTCATCCTCGGTGTAACCGGCGATGCGGATGATCTCCATGCGGTCCATCAGCGGCGCCGGGATGTTGAGCGAGTTGGCCGTGGTCACGAACATCACGTTCGACAGGTCATATTCCACTTCGAGATAGTGGTCCATGAAGGTCGAGTTCTGTTCCGGGTCCAGCACCTCCAGCAGCGCCGAAGACGGATCGCCGCGGAAGTCCATGCCCATCTTGTCGATCTCGTCGAGCAGGAACAGCGGGTTTGACTTCTTGGCCTTCTTCATCGACTGGATGACCTTGCCGGGCATCGAGCCGATATAGGTGCGGCGGTGACCGCGAATCTCGGCTTCGTCACGCACGCCGCCCAGCGACATGCGCACGTACTCGCGCCCCGTCGCCTTGGCGATGGAGCGGGCGAGCGAGGTCTTGCCCACGCCGGGCGGGCCGACGAGGCAAAGGATGGGACCACGAAGCTTGTTGGCGCGGGCCTGCACCGCGAGATACTCGACGATGCGTTCCTTGACCTTTTCCAGGCCGAAGTGATCGGCCTCGAGCACCTGCTCGGCCAGCGCCAGGTCGTTCTTGACCTTCGACTTCTTGCCCCACGGAATCGACAGCAGCCAGTCGAGATAATTGCGCACGACGGTGGCCTCGGCAGACATCGGAGACATCTGCTTCAGCTTCTTCATTTCCGCGTTGGCTTTCTCGCGGGCTTCCTTGGTCAGCTTGGTCTTGCGGATGCGCTCTTCCAGCTGGGCCATCTCGTCGTTTTCTTCGCCGTCGCCGAGTTCCTTCTGGATGGCCTTCATCTGCTCGTTCAGATAGTACTCGCGCTGTGTCTTCTCCATCTGGCGCTTGACGCGCGAGCGGATGCGCTTTTCCACCTGGAGAACGGAAATCTCGCCTTCCATGAGGCCGTAGACCTTTTCCAGCCGGCGCGCCACGGACGCGGTTTCCAGCAGTTCCTGCTTCTCGGCAATCTTGATGGCCAGGTGCGCGGCAATCGAATCGGCCAGCTTTGCGAAGTCCTCAATCTGGGTGATCGAGGCGACTGCCTCCTGCGGAACCTTCTTGTTCAGCTTCACGTAGCTTTCGAACTGCGTGACGGCAGTGCGCGCCAGCGCTTCGGTCTCCTCGCCTTCGTCGTCGGCCACCGGCATCATCGTGGCGCGAGCCTCGAAGAATTCCTCGCGGCCGGTATATTCATCGATGGTCGCGCGCTCGAGGCCCTCGACCAGCACCTTCACGGTGCCGTCGGGCAGCTTCAGCAGCTGGAGGATCGAGCCGACCGTGCCAACTTCATACATCTGTTCCGGCGACGGATCGTCGTCGGAGGCGTTCTTTTGCGCGACCAGCAATATCCGCTTATCCTCGCGCATCACCTCTTCAAGCGCGGCAATGGATTTCTCGCGTCCCACGAACAGAGGCACGATCATGTGCGGGAACACCACGATGTCGCGCAGCGGCAGAACCGCGAACACGTCCTGGGAAGCAGCCGGCTTCTTCTTGGTCATTTCTTGTCCTTTCGGCCAAGCCGCCCCGTTCGGCAGCGGCTTTTTCAGCTTGCAGGCCGTCGTCAGCGGCAGCCTGCGTTAGGGTAACAATCAGCGGGATATGTTCACATTGCCGTCGAGGATACTGCAGCCGGGTGCGGCAGTTGCCAATCGGCGGATCAAACCACCTGCCTAATGTGCCCGATCATGCTACTAAGCCACGATTCGCGCACGTTCCGCAGTCCCGTCCACACTGAATGGTAAATGGCTGTGGACGGGTTTGGTTTCAAGACCCGCCACAGGCGCTGCGCCGGTCAGCCGGCCTGGGCCGGGAGACGCTGGCCGTTGCGGTCTTCCACGAACAGCTGGCCATTCTGATCGACGAAACTGTCGCAGCGCGAAAGACCGGTGGTGAACTGCACGCAAACCGATACGTCACGGATCTGGTACTGGCCGACGGAGATCACCTGCCCGTTGCGGCTTTCCTGATAGGAGCCGGAGCGGCCATATTCCAGCGTACGGCCATCGGCGACGTTAATCGTCCGGCCAGGCAGCAGCGAGCGCAGCTGTTCCTCGCCCAGCTTGGCGCCGGCGGGCGGCACAGTCGAACCGGTGAAGCTGCCGTCACCCGGCTTGGGTGCCGGTGCGAATGCGGCCTGACCGGCCGGCGGAACCGGCTCGGGATACTGCTGTGGTTGCGCCAACTGGCCATACTGGGGCTGGGCGGGCGCTGCCGGCTGTCCATACTGGCTGGTGGCAACCTGCTGCTGGGGTTGGGGTTGAGGCTGGGGCGCTTGCGACGACAATTGTGGCGTATCGTCAGACCACATGCTGCCGAGATCCATGGCGCAGCCGCTTGCCAGCAGGGCCACACCAAACAATGTCAGACATTTCCGATAAAGCAAGCTCATCCCTCGAACACCCCCTGCACTGCAGATCACCGCTCTTCCGGCAGCTTGAATTGGTTCATTCGCACAGGAATGCGGCCAAGGGAAGGCCAAAAAATGCGCATTGACCCCATGGTTCCAGCCTACTCGTTCAGCGCCCAGTCATAGTGCGTATCCGCCAGGTCGTTGGCCGCGCGGATCTTTTCGGCAAGGGCCGGTTCGGCGTACTGGAGCAGATGCTTCATGACACCTGCTTCCGAATTGCCGAAGTCGTACGCAAACCACGAATAGATGGACGATACGGAGACCGAGCCGCCGGATTCGATCAGAACACCACGCGGCGAGTTGACGTAAGCACGGGCATTGGCGTCCAGCATGGCGTCGACATTGACCCCCGTGAAGGCCTCAGCCATGAGGTTCGGACAGCCAACGGAGGCGCAGTTCACCCCGTAATGGATGCGCGGGTCGCGCCAGATCGGCCGCAGGATGTCATGCTCGATATTGTCCAGCGTCAGCGGTGTCTCCTCTACGCTGACCAGTTCCTTCTGCCACGGGCCGTCCTTCAGGAACCCGGAGATGTCGATGTCCTTGATCGACTTGACCGGATAGTGGTCAAGAATCACCTGGACCGTCACGGCGTTGTACAGGTTCAACCAGAAGGCGAGCTGTTCCTTGCGGTTGAAGCCGGTGATCGCGACCCCGCCCAGCCGGGCGATGTAGTCTTTCAGCACCTGCCTGTCGGCAGGCGTTACCGCGCCGTAGGCAAACAGGTTCAGTCCGTCGCTGCCCGGCTTCACGTACGCGGCAAGCAGTCCGGACCAGGCGCCATGGTCGATGACACGGGTATCGGCGTCATTGTGGACAGCCCAGTCCTCCCAGGGTTGAGGCGCGCGGGAGGAAAACCCGAAGCCGGACACCACCAGCAGTACGGTAACAAGCGCAACCAGCCGGAAAACGACAGACATGGGAAACTCCCGGAAAAAGAGGACCTTCCATCCGGTATAGGCAGCTTGCCGGAGAGGCACCAGTCACATGCGTTCAGGTCCGCTGAACAGCATGTGATCAGGGGCGTGCGGCGGTTGACACAACTGTGAATGCAATTGAATTCCGGCGGTTCGCGAACTGGGTCATTAGTTGACCTGCAGTTATGAACTGCGAGCCCCGATAACGATCAAACGATGGAAGCGCACATGTCAAACACTTTCCAGGTTCGCACGCTGATGGGAGCGTTCGCCATGGCTCTGGTTCTGGCCACAGCCGTTGCTGCAAACACCGTTCACGCTGCAAGCACCAACATCAACAGCGGTGCAAAGCAGACCACCACACAGTCCGAGCAGGCGGCCAGCACCGCCACCAAGGAAGCCGAAGCGAAGAAAAAGAAGAAGAAGTCCAGCTATCCCGCAGGCAAGGGCAGCTGATGCAACTGACTGCCGGTGCCGGCCCCGCGCCGGCATCGAAACAGCCGTATCTGTGGCTGGCGGCAAGCCTCTTGCCGCTGGTCGGTGCCATCCTGCTGCGGCAGGCTGGGCCGCTCTTCTCATATGAAATCGAGGTCGTGGACCGGCCCTTGCTGTTCTTCGCGGCGGCGTATTGCGCCGCTGGCGTGTTCTATTTGCTGACGCTTTGGTGGCTGCTGCCACGGTGGCACAGGGGCCTCGCAGCCCCTGCCCCGCTCACTTGCCTGGTCATCGTCATCTCGGCGGGTCTCGCAGCCCGCCTCCTGCTGTTCGGCAGCGTTCCCGTGCAGGAGAATGATTTCTATCGCTACCTGTGGGACGGGGCGGTTACCGCGCACGGCTTCAATCCGTGGCTGCATTCGCCACAAGCAGCGCTTGACGGAACCGCCGGTCCGGCGCTGGGCGCACTAGGGGTCGAGGCAGGCGAGGTGTTGGCGCGGGTGAACTATGCCGGCGTGCGCACCGTCTATCCGCCGGTGACGCAGCTTGCCTTTGCCGCCGCCTACTGGCTGGAGCCGTTCTCGCTGGATGCATGGCGGGCAGTTCTGCTGTTGCTGGAACTGGCCATGCTTGGCCTCATCCTGGCGCTGCTGCGCCAATGCGGCAAACCAGCCTTGTGGTGCGCCATCTACTGGTGGAACCCGATCGCCATCAAGGAGGTCATGAACGCCGGCCACATGGAACCGGTGGTCATGCTGCCGGTGCTGGCAGCCCTGTTGCTGGGCATGAGGTCACGGCCGGTTGCGGCAGCACTGCTGACCGGCCTCGCGGCGGCCGCCAAGGTCTGGCCCGTATTGCTGCTGCCGGCGCTGTTGAGAAAGAGCCTTGACCGTCCTGCGATTGCCGTCACAGCGGGCGCCACGTTCGCTGCCGCCACGGCGCTGATCTACTGGCCCGTGCTGAATGCCCAGATCGACGGAAGTTCAGGCTTCGTGGCGTTTGGCTCTGAATGGCAGCGCATTTCCGCCAGTTTCAGCGCCCTCCTGTGGCTGGTGTCGAAGGTGCCACAAACCCTGGCCGATCCCGGGCTTCTGGCGCGCGCGCTAGCGGCGGGAACGGTGGCCGCCATTGTGCTTTTCAGCAATCTGGCCGCCCCGCGGGATGCGGATGGCCTTGCACACAGGTTTCTGATTGCTGCTGCCGCGCTCTTGCTGCTCTCGCCCGTTCAGTTGCCCTGGTATTATCTGTGGCTGCTGCCCTTCCTGTGCCTTCACCCCAGCCCTGCCCTGTTGCTGATCTCGGCCACCTTTCCGGTCTACTATGCCTTTTTCGCGCTGACTGCCCGTCATGTCGACGAGGGCTGGCTGGAGGCACTGGTGTGGGCAATGTGGCTGCCGGTGTGGGCCGCGCTGGCGGCGCAGTGGTGGCGGCAGCGCCGCCACGGGCGCATGCCGGCAGGCCTGGAGGCGCGCTGATGTTCAACGGCCAGCGCGTTGCAGTGATCATACCTGCCTTCAACGAGGCCCGGGCCATCGGCAAGGTTATCGGCAACATTCCGGACTGGGTTGATGAAATTGTCGTGGCCGACAACAATTCCACCGACGCGACCGCCGCCATCGCCTCCGATCTCGGGGCCACGGTCGTGCACGAACCTGAAGCGGGCTATGGCGCGGCCTGTCTGAAGGGCATTGCAGCTGCGCGCGGTCACCACATCATCGTGTTCATGGACGGAGACTATGCCGACCGGGGCGACGAGATGCACCGGCTGGTCGAAGCAATTGCGGCTGGCGAGGCGGACCTGGTCATCGGTTCGCGGACGCTGGGCCAGGTCGAGCGCGGTGCGCTGACACCGCAGCAACGCTGGGGCAACTGGCTGGCATGCGTCCTGATCAGGCTGTTCTGGGGCGTGCGTTACACCGATCTCGGCCCCTATCGCGCCATCTCGTCCGGGGCGCTCGATACCATCGCGATGGAGGACAGGGCCTTCGGCTGGACGGTCGAAATGCAGTTGAAGGCGATCCTGTTCAACCTCAGGACCATCGAGGTTCCGGTCAGCTACCATAAGCGCATTGGCGTTTCGAAGATTTCCGGCACGGTGCGCGGCACAGTGCTGGCAGGCCGGGCCATTCTCTGCGCCATTTTCCAGACGGCGCTGCGGCACTACCGGCGGCGCCTGAAAGAGCAAAGGCCGGCTACACGAATGTAGCCGGCCAATTCCAGTTTGTGCGTGGGGATCCGATCAGGCGCTGGCGTTGCCGCTGACTGCCTTCGACTTGCCCTTGGAACTGGTTTCCTTGTCGGAATAGATCATCAGGGGCTTGGCTTCTCCGGTTACCACTTCCGCCGAAATCACCACTTCCTCGACCCCTTCCATGCCCGGCAGATCGAACATGGTGTCGAGCAGGATGGCTTCCATGATGGAACGCAGGCCGCGCGCGCCGGTCTTGCGCTCAATGGCCTTCTGGGCAATTGCGATAAGCGCCTCGTCGGTGATGTTGAGACGCACGTCCTCCATCTCGAACAGCCGCTGGTACTGCTTGACCAGCGCGTTCTTCGGCTCGGACAGGATCTGCACAAGCGCCGCCTCGTCGAGGTCTTCCAGCGTGGCGATGACCGGCAGGCGGCCGACGAACTCCGGGATCAGGCCGAATTTCAGCAGGTCTTCCGGCTCCAGTTCGCGCAGCACTTCGCCGGTGCGGCGTTCCTCGGCACCCTTGACCTCGGCGCCAAAGCCGATGCCGGAGCCCTTGCCGCGCGCCGAGATGATCTTGTCCAGCCCGGCGAATGCGCCGCCGCAGATGAACAGGATGTTGGCGGTGTCGACCTGCAGGAACTCCTGCTGCGGGTGCTTGCGCCCGCCCTGCGGCGGCACCGAGGCGACGGTGCCTTCCATGATCTTCAACAGGGCCTGCTGTACGCCCTCGCCCGACACGTCACGGGTGATCGACGGATTGTCGGACTTTCGGGAGATCTTGTCGATCTCGTCGATGTAGACAATGCCGCGCTGGGCGCGCTCGACATTGTAGTCGGCAGACTGCAACAGCTTGAGAATGATATTCTCGACATCCTCGCCCACGTAACCGGCTTCGGTCAGGGTGGTGGCGTCGGCCATGGTGAACGGCACGTCGATGATGCGCGCCAGCGTCTGGGCAAGCAGCGTCTTGCCGCAGCCGGTGGGGCCGACCAGCAGGATGTTGGACTTGGCCAGTTCGACATCGTTGTTCTTGGCCGCGTGGGCCAGCCGCTTGTAGTGGTTGTGCACCGCCACCGACAGCACCCGCTTGGCCTGGAACTGACCGATCACGTAGTCGTCCAGCACGTTGCAGATCTCGGTTGGCGTCGGAACGCCATCGCGCGACTTCACCAGCGAGGTCTTGTTCTCCTCGCGGATGATGTCCATGCACAGCTCGACGCATTCATCGCAGATGAACACGGTGGGGCCGGCAATCAACTTGCGCACCTCATGTTGGCTCTTGCCGCAGAACGAGCAATACAGCGTGTTCTTTGCTTCGCCATCACCAGACTTTGTCATCTGCACTCCTTGAACTTCGCACACACGTCCGGCACGGACGCTGGAAGCCTTGTACGTTCACGATGCGGAGCCCGCAAACCGTGATTCTCCATATTCCACCATGCTCGGCCATCAAAGATCAACAAATCATTAACGCCGCGGCCCGATTCGGGTCGCAATGACACAGTCAATCCAGTACCTGCAACAACCCTGCCGATAGCGGCCCGGTGCAATCACTTCTTGGATGCCGGCGCTTCGCCGCGCTTGTCGATCACTTCGTCGACCAGGCCGTAGTCCCTGGCTTCGGCCGCTGTCATGAAGTGGTCACGGTCGAGCGTGCGTTCAATGGTTTCGTATTCCTGGCCGGTGTGCTTCACGTAGATTTCATTGAGCCGGCGCTTGATCTTGATGATGTCCTGGGCGTGGCGCTCGATGTCCGAGGCCTGGCCGGAGAAGCCGCCGGAAGGCTGGTGGACCATGACGCGGCTGTTGGGCAGAGCAAAGCGCATGCCCTTCTCGCCGGCCGTCAACAGCAACGAGCCCATCGACGCGGCCTGGCCGATCACCGTGGTGGAGACCGCCGGCTTGATGAACTGCATGGTGTCGTAGATCGACAGGCCGGACGTCACCACGCCGCCGGGCGAGTTGATGTACATGGCGATTTCCTTTTTCGGGTTCTCGGCTTCGAGAAACAGAAGCTGCGCCACGATCAGCGTCGCCATGTGATCCTCGACCGGGCCGGTCACGAAAATGATGCGCTCCTTCAGCATCCGCGAATAGATGTCATAGGCGCGTTCGCCGCGGTTGGTCTGTTCGACCACCATCGGAACGAGCTGGGCGTAGGTTTCAATCGGATCGCGCATGGAAAATTCCTTCGATGTCGGGCGGGCGGCCTGGCTGGTTCAGAATCGGCCGGACGGGTTGGTTTGTCCAATAGATAGGCGAAATGCCCGGCAACGCAAATAGCTGCAACGTCACATGTCGAGCGGTGCGCAGGCGAGCATTGGCAACGGCATCAATTTCTGGTTAGTTTCCGAACAGGAATCCGGGATCGCCGATCCGGCCGGGGTTTCCGTCATCAACGCATGATCTCAGGGAGTATCGAATCACATGGAACGCCGTAAGTTTTTGAAGGGTGCCGCACTGGCTGGCGGAGCTGCCGCCGCATCCACGCTCGCCGCGCCCGCCATCGCCCAGGCCACCAAGGAAATGGTGATCGTTTCGACATGGCCGCGTGACTTTCCGGGTCTCGGCACGTCTGCCCAGCGGCTCGCCGCGCGCATCACCGAACTGTCGGAAGGCCGCATCAACACGCAGTACTTCGCTGCCGGCGAGCGCGTTGGCGCGTTCGACGTGTTCGATGACGTGGCTTCGGGCAACTCCCAAGCCTATATCGGCGCCGACTATTACTGGATCGGCAAGCACCCGGCCTTCGCCTACTACACCTCGGTGCCGTTCGGCATGACCTCGCCGGAATGGAATGCCTGGATCAAGTTCAAGGGCGGCCAGGCCCTGTGGGACGAGTTGTCCGGCGAATTCGGCCTGAAGGCGCTGCCCTGCGGCGGCACCGGAACCCAGATGGGCGGCTGGTTCAACAAGGAAATCAACACGCCCGACGACCTGAAGGGCCTCAAAATGCGCATCCCGGGCCTCGGCGGCACGGTGCTGACCAAGCTCGGCGTTTCGACGGTGTCGCTGCCGGGCGGCCAGATCTATGAAAACCTGGTCTCGGGCGCCATCGAGGCCACCGAGTGGGTCGGCCCGTACAACGACTACTTCATGAAGTTCTACGAGGCCGCCAAGTTCTACTACTCGGCCGGCATGCACGAGCCGGGCGGCGGCCTGGCGCTGGGCATGAACAAGTCGTGGTGGGAAGGCCTGAGCGACATCGAGAAGGCAATCATCACCGCTGCCTCCAACGAGGAACTTGCCGCCCAGCACGAAGAGGCGTCCGCCAACAACGGCGAATACCTCAACCGCCTGGTCAAGGACCACGGCGTGGTGGTGAAGTCGTTCTCGGACGAGGTGTGGGATGCCTTCGGCTCTGCAGCGAAGGAGGTGTTCGAGGAAACCCGCAACCACTCGCCGCTTGCCGCAAAGATCAATGACGACTACCAGGCCAAGCTGCGCGAGATCGGCGGCTTCCGCAAGATCGCCGAGATCGAGTTCTCCAACCAGCGCAACCGCGTGCTCGGCATCTAACACCGGCTGCGCCATGCGCAACGCTTGCGCGGGGGGCCCTTCACGGGCCTCCCGCCTTTTCTTTGCCCAACGCCATCCCTATCTCTGAGCCATCATGATCAAGCGCCGTCAGTTTCTCACCGCCGCTGCAGCCGGCACTGCCGCCTCTTCCCTTGCCGCCCCCGCTATCGCCCAGGCGCGGGTGGAGATGAACATCGTTTCCTCATGGCCGCGCGACTTCCCCGGTTTCGGCACATCAGCCCAGCGCCACGCCGCGCGCATCCAGGAGCTTTCCGAAGGCCGCATCGTGACCACCTACTATGCCGCCGGTGAGCGGGTCGGCCCGTTCGACGTGTTCGACGAGGTGGCGTCCGGCAACTCCCAGGCCTACAACTCCGCCGACTATTACTGGAAGGGCAAGCACCCTGCCTTTGCCTATTTCACCTCCATTCCGTTTGGCATGACCAACCTTGAATGGAATGCCTGGATCGGCGTGAAGGGCGGCCAGGAGCTTTGGGACGAAGTCGCCACCCCCTTCGGCATCAAGTCCGTTCCCTGCGGCGCCACCGGCAGCCAGATGGGCGGCTGGTTCAACAAGGAGATCAACTCGGCCGACGACCTCAAGGGCTTGAAAATGCGCATGCCCGGTCTTGGCGGCGATGTGCTGTCAAAGCTTGGCGCCTCGCCGGTTGCCCTGCCCCCGGGCCAGATCTACGAGAATCTGGTGGCGGGCACCATCGACGCGACCGAATGGGCGGGGCCATACAACGACTATTTCATGAAGCTCTACGAGGCGGCCAAGTATTACTACTGGCCCGGCTTCCACGAGCCTGGCGGCAGCCTGTGCCTCGGCCTCAACAAGAGCTGGTGGGAAGGCCTTTCAGCCATCAACCAGCAGATCATTCTTGCCGCCTGCAAGGAAGAACACGCCCGCACCTGGGAGGACGTGATCGCCAACAACGGCGCCTATCTGGAGCGGATGGTGCGTGAAAACGGCGTCGAGGTTCGTGGCTTCTCGAACGATGTCTATGACAAGTTTTTCGAAGGCTGGCAGGTAGTCGCGGAAGAAACCCGTCAGCATTCCGAGCTCACCCGGCGGGTGCATGACACCTACTTCGCCGCACTGAAAGAGCTTGGCGGCTGGACGGCCATAGGCGAGATCGGTTACTCGAACCAGCGCAACCGGCTGCTGGGGCTGGGCCGCTAACCTGCTTGGCTGTGCCCCCGGCCCTGTTGCGGGTCCCGGATCAAATCAGCCGCCCGCCAGCCGATCATCATGGCCCCTGCATTGGTGTTGGCCGAAACGATCTGCGGCATCACCGAGGCGTCGGCCACCCGCAAGCCGTCCAGCCCGTGCACTTTCAGGCCCGGCCCCACCACGGCGAACCTGTCCTGCGCACCGCCCATCCGGCAGGTGCCCACCGGGTGGTACAGCGTATCGGCACGCGCCCGGATCAACGCCTCCCAGTCCGCATCGCCCGTCACGCCGGCGGAATGCAGTTCCTTGCCACGAATGCGATCAAGCGCCCGTGCGTTGAAAATCTCCCGCGCCCGCTTCACCCCCGCCACCATGCGGCGCACGTCGCTGGCATGGGTGAGGTATTGCGGGTCAATCAACGGCGCCGCGCCGGGATCGGCCGAGGCAAGCGCAACGCGCCCGCGAGACTGAGGCTTGAGCAGCGCCACATGCAAGGACATGCCGTGACCGGGGCGCATGGTCTTGCCGTGATTGATGACGATGCCGGGCGCGAATGTGAACTGCAGATCAGGCGATTCCAGTTCCGGCGACGACTTGATGAAGGCGCCCGCCTCGGCGATCGGCGAGGTCAGCCGCCCGGTACGGTCCTTCCGCCACTGCCTGACCGCCTCCACGATGGTGCGGGAGCCTGCGCCCGACACGCCGATGGTTTCCGGCCCGGTGCGCGCGGTGAATACCATCACGTAATCCACGTGGTCCTGCAGGTTGGCGCCGACGCCGGGCAGGTCCTGCATCACGGTAATGCCATGGGCGGCAAGTTCTCCCGCCGGGCCGATGCCCGACAGCATCAGCAATTGCGGGGTCTGGAACACACCGGCGCTCAGGATCACTTCACGGTTTGCGCTGGCCTCGCGCCATTCGCCTTCATGGAAATAGCGCACGCCCGCCGCGCGACCACCCCTGATGATGATGCGCCCTGCCCTGGCACGGGTCAGAACCGTGAGGTTGGACCGGCCCATCACCGGGCCAAGGAAGGCGTCTGCCGCCGAACAGCGCTCGCCGTTGCCGATGGTGGCGCGGAACAGGCCGGCTGCCTCGTCATCGAGCGTGTCAAAACCATCCTTCGCCGGCAAGCCGCAGCTGGCCGCCGCCTCCAGGAAGAACTGCGTAGCGGGAAACGGATCAGCCTGGCGTGACACGATCAAGCCCGCCTGCTCCATTGCATCGAAGGCCGGCTGGACATCGCTCCAGCGCCAGCCCTGCTGCGCCCAGCCGTCATAGTCATGCGGGCGGCCACGGGTATAGACCATGGCATTGATGGCGGAAGAACCACCCAGGCCCTTGCCGCGCGGCTGATAGCCCTTGCGCCCGTTCAGGCCCGGTTGCGGCACCGTCTTGAAGGCCCAGTTGCTGATCGGCCAGGGCAGCATGGCGGCAAAGCCTGCCGGCGCCCGGATCAGCGGCGAGGTGTTTGCACCGCCCGCCTCAAGCAGCAGGACGGAGCAGCCCTCGTCTTCACTTAGCCGTGAGGCAAGCGCGCATCCGGCCGAGCCTGCCCCGATGATGATATAATCTGCTTCCATGGTCTGAACTTTCTGGCATGCACTGCCGTTGTCCCGCAACAACCCAGATGAGGGAGATGCACATGATCGACAGACGGACGCTTATTGCCGGAATTGCCGCCGGCATGGCAGTCACCCCTGCCCTCGCCCACCACGGCTGGCGCTGGACGGCGGACGGCAACTTCGAATTGACCGGGGTCATCACTGCCGCCCGGCTTGGCATGCCGCATGGCATCCTGGATGTCGAGGCCAATGGCGAAACGTGGACCGTCGAGGCCGGACAGCCGTGGCGGCACGAGCGGGCCGGGCTGGACGAGGCGCTGCTGAAACCCGGCACCGAGATCACCGTGTCCGGCGGGCGCTCGGCAGATGAAGCCGACAAGCGTGTGAAGGCCGAGCGCATCACCATTGCCGGCAAGCTTTACGATCTTTACCCGGACCGCAGCTGAGTGAACGAGCTGCTGCCCGCCCTGCAGCAATCGGAACTGGCGCAGGCCATGCGCCAGGCACGCTGGCTTTATCCGGCGGTCAACACGGCGCACATCTTCGGCATCGCCCTGCTGTTTGGTTCGCTGGTCACGCTGCACCTGCGGACGCTGGGTCTGCTGCGCGGGCCGGATGCGGCTTCGCTTGAACGGCTGGTAACGCCGGTTGCGGCAACAGGGCTTTTGCTGGCAGTGGCTTCAGGCGCGGCGATGTTCACCACCGACGCGGTCAAGTATGCCGGGTCTTCACTGTTCGTCGCCAAGATGGTTCTGCTGGTGGCGGGGCTTGCCAACGTGGTGTGGCTGAAACGGAAACGGGCAGCCAGACCGGCTGCCCTCGTCTCGTTGATGGTGTGGACGGCGGCCATCATCTGCGGTCGCCTGATTGGCTACACCTGACGCTTATTCCTCGTCCGTCTTGGCAGCTTTCTTGGCTGCCTTCTTGGCCGGGGCCTTCTTGGCAGCTTTCTGCTCACCGCCATGGTCGTGGTCGGGGTGGTCGCACGCCTCGCCGTGCTCGTGGTCATGTTCGAGCATGTGCTGGAGGGATTCGCGGCTCACCGAGCGCTCGGTCACGTCAGCGCCTTCGGCAATGTGCTCGACCACTTTCTGCTCGAAGATGGGGCCGCGGATCTCGACCAAAGCCTGCGGGTTGCTGCGATAGAACTCGAACACCTGCTTTTCCTGGCCGGGGAACTGGCGGGCCCGCTCGATAAGGCCGCGCTGCAGTTCTTCGTCGGCCACTGTCACGCCGGCCTTCTCCCCGATGGTGCCGATGACGAGGCCCAGGCGAACCCGGCGCTCGGCGATCTGGCGATACTCCTTGCGGGTCTCTTCCTCGGTGGTTTCCTCGTCCTCGAAGGTCTTGCCCTCGGCCTGCATCTCGCGGGTGAGCGCAGCCCAGATCGCATTGAACTCCTGATCAACCAGCTTTTCCGGCAGGTCGAACTTGTACTCGGCGTCCAGCGCATCGAGCATGTCGCGCTTCAGCTTGGCGTTGGTCATGGAGGCGTATTCGTCGGCAATGCGCTCCTTGAGCATTTCCTTCAGCTTGTCAGCGCTTTCAAGGCCCAGCTTGGTGGCGAATTCGTCGTTGATCTCGGTCGCCTTGGCGGCTTCCACCTTCGACACCTTGACGTCGAACTCGGCGTCCTTGCCGGCCAGCGTGTCAACGCCGTATTCAGCCGGGAAAGTCACCTTGACCACCTTCTCGTCGCCCGCCTTGGTGCCGGTGAGCTGGTCTTCGAAGCCGGGAATGAACGAACCCGAGCCCAGTTCCAGCGGTACGTCTTCGGCGCTGCCGCCGTCGAATGGCTCGCCGCCGATCTTGCCGACGAACGAAATGGTGACGCGGTCGCCTTCGGCGGCCTTCTTGTCACCCTTGTCTTCCCAGTCCTTGTACTGGCCCGCGATGTTCTGGAGCGCTTCGTCGATGTGCTCATCGGTAACGTCGACAACCAGCTTCTCGACCTTCAGCTTCTTGAAGTCGGTGATTTCGATATCCGGCACCACTTCGAAGTTCATGGTGAAGGCGAGGTCGGCCTTGCCGTCCATCACCGCTTCCACTTCCTTCTCGTCTTCCGGCAGCACCACTTCGGGCTGGTAGGCAGGCTTCAGGCTCTTTTCATTGAGCGCTTCGGTGGTGGAGGTCTCGATGGACTTCTGCACCACTTCGGCCATCGCCTGCTTGCCGTACATCTTCTTCAGGTGGCCCATCGGCACCTTGCCCGGGCGGAAGCCCTTGATCTGGGCGGTGGCCTTGAGTTCCTCGAGGCGCTCATCGACCCGGGTCGCCAGGTCGGCAGCGGGAATGACGACCTTCAGCTCGCGCTTGAGGCCTTCGTTCAGTGTTTCGGTCACCTGCATCGTCATCAACCTTCTTGCGGCTGGCGAGTGCCCCTGCCCGGCTCCATCGGCCGGTCAGGCACATGCCTGTTAACTGTTTATCCGTGCGCTCGACGAGCCCATCTTCTGGTGCGGGCGGAGGGACTTGAACCCCCACGGGTCACCCCACAGGAACCTAAATCCTGCGTGTCTACCAATTCCACCACGCCCGCTTGAAAATTTTGCGGCGCGCCCGCTTTCTGGCCGCGCCGGACGTCAGCAATCGGCGCGGTGTATAGCAAAGCATGGCAGCCGATGCCAGAGGTTTAGGCGGCCCGCGTCAACGGCTTGCCGAAGCACCCAGTTTCACGAACCTGTAACCCTTGCGCCTGAGGGCCAGCACACCGTCGACAACGCCGGCCCCGGACGCACGTTCCGGGTGATTGACGTGGGCCAGGATGACCTCGCCGTCACGCGCCGAGGAAATCCGTTTCGCCGTGGCGGCGCGGCCCAGCGTGGCGCCACCGTCGCCGGCCATCGAGTACCCGGCAAGGCGGGCGCCGGTCTTGCGGATGCGATCAAGGGAGGCGGGCGTATAAAGTGCTGTTGCCCCACGGAACCAGACGGGCTTCCTGCCGGTCGCCGCCGTGACCGCCCTTGCGCCTTCCACCACCTCGCGCTCGACAGCCTCGCCGGAACCGGCGGTGCGCGCACCGTAAGCCCGGCCGGGCACGTCGATGGCCGGCACGTGGGCTGCCCCGTGATTTTCGATCTGGAACAGGTCCGGCCGCGATTTCAGCAGCGCCAGCGCCGTCGCGTTGCGCTTCATCCATCGTGCGGTGACGAACACGGTTGCCGGAATACCGTTTTCAATCAACGCGTTGAGGATGCGCATATCGGTCTTGCCGGTACAGGCGTCAAGCGTCAGCGCCACGGTGGGCTGGGCATTCGAAGGGCCCGACAGGGTGAGCTTCGGCGACACGAAGCCGGGCGCCGACAAGGCCGGACTCATGGTCCCGGCAAGCGCCAGCACGACAACCGCAGCAACGGCAGATCTGGTCATTCAGGAGGATCCGGAAAGGACGGTTGCACTCAATCCGCTTCATGCACAGTTTCAAGGGCGGCGGCAATCAAATCCGGCAAGTCCTCAGCGATCAGGCCCGGCCCGCCGAACAGGTTCGCTGCCTCACCGTGCAGCCACACCGCGGCGCATGCGGCCTCGAAGCCGGCCACGCCTTGCGCCAGAAGACCGAGGCAAAGGCCTGTCAACACGTCGCCCGAGCCGGCGGTGGCCAGCGTCGGCGGGGCGTTGGCATTTATGGCGATGCGCCCGTCAGGGGCGGCGATGACGGTGTCCGGACCCTTCAGGACGACGACAGAACCTGACTCCTCGGCAGCCCTGGCGGCGCGTTCAGATTTTGAGTCCGGAACCTCTCCCCGCCAGTTGAAAAGACGGGAGAATTCGCCTTCGTGCGGGGTCAGGATGACCGGTCTTTTCTGGCTGGAAATGGCGCTGAAAAGCGTGTCTGACTGGCCGGCGAAGCTGGTCAGCGCGTCGGCGTCCAGCACGGCGGCGCAACCGGCATCGAGCACCGCCAGCGTCTTGCGGCGCGTATCCTCGCCCACGCCCGACGCCGGGCCGATACCGCAGGCGGTGACGCGCCTGTCCGACAGAATCGCTGCCAATTCAGCCGCTGATTCAGCTTCTTTCAGCATAATCGTCGTCAAATGCGCGGCATTTACGGGCAATGCAGCCGTTGGAGACGCCACCGTCACCAGCCCTGCCCCGACCCGCAACGCGGCCATGGCGGCAAGGCGCGCCGCGCCGGTGTTCCACGGCCCGCCCGAAACCATGATGGCGTGGCCCCGCGTGTACTTGTGGGCGGAATTGGCCGTTACAGGCACGGAATCGCGGAAAATCGCCGGTGAATTCAGCTAAATCTTCGGCCTGATCGCTTTCAAGGCGGCAGATTTAATGCCGATATTCACTATGTGAAGCTGCCCGGCATGAACGCGGCCCGGCATGAGCCAGTGGCCCGGCTTGGCGCGGAAGAAGGTGCCGGTGTGATGGGCCTCGACGGCCACGCCCCGCACCTGCCCGCTGCGCCCATCGATGCCGGTTGGAATGTCGATGGCGATGCGGGTGGCGCGGGCCTTGTTGATGGCCTTGACCAGCTTCGCCAGGTCGCCGTCGATGCCCCGTGCCAGACCTGCGCCGAACAGCGCATCGACGATGACTTTCGCGCCCTTGAGGTGTTCCGGCGCGGCGGGGAGTACCTCGCCCGTCCACGCCTTTGCCGCGAGTGCGGCGTCGCCCTTCAGCTTGCCCACCTCGCCCGCCAGCATCAGCTTGACCGGCCAGCCGGCACCGGCCAGCAGGCGCGCGATAACGAAGCCGTCGCCGCCATTGTTGCCCGGCCCGGCCACCACGGCCACCGGTGCTGGCGCGCAGACCTCCATGATGACGCGGGCGCAGGCGGTGCCGGCATTCTCCATCAGCGTGATGCCGGGCGTGCCGGCCTCGATGGTCAGCCGGTCGGCCTCGTACATCTCGTCCGGGGTGAGCAGTTCGTTCATGTGACCTCGCCCCGTACCTGATATTTCGGGTCTTGCCAGACCTTCGCATCGAGGCAATCGCGCATGACGAGTGCCGCCTGCAGCACGTCCGCGTGAGAGAGATAAAGCGGCGCGAAGCCGAAACGCATGATGTCGGGGGCGCGGAAGTCTCCTACCACGCCGCGTTCGATCATCGCCTGCACAACCTCGAAGCCGTGCCCGAAGCTGATCGACACCTGCGAGCCGCGCTGTTGCCCATCGCGCGGGGTGACGATGTGCAGGCCATGACCGGCGCCTAGTTCGTCCAGGCAGTCGATGAAGAAGCCGGTGAGGCTGAGCGACTTCTGCCGCACCGCCTCCACGCTGACGCCTTCCATGGCGGCCATGCCGCACTCAACGGCCTTCAGGCCCAAGATGGCCTGCGAGCCGGTGAGGAAGCGGCGCATGGAGTGAGCCGGTTCATAGCCGGGGCGGAAGGCGAATGGTTCCGCGTGGCCCCACCAGCCGGTGAGCGGCTGGCGCGCCGTCTCGTGATGGCGGCGGGCGGCGTAAAAGAAGCTTTGCCCGCCGGGTCCGCCATTGAGGTACTTGTAGGTGCAGCCCATGGCGAAATCGACGCCCCAGGCATCAAGCTGCATCGGCACCACGCCGGCGGAATGGCACAGGTCCCAGACCATGATGGCGCCGGCGGCCTGCACCTTGCGGGTGATGGCTTCCATGTCGAGCAGTTCGCCGGTCCTGTAGTCGACGTGGGACAGCAGCACCACGGCCACGTCATCGCCCAACACGGCGTCCAGCCCCACGCCTGCATCCGCTGCCAGCTTCATCTCCAGCTTGCGGCCGGACGAGGCGATCAGCCCCTCGACGATGTAGAGGTCGGTGGGGAAGCTTGCGCGCTCAGATACGATCACGCTGCGTTGCGGCCGCAACGACAGCGCGGCGTGCACCGACTTGTAGATCGACACCGAGGTGCCGTCTGCCACCACGGTCTGGCCCGGCCCTGCCCCGATGATGCGCGCCAGCCGGTCGCCCAGCGTGACGGGCATCTGCCACCAGCCGTCGTCCATCCAGCTGGCGATGAGGCGCTCGCCCCAGGCGCGCGTCACCGCGTCTGCCATGTGGGCGGGCGCCGCCACGGGCATCGCCCCCAGCGAATTACCGTCGAGATAGACCACGCCTTCGGGCAGATGAAAGCGCGCCCGGAAGGGTTTCAGTTCGTCCGCCGCGTCGAGTGCCGCGGCGGCCTTTGCCAGCTTGTCCATCCGTCCTCCAGAGCTCCGGAGGCCAGAATAGTGCAGCCGTCAGGCTTTGCCAGCCTTCAATTCGGCCAGTTCGGTGCGCAGCGCCTTCACCTCTTTGAGCACCTTCTCGACCTCCTTGTGCAGGTCGGCGCGGTCGGCCTGGGCCTCGGCCTCGTGCTCCTTCTGCATGGCGTCGACGATGACGCCGATGAACAGGTTCAGCACGGTGAACGAGGTGACCAGGATGAACGGCACGAACAGCGCCCAGGCATAGGGGTACTGCTCCATCACCGGGCGCACGATGCCCATGGACCAGCTTTCCAGCGTCATCACCTGGAACAGGGTGTAGGCGCTTTCGCCAAGCGAGCCGAACCAGTCCGGGAAGCTTTGGGCGAACAGCTTGGTGGAGATGACGGCGAAGATGTAGAAGATCAGTGTCAGCAGCATGACGATGGAGCCCATGCCGGGGATGGCCTGCAGCAGGCCCGTCACCACCCGGCGGATCGCCTTGAACTGCGAGATCAGCCGCAACACGCGCAGGATGCGGAAGGCGCGCAGCACCGAGAACGCGCCGGAGGCCGGCATCAGCGCGATGGCGACGATGGTGAAGTCGAAGATGCGCCACGGATCGCGCCAGAAGCCGCGGAAGTTGGCGATGAGCCGCGCGGCAATCTCGGCCACGAAGATGGCCAGGCACGCCGTGTCAATGAACATGAGCACGGGGCCGAAACGCTGCATCCACCAGGGCGATGTTTCCAGCCCCAGCGTGATGGCGTTGACGATGATGACGGCGATGATGAAGCGCTCGAACAGCGGATTGTCAACGAGCGAGGCAAGCTTGGCGCGAAGCATGATCGGTCAGGTCCTGCGGTGGTGAAAAGGCCCCCCGGCGATTTCCTCCCCGTATGTGCGGTTTCCCGAGCGGTTCGTCAATGTGGTGGGGTGGCAGAGACAGAAAATCAAAGGTCCATCAAGTTGACCTGCTTTGCTTAGAAAGTTCACTACGACATCGAGGAAAGCAGACTTGTGGACAAACTTGTTCCGGTTCTGTTCTGTCTCACTTGGGATAGATATCTTCACCTCATGCCATACGAACCTCGCCGAATTATTGAAGAAGTGTTTATTGATGAACACGGTCCACTGACGGCTCGCGAATTGCTCGAGATGACCCGCGATGGCTGGGAAAGATTGCGAGCAAGTATTACCGACCACCGGAACGGAGCAGACGGGCTAGTTGCACGATGCATGGCCTGTGACGGAGAGGTATACATTACAACCTCACAAGGTCGCCCATTGTTCGCTCACTACCAAGGTTCTGATCCGCACTGCCCTTGGTATACCGGGAAGAACATGCGTCCCGATGACGTCAGAGCGGCTCAATATCAGGGTCAACAAGAATCTCCAGCGCACCGTCGCATTTGTAATTTGATTGCAGAACTTGCTGCGTTGGACGAACGATGCGAGGTAACGAAAGTTGACGAGTTTCTACCATCCACCAACGGCGCGAATGGCCGGTATCCCGATGTTCTGGTTCACTGGAGAGACTTCGGACGATTTGTCGTAGAATACCAAATGTCGCATACGTTCCAGACAGAGATATCGGAGCGGTGCATATTTTACGAGTCGGAAGGCATACCGCTGCTTTGGGTGCTGTCATCTTTCGAAGCCGACCGCGTTCCACAAGCTGTTTCGGACGTGGTGCATCGGCATCGCGGCAATGCCTTCGTCCTCGACCAGAAGGCGGTCGCTGCGTCACGCAAGAACAGAACTTTGATGCTAACCTGCCACTTGCGGAACGAGGCAGGGTTTGATGATCCACGCATAGTCCGGTTCGACGAACTAACATTCCCCAACTCGCGCTTGCCCTATCTCGAAGATAAACTCGTTGGGACATTGAATAAGCAGATACGGCAACGACGTGGCCCATACTTTCAAGCTCTTCGAGATTGGGGCGATAGGAGTGGTGACCTACAAGTCCGTGAACTTGATCAGTTTGATGATCGCTGGCGCATTGAATACCTAGTTGCCGCAGCATTTTCGATTGTAGCGGAGGCAGCAGGCAAACCCAACAACTACGCTAGCAGTCATTCAAACATCAAAAGGATGCTGAACTCATATCTCGCACCGGGACGTTTGGATCCCTATGCGCAGCTTCTTCTTGAACTGATCAAAAATTCTGCTCAACGTTCAATTCTAACTGGGTCGGTTGGTGAACATTTACAAAGATCAATCAACGGAAGTATCTTTGAGCGAGTAGAACAGGTCGACGACAAATCCTTGGAATGGAAACTGTTACGAGATTTGTTCCCTGAGGCGCTGGATCCCTTCAAACGACAGCAGTTGAAGGACGCCAATGCGTTGCCTGCGTGGGCTGATCCGGATAAATCGGTCTGAGTTCCAACTGTTACCTTGGGACTGGAGGCGGCGCGGTGCTTGCCTCTTTTCTGGATCCTGGGTCAAGCCCGGGGATGACAAAGGAAATGGGAAACAGCCAAGCCCTAGGATGACAATTTAAACAGCCTAATTTTCCATCATCTGCCTGATTTTTAATCGCCTGTTTTTCAGGCGTTGATTCCGCTGAAATGCCCAACTCTCTGAAATTACAGCAAATCCCCCCTGCCCGGAAACTGGCACGGAGCATGCAATCGCGTTAACCAATTCTTGACGGCGGGCACATGCGGAACTGCCGTTTCTCCAGAGGAACGCACGAGAGGGTACATGAAGAAGATCGAGGCCATCATCAAACCGTTCAAGCTGGACGAGGTGAAGGAGGCGCTGCAGGAAGTCGGCCTGCAGGGCATCACCGTGACCGAAGCCAAGGGTTTCGGCCGCCAGAAGGGCCACACCGAGCTCTATCGCGGCGCCGAATACGTCGTCGACTTCCTGCCCAAGGTGAAGATCGAGATCGTGCTGGACGACAAGATGGTCGACCAGGCGGTCGAGGCGATCATGACCGCCGCACGCACCGGCCGCATCGGCGACGGCAAGATCTTCATCTCCACCGTTGACGAGGCCATCCGCATCCGTACCGGCGAGACCGGTCCGGACGCGCTCTGAGCCTTTTCAGTTCCACCCACCCCAAACCAACTCAAACTGAAGACCTACGAGGGCATAACAGATGGCAAAAGCACCAGAATCCGTTTCAGACGCGATGAAGTTCCTGAAGGACAAGGACGTCAAGTACGTCGACCTTCGCTTCACCGACCCGCGCGGCAAGATGCAGCATGTCACCCTGGACGTCTCAACCATCGACGAGGACGTTTTTGCAGACGGCCTGATGTTCGACGGCTCGTCCATCGCCGGCTGGAAGGCGATCAACGAGTCCGACATGGTGCTGATGCTCGACCCGTCGTCGCTGCACCTGGATCCGTTCTACGCCCAGAAGACCGCCGCGATCTTCTGCGACATCCTCGAGCCGGGCACCGGCGAGGCCTATGACCGCGACCCGCGCACGACCGCCAAGAAGGCCGAAGCCTACGTCAAGTCCACCGGCATCGGCGACACCATCTCCGTCGGCCCCGAAGCCGAGTTCTTCATGTTCGACGACGTGCGCTTCTCGGCCGACATGTACAACACCGGCTTCAAGGTGAACTTCGACCGAACTGCCGTCCAACATGGACGCCGAGTACGAGATGGGCAACATGGGCCACCGTCCGCGCATCAAGGGCGGCTACTTCCCGGTCAACCCGATCGATAGCGGCCAGGACATCCGCGGCGAAATGCTGTCGGTCATGGCGTCGATGGGCGTCATCGTTGAAAAGCACCACCACGAAGTGGCTGCCGCACAGCACGAACTGGGCATCAAGTTCGAGACGCTGACGCGCTGCGCCGACCACATGCAGATCTACAAGTACGTCATCCACAACGTGGCGCACCAGTACGGCAAGACCGCCACCTTCATGCCGAAGCCGATCTTCGGCGACAACGGTTCGGGCATGCACGTGCACCAGTCGATCTGGAAGGACGGCAAGCCGCTGTTCGCCGGCAACCAGTATGCCGACCTGTCGGAAATGTGCCTGTTCTACATCGGCGGCATCATCAAGCACGCCAAGGCGCTCAACGCCTTCACCAACCCGTCCACCAACTCCTACAAGCGCCTGGTGCCGGGCTATGAAGCGCCGGTGCTGCTGGCCTACTCGTCGCGCAACCGCTCGGCCTCGTGCCGCATTCCGTGGACCGCGTCGCCGAAGGGCAAGCGCGTCGAAGTCCGCTTCCCCGACCCGACCGCCAACCCCTACCTGGCCTTCTCGGCCATGGTGATGGCCGGCCTCGACGGCATCCTGAACAAGATCCACCCGGGCGACCCGATGGACAAGAACCTCTATGACCTGCCGCCGGAAGAGCTGAAGGACATCCCGACCGTGTGCGGTTCGCTTCGCGAAGCGCTCGCCTCGCTGGATGCCGACCGCGACTTCCTGAAGAAGGGCGGCGTGTTCTCCGACGACCAGATCGATGCCTATATCGAGCTGAAGATGGAAGAGAACATGCGCTACGAAATGACCCCGCACCCGGTCGAGTACGACATGTACTACTCGGTCTGACACGCCCTCGTCAGACCTTGTTCAGAAGCCGGTCCTTGCGGTCTTCCTCCCCGCAAGGGCCGGTTTCCATTTTTGACGGGCGCCGCCCCCCTTTTCGCTTTACGCCGAATTAACCAGACTGGCGTTTAATCCGATCCCGGATCAGGTGACTGGTCAGGTGAGTATGCGTAAAGAGTGGGGTCTTCATGAACGCGAAGGTCAGGTTTTCCGTCTGCCTGCTGGCGGCGGTGTCTGCGGTGTTGTTTGCGGTGTCCCCCGGTATTGCGCGCGCGGAAGGCCTGTTTGCCGGCATGAAGCTGGGGGCCATTCCGCGCGGGCTGCCCGGGCCTGACGAGATCGATTTTCCCAAACGGTTCGAGCCCGGCACCATCGTGGTGGTGACGGCGCACAAGCGGCTCTACTACGTGACCAGCCGGGGCCGCGCGCTGCGCTACGTGGTCGGCGTGGGCCGCGACGGCATGCGCTGGAAGGGCACGGCGCAGATTGCCCGCAAGGCCGAGTGGCCCACCTGGACGCCGCCTGCCGAGATGCACGCCCGCGCCCGCGCCAAGGGGCACTTCCTGCCGCAGCAGCTGGATGGCGGGCCGAACAATCCGCTCGGCGCTGCCGCGCTCTATCTCTACAGCAACGGCAAGGACACGCTCTACCGCATCCACGGCACCAACGAGCCCTGGAACCTCGGCAAGGCGGTCACCTCGGGCTGCATCCGCATGCTCAACCACCACGTCGTCGACCTTTACAAGCGCGTCAAGCCAGGCACCCGCGTCATCGTCATGTAAGCCGCTTGCCATCGCCGCCGGTCTGGGCCACGGTCGCGCGCTCGACTTGCGCAACCGTCCCTGACACGTAAGTGAAGGCCACATGAGCGGCTCCGGCCATTCCCGATCCGAACTGACCGCCGACTGGCGGCTGCTGGCCTTCGGCACGCTGGCCTCGCTCGCCTCCGCGCCCGGCCAGACGCTGGTGATATCGCTGTTCAATGCCGACATGCGCTCTGCCTTCGACCTTACCCACGGCGGCTTCGGCACGCTGTACATGGTGGCCACGCTGACAAGTGCCGCAGTGATCCTGTGGTCAGGCAAGCTGGTGGACCTGTACGATCTGCGGGTGGTGTTCACCGTCACCACGCTGGGCCTCGCGGCGGCGTGCGTCATTGCCGGAAGCGCGGGCGGCGTGGCGGGGCTGCTGGCGGCGCTGTTCCTGCTGCGCCAGTTCGGCCAGGGGCTGATGAGCCATATCGCGGTGACCTCGGTGAACCGCTATTACGAGACGGTGCGGGGCAAGGCGTCGGCCATCGTCAACCAGGGGTTCACGCTGGCCGAGGCGGTGCTGCCGATCACCATCTCCTCGCTGATCCTGGCGGTGGGCTGGCGCTCGTCGTGGTTCATTCTGGGGGCGGTGTGCGCCGGGCTGGTGCTGCCGCTGCTGCTGGTGCTGATCGCCGATCACCGGCGGCGGCACGGGCGCTACCTCGACCGGATGGCGATCCTCGATGAACCCGCGGCCGGCCCCGGCAACACTGCAGCCGCAAAGGCAAGGCAATGGTCGCGGGCAGAGATGCTGCGCGATGCGCGGTTTTATGGCGTGGTGCCGGCGATCCTCGCCCCGTCGTTCTTCAACACGGGCCTCATGTTCCACCACCAGCACATCGCTTCGGCCAAGGGCTGGCCTCTGGAGACCTGGTACCTGCTGCTGATGGCCTATGCGGCAGCTTCCATCGTGGCGTCACTGCTGGCCGGTGCGGCGGTGGACCGGCATGGCGCGCGCCGCCTGATGCCGGTGTTCGCCATGCCGATCGCGGCGGGAGGCCTGTGCCTGGCGCTCGGCGGCGACAACCCGATGTGGACGGCGGGCGTGCTGATCAGCTTCGGTGCAGCGTCCGGCATGACCGGCGCGGTGACGCCGCCGTTCTGGGCAGAAGTCTATGGGGTGAAGCACCTCGGCGCCATAAAGGCAGTGGCCACGGCGCTGATGATCTTCGCCAGCGCCCTGTCGCCGGCGCTTTACGGCGCGCTGTTCGATGCCGGCGTCAGCGTGACCGGCATCGGCGTGGGCAATCTCGCAGCGGTATTGGCCGCATCGGCTTCGGCGTGGCTGGCGCTGAGGCGGCCATGACCGGCGCGCCTGCCCTGCCCGGCGAAGCTTACAGGCCGCCACCCGATGACGGGCTGGCGGTGCTTCACCTGGACGGTCACCTGATCGCGCTGGACAAGCCGGCTGGGCTGCTGACGGTGCCGGGCAAGGGCGAGGCGCTGGCTGACTGTCTGGAGGGGCGGGTGCAGGCCCGGTTCCCGCAAGCCTTGACGGTGCACCGGCTTGACCGCGACACATCGGGGCTGGTGGTCATGGCGATGACGCCCCAGGCACAGCGCCATCTGGGCCTGCAGTTCGAGCGGCGCAAGCTGCACAAGACCTATGTGGCAGTGGTCGCAGGCATTGTCGTGGACAACGAGGGTGAAATCGACCTGCCGCTGATTGCAGACTGGCCGAACCGGCCGCTGCAGAAGGTATGTTTCGAGCATGGAAAACGCGCGCTCACCCGCTGGCGGGTGCTGGCGCGAGGCTCTTCCTCTACTCGACTGGAGCTTGAACCGCACACCGGACGGTCGCACCAGCTTCGTGTCCACATGCGGGAACTGGGCCACCCGATCCTCGGCGATCCGCTTTATGGCGATGGTTCAGCAGCCCCGCGGCTGATGCTGCACGCTCATACGCTCGACCTGCATCACCCGGCGGATGGAACCCGGCTCAAGCTGGAAGCGCCGGTGCCGTTCTAGGCATCCTCGCCTGCAAGGGCCTCCAGCACCTGCCGGTGCAGCCAGTGCAGCTGGATTTCGGAGAACCACGAAGTTGCCCTCGTCGCAGACATAGCGGCCCTGGTCGAAGCCCATGGACTGCAAGCCCGCGCTGCACGCTCTCGACGATCGAAATGTCCTCGATGTTGAACATGTGCATGAACAGGTCGCGGACCGCCAGCAGCTTCGGGTCAGTCGTGCGCCTCGCCGGCAGGCGTGTAGATGTCCACCCGCTCGGCGCACCTGGTGACGCCGTCCGGGCGCCATGCGCAGCACCACGAGGTTGCTCGGAGCCCGGCAGGCTCAGCATGCACAGGTGCGGCCAGGCCTGCCAGGCGTAGTAGGGCGAACCCGGCGTCAGTTCGAGGCCGGGAAAGCCCTCCTTCGACTTGAACCGGTTGAAGGTCCAGCGCGGGCGCTCGACGAACTCCACCATCTCCTGCTCGAGCACCTTGGACAGTTGCGGATGCGCAATCGGGATGTGGTAGGCCTCGGAGAAGTTGTCGACGACGACCTTCCAGTTGGCCTTGATGTCGTAGCTGCAGCCGCTCGGCCACCACCCAGCCTGCGACCTCCGGGCAGGAAGGTTTCGATGTTCTCGCCGAAGCCGCCCATCTCGTCATCGAACGGCTTGGCGTTGCGGGTCGAGATTGACGAAGATCAGGCCTGCCGCGATGCCGAGCGACGATTGGCCTTCAGCGCGTACTGCGACTTGTCGAAGCCCTTCAGATTCTCGGTCATCGGCGCTGCCGCTAGCGTGCCGTCCAGCCGGTAGAGCCAGGCGTGATAGGGGCATGAAATGCCCTTGGTCTTGAGCTTGTCCCGCGCCCTTCAGCAGTTCGTGGCCGCGATGCTGGCAGACGTTGTAGAATGCGCGGATCTCGCCGTCCTGACCCTTCACCACCAGCACCGGCTGTTCGCCGACCACGTCCGTGAAATACATGCCCGGCTCCGCGACATCGCAGACATGGCCGACATAGCACCAGCTTTTCTGGTGGATCTGCCGCATCTCGGCGCGGTAGATGCTCTCGTCCGTGTAGTAGCGCGACGGCAATGTCGGCGAGGTCATCGGATCGAGCGTGAAAGAACCGCGCTCACCCCTGGGCAGTTGAAACGATTTGGCGTGCTTGTTCATGTCTGGACACTACTCCGCAGCGGCGCCGGCAGCAGGCAAGCCTAACTTGCACGATTGCAGAATGATAGGGGCTAGCCCGCCGGCCACCAGTCCGGCGGCAGGATTCCCGTGGTGACGATGTAAAGAAGGCCCGACACCGTCACTACCGACAGGGCCGTGGTGATCAGCACGCTGGCCGAGGCCCGTTCGATCCAGACGCCATATTGCTGGGCCATGACGAAGACGTTGGTGGCGGTTGGCAGCGAGGCGATGAGAACCGCCGTGTAAATCCAGACCGGGTCAAAATTGCCCATCCACGACAGCATGAAGTACATCAATAGCGGGTGCACCACGAGCTTGATGGGCACGATGTAGCCCAGCGCCAGCGGCACCCGCTTCAACGGCCTGAGCGCCAGCGTAACACCCATGGCGAACAGTGCGCACGGGGCGGCGGCTTGCGCCAGATAGTCGATCAGCCGGGTGACCGCTTCGGGCAGTTCGACGTTGATGAAGGCGAAAGCGACGCCAACAGCCGTTGCCATGATGAACGGGTGGAAGAATATCTTGCGCAGCACATCGACCACCAGCGCGGCAGGCGCCTGCTTCTGCTTGCCGGACAGCGCCATCATGAACGGCGCCATGACGAAGTGCAAAATGTTCTCGAAACAGAAGATCAGGGCTACGGGAACCGCCGCCTTTTCGCCAAGGGCGAGGATGGCGATGGCCGGGCCCATGTAACCGATGTTGCCGTAGGCGCCGGCCAGGCCCTGAATGGTGGATTCGGCGACATTGCCCCGCGTGCCGATGATGCCGAGCACGAAGGTCAGCAGGAAGATCAGGTAGGTAACGACAATGTTGGTGCCGATGAACTCGATGCTGGCAAGCTGCTCCACCGGTGTTTTTGACAACAGCTTGAAGAACAGCGCCGGCAGCGCGACGTATATGATGAAGGTATTGAGCCAGCCCAGCGCCTCGACCGGCTGCCGGGTGATGCGCGCCGTGACGAAGCCGATCACGATCAGCCCGAACAGCGGCAATATCAGACCGAGGATGTGCAGCATGTGAAATGGCCGGGGATCAGGCTGAAAGGAAGTGTGTGCAGGTGCAGCAATAGGCTATCAGGCGCGCCAGGGCAAATGCACCGGGCGCATGGCCAACCCGCAGCTTTGCCCGGCCAAAACAGCCGTTTGCAAGTGGCCAGCATTGGGGCTTATACCGGGTGAACCAGACACCAGACCGCCGGAGAGAAATTTCATGCGCTATGCCATCACGCCGCCCGAACGCACCCACCTTGGCGTGCGTGACTCGGACGAGATCTATCCGGTGCGCCGGGTTTACTGCGTCGGGCGCAACTATGCGGCCCACGCCATCGAGATGGGGCATGACCCGGACCGCGAAGACCCGTTCTTCTTCCTCAAGTGCCCGGAGAACATCGTCACCGGCGGAGGCGACTTCCCCTACCCTCCTGCCTCGTCGGACGTGCATCATGAGATCGAGACGGTGGTGGCGCTGGGCAGCGGCGGACGCGACATCGCCGTGGAAGACGCACTGTCCCACGTGTTCGGATATGGCGTCGGTCTCGACATGACGCGGCGCGACCTGCAGGGCGAGATGAAGAAGCTGGGCCGGCCGTGGGAAATCGGCAAGGCGTTCGACCATTCGGCACCCATGTCGGAGCTGGTCCGGGCAACCGAGATCGGCCATCCGGCCGCGGGGTCAATCTGGCTGAAGGTGAACGGTGAGGTGCGCCAGAGCGGCGACATGAACCAGATGATCTGGAAGGTGCCCGAGATGATCGCCTACCTGTCGCGCCTGTTCGAACTGGCGCCGGGCGACCTGATCATGACCGGCACCCCGTCAGGCGTGGGACCGGTGGTGCGCGGTGACGTGCTGCACGGGTTTGCGGAAGGAATCGGCGAGGTTCACTGCAAGGTGGCCTGAATGGTGTTCGCCAGCTTGGGTCCCCAGCCCAGCGGGTTGATCAGCCCCATGACCCAGGCCGCGTTGATGGCGACGCCGAGCGCCAGATCGGCGATGACGACCCACTTGCCGACTTTGAACACCTTCCACAGCATGCCGCCCTGTTTCCTTTTGATACGTCGAGTTAAGGCCTCGACAGGAAACAGCAAGGAGCAAGCCAGAAATCACGGTTGAAGGCAAAAAGCTATCCGGCCGCGGAAAAACGCAGCGAGGGCAGCCCCAGTGACACGACCGACAGATCGAGCGACCGGTGCACGGCGCGGCAGAGCATGAATGAGCGGATCACCATGGCAGCCGCCGTTCCGAAGGCAGCGCCTTCGATGCCGTAGTGCGGGATCAGCAGCACCGAAAGCCCGACATTGAAGGTGATGGAGGTGAGGCCGGCGAGAATGATCTCGCGCTGGCGACCGGTGGTGACCAGAAGTTCGACCGACTGGCCGGACAGCCCCCGTGCGATCAGCCCGGCGCCGAGAATCCACATCACCGTATAGCCGGCCGAGAAGCTTTCACCGAATGCCGCCAGCAGCCATGGGCCAGCCAGCAGCGTGGCGGCCACTGCCAGCACGGTGAACCAGAAGGTTGCGCGCGTGGTGGCCCACACCGCCTCCTGCAGCTTTGACCGGTCGGCCAGCGCATTGGAAATCGAGAACCCCCGCGCCGACACGAAGAAGAAGGCGAAGTAGACGAAATTGGCCAGCGACAACGCCCGGGCAGCGGCGAAATAGATGCTCACCTGATCCGGATCGAGCATGGCGCCAAGCACCAGCACGTCCGAATAGATCAGCAGGTCCTCGACGCCGCTTACCAGCATCAACGGCAACGACGCCTTCAGCCAGATCCAACGGCTGCCGGTTAATTCATCTTTTGCGGCAGGACGCGGCGCAGCGCGCAATGCGCTCACCACCATGACCATCAGGATGACGGAAACCAGCGCCACCGAACCGATCACGACAGAACCGACGGCAGCGAGATCGAGCGCAATGCCGGCCAGGGCCACGCCGGCGCAGCCTGCCATGATGAGCAACGGCCGGATGACGTAGATCGGCACGCTGGTCAGCCGGTACCAGCCGTGCGCCCGGGCCATGCCTTCGAGAAAGTTGTCTATCGCCAGAAACGGCAGACCGGCGGCGACGATCAGCATGATCAGGCCGACGCGGCTGTCGAGCAAGCCGCCGGCAGTGGCCGCGATGACCGCGAAGCCCGCCACAAGCAGCGACATCAGCAGCACGACGCGCAGACCGAACCGCCAGAACGCCGCAGCCGAGCCATGACGGCCGCGCGCCCGGTAGCGCGGCACGAACCGCACGGCGGATTCGGAGAAGCCCAGCGGCATGAAGGCGCCCAGCATCACCAGCCACGTCCAGGCGGTGATGTAGCTGCCATAATCGTCCATGGTCATGGCGCGGGCGAGGAATACCTGCACCAGGAAGACCAGGCCGGCACTGGCCACCCGCAGGCCGAAGGCCACTGCTGCGTCCACCAGGTGGCTGCGGCCCTGCCCTGGTTCGGACTGGTCTTGCGTCAACGCCGTCATGACGCCAACGACGAGGAGGCCCACTGCCGCAGGCCGGCCGGCAAGGTCTGGTAGAGCTGCTTCAAGGCGGGGCGCATGCGGCTGCGCCAGGCGGTGCTGTAAAGCCAGCCGGTCATGGTGTAGGCCCGGCTGAAGGCCAGCAGTTCGCAGGAAATGTTGGTCCAGCTGTCCTTGTAGCTGGCTACGTTGCCGAGCAGGTCATAGGCCTTTATCCCGTTGTCGATACACCAGCACACCGTGGCTTCCATCTGCACCTTGCCGGGCGAAAGCTTGCGCAACTCCCAGTCGAACCCGCCGATGTAGGCATAGAGGTGACCATTGCAGATCATCGAAACCTCGATGGCGATGATCCTGTCGCCTACCTGCTTGACGAAGGCGACCGCGCCCTCCCGGGTGGCGGCATCGCCTTTCAGCTGGCTCAGGAATTCCGCGTAGCCGGGCATCGAGAAGCCGCTGCTGATGCGGCCTGTGCCGGCAATCCAGTCTTTCTTCATTGCCACGCAGCGGTGCACCAGTGCCTCGAACTCCGGCTCTCCGCCCCACACGGTGCGCAGGCGAAGCTGGCCGAATTCCTTCTCGATCTTCTGCCGGCGCTGCAACCGTTTGCGGCGTTTCTTGGGGTCCGCGTCTTCAAGAAAGTCGCCAGGAGTTTCGAACTGGGTGAGGTCGAGGCTGGAGCTCTGATTTTCGTACCCTGCTTCGCGCCAGGCCGGGTCCAGCATGGCGGCCAGCGGCGAGATGGACGGCAACAACTCCATATACAAGGCATCGCAACCTTCCGGCTGTGCCAGGTAGGTGCGGACCATCGCTGCCACGGAGCTGGCACACGCCCCGGGATCGAGCAACATGCCGGCATACTGGGTGTGAGGATCGCCCAGCGCAGACAGCACCCGTGGGCCAGCGGATATCCGGGTCAGCATCAATGGAACGACAGCAACCAGCCTGTCGCCCTGCCACACCGCAATCACGTAGGGCTCGGTGCCGGGCAGGTGTAATGCTACATGGCGCAGCCAGTTGGCGCACCAGTCAAAGGTCTGGAAGTATCCCAGCCGAAGGCTGGAGCGCTGTCCCAGCGCGCACCATTCGTCGGCCATTGCCTCGACCTGCGCCAGCGAGCGGGCAACATCCAGCCGCAAGCCTTGCCCGGCCGAGGCAAGCTTTTCCTGATCCACAAATACCGTCATCACCACCCGCCGCAGTTAACAAATGCCTAACGGGCCGTTCCATGGCGGGAACGGCACCCATCTATCGGCCTGCCGAGCAATCGCCATGCCATCAGGCAGGCGCTGCGCTCACGCCGCATTCAACACTCGGGGAGGTTAACAGCCAGTCCACCAAGACTGGTTTCCTTGTATTTTTCGTTCATGTCGACGCCGGTCTGCCGCATCGCCTCGATGCAGTTGTCCAGCGGCATGAAGTGCTGGCCATCGCCATGGAGCGCCAGCGAGGCGGCGGAGACGGCCTTGATGGCGCCCAGCCCGTTGCGTTCGATGCACGGCACCTGAACCAGCCCGCCAACGGGGTCGCAACTCATGCCAAGGTGATGCTCAAGGGCAATTTCGGCGGCATTCTCGATCTGTTCGTTGGTGCCGCCAAGGGCCGCGCACAGCCCGGCGGCAGCCATGGAGGCGGCTGAGCCGACCTCGCCCTGGCAGCCCACTTCGGCACCGGAGATCGAAGCGTTGTGCTTGATCAACCCGCCAATGGCAGCCGCCGTCAGCAGGAAGGTCCGCAAGCCCTCATCGTTCGAGCCGATGCAGTGGTCGCGGTAGTAGCGCATCACAGCCGGCACCACGCCGGCTGCCCCGTTGGTGGGAGACGTCACCACTTTGCCGCCAGCGGCGTTCTCCTCGTTCACCGCCATGGCGTAGACGCTCATCCAGTCGTTGGCGACGTGGGGCTGGGCCATGTTGGAGCCACGCTGCTCAACAAGGCGCTGATGGATGTGCCTGGCGCGGCGGCGCACGTTCAGCCCGCCCGGCAGAATGCCATCGACCCGCAAGCCCCGGTCGATGCAGTCGGACATCGCCTTCCACACCTGGTCCAGCCGCTGGTTGAGCTCGTCCGGCTGCATGTGTACCTGCTCGTTGGCCCGCTTCATGCCGGCAATGGTCCTGCCGGAGCGCGCGGCCATCTCGAGCATCTCCTTCGCGGTGCCGAACGGATACGGGTAACCGGCATCCTTCTTGGCAGCCTTGAGCCCCTTCGGGCTGCGATCGAGCCCTGCCAGTTCTTCGGCCGTGACCACGAAGCCGCCACCGATCGAGTAATAGGTTTCCTCCTGCCGCAGCGCCCCGTTCGCATCGAAGGCGCGCAGCACCAGGCCGTTGGCGTGACCCGGCAGCGGCGGGCCATAGTCAAACACCAGGTCTTCGGCGGGCCGGAAGCGCAATGAGCCCAGTCCGTCAGGTTCAACCATGCCGGTCTCATGCACCCGAGCGAGCGCGGCTTCAGCCGCATCGGCGTCGATGGTGGCCGGTTCGAAACCGCACAGGCCAAGTATAACCGCCCTGTCAGTGGCGTGGCCCTTGCCGGTAAAGGCCAGCGAGCCATGCAGCGTGCAGGTCACATGAGCGGCCGGCCCGGCGCCGGGGATCGGCTCGCGCCCGCCGCGAAGACCGGACAGGAACAGGGCGGCTGCCGTCATCGGCCCCATGGTGTGTGAGGAAGACGGGCCGATGCCGATCTTGAAGATGTCGAAAACTGAAAGGAACATGGCGCCACGGAGAAAGATGTTGATGCAACGAAAATAGGCGCTATTGGCGCTCATGCAATGCGCGGCGCGACATCAAAATGCATGAAGACGTCAGTGCAGAGTCCAACTAGCCGCCAGGCACAGCCGCAGCGTCCTTGCCCGCTGTTGCGACCAGCCAATCCGCGAGCTTCCTGAGCCTGGTTTCGTTGACCCGCGTTTCCTTGATGCAGAGGCAATATGTCCTGCCAGACGGCACGAGCGCATCATGAAAGGCCACCAGATTGCCAGCACTGATCTCACGCCTGGCAAGGAAGTCCGGAACAAGCGCCACGCCTTGTCCTGCCTTGGCCAGTTCGAGCGCCAGAAGATAGTGACTGCAAAGCCGGAATGAAGCTTCCTGAATGCCGGCAAGCTTCATGCCGGCGGTTTGGCAAAACTGCATCCAGTCCTCGCCAAGATGGTTGTGTTCGACATCCGTAGTGATCAGTCGGCGCCTGGTTGATTCCTTAGGGCGCGGTCCCGCAGCCGGCGCCTCAACCGCGACCAGGAACTCCTGCTTAAGTGGAATTGCAGTGTAACCAGACTTCAGCACGTCTGCCACTATGTAGGCGTCGGCCACTATATTCGCGTAAAGCGGATTCTGGGCGTACAGGCGAAGATCCAGATCTATCTCCGGATACGAGCGGTAGAAGTCTTCAAGCCTTTCGCTTAGCCAGCCGGGGCCAAAGCTGCTGCAAACGGCAAGCTGCACGGTCTGCTGCCCGTCGCCGACGAGGTCCTTGACCAGGTCTTCGATTCCCCCGAGTACCGCAGACAGTCTCCCGCCCAGGTTTTCGCCGGCAGGCGTAAGTGCAATGCCGCGCCCGGATTTCACCACCAACTGCTGGCCGATTGTCTCCGAAAAGCGCCGAATCTGGTGACTGACCGCGCTCTGCGTGACGCCAAGATCCCTGGCTGCCAGCTTCACAGAGCGATAGCGGGCAACAGCCTCAAAATACTGAAGGCTGCGCAAGACGTTGGGATCTTTCTTTTCCAGGATTTCCTCTTTCTGCACAAGAGCTTCCACCGTCCGGCAGCGGCGGTTCGCCCTTCCTGCGAATCCACCACTGCAACAACCCCAGATCTTTATTCCACCACCCCCTAAAAGACGAGGGCTTCAGTCGAGCTTCCCCAATTTATGATATTATGTTGACTACTGATGAATTTCAGTCAAGTTTTGATTGCAGGTTTGGTAATCGTCAAACGCCTCCTCACGTATCTGATGGGCGAGGCAAATCGACAGGGAACGCGCAAATGACAGGTTTTCGAGGCTTTGTACGGCCTTTAGGTGTTGCAACGATCCTGGCGGCTGCACCGCTGTTGACAATGGCTGCCAGCGCGGCTGATCGCACCGAAACGGTGCGGTTTGCGGCAGGCGCCAGCGGCGCGGCTGTTTCCGGCGCCATCACCGGCTATGACGGCGTCAACTACCTCCTCGGGGCGTCGGCCGGGCAGACGATGCAGGTGCTGTTCAGCCCCGACAACAACAGTTGCTACTTCAACGTACTGCCGCCCGGATCACAGACAGCCATCTTCAACGGCTCGACCTCCGGCAACGAGTTCTCCTCCCGACTGCCGACGAACGGCGAGTACACCGTCCAAGTTTACATGATGCGCAATGCCGCCCGCCGCGGCGAGACCTGCCGCTACCAGGTATCCTTCGAAATCGCCGGCGGCAACGCCACGCAACTACCGGCAGGCGTCGAGGACGATGCCGATGATGGCGGCGGCGCGATGGCCGGCGCCGGCGGCAGCTTCGGCGGCACATATACCCGCCGCGACGCGCGCCGGGCCTGCGAGCAGCGAATGGGCGAGCTCTACGGCTATCCCCGTTCGCAGATCAGCGACGTTTCGGTTGAGCGCGCCGCGCGTGGCAACTTCAACGTCACCGGCAAGGTGACCCGCTATCAAAGCCGGCCGGACGTGTTCACCTGCCGGGTGGCGCATGGCGAGGTGATCGGCTTGCGCATCCACCATCCTGACAGGCCGGGGGAGGCGGTCGGCAAGGCAATTCTCGGAGCGGTGCTGCTGGGCACTGCGGAGGCGCTGTCGGACAACGAGTACGACAACGCACCCCATCCGGCTTACGCCGGGGGCAACCCACTTGCCGACCGCGACCACCTCAACCAGGCCTGCCGTCACGAAATCGCGCGTAACCTGCGCCACTCGCACGCGCAGTTCGACCAGCTGCGGCTGGTCACCGGCCACCTGCGCGGCCGCATCCTCGAAGGCACCGGCTCGATCCGCTGGTACGACACCGACCACATGCTGCACTACACCTGCAATTTCGACCGGCGCGGCCAGGTGGTCGACGGCCAGTTCTACTACTACCCGTCAGAGCCCGCGGCCTATGGCCAGGACTATGCCGACGGCAATGCAGGCGGGCCGGACAACTGGCGCGTTTCGGGCGTTGTAGCCAACGACGTGCTCTATGTTCACCGCTCGGCCAGCCTGGCCAGCCCACGGATCGGCTCGCTGCCGCACAATGCCCGGGGCTTGCGCAACCTTGGCTGCCAGTGGTCCGACCACGACAAGGGCTCATGGTGCGAAATCGAATGGCAGGGCCTGCGGGGCTTTGCGGCCCAGCGCTACCTGGCAGAGGACAGCTGACAGCCGCCTCACAAGATGAACTTCGGGTCGGCATTGAACCACATGTGCACAAGGAGATGATGCACCATGAATACTCTCTTGAAGACTGGCCTCCTGGCCGCAATCGCCGGCGTCATCGGCTTCGGCGGCCTGACCGCCGGTAGCGACGGGGCCAAAGCCCAGAGCTTCGACTGCGCCAAGGCCTCGACGCGGGTAGAACGGCTCATCTGTGACAACCCGCGACTCGGTGAACTCGACAGCGAACTGGCTGAAGCCTACCAGACTGCACTGCGCGACTCGCCGTGGGCATCGGCAAACCGCCGCATCCGCGCCGATCAGAAGGCCTGGATCGCCCGGCGCGACCGCTGCAACAACGCCGGGTGCGTGAAGCGCATGTATCAGATGCGGTTGGGCCAGTTGCATTCCGAGGTTGACGTTGAAGTGGACGGAGATGATGGCGGCGGCGCGATGGCCGGCTCCGGCGGCAACGCCAACCCGGGCCGCATGATGGCCATTTGCCGCGACCGCGCCGTGCACGTGTTCCACCTGCGCGCCGGCGATGTCGAGACCAAGTACGAAGGCCAGCGCACCGACGGAACCCATGCCGTCAACGGCACCGCCTACCTGCGTGGCATCGAGGAAACCTTCCAGTGCTCGTTCAACGCCAGCGGCACCTCGATCGACCGGTTCATCGTGAACTAAGGAGTTTGACCATGTCTGATATCAACCGACGGAAATTCACGGTACTGGGTGCAACGGCACTGACAGCAGGTCTGATAACGGGTGGCGAGGTGCTTGGCGCGATGACCGCCGGCAGGCAGGTCGACTCGCCAGAGAACATGGAGCCGGGTGATTTCACCTGGCATCCGGAACGCTCGCCCGATGGACCGGTGGCGATCATCGTGTCGATCACCGACCAGCGGGTTCACGTCTACCGCAACGGCGTGCGCATCGCCGTGTCAACCTGCTCCACCGGCAAGCAGGGGCATGAAACGCCTACCGGCGTGTTCACCATCCTGCAGAAGGACAAGAACCACCACTCGTCCACCTACAACAACGCGCCGATGCCGAACATGAACCGGCTGACCTGGTCCGGCGTTGCGCTGCACGCAGGCCAGTTGCCCGGCTACCCGGCCTCGCATGGCTGCGTGCGCCTGCCGGTAAAGTTCTCGCAACTGCTGTTCACGGTCACCCATCTCGGCACGCCGGTGATCCTTGCCAACAGCCACAGCGAGCCGAAGCAGGTGGTGCACCCCGGCATGGTGCTGGCCGACTATGCGGAGAAGGAATTCGAGGAACTGACCGGCAAGCACTTCAAGACCGCGGCGGCGCAGCGCATTCCGCAGCACGAGGAAGGCCACACGACAACCTCGATCCTCGTCTCAAGCGCCACAAGCGAGATCATGGTGCTGGAGAATGGCCGCATCATCGCCACCGGCAAGGCCTACATCAAGGATCCGGGACAGCCGCTGGGCAACCACGTGTTCATCCTCGAAAAGCCGCATGACGGGCGAAAGGGGCTGGCCTGGCACGCCATCGCCCATCATCCGAAGGCGAACGCAACCTTCGCCCAGCCGGAGGAAAGCACCATCAAGCGGCTGGGTGCCGACAAGCCGATCATCGCGGAGATCCAGAAGCGCATGCACCCGGGCCTGCTGATGGTCATGTCCGACATGCCGCTGCATGAAGACACTCGCTCGGCGCATGACTTCGTCATCGCCGTTGAAGACAACGCCTGAGGAGCGATGGCGATGAAGGCAACGTATGTCCCTGCCCTTTTGGGACTGGTCTTGCTGGCCAGTCCCGCCCTTGCCCAGTCCGGCCCTGCATTCGATTGCTCCAAGGCCGAACACGAGATCGAGGACCTGATCTGCCAGGACGAGGAACTGGCAGCGAAGGACCGCAAGCTGGCCGAGGTCTATGCCGAAGCGATCAAGGTCATGGAAGGCGTAGACTCAGGCGGACCGGAGGCGATCAAGGAGCTCAAGACCTACCAACGCGGCTGGATCGGCGGGCGCAACGAGTGCTGGAAGGCCGACGACAAGCGCCAGTGCACCGCCGACGTCTATGACCGCCGCATTGCGCAGATCCAGGCGAAGTACTTCCTGATCGATGGCAGCGAACCGGTCTACTACAATTGCAGCGACAATTCGCAGATCGTGGTCACGTTCATCCCGTCCAAACCCCCGAGCATCCGCATGGAGCGCGGCGACAGCACAGAAGTCGGCATCCAAGTCCCCTGGGACTCCGGTTCACGGTATGAAGCAGACTTCGGCGTGTTCTTCCAGGTCAAGGGTGACGAAGCCCAGGTGGCCTGGCCGCAAGACAACGAATTCAACTGCGTGGTTCAGAAGTGAGAACCGTGTGCAAGGCCATAACCGGCATCTATGTGGCACTGTGTATCGTGTCACTGCTCGCCATTCCGTTGGGGGATGGCGCGCTCAGCGGCGTTTTCGCTGTCATCCTGGCCATGCCGTGGCTGCACCTGTTGTCCCGCCTCGCCGGTGACACCGGAGGGAGCATGACTGCCGGTTTCATGCTGGCGGGCGCCGGCATGGGGCTGAACACGGCGATCCTGTGGTACGGCTGCCAGTGGCTCGCCACCCGCAAGATCACACCGGACAAGAGCTAGCTGGCGTAGTCCGAGCACTTGTGCCCAGTACTGCCGCCAGCCAAACTGAAACAATGATGTATTCGAATAAGTCTGTCGCAAGGATTGAAAGGAAAAGTCTGATGATCACCAAGTTCCGAACCATGATGTTGGCTGCCAGTTCCATCGTGATGATGGGTGCTTCTGCACAGGCTGCCGATCTCTACACGCCGGCGCCTGCCTACACCGGCGGCTGGTACTTCAGCGCCTTTGGTGGCGCAAATTGGCTGAACGATACGTCGTTCAATGTCGGCTTCCCCCTCGTAAACGCTTATGACACCGGCTATCTGGTAGGTGGAGCCATCGGCTATGACATGGGGCCCGCGATGGGACCATTGGGTGTCCGTGTAGAAGCTGAACTCAGCTACCGCGACAACGATGTCAAATCGCATACGAACGCTGATACGGGGGCGACTTTGTCAATCCCGTTGGCAGCACATCGGCATTGGCTGGTATGGGCAATGTCCTCCTCGACTTCAACATGGGCAGCGCGTTTACGATATATGGTGGCGGCGGTCTAGGTGTTGCAAACGTTGAATTCGATGGACATGGTACTGCCGGAAACCCACCAATCATGGACGATGGGGATACAGTCTTTGCATGGCAGGCCATCGCTGGCATCGGCTATGAAATCTCACCCGGATGGATGCTCGATGTGCAATACCGGTACTTCAATGCCAGCGATGTTTCACTGTCAAATGGTGTGACTTCATCAACAACTGACTATGAATCTCATGCTGTACTGGGCGGGATTCGTCTCAAGTTTTGACGTAAGACAGCGGCAAGAAAAATAGCGTGGCTTCTGCCGCGCTATTCCTGTTTTGCCACCTATTTCTGTGTCGGGGCGCAAGCCACCGCCTTGCATCGTCCAAAATGCTTTGCGTTGCATCGCCAGAAGCTGCCGATGCGAGCACACAAGCGCCCTCCTCTGTCAAAGCGTGTGCTCTGCGTTGGTGGCGCGGGCCAGAGACTAATTGGCGTAGTTAGACCCCTCGTCGTCGAGGATCGCCTTCAACTCGTTGAGGTGGCAATCGGCCTGGCCGGGATAACCTTCCAGCTCGCGGGCGGTCTTTTCGGCCACCTCGTCCGACAGCACCTTCAGCTTGCGGCCGGTCCACAGCGCCTTGATGTAGGTCTCGGCGGCGCGCTCGAAATAATACATGCGGTTGAAGGCGTCAGCGACCGTGTCGCCAATAACCATGATGCCGTGGTTGCCCATGATCAGCACCTTCTTCGACGGGTCAGACAGGTGCTGGCAGCAACGCTCCGCCTCTTCCTCGAAGGCGAGCCCGCCGTACTGGTCGTCGATGGCGTAGCGGTTGAAGAAGGTGGCGCAGTTCTGGTCGATCGGCGGCAGGCTGGGGTCTTCCAGGCTCGCCAGCACGGTTGCGTGGATCGAGTGCACGTGCAGCGCCACGCGGGCATGCGGACAGTGGCGGTGAATGGCGCCATGCAGGCCCCAGGCGGTCGGATCGGGCGCGTCCGGGCGGTTCATGGCTTCCGGGTCATTGGCGTCGAGCAGCAGAAGATCCGATGCCTTGATGCGCGAGAAGTGCACCTGGTTCGGGTTCATCAGGAACTGCGTTCCGTCGTCGTTGACGGACACCGAGAAGTGATTGGCCACGCCCTCGTGCATGTTGAGCCGCTCGGTCCAGCGGAAGGCGGCGGCGAGGTCCACCCTCTGCTGCCAGTGATCGAGCGTGTTGGGGCGAAGCTGGGTTGCGGTGGCGGTCATGGGCGGAGCCTCCTGATGAAAACGGGATGACCACAAGGATTGCAGGAAAATCAGTCCTTGGGCAACGGGGTTCGTCAGGCGGGAACGGTCTGACCATCCCAGGCGACGACGTTGCCGGTCACCTCCGGCCCGGCCCTGTCTATGACGTCAAGCAAATAGCGCGCCGACTGGCCGGTCGAGAACAGCTTGCCGTCACTGACGTTCGACTGGAACGGCTTCGACAGGCCGGTGTCCACAGTGCCCGGATGCAGGCCAAGCACTACAAGGTCCCGGCGGGTGCGGCCCAGCTCTATTGCCGCACTCTTCAGCAGCATGTTGAGCGCCGCCTTGGAGGCGCGATAGCTGTACCAGCCGCCAAGGCGATTGTCTGAGATGGAGCCGACGCGGGCGGAGATGGCAGCGAATACCGCCTTTCCCTGGCGCGGCAGCAGCGGCGCGAAATGCTTCAGCACCAGCGCGGGGCCAATTGCATTGATGGCGAAGTTGCGGGCCATGGCGTCAGGCTCCAGCGAGCGCAACGCCTTTTCCGGCTGTAAGGTCTCGCCATCATGCAGCAGCCCCGTTGCCACGAACACAAGGCGGAGGTTGGGCAGTTGCGCGGCGCGCCCGGCGGCGGCGGCGATGGAGGCTTCATCGGTCAGGTCGATGAGGCTGGCCGGGTCGGAACGGGACAGGGCGAGCACCTGAGACACCTGCGGGCTGTCATTGAGCAGACCGCAAACGGCAGCACCAATGCCGCCGCTGGCGCCGATGACCACCGCGTCGAACGGGGTTTCAAAACTGTCGAAGTTCATTTGGATTTCGCGTCTGTTCGCGTTTGTTCAAGCGGATTTCAACCAGGTCAACGCGCCAAGCGCGGCAGCGTTGCCGGTGGCGAAGCAGGCCTGCAATAGATAGCCGCCGGTAGGTGCGTCCCAGTCGAGCATCTCGCCGCAGGCGAACACGCCCGGCAGCTTTTTCAGCATCAGGTTTGCGTCGAGTTCATCCAGCGCGATACCGCCAGCCGACGAGATGGCCCGGGCAAGCGGCTGGATGCCGGTCACGGCAACCGGCACCGACTTGATGCTTGCGGCAAGGGCCTCGTCGTCAGGCGGCGCGTCGGGCGTGAAATCCCGCCAGACCGAGATGGCAGCCGGACTCAGGCCTGCTCCCTTGCGCAGCCGGTTGGACAGCGACTGCTTGCGCGGCACCCGGGCAAGCCTGCCAGCGACTTCCGATGTCTCAAGATCGGGGCGAAGGTCAAGCAGCACCATGGCGGGGCCATTGGCGAGGGCCTCGCGCAGCTCGCGGGACAGCGCGTAGACGGCGCCGCCTTCAAGGCCGGTGGCGGCAATCATGGCCTCGCCGCGCACGCTGCGGCCGGCAATCGTCAGGGCAATCCGCTTGAGCGGTTCACCGCCATGGCGGGACCGGGTCTGGTCTGACCAGCTGACGCTGACACCGGCGTTGGAGGCTACCAGGTCATGAACGGCGACGCCCTGCCCGCGCAGCAACGGGACCCAGCCACCATCGGCGCCGAGCCTCGGCCAGCTTGCACCCCCCAGCGCCAGCACAGTGAAATCGGGCCTGATGGTTGTGCCGTCAGCAAATGTCAGGCACCCCTGCCCGTCCCAGCCGGTCCAGATCTTGCGGACATGCAAGCGCACGCCGAGTGCCGCGAGATGGCGCAACCAGGCACGCAGCAAGGGTGAGGCCTTGAAGCTTTTCGGAAACACCCGGCCCGACGTACCTGCGAACGTCTCTTCGCCGTGGCTGGCCGCCCAGGACCGCAGGGCGTCGGGCGGCAGGACGCCGATCATTGCGGCCAGCTCGTCTTGCGCCGGTCCGTACCGGGTGAGGAAGGTTTCGAGTGTTTCGGTATGGGTGAGATTGAGGCCGCCCCGGCCTGCCATGAGAAACTTCCGGGCCGGTGACGGCATGCGCTCGTAGACGTCAACCGCCAGCCCTGCAGAGGCCAGCACATCGGCCGCCATCAGCCCCGCCGGGCCAGCACCAATGATGGCGGCACTTGCCCGTTCAGGCTTGCCGGCATCGCCTGAAGGCATCAGTTGGTGGTCTGCTTGGCGCGCTGCTGGGAGACGAAGGCCTGCTCGATCGCGGCCTTGAGCTGGAGCAGCGCCCGGCCTCGCGTGTCGCCTGGAGGCAGCATCAGATAGGCCGCATTCACGTCCTTCATCGCCAGATCGAGCTTGTTCTCGCGGTAATAGGTCGTGGCCCGATTGATGTAGGCGTTGTAGAAATTGGAATCGAGGTCGATGGCCTTGTCGAAAAACTTGATGGCCAGTTCGAAGTTGCCCAGCATGAAATGGTTCTTGCCCATCATGTCCTGGGCGACGGCATTGTCCGGCTTCAGCTTGATCGCCTCGGCCAGATCAAGCATGGCGAGATCATGTTGGCGCTTCTGAAAATGAGCCTGCGAACGCGCCAGCCACAGATCGATGTTCTGTCCGTCGGTCTTAAGAGCTTCGGTAAAATCGACGATGGCAAGATCGGTCTGGGCCATCTGCCCGTATGCCACGCCACGGAAGAACCGGGCCTTGGCCAGTTCGTCACCGGAAAGGCCAGCCTCGAGTGCACGTGAGCAGGCGCCAATGCGGTCCAGCGCTTCGACCTGCGTCTCGGTTTCAAAGCATGTCTCCACATCGGAGGCAGCGTGGGCCGGACCGCTTGCCACAGCCAGCGCCAGAGCGCCGACGATCAGCCCAGCCATCCTTCCAGATACCGAAATTTTCAACAAATCCGACTCTCCAACACCAGAAACCCTGCCAAAAAGAGCAAATCAGACCGATTCCCGGCCCCTCCCTGCCTCTTCACTGCCCGCCTTTTGCGGAGAAACTTGGGCAGCAAGGCGAGGTAGGACCTTACAACCCGTATTGGCAAGAAAAAAGGGCCGGACAGCAATTTGTCCGACCCATGAAAAGGCGATTTTTGCGCAGATGTCGATCAGGCGTCGAGCGCCATGCGGCGGCGTTCGAAATCAGCCTTCATGCGATTGAGCTGAGCTTCGGTGAGCAGGTGACCGGCCTCCTGCTGGACGCGGTAAATGGCGCGGGCTTCGAAGGCCAACATCAGGCCGGCGCCGATGCGCGACAGCAGGCTCCTGCCTTCGGTGGAACCGGAGTGGAAATCGGTAATTTGTGCAGTGCTTGCCATCTTCTGTCTCCTGTAGTGGCTTGAGTAACGACGGTCAGGCCGTGTTTCATGCTTCGATATAGAGACAGATTATGACTGATTTGTTGCGTTGCAACATTTCATGCCGCAATGCAGCATTGCGATCAATGCATGACTTTCAGAAACGTCAGCTGGACGGGTCCATGACGATCACCGTCGGGGTTGCCGGCAGGGTGTCGAGCGACAGGGAAAGGCTGGTGATGTCGCCGCGGCGGACGGCAAAGTCCTTGCTCAGGCCGGCCACAAACTGGTTAAGCGACCACTCGCCGAAGGCGTGCATGGGCAGCACCACCCGGGCGCGCAGCAACTTGATGACCTCGATCATGTTTTCGGTCGGCAAGGTATAGCTGCCATCCACCGGCACCATCACCACGTCGAGACGGCCGATCCAGCCGACATGCCCGGAACCAAGTTCATGATGCAGGTGGCCGAGATGCCCGATGCACAGGCCGGATATCTCGAAGATAAAGATCGAATTGGCGTCTTTCTCGGGCACGCCCCAGGCGCGGATGTCTGTGGTGACGTTGCGGATCAGGATGTCGCCCACCTCGACATGATGCTGGGCGGGACCGCCTTCCGGGTTCCAGCCGCGCAGCACGTGTTCGATGGCCGGGTCCGGATTGTCGGTATAGTGCGTCTCGTGCGCCTTGTTCATGGTGACGACACGCGGAATGCCACGATTACCCGTCCAGCCGGCAAAATCGGTGGCGATGGTGACACCGCCGGGGCTTTCGATCCAGAAGGTCGAGTGACCGACATAGCCGATGCGCACCGTGCCGGCCGGCACGTTCGCCTGAACAGGTGAAAAATTCACATAGGTTGCGCCGGGCAATGACCGGGCGATGGCCAGGCAGTTGCTTGGCACGCGCTCAACGGCGCCTTGCGACTGAACGGGAACCACAGATGCAGCCGAGCGCTCGAAACCGTTCGCCGATACGGCGAGCAATCCGAACCAGGCCCACGCAAAAGCAAACCACCACCAGCCGGCCTTGACCATGCGAACCTCCCATGTCTGCGGGAGCAACGCAGCAAGACCGGCTACGGTTCCGGCGGTTCAAGCAGCAGGCCTATTGCGCCTGCAACTCGATCTTGGCGTTGTCGCGCAGTTCCTTGATCATGCCCTGCAGTTTCTCTGCCTGCAACGACACCTTGATGCGGTCCTTCACCTCGTCAAAGGCAGGAAACGCCTGCTCGCGCTCGTCTTCCTTCTTGATGACGTGCCAGCCGAACTGGGTCTGCACAGGCTCCTTGGTGTAGGCGCCCTTTTCAAGCGCGAAGGCCGCCTTTTCGAACTCCGGCACCATCCGGCCCTCGCCGAAGAAGCCGAGATCGCCGCCGCGCGGGCCGGTCGGCCCGGTGGACTTTGACTTGGCCAGCTCGGCAAAGTCTGCCCCCTTGTCCAGCTCCGCAATCACTGCAACGGCCTCTTCTTGCGTCTTCAACAGGATGTGGCGGGCCTGAATCTCTTTCCGGCCGGATACCTGGGCGCGGGCCTCGTCATACTTGGCCTTCACTTCCTCGTCGGACACCATCGCGGCGGTGCGCTTGCGGATGTACGCCTCGCGCAGTGCCTGGGCCTCCAGCCACTTCACCTGGCGCTTGTATTCCTCGCTGTCGGCCACGCCGTCCTTGCGGGCGGCCTCGGCCAGCAGGTGACTTTCCACCAGCATGTTGACGATGAACGGCTCCTGCTGATCGGCCGGCATCTGGTTGAGCGCATCGCCCAGCGCATCGCGCGCAAAGGTGACATCAGCGCTGGTGATCTGGTGACCGTCGACGGTGGCAAGCACCTTTGCCTCATCGGCGGCGAGCGGCAGGGTGAAGGCAAGGCTTGCGATGGCAACGCCGGCAGCAAGGCGGCGCAGCGAAGTGAATACAGGCATTTGAGGGTCCTTGTACTGTATCGTGCGTAAGGGGGTGTGGTTCGTGGTGGCGAACATGCCCCGGCTCGGGCGGCAATACAACTGAACAATGTGTCAGACGCGGGGCACCGGGCGGGTCAGGAAAGCCACGTCCTTCGCCACGATCTCGCAGGCCAGACCAAGCCTTGCGGCAATGATGGCAAACGTTTCAGACCGGTAGAACACGACGTGGGTCGGGTCGAGGCGATAGTGCCAGCCTTCGAAACGGGCATCATCAGTCTGGAACATGGTCATCACGGCGAGGACGCCGCCGGGCTTCAACATGGAGGCAAGCCGGGCGAACTCTTCACCGGGCCGGTGGAAGTGCTCGGCGGTCTCTGTGCAGGTGATGAAGTCGTAGGCCCTGTCCAGCACGCCTGAATCGGGCGAGAAGTGCGGATCATAGACCTGCATGTCATGGCCAGCCTCTCGCAGCATGGCGGCAAGTGCCGGGCCGGGCCCACAGCCATAGTCCAGTCCCTGGCTTCCCGGTTTCAGCCGCGCCAGCAGCGGCTCTGCCAGCCGGGCCAGAAACGCCCGGTAGCGCGGGTCATCAACATCGTTCTCATGGGTGCGGTAATGGGCAAGCTCTGCCTCGGGCGGCAGATAGTGCGCCGGGTCCAGCAGACTGGCGTGGCAGCTGTCGCAGCGGTGATAGGCCCTGCCCTGCCGGTCCTTCAGCAGCGGGCGGATGAAAGGGCTGTCACAGACAGGGCAAGCGGCAAGGGTCATGCCGTCCAGCGTTACAGGGTTTCCGGGGCGATTGCACCATCGGCCATGACCGGCGCACGGCGTGGCGGCGGTGGCGGCGCCGGGTCCGTATCCGCCGGGGTTACGGGCTCACGGCGCATGAACGGATGGGCAACCGGCTCGCGCTGGCGCAACAGCCAATGGCGCGCCACCTCCATGTAGCCGCCGGGATAGTGGTAGTGGCCGTTGCCGGACAGCGTGCGCTTGCGCTCCTCGCGCCACAGCGCCGGCAGCCTGTACCAAGCCAGCGTGGGGTGGTTGTGATGCACCGCGTGATAGTTGTTGTTGAGGAACAGCAGCCGCATGACCGGCCCGGCCTCAACCACGGCAGTGCGCTCCGGCGTGGCTTGCGCGGCGCGATGCTCGATGAAGGTGCGGATCATCAGGATCGACATGCCCGCATAGGCGACGATGAGATATTGCCACACCGGCGTTCCGGACCAGAGGATGAAAGCCAGCACCGGCACGACGCCGATGAGATGCAAGATCCAGCCATCGCGTACCTGCCGGTCGCCACCCATGATGCGCCGCCATTCGCTGCGCCAGAAGCCGGTCAGCCCGAGCGCCGGGCCGATGGTCAACCGGCCGGCCAGCGTGTTGTTTATGTTCAGCACCCGGCGGCGCAGGCTGCCGGTGCGGTTCCACTCAGGCAGCGGCAGATACCAGCTCTCTGGATCGTCGTAGGGGTCCGTCAGGTTGGCGTCGTTGTGGTGGCGCAGGTGGGTTTCGCGGAAGCTTCGATAGGAGACGAACAGGCCGATGGCGGGAAACACCAGCGCCTCGTTGAGGGCAGCGGAGCGCGTGGGGTGGCCGTGCAATGCCTCGTGCTGGAGCGAGGAATGCAATGTCACCATCAGGGCTGCGGGGATCATCCACCACCAGCCCAACGCCTCATGCCAATAGACCGATCCGAACCAGATCGCATAGCAACCCGCCAGCACCACCAGAGTGGGCCATTCGCGCGCTGCCCTTGAAGCCCCGCAGCAATGTCATTTCAAAGAGCAGTCCGAAAAGCACCGCCGTTGACCCGGCTGATCGTGCCTGGATGAAAATCTAGCTCACAATTTCGTGACTGTCACCAGAATGTCACCAGACCGGCGGAGCTGTTCACAGCTCGCAAAACACCGCGCGCAGCTCATCCCACTGGCGCACCGTCATGGTGCCTTCAAGCGTGGTCAGCCACCACCCGGAGGCAGGCTGCAATGCGTCCTCGCCCAGCCGCACCAACCGTCCGGTCGGCGAGGTCCTGCCGGCACAATGGCAGCGAGGCCAGCAGCACCCCGAGCCCGGCACGGGCGGCGGCAAGTCCGTGCGCCTGGCTGTCAACGCGCAGGTGCGGCACCGGCGTGGCGGGGTCGCCCGTCTGGCGCGCCCACTCCTGCCAGCCCGGGCGCGGGCCGGAGACGGCGATCCTGCGCAAGTCCTGCCAGCGCCCCGCGCCCTCCAGAAGAGCCGGCGCGGCGACCGGCGCCAGCACCTCCTCGAACAACCTCGCAGCTCGGCGGCCCGGCCAGATGCCGGCGCCATGGCGCACGTCGGCGTCGCTGACTTGCTGTCCCATGCCGGCGGTGAGCACCGACGTCGCGAAGACGAACTCGAACGGCGGCGGCGATGCGAATGCGCCGAGACGCGGCATCATCCAGTTTTCGATGATGGTGTTGCCGGCGATCAAGGTGATGCGGCGCTGGCGCGAAGCGAATATTTCATCCGCGCTCTGCTGCAGGCCCTGCAGCGCCGCCGAGACATAGGGCTGCCAGGTTTCTCCCGCCACCGTCAGGCTGACGCCGCGCGCCCCGCGCAGGAACAATTGCGCGCCGAGCCGCGCCTCAAGCTGAGCGATACGCTGGCTGATGGAGGCCTGCGTGAGGCCCGTCTCGCGGGCGGCAAGGGTAAAGCTGCCGGTGCGCGCCGCCGCCTCGAAAGCCCGCACCCATTCCAGCGGCAGATTGCCGAGAGCTGACGAAGCCATAAGAAATCTGGCACCTTGATCATCAAATATCCGATTGGAATTTATATCTCGACTCTGCCATCGTCCAGCAATCAATGAACCTGGACGAAGGACCGGCAGGCGATGAGCAATGTGACCATCAACGCGGGCGGCAGCGAGCTTGCCGTCGATACCGGTGCAGGAGTGCCGTTGCGGTTTCATGCGGTGTGGCTGCGCGACAACGCCTGGGACGGCGAGACGCGCTCTGCCGGTAACGGGCAACGGCTGATCACCGTCAACGCGCTGGCTGAAGACGTGCGCATAGCGTCTGCCAGCGTGTCAGGCCGCACGCTGTGCGTGACTTTCGCACCGGAGAGCAAGACGGTCGATTATGACCTCGGCTGGCTGGCGCGGCACGCCTATGACCGGCCTGCCCGCACCGAGCGCGGCTGGACGCCGGACAGCATAGAGACCTGGGACAAGGCGCTGACGCCCCGCCTGCCGCGCGCACGTTTTGATGAGGTCAAGGCGCGGCCCGGAGCCTTGCGCGACTGGCTGGCGGGCGTGGCGCGCCGTGGCGTCGGGCTGCTCACCGGCGGGCCGGTAAAACCCGAGGCGCTGCTGGAGGTGGCTGCGCTGTTCGGCTATGTGCGCGAGACCAACTATGGCCGGTATTTCGAGGTGCGCACCGAGGTGAACCCGACCAATCTCGCCTATACGGGCCTTGGGCTGCAGGCACACACCGACAACCCGTACCGCGATCCCGTTCCGACGCTGCAGATCCTCTATTGTCTGGAGAACTCGGCTGAGGGCGGCGAGAACATGGTGGTGGACGGCTTTGCCGCCGCGCTGCGTCTGAAGGCAGAGAACCCTGCCTGGTTCGACGTGCTGACGAAGTACTGCGCCAACTTCGAATATGCCGGCGAGAAAGGCGTGCGCCTTGCCTCGCGGCGGCCAATGATCGAGCTGGCACCGGATGGCGAACTGATTGCGGTGCGCTTCAACAACCGCTCCACCGCCGCCATCACCGATGTGCCCTACGAGGACATGGCAACCTACTATGCCGCCTACCGGCGTCTGGCCGAGATCATAGACGACGAGGCGATGGAGGTGACGTTCAAGCTGTCGCCGGGCGAGTGCTTCATCGTCGACAACACCCGCGTGCTGCACGCGCGCAAGGGGTATTCAGGCGCGGGCTCGCGCTGGCTGCAAGGCTGCTACGCCGACAAGGACGGCCTGCTGTCGAAACTGTCGGTGCTGGAAGCCGAAACACGTGAGGCCGCGCAATGAGCCGGTCAGACGCAGACAGCCTCGACGCTTCCAATATCGTCGCCTTCATCGCGGACATCTTTGAACGCCGCGGCGGCGAGGAATATCTCGGCGAGCCGGTGACCATGGCCGAGCACATGCTGCAGGGCGCGCACTTTGCCGAGAAGGCAGGCGAGCGCGAGGAGATTATTGTCGCCGCCCTGCTGCACGACATTGGCCACTTCACCTCGGAATTCGGCACATTCTCGATGGATGACACCGAGGACCGCTTCCACGAGGAGGCGGGTGCGCAGGTGCTGGAGCGGTTCTTCCCCTCCATCGTGACGGACTGCGTGCGTCATCACGTGGCGGCCAAGCGCTATCTGTGCGCCACGCGGCCCGAATATTTCAAAAGACTGTCAGAAGCTTCCATCCATTCGCTCAACCTGCAGGGCGGGCCGATGAATGGCGGGGAGGTGGCCGAGTTCGAGCGCAATCCGAACCTCAAGGACATCGTCAAGGTGCGCTACTACGACGAGGCGGGCAAGGAACCGAACCTCGCGACAAAGCCGTTCAGCCACTATGCGCCGATGGTGCAGCGGGTGGTGGATGCGCACTGCAGGCGGAGGTGAGCGGCGCATCAGGCGCCTGATGCCTCTTGACGACTGCCGATTTCAGGCGCTCTCTTTGGTTCGTTCCGTATACTGCATTCTTCGGAGCCGCGACATGAGAACCCGAGCCCTGCTGACCAGCCTGCTCCTCATCGCATTTGCACCCAACGCCCTTCACGCTGAAACGCCGCTTGAGCGCGGCCGCTACCTGATGAACGCCATCGTGGCGTGCGGCAACTGTCACACGCCGCAAACGCCGGAGGGGCCGGCGCCGGGCCAGGAACTGGCCGGGCAATTCCTGATCAAGACCCCTGGCTTTACAGCATACGCGCCGAACATTTCACAAGACACGGAGACAGGCATCGGCAACTGGACCGACGAGCAGATCATCAACGCCATCCGCAATGGCCGCCGGCCTGACGGCACGCTGATCGGCCCGCCCATGCCGTTCGAGTTCTACCGGCACATGTCGGACAGCGACGTGCGCGCCATCGTTGCCTACCTGCGCACCGTGCCGCCGGTGAAGAACACCACACTGCGCTCCACCTACAACTTCCCCCTGCCCCCGGCCTACGGACCGGAAGTGACAACGGTGGCCGATGTGCCAACGGATGACCCGGTGAAATACGGCGAGTACCTGACCGGGCCGCTGGGTCATTGCTGGGCGTGTCATTCGCCCATCGTCAACGGCGAGCCGGACTACGAGCACCAGTTCGGCGCGGGCGGCCAGGTGCTGGACGGTCCTTGGGGCACGACCGTGTCACCCAATATCACGCCGCATGAGGACGGCATCAGGGATTACTCGGACGATGACGTGATGCGGGCGATCTCAACGGGCGTGCGGCCAGACGGCTCGCGTCTGTCACCGCCGATGGGGTTCTACTACTACAAGAACATCAGGCCGGATGATCTGAAGGCCATGGTGGCCTACATACGCACCGTGCCGCCGAAGCCGCTGCCGAAGTAGGTGCTCATTGACCGCAGACCCATTCACACATCCAGCTCGTCCACATCCACAAACTGGGCGCGGTCGGTGATGAAGTTGAAGCGATCTTCGGGTTTGTTGCCCATCAACTCCTGCACCACGCGGGCCGTCACCTTGGCCTCGCTGTCGTCCATCTGGACCTGCAGCAGGGTGCGGTTGGCCGGGGTCATGGTGGTTTCCTTCAACTGGCTGGGCAGCATTTCGCCCAGGCCCTTGAAGCGGGAAATTTCGACCTTGCCACGGCCATTGAACTGGGTCGCCAGCAGCTCGTCCTTGTGGGCGTCGTCGCGGGCATAGGCCGACTTCGTACCCTGCACCAGCCGGTAGAGCGGCGGCACGGCGAGGTACAGGTGGCCCTGCTCGATCAGCTTCGGCATCAGCCGGTAGAAGAAGGTGATCAGCAGCGAGCAGATGTGCGCGCCGTCAACGTCGGCGTCGGTCATGATGATGACCTTCTCGTAGCGCAAGTCTTCCTCGCGGTACTTCTCGCCCGTGGCGCAACCCAGCGCCTGCAGCAGGTCGCTCAGCTGCTGGTTGGCGGCCAGTTTGTCCTTCGTGGCCGAGGCCACGTTGAGGATCTTGCCGCGCAACGGCAAGATGGCCTGGTTGTGGCGGTTGCGGGCCTGCTTGGCCGAGCCGCCGGCCGAGTCGCCTTCGACGATGAACAGTTCCGAGCCCTCGCGGCCTGACGAGGCGCAGTCGGCCAGCTTGCCCGGCAGGCGCAGCTTGCGCACCGCCGTCTTGCGGCCCACCTCGCGCTCGGCGCGGCGGCGCATGCGGTCTTCGGCGCGCTCGATGATCCAGTCCAGCAGCTTGTCGGCCTGGGCCGGGTGGCCCGTCAGCCAGTGATCGAAATGGTCCGACACCGCCTTGTCGACGATGCGCGAGGCCTCCGCCGTGGCGAGCTTCTCCTTCGTCTGGCCCTGGAACTCGGGCTCGCGGATGAACACCGACAGCATGATGCCGGCTGACGTCATCACGTCTTCGGTGGTGATCATCGAGCCGCGCTTCTTGCCTGACAGTTCGGCGTAATTCTTGAGCGAGCGGGTCAGCGCAAAGCGCAGGCCCTGCTCGTGGGTGCCGCCTTCGGGCGTCGGCACGGTGTTGCAGTAGGAGTTGACGAAGCCATCCGCGCCGCCGAACCACGCTACGGCCCACTCGACCGAGCCGTGGCCGCCCTCCTTCTTGACGTTGCCGGCAAAGATTTCATCAGCCACGCGCGGGCGGCCATGAATGGCCTCGTCGAGATAATCCTTCAGGCCGCCGGGGAAATGCAGCACCGCCTTCTGGGGCGTGTCGTCCTTGTCAACGAGGTGAACCGGGTCCACCGACCAGCGGATTTCGACGCCACCGAAGAGATATGCCTTGGAACGCGCCATCTTGAACAGCCGGGCGGGCTTGAACTTCGCACCCTTGCCGAAAATCTGCTCGTCCGGCTTGAAGCGCACCCTGGTGCCACGCCGGTTGTGGACCTTGCCCACCTCGGCGAGCCGGTTCTGCGGCAGGCCTCGCGAGTAATCCTGCCGGTAAAGCGTCTGGTTGCGGGCCACCTCCACCTCAAGGTGCTCGGCCAGCGCGTTGACCACCGACACGCCGACACCGTGCAGGCCGCCCGAGGTTTCGTAGACCTTCGAGTCGAACTTGCCGCCTGCGTGCAGCGTGGTCAGGATCACCTCCAGCGCCGACTTGTCCTTGAACTTCGGGTGCGGGTCGACGGGGATGCCACGGCCATTGTCGGTCACGCACAGGTAGCCGTCGGCGTCATACTCCACCTCGATGAAGGTGGCGTGGCCGGCGACCGCCTCGTCCATCGAGTTGTCGATGACCTCGGCGAACAGGTGATGCAGCGCCTTCTCGTCGGTGCCGCCGATGTACATGCCGGGCCGGCGGCGCACCGGTTCCAACCCTTCCAGCACCTCGATGTCGGCGGCCGTGTAACCTGCCTCCGCTGCCGGGTGCTTGCGGGGCGGCTCGGGCCGCGAGGCAGCCGCAGCGGCAACTGCCGGCGCAGGCCTGGACGCGGGTGGAGCAGCCTCGGAATCGGAAAACAGGTCAAGGGGCTTCGACATATCGGCTTTCAACGGGCGTTAATCTGGACTGATTGCGAATCATGAACGCGCAGTATGCCACGCAGGCAGGCAACAAGGCGAGTTTAGCCCGGAAATTTGGCCACATTTGTGGGACAGCCGCCGCTACGCCGGCGATAGCCGTTGTGCTGCCGAATTGCGCCCGAAAACAAGACAGCCCCGCACTCAGGGGTACAAGTGCGGGGCTGCAACTCCAGAGATCGTGGGCGCCAAGCGAGGGGGAGCGTGGCAACCCAGCTTCCGATCCGGGCGGTACGATGGAACTAGGCAGGGGATTTCGGGGGTCCACCAGCCCGCTTCCGGATCAGCATCTCATCCGCTCACCAGAAAACCTTTCCAGTTTGCGCCTCCGGCGACACTACCTTTTGATTATAGCTTTCGCCTATGGTGTGTCCAATTTACGCCACAATTGCCCCATGGGTCAAATCACAAAATGCGTGAAGAGTGCTGTCACATCCGCATACGTTGCATGTGCTGCGAGAATTCCACTTCAGGACGGCCGGACTGACCGGCAAATGAAAGGCCCTGGCGGACTGTTGGCGCCGCGCAGGGCCTGATTGGCTCTTTGGCCTGAACCCGGTCTGGAAACCGGAACTGTTACTGGGCAGTTGAGTGCCTGCCCGTACATGAATTTCAGATTGTCGGAATGTGCTGCAGCTGGCTTCAGGCGCCGCCGGACGGGGCGTCCATGCTGCCCATCTGGCCTGCTACAGCGAGCTCCGCTTCGGTGGAGTCATTTTTGTAGACCTCCGTCTTCCAAGGATGACTGAAGTGTGCGCCCTGCCCCCGGGCCGGTCAAATCACGATTAGGGTCAGCAGTGCTTACGCATCGCGCGCCAGCCAGCCTGCCAGCGCGGCGTTGACCGCATCAGGCGCTTCGAGCGTGGCGAGGTGACCGCAGCCGTGCAGGATTTCCAGCTGCGCCCCCGCGATGCCGGCGGCCATTTCCTGCGCGCAATCCGGCGGGGTGATGACGTCCAGTTCGCCGGTCAGGACGAGCGTGGGGCAGTTGACCTGCCCCAGCACCGGGCGGTAGTCGCGCCTCGTGACAATGGCGTGCATCTGGCGGCGGAAGGCGGCCTCGCCCATGTCTGCCGCCATCGCAATGATGGTATCGCGCAAGCCCACGTCTGCCAGGCGATGCGGCGCGACGAGACGTTGCAGCAGCACGCCGGTGGTGATCTCCATGAAGCGGCCCTCGTCCGCCATGCTCAGCAGCGTCCGCCGCCCGGCGGTCTGCTCGGCCGTGTCGGGCCTCGCCTTGCCGTCGAGCAGCGCCAGCCGGGTGACGCGCTCCGGCGCCTGCGCCACGATTTCCAGCGACAGATAGACGCCCATCGACAACCCCGCCAGTGCGAAACGCTGCGGCGCGGCGGCACGGATCTGGCCGGCAATCTCCACCATGCTGCCTGATTGCGTGTGATCGGCAACGATCACCTGGCGCCCCCCAGCGAAGGCCTCGACCTGCGGCGCGAAAAGGGCAGCCGTGCACATCAGGCCGGGGATCAACAGCAGCGGTTCAGACATGCGAGGTTCCTTGCGGCAGCGAATTTGGCTTTGAGTTTTAGCGCCGCCCCATGCAAAGTCGAGGCCCATGAGAGCCTTGGTTCAGAGAGTATCGGAAGCGCGCGTGACGGTGGATGGCCGCACCACCGGCGAGATCGGGCGAGGCTTGCTCGTTCTCGTGTGCGCCATGCAGACCGACAGCGAAGCCCAGTCCACCTGGCTTGCCCGCAAGATCGTCAACCTTCGCATCTTCCCCGACATTGAGCGCAAGATGAACAAGTCACTGCTGGACGTGGGCGGCGAGGCGCTGGTGGTGAGCCAGTTCACGCTGGCGGCGGAGACCAAGGGCAACCGGCCCGGCTTTTCCACTGCCGCCCCGCCGGACCTTGGCCGCAAGCTTTACGAGCACTTTTCAGCGCAGGTGCGCAGCCACGGCGTGGCGGTCGCCAATGGCGAGTTCGGCGCGGACATGAAGGTGGCGCTGGTCAATGACGGGCCGGTGACCATCTGGCTGGATACCGATGACCGCTGAGGCGCTGGCAAGCCTGATCGATGCCCGGCAACTGCCGGACGTGGCGGGTTTGATGGCACAAGGCCGGGCGCTGGCAAGGCAGTGGACCGTGGCACCCTGCCCGTTCCTGACGCAGCATGGCGTGGCCTGCGAGGCAGACTACAAGCGCCTGACCGCGGCATCCGGCCGGCTGATGCAACACGCGCAGATCGGCTGGCGGAGCCTGTCCAAGTCCAGTGAGGCGTGGGCGCGCATCCACGAAACGTGCGCGGCGCGCGGGGTGAGCGTGGACCGCTACGGCATCTGCCTCGACTGGTCGATGGGCATTCCCCGTGACGCGCGGGCGCATGCCATGCGCGGCACCGGCCTCATCCTCGGCGGGCCGGAAGACTTTGCCGCGCTGACGGCTTCAGCGCCGGTTGCGCCGCACTTCGGCGACTTCGTGCTGGGCTTTCCGGCTGCGGTGGAAAACACCTGCGCTGCCCTTGCCGCCGGGGCCACCTCCATCGGCAACCTGGGGCAATACTTTACCTTCCGCCTGCAGGGCGCGAGCGACGATGTTGCCTGCACCTCAGCCACCGTCACCGCGCTGGCGCTGATTGGCGCACAGCCGGTCGAGGTGCTGGTGCACTCAAACCTCGACGACGGGTTCGCCGCGCTGTTCCAGGACCTCGGCCCGGTGATGGGCGCAGTGTTGCTGGAACGGCACATCGGCAAGCTGATGGGGGTTACCGTGAGCCATTGCTGGGGTCACCACTTCTCTGATCCGGTGCGGCGGCTGGCCTTCCACCTGGCGCTGGGGGAGGTGGCGGGCGACACGCCGGGGACCATGATCTATGGCAACACCACCAGCTATCGCGGCACCCGGGAAGAGAACTTCGCCTCGCTGGCGAGTTACCTTTCCGTGGACACCGCGGGCCAGCGGCTGGCCCCCACCGGCCATGCGATCAACCCGGTGCCGGTGAGCGAAAACGAGCGCATTCCGGATGTGGACGAGGTGATCGAGGCGCAACTGTTCGCCGCGCGGCTGGCGGCGCACGAGGCCCGGCACCTGGCCCTGCTGGACCCTGCCGCCGCCCGCGCACTGGCTGAACGGATCGTGACGGGCGGGCGCGGCTTCTTCACCCGCGCCATGCAGGGGTTCGAGGCTGCCGGCATCGATACCGGCTGTCCGTTCCAGATGCTGCTGACGCTGCGGCGTCTCGGCGGCAGGCGGCTGGAGTCGCTGTTCGGGTCGAGGGCTGACGCCACTCGCTCCGACATTGCCGAAGAAGTGGAGGAATTGGCGCACGCTCACCTGTCACGGGTGCCGGAGGCGCAACGGGCGGCGCTGGCGAAGGCGGCCCCGCGCATCGTCACCGCCACCACCGACGTTCACGAGCACGGCAAGCTGGTGCTGGACGAGGTGCTGGCCAAGGCAGGCGCGCGGCTGATTGACGGCGGCACGTCCGCCGAACCGCACGTGCTGGCTGCCCTTGCCCTACACGAGCGCGCGGAGGCCATTGCGCTCAGCACCTACAACGGCATTGCGCTCAGCTATTACAAGGCGTTGCGCGAACATCTTGGCAATTCGATTCCGGTGCTGATCGGCGGCCGCCTCAACCAGGTGCCAGAGGCGTCCAACACCTCGTTGCCGGTTGATGTTGGTGACCAGTTGGTGGCGGCCGGGGCCATCGTATGCCGTGAGATCGAAGACGCCGTGCCCGCCCTGCTTGCCTCAGTGAAGGAGACCACATGACCCAGACCATCGGCATCATCGGCGCGGGCCACCTGATCCGGCACATGATGCCGGCGATGGTGAAGACCGGCTACCGCTTCATCGTATCGGAGCGCGGGCGGGCGACGTCCGAATGGCTGGCCGGGCACTATGGCTCGGAGATCTACACCGACAACCAGGCCATCGTGAACGAGGCTGACATCGTCATCCTCGCCGTGCGCCCGTTCGATGCGGTGGAGGCGTGCGAGGGGCTGACCTTCGGCGCGCACCAGACGGTGCTCTCCCTGTGCGCAGGCATAGGCTCGGCCGAGCTTGGCCCTGCCATTGCGCCAGGCCGGCTGGTCATGGCGATGCCGGTGGTGGCGGCGCAATTCGGCGAAAGCCCCACCCTGCTCTACCCCGATGACGAGCCGTGCCGGCACCTGCTCGGCCCCTGCGGCCCGGTGCTGGCGCTTGCCAGCGAGGCCGACTTCGGCCCCGCCTCCACCATCGCGTGCTATTACGGCTGGGTGCAGGAGCTGATCGGCGAGATGAGCGGATGGGTGGCAGGGCGTGGCGTGGACCCGGACACCGCGCGGCTTCTGGTGGCGCAAATGACGCGGGCGGCCGCCACCACGGTGCGCGACCGGCCCGACGACAGCATCCGCGACCTGGTCGACGAGCTTGCCACCCCGCGCTCGTTCACACTCAAAGGTCTGGAGGTGTTGCGCGAGGCGGATGCCTTCACGCCGTGGAAGAACGCAGCGGCGGCATTGTTCGAGAAGGATTGATCGCCTCAAGTCCGGCTGGGTTTCCATAAGGTGTTGAGGCGGACGCCGCCGACATCCAAAACGACCGGCATATCTGTTTCGGGGTCCAGCCAGGCGCGGGCCTCCAATTGTCCCTTGTCGAACAGCTTCCCGGCGGCGGCAGGCCCGTGAAACGGCACTTTCCAGTGCCCGGAGCTTGCCTCGACGATGGCTATGTCCGGACTTCCCTCGGCACCGCCGTTTTTCAGTTCGACAAGCACGGTCTCTGGCCGGGTGCTTTGTGCTACGCGCTCGCGGTGCCACTTGAACCAGATTGCCATGCCGCCGGCAACTGCGAGCACCAGCCCCATAAGGCTGAAAAACATCGCGAGAGGCCACGGCATGGGGTCATCCATGACGCCCGGCGCGAACACCACCCATTGAAACAGCGATCCAATGGCGATCGCGGCAATGCCGCGCAGCGAGACGTTGTTCCTGATCCAGCGGTACATGCAGCCATTCTGACGCCGGCTTCATTGCCAGATAGTGAACGAGCGTTAACCGCAGTCCAATATGCCGCAAGGACCGGAAATTGACATTTGCGCCGCGAATCCGCATATGTAGGCCGTACGTTCCGGCGCCGTGAGAGTGGTGCCGAGAAGGGGCAAGCGGCATCCGGCCCTTTGCCCGGCAACCATCAACCACGCGACCGAGGCGGCTGCCCAAGAGCCCCGCCCGTACCTCGCATAAAGAACGGTACCCAATACTACATGTCATTCGACACGCTTGGCCTTAGCGACAAGGTCATTTCCGCCGTCAAGGCAGCCGGTTTCAACGAACCCACCAAAATCCAGGCCGAGGCCATTCCGCCCGCGCTGGAACGCCGGGACGTGCTGGGCCTGGCCCAGACCGGCTCCGGCAAGACAGCCGCCTTCACCCTGCCCATGCTGACGCTGCTGGAAAAGGGCCGCGCCCGGGCACGGATGCCGCGGACGCTCATTCTCGAGCCGACGCGCGAACTGGCCGCACAGGTGCACGAAGCCTTCAAGCTGCTGGGCAAGAACCACAAGCTGAATATTGCACTGCTGATGGGCGGCGTATCGTTCGAGGAGCAGAACAAGATTATCGACCGTGGCGCCGACGTGCTGATCGCCACGCCCGGCCGGTTGATGGACCACATGGAACGCGGCAAGCTGATGCTGACCCACATCGAGATCCTGGTGGTCGACGAGGCTGACCGGATGCTCGACATGGGCTTCATTCCGGACATCGAACGCATTTGCAAGATGCTGCCGCTGACCAGGCAGACGCTGTTCTTCTCGGCCACCATGCCGCCGGAAATCCAGCGCATCACCAACCAGTTCCTGCACAATCCGGTGGAAATCAAGGCGCAGGCGCTGTCCTCCACCGCCGAGACCATCACCCAGAAGGCGGTCTATTCGCCCTCCGACGACAAGGAAAAGCGCGACGCGTTGCGCACCCTGCTGCGGGCGCATGAGGCAGACGTCAAGAACGGCATCATCTTCGCCAACCGCAAGACCACTGTGGCGCTTCTGGAGAAGTCGCTGCAGCGGCATGGCTTCTCTTGCGGCGCGCTGCATGGCGACATGGACCAGCAGTCGCGGCTGCGCACGCTCGACGCGTTCCGCAACAACAAGATCACCTATCTCATCGCCTCCGACGTGGCCGCGCGCGGTCTCGACATTCCGGAAGTGAGCCACGTCTACAACTTCGATGTGCCCACCCACGCGGAAGACTATGTGCATCGCATCGGCCGCACCGGCCGAGCGGGACGCCTCGGCAATGCCTACACGATGGTCACCTGGTCCGAGTTCCGGGCTTTCAAGGACATCGAGGAACTGATCAAGAAGCAGATCGAGTGGGACGGCGAAGAGCCATCGGAAGAAGACATTGCCGAGTTCATCGCCTCGCGCGGCAAGCGCCGGCGTGGTGCCAAGTCTGCCGGGCCGAAGGGCAAGTCAGCAGCGCCGAAGAAGGATGCCGCCCCGCGCAAGGAGCGCCGGGAAGACCGCAAGGAAAAGCCTGCTGCCAGGGAAGAACCGGTCGAGACAGCGGTTGAAGCCGTGGAAGACCAGCCCCGGCGCGACGACAAGCCCCAGCGCGAAGACCGGCCAAAGCGGGAACGTGGCGGGCGTGGCGAGCGCCGCACCCGTGGAGGCGGCGACCGCGATCACGACAATGATGATGCCGTGGCCAGCTTTACCGAAGAAAACATGCCGGCCTTCCTCGCCCGCCCTGTCAGGGCAGCGGCGGGCTAAGCGGCGTCGCCGAGCGCTTCCTTCGCTGGCGGCGGTTTGCGGCCGATGTGATTGGTCTGGCTGAACATCGCCAGTAAATCGCCGCGCCAGCCGATGCGCTCGCGCGTCTGCATGGCAACGGCGGCGATCCACACCAGTTCGCCGGCAATGGCCGCCCAGCCAATGCCGGTGATGCCCAGCATCGGCACCAGCAGGCTGGCCAGCGCCAGGATGATCACTGCGGAGGCCAGGCAGGTACGCCCGAGCATGGCCTGCCCGCCGCCCAGCATCGACAGCAGGTGCACGTTGATGCCGCCCGTGGCGCGTATGCCTTGCGCCAGCATCAGCAACATAAGTACCGGCTGGGCCGCGACATAGTCCGGGCCAAACAGTGCCAGGAACCATTCACCGAATACGGAAAAGCCGATCAGCGCCGCAGCGATGACGCTTACGCAGGCGATATTGGTGCGCATCAACAAGGTGCGTGCCTGCCCGGTGTCGCGCGCATGCACCGCCCCCGCGAGATCGCGCAGCACGAACTGCTGCGAGGCCTGGGTGAAGAAACCGATCAGCGCGGCAAGCCTGATCGCGATGCCAACCAGTGCGACGTCAGCCTTGGGCAGCAGCAAGGTAGCAACAAGGGTCAGATAGTCGGCCATCGCCGTGAGCGCCATGGCGACGACGATCAGCGGTGCGGCGCGCGATGCCCAGGTCCGACCAAGCCGGACGGATGCGGTGTCACGGCCCACCCCGGTCACCCCATGACCCTTGAGCACGCTGCCGGTGAGCCATGCTGTGAGATAACTGAGAACGATAAAGGCAGCTGCCACGACATCCAGCGTCAGCCCGCCCGTCGCCATGACGTACAGCGCCACGAACCCCAGCAACAGCACCGACTTGCCGATGAAGTCCGGCACGATGGTGAGCATGTAGCGACGCATTGCGTTGGCAGCCGAACCGTTCAGCCGGATGATCGCCGTTGCCGGGGCCACCATCAGCCCGGCGATGACGGCAAGCCGGCTGACATCGCTCACCGGGGCCATCAGCAGGAAGGCAATGCCCGGCAAGGCCAGCAGCAGCGCGTACTTGCCGATGTCGTAGGCTGCCTTCTGCATGAACTGGTCGGCCATGCGCAACTGACCGCGTGCGTGGTAGCGCGCCAGCACGCCAAGTCCGAGGGTCGGATACCCGGCGCTGATCAGCAGGCCCGCGAACGAAGCCAGCGACATGATAAGGAACCAGCCGCCCATCTCCGTCGGCGTCAGCGAGCGGGCCAGCACGATCTGCAGCACAAGCCCGACGCCCGCGCCTGCCAGCCGGACGCCGACAGCCGACAGCAGCAGTCCTGCGATGCGGGCAAATCCCACGAGCCTTTTCCCCCGACCCTGTTCACACGGCACGAATCAATCGTATCAGGGTAAGGGCGAGTGCTTAGCAAAGCCTGAAGGCGGCAAATAATGGCAGAATGCAGGTAGAATGCAGATACTCTGCCGGCCGATCAGTTGCGACCGAGCACCGAGACATCGGCGGCCTTCAGCTCAACCAACTCGCCGCAGCCGCAGGCCGAGGTCTGGTTGGGGTTGCTGAAGGTGAAGCCCGAGCGCAGCTTGGTCACCTCGTAGTCCATCTTCGTGCCGAACAGGAACAGCACGGCCTTGGCCTCGACGATGACGCGGGCACCCTTGTCCTCGATGATCTCGTCGAATTTCTCCGGCTCATCGACGAACTGCATGGTGTATTCCATGCCGGCGCAACCGCCGTTCTTGACGCCGATGCGCAGGCCGGCGCCGTCCTTGCCGGACTTCTGCATCAGTTCCCTGATGCGGGCGGCGGCAGCGTCGGTCAGCGTCAGCACCTGCGGACGCGAGCGGGCATTTGAAGTGTTCATGTCCATGGCTGTCATCTGGTGTCACCACATGTTCAATACAACACGGGCCTCGTCCGACATGCGCGACGGGTCCCAGGGCGGATCGAAGGTCAGGTTGACCTCGACATCCATGACGCCTTCGACGGTACGTACCGCATCGGCCACCCAGCCGGGCATGTCGCCGGCCACCGGGCAACCCGGCGCGGTCAGCGTCATGTCGATCTTGACGGTGCGGTCGTCCTCGACGTCGATCTTGTAGATCAGGCCAAGCTCGAAAATGTCCACCGGGATTTCCGGGTCATAGACGGTCTTGAGCGCGGCGATCATGTCGTCGGTCATGCGGTCGAGTTCCTCCTTCGGGATGGCGGAGGAGACTTCCGGATTGTGATGATCCGCTGCGACGGAGTCAGGCACCGGTGCAGGCGCGCATGATGTATTTGTCTTGTCCATATCCAAGCCTATCACATGAAGAGCTGCTGTGCAGATTTGAGGGCATCGGCCAGACGGTCGATGTCGTCGCGGGTATTGTACATGGCCAGCGAGGCGCGGCAGGTGGCCGTCACACCGAACCTTTGCAGCAGCGGCATGGTGCAATGGGTCCCTGCCCTGACCGCAACGCCATAGCGGTCGATCACCGTGGAGATGTCGTGGGCATGAGCGCCTTCCATGGCAAACGAGATGATCGCGCCCTTGGCCGGCGAAGTGCCATAGACCTTCAGCGAGTTGATCTCTTTCAGCCGCTCGCTGGCGTAGACAAGCAGATCCGCCTCGTGCGCGGCAATGGCCTCGCGGCCGACGCTTTCCATGTAGTCGAGCGCGGCGCCCAGCCCGATCGCCTGCACAATCGGCGGTGTGCCGGCCTCGAAGCGGTGCGGCGGGTCATTGTAGGCGACGGCGTCCTCGCTCACCTCGAGAATCATCTCGCCACCACCCTGATAGGGCGGCATTTTTGCCAGCAGTTCCTTCTTCCCGTACAACACGCCGATGCCCGACGGGCCATACAGCTTGTGGCCGGTCATGACATAGAAATCGGCGTCCAGGTCCTGCACGTCCACCGGCATGTGCACAGCGGCCTGTGATCCATCGACCAGCACCGGAATGCCGCGCGAATGGGCGATCCTGATGATCTCCTTCACCGGCACCACGGTGCCCAGCGCATTGGACATGTGGGTGATCGCCACCATCTTCGTGCGCGGCGTCAGCGTCTTGACGAAGTCCTCGACGTGGAGCGTGCCGGAATCGTCCACCGGTACCCAACGGATGTTTGCCCCGCGCCGTTCGCGGTGAAAGTGCCACGGCACGATGTTGGAATGGTGCTCAAGAATGGAGATGACGATGTCGTCGCCCTCGCCCACCACCATGCCGCCGAAGCTTTGCGCCACCAGGTTGATGGCGTCGGTGGCGTTGCGGGTGAAGATGATCTGCTCATGCGAGGCCGCGTTAAGGAAGCGGCGCACGCTTTCGCGCGCGTCCTCGAAGGCCTGCGTTGCCGTGTTGGACAGGTAATGAAGGCCGCGGTGGACGTTGGCATATTCTTCGGAATACGCCTTGGTAATCCGGTCGATCACCGCTTGCGGCTTCTGGGCCGAGGCCGCATTGTCCAGATAGGTCAGCGGCTTGTCGCCATAGATGGGCTTCGACAGGATCGGGAAATCCGACCTGATGCGATCCACGTCGAATCCCGTTGTTTCGACCTTCTTCAGTGCTTCACTCATACGACATGAACTCCATCAGCGACCCGTCAGGATCGCGGAAATAGACGCTGGCGCCCTTGCCCTTCGCGCCGTAACGCTCGACCGGGCCAACCTCGATCTCTACGCCGTTGGCCTGCAGGTGCTCGATGGCCCCGGAAATGGCACCGTGCCAGCGGAAGCACAGGTCCGAGTTGCCCGGCATCACCGGCAGTTTCGCGACCGGTGTTCCGGGCTGGTTGGGGCCATGGATGTTGAGCTGCTGCTCGCCCCAGCGGAACTGGTAGCCGTTGCCGAACGGGATGGCCTCTGCCCCCAGCACGCCGACGTAAAACGCCTTCGCCTTCTCCCAGTCGGAGACGTGGATGACACAGTGATCCAGCGTGATGCGGGTCATGGGCGGACTCACTCAGGCTCCCTTGCGCCGTTCCAGCCAGCCTTCGGCAAGGCCGGTCAGCACGCCGCGGATGGCGTCGCTCTCGACATCGTCAAATGCTTCCGCCGCAAATGCGCCGATCAGCATGGACTTGGCCGTCTGTTCCGGAATGCCACGGGCCTTCAGATAGAACAGGTGGTTCTCGTCAAGATCACCGGAGGTGGCGCCGTGGCCGCAGACCACGTCGTCGGCGTAGATCTCCAGTTCGGGCTTGGCGTCGAACTCGGCCTCGTCGGACAGCAGAAGCGCGTGGGACGACTGGTTGCCGTCGGTCTTCTGCGCGTCGCGCCGCACAATCGCCTTGCCCTGGAACACGCCTCGCGCGGCCCCGTCCATGACGCACTTGAACAGCTCGCGCGACAGGCACTGGGGCACCGCATGGTCAATCACCAGCCTTGTGTCGCAGTGCTGCTTGCCGGTCAGCAGGTAAGCGCCCGACACGTGGCTCTCTGCCGCCTCGCCGTCAAAGGTGATGAAGCCCTGCTGCCGGGTGGCGCGGCCACCCATTGTGAGGGTGAAGTCCTTGAAGTGGGACGATGCTGCCAGATGCACCTCGGTATTGGAAAGGTAAATCCCCTCAAGGCCTTCTTCCTGAACCTTAATGCGGTCCAGCCGGGCATTTTCGCCCACATGAATCTGCGTCACGGCATTGTGCAGGTACTCGCCTTCACCACCGATGTGCGTCTCGATCAGGGTGGCCGAAGCGCCTTGTTCAAGCACGATGACATTGCGGCTGGCATAGGAGGCAGCTTCGGCGCCGGTTGTCACGAACAGCAGTTCGAGGGGCGTATCGACATTGCTGCCCGCCTTGAAGGTCAGCACTGCGCCGTCCGACATGAAGGCCAGGTTGAGCGCGGCAATGGGGTCGGTCGAACCGGCGGCCAGCCGGTCGCTGCCAGCCTCTGCCAGCGTGGCGAACTCGACACCTGCAGGCACCGCCGAGCGTCCGGCATCATACTGGCCATCGACGAACACCAGCCGGCCCTTGGCCACATCGGCAAACGGTGTGGCGGCGACGAGCGCGTCAATGGCCTTGGCGTCGGCCTTCGTCCTGGCAGCGGGCGGCAACGCCTTCGAGATGATCTGGCGAAGGTCGGTCCACTTCCAGTCTTCCATGCGCCGGTGCGGCAGCCCGGTTTCGGCGAACTGCTCAAACGCGGTCTTGCGCACCTGCGCCAGCGGGCCGCCGGCCTTGAACGCATCAGCGAAGGCCGCTTCGGCAGGAGTCTTCATCAAGGTCACAGTCATGGTTCCTTCCCCACTCAAGCCGCGTAGGCCGCGTAGCCTTCCTTCTCGAGCTCAAGCGCCAGCTCCTTGCCGCCAGACTTGACGATCTTGCCGGCCGACATGACGTGCACCTTGTCCGGCACGATATAGTCGAGCAGGCGCTGGTAATGGGTGATCACCAGCATGGCGCGATCCGGCGAGCGCAGGGCGTTGACGCCTTCGGCCACCACGCGCAGGGCGTCAATGTCGAGACCGCTATCCGTCTCGTCGAGCACGCAGAGGCTCGGCTCCAGCACCGCCATCTGCAGGATTTCGGCGCGCTTCTTCTCACCACCCGAAAAGCCCACGTTGACCGGGCGCTTCAGCATGTCCTGGGTGACGTTCAGCTTGTCGGCCTTCTCGCGCACCAGCCGCATGAAGTCGGGCGTGGACAGGTCTGGCTCGCCACGGGCCTTGCGCTGCGAATTGAGCGCCACCTTCAGGAACTGCATGGTGGCCACGCCGGGGATTTCGATCGGGTACTGGAAGGCCAGGAACACGCCGGCGGCAGCGCGCTCGTCCACTTCCATCTCCAGCAGGTCCTCGCCCTTGTAGGTGACCGAGCCATCGGTGACCTCATAGCCGGGGCGGCCGGCCAGCACGTAGGACAGCGTGGACTTGCCCGAGCCGTTCGGGCCCATGATGGCATGCACCTCGCCGGCGTTGATGGTGAGGTCGAGGCCGCTTGATGATTTCCTTGTCCTCTTCCTCCAGCTTCACATGGAGGTTCTTGATCTCGAGCATGTCGTACTCCTTCGCATCAGTCGTTTTGGTGCCGCTCACGGGCACAGGTTCGTTGTCCACTCGCCGGCACTGTCGCCACGCCGGCACTTGATCTGCCTGCCAAGCGCCTCGATCCGCCACGTACTGGCGGGCATGAGGATCGCCCGGTATTTCTCTCCGTCCACCGAGTCATCGAGGTAGCCGGTCATCTCCACATCCACCTGCAGCGCGCGGCCATCCCCGGTGGGCTTCATTTCGATCTTCGTCGCCGGATTGCCTTCCAGGCTTTCCGGATGCGCCTCGATCAGGTCGACCAGCAGGCCAATGGCCGAAGGGCCTTCCTTCGGCTGGAAGTCCGTCAGGTCCACCGGCGCGTATCCGTCCAGCGGACCCGCCAGCGCCGGCGCGGCCAGCAGGCCAAACGCCGCCAATGTGCCCGCCACCCGCTTCATGACTTCATCCGCTTCAGCAGCAACAGCAGTTCCCCGCCCATCCAGAAGATGAAGGCCGAGGCCGAGATCAACATGGGCGCGTTGATCCATGAGGTTTCTGCGGTGTCGCCGCCCGAGAAGTTCAGCCCGAACGCCCAGAACAGCGCCGCAAAGGGCAGCGCCAGAAGAAAGATCTTCCTCGCCTTGGCGGTGAACTCCTCGAGCGTCCCGCCCTGCCATTTGAACATCCGTTCGAGCGCCTTCATCAGCCCACGCTGCCTTCCAGCGAGATGCCGATCAGCTTCTGCGTTTCGGCCATGAACTCCATCGGCAACTGCTGCAGCACGTCGCGCACGAAGCCGTTGACGACGAGCGCCACTGCTTCTTCCTCGTTGAGGCCGCGTGACTGGCAGTAGAACAGCATGTCGTCGGAGATCTTCGAGGTGGTGGCCTCGTGCTCGAACGTCGCCGTGCGGGTCTTGGCCTCGATGTACGGCACGGTGTGGGCGCCGCACTTGTCGCCGATGAGCAGCGAGTCGCACTGGGTGAAGTTGCGGGCGTTCTTCGCCTTCGGGTGGGTCGAAACGATGCCGCGATAGGTGTTGTCGGAATGGCCTGCCGCGATGCCCTTGGAGATGATGCGGCTCGAGGTGTTCTTGCCGAGGTGGATCATCTTGGTGCCGCTATCGACCTGCTGGTAGCCGTTGGAGATGGCGATCGAGTAGAACTCGCCACGGCTGTTGTCACCGCGCAGGATGCAGGAGGGGTACTTCCAGGTGATGGCGGAGCCGGTTTCGACCTGGGTCCAGGACACCTTGGAATTACGGCCACGGCAGTCGGCGCGCTTGGTGACGAAGTTGTAGATGCCGCCCTTGCCGTCCTTGTCGCCGGGATACCAGTTCTGCACGGTCGAGTACTTGATCTCGGCGTCGTCCAGCGCCACCAGTTCAACCACGGCCGCGTGCAGCTGGTTTTCATCGCGCATGGGCGCGGTGCAGCCTTCCAGGTACGAGACGTACGAGCCCTTGTCGGCGATGATCAGCGTGCGCTCGAACTGGCCGGTATTCTCGGCATTAATGCGGAAATAGGTCGACAGCTCCATCGGGCAGCGAACGCCTTCGGGGATGTAGACGAACGAGCCGTCGGTGAACACGGCGGAGTTCAGCGCGGCGTAGTAGTTGTCGGCCTGCGGCACCACGGAGAACAGGTACTTTTTCACCAGTTCGGGGTGTTCGCGGATGGCTTCGGAGATGGAGCAGAAGATGACGCCGGCCTTGGCCAGTTCCTTTTTGAACGTCGTCACCACCGAGACCGAGTCGAACACGGCATCGACGGCCACGTTGCCGGAAGTGTAGGACTGGCCGCCTTCCTCATCGAGATGGCTCGGCTCGCCCTGCTTGCGAACGCCGGCTAGGATTTCCTGTTCCTTCAGCGGAATGCCCAGCTTGGCATAGGTTGCCAGCAGTTCCGGATCGACCTCGTCCAGCGACTTCGGGCCGGTCTGACCCTTGGGGGCGGAGTAATAGTAGATGTCGTTGAAGTCGATCTTCGGATAATGAACCTTTGCCCAGGTTGGCTCTTCCATCTTGAGCCAGCGGCTATAGGCGTCGAGACGCTGCTCCAGCATCCACTCCGGTTCGTCCTTCTTGGCCGAGATGAAGCGGATCACCTCTTCCGACAGGCCCTTGGGGGCCATATCGGACTCGATCATGGTCTCGAAGCCGTACTTGTACTTGTCTACGTCGATTTCCTTGACGCGCTCGATTGTTTCGATATCGGGCATTTTGCCTCTCCTTCGCCTCTTGAACCTTGCTTCAGGCCGCAGCAGCCTGGGCGGCATGGCGCCCGGCAATCCGCTGCCAGCTCTCGATAAACCTGTTCACGTCTTCGCCCGTGCTGTTCCAGCCGAGGCTGACCCTGATGGCCGAGGCCACTGCCTCCTTGCCGGCGCCCATCGCTTGCAGGACATGGCTTGCCGCCACCTTGCCCGACGAACACGCCGAACCCGACGACACGGCAACGCCGTCGAGATCGAAGGCGATCAATGCGGTATCCGCCGCAAGGCCCGGCAGCGCAAAGCACACTGTGTTGGGCAGCCGCTGCGCAGCCTTGCCGAACACTGTTACTTCCCCCGGCCCCTGTTCAAGTGCAGATTCAACTTTGTCTGTTAACGCATTGATCAGGGATTCAGTTTCCTGTGCTGCTGCCTTGACCGCCGCGGCAAAACCGGCAATCGCAGCAACGTTCTCGGTGCCGGCGCGGCGGCGCAATTCCTGCCCGCCGCCGCGGATCAGCGGCGACACGGCAAGACCGTCGCGAATGACCAGCGCACCCACCCCTTGCGGACCGCCCAGCTTGTGCGCGGAAACGCTCAGCATATCCACGCCAAGAAGAGCGCAATTGACAGCAATCTTGCCGAATGCCTGCACCGCGTCACAATGCACCAGCGCATCGTGCTGCTGCGCCAGCGCCACCACGTCGCGCACCGGCTGGATGACGCCGGTCTCGTTGTTGGCCAGCATCACCGATACCAGCGCGCGGCCTTTGCCTTCGGCCAGCAGCCTGTCGAGGGTGGCCAGATCGATCACGCCGTCAGCGTTGACCGGAATGAGCGACACCGGCTTGCCCGTGGCGCGGGCAGCTTCCAGTACGCACGGGTGCTCGATGGTCGAGGCGATGATGCGGTCAACCTCGACCCCACGGATGGCCTGATTGCAGCTTTCCGAGCCGCCCGAGGTGAACACAAGCGTGGGCGCAATGGTGCCGAGTGCATGGGCAATGTCGTCCCGCCCGGTCTCGATCAGGGCGCGCGCCGACCGGCCCTCGGCATGAACCGACGAGGCATTGCCGCAGACGTCCATGGCCGCGATCATCGCATCGCGTGCTTCAGGCCGCAGCGGGCTGGTGGCGTTATGATCGAAATAGACGCGCATGGTTGCCGGTTCAGCTGGTGCTCTGGGTCATGGTGGTGACGGGGTGCGCCTTGGCGCGGCGGATGGAAGCTTCCAGCGCCAGATTGCGCCGGCCGACCACATCGCCCAGCGTGATGGCGGACAGGAAACCGTAAACCTGGCGGCCAAGGGCGGCCCACAATTCATGCGTCACGCATTTCTCGCCCCTGACGCAGCCGTCGATGGCGTCACCCTGACAGCGCGTAACCTGCATCGGCTCATCGACAGCGGAGATGATGTCGGCGATGTAGATCGCGTCAGCCGGGCGCGCCAGCCAGTAACCGCCGCCGGGGCCGCGCTGGCTTTCCACCAGCCCTGCCCGGCGAAGCTTGGAGAACAGCTGCTCAAGGTACTCCTGGCTGATGTCCTGCCGCTCGGCTACATCGGCCAGCGCCACACGGGCGCCACCCGGCTGTGCGCCGATATCGGCCATCGCCATGACGGCGTACCTGCCTTTGGTCGAGAGCTTCATAGCGTCAATGATTCCGCCAAAAGTTGCGATAAAGCAGAGCCGAAACCGTGCAAAACCGGCTGATCTCCCGATTTGCTTGCATTTCAGACCCCGTATTGTGTAAGACGCGCCCAGACACCTTGTTCGGACCCGGACACCCGCTTCCTTGAATTATTCTAAACTGGGTATAGAAAACCCGACGAACAGAGTCAACAATTCAATCCGGCTTTTTCCGGGGCAATCGGGCGGCAATTTTCTCCGTCTGAACTGTGTTCCGGACCCGGCGCAGCCTGCGCGGGGGGACTGCCGCAACCTGACGGGACACACAACTACATGCCTGAGGTGATTTTCAACGGACCCGCCGGCCGCATAGAAGGCCGCTATCACCACAATCCGGAGCACGGCTCGCCGATTGCGCTGATCCTGCATCCGCACCCGCAGTTTGGCGGCACCATGAACAATCCCATCGTGCACGACCTGTACTACATGTACCGCGACCGGGGCTTTTCGGTGCTACGCTTCAACTTCCGTGGCGTGGGCCGGTCGCAGGGCCTGTTCGACAATGGCGCAGGCGAACTGTCCGACGCGGCTTCGGCGCTCGACTGGATGCAGACCTTCAACAAGGAAGCCGCCACCTGCTGGATTGCGGGCGTATCGTTCGGCGCCTGGATCGGCATGCAGTTGCTGATGCGGCGGCCCGAGATCGCCGGCTTCATGTCGATCGCACCGCTGGCAAAGCACTATGACTTCTCGTTCCTGGCGCCCTGCCCGGCGTCGGGTCTGTTCGTCAACGGCGCCAACGACACCGTCACGCCGGCGGAGTCGATCAACGCGCTGGTGGCCAAGCTGAAGACCCAGAAAGGCATCAAGATCGATCACGAGGTGATGCCCGACACCAACCACTTCTTCGAAGGCAAGATCCCGGAACTCACCGCCATCTGCTCAAAGTACCTCGACAAGCGATTGAAGCAGGACCTGAAGGAAGACTGATGTTCTCGATGAGGGGCAATGCCGACCTGCTTTCGCCGCAGGACTGGACGTTTCCGGTGCCGATTGCCTATGGGCCGGGCCGTCTTTCCGAAATCGGCAGGCGCTGCGCCGGGCTGGGCTTGCGCAACCCATTGATCGTTACTGATCGTGGCAGCCGCGCCCTGCCCTTCCTGGCCGAGCTTCAGACGTTTCTGGCAGAGACCGGGCTGGAGTGTGCGGTTTTTTCCGGCATCTCCCCCAACCCGCGCGACGACGAGATCGGAGCCGGGCGCGAGGCATTCCGCGCTGGCGGCCATGACGCGATCATCGCCATTGGCGGCGGCAGCGCCATGGACGGGGGCAAGGCGATCTGCCTGACGGCGAACAACGATATCGACCTGTGGGCGTTCGAGTTCGAGCAAACTCCGCCGTCTATCGCGTCAGGACAGGCTTTTCCCAAACTCATCACCATCCCGACCACCGCCGGCACCGGGGCCGAGACGGAAAGCACGGCGATGGTCACCCATGTCGAGAAAGGCATGAAGTTCTGCATCTGGCATCCGGACCTGAAACCGTCGCTGGCGCTTCTCGACCCGGCGCTGACAGTGGGCCTGCCCGCCAACCTGACGGCGTGGACCGGTGCCGATGCGCTCACCCATGCCATCGAGGCATATTGCGTGCCGGGCTTTCATCCCTTGTGCGACGGCATGGCGCTCGAAGGACTGAACCTGATCGCCCAATGGCTGCCCGTGGCGGTTCAGGAGCCGGACAACATGGCAGCACGAGGCGGCATGCTGGTTGGCTCATGCCTTGCCGGCATCGCCTTCCTCAAGGGGCTTGGCATGGTGCATGCGATCTCGCACATGGTGGGTGCCGAGTACAACACCCAGCATGGGCTGACCAACGCCATCATCCTGCCGGTCGTACTGCGCTACAACCTGCCGGGCATGGAAGCCAGCGTGAAGCGCATGGCCGAAGCGATGCAGCTCACCGATACCTCGGTCGAGGGCTTCATTTCAGCCGTGGAGAAGCTTCTGGACGATATCGAAATTCCTGCTTCGCTTGGCGAGATCGGCGTGCCGGCTGACTGTGTCGAACGTATTGCCGCAAAGTCGCTGAAGGACAGTGCTGCCGGCACCAACCCGCGCAAGGCCTCGCTGGACGATGCGCGCAAGCTCGTGGAGCAGGCAATAGTCCGGGCGCGATAGACTGATCGCGTCGGCTCTCTACGCCGCCTCGAACACCACCCCGCCCGATACCGGCTCACGCACGCCCGTCGTCGTGGGCCACGTGAGCGGCAGGCCGCGCAGGCACCGAACGGCGAGATAGGCCCAGGCTTCCGCCTCGATGGCGTCGCCATCCACGCCGATAGCCTCGGCCGGGACCACCGGTGCATCCACCAGAGAGGCCAGGGATTCCATCAGGAACCGGTTCTTGCGCCCGCCGCCGCAGATCACCCAGTACTTCGGCGGCTGGTTCGACCAGGTTGCGGCATCGGCGATGGAATGCGCGGTGAACCACGCCAGCGTTGCCGAACCGTCCGCCCCCTTCAGACCCTGCACGTCATCGAGCGTGAAACTGCCACGGTCGAGCGACTTGGGCGGGGGCTCATGAAAGAACGCATGCGCGCGCATCCGCGCCAGTGCGTGATCATCCGCCTTGCCCGAGCGTGCCAGCGCGCCGTCGATGTCCACCGGCTTGCCGGTGTGGCCGAAGCACCAGTCGTCCATCAGTGCGTTGCCCGGGCCGGTGTCGAAGGCCAGCAGACCGCCATTCTCATCGACAAACGTAACGTTGCCGACACCGCCGATATTGACGAACGCCACCGGCTGCTCCGGCACCTTGTGCGCAAGTGCTGCGTGATAGGCCGGGGCCAGTGGCGCGCCCTGCCCGCCATGGGCCATGTCATTGGCCCGCATGTCTGCGACCACGCGCAGGCCGGTAAGCTTTGCCAGAAGTTGCCCGTCGCCCAGTTGCACGGTCAGGCCGGATTCGGGCCGGTGCAGTACAGTCTGGCCGTGAAAGCCGATTATCGAGTTCGTCTGAAATCGGTTATGCGGTGTTTCTCGCGGAAAGAGTCAACTGCATCGGCGTGCCAGCGGGTCAGGTCGTGCTCGATCTGCGCCAGCTTGCCAGGCCGGGCCGTCCGGTCTGTCAGGCCGGCGGCGAGCTTCATCGCTTCTGTCAGCATTTCCCGTTGCGCCGGGCTGTAGGGGAAGCTCTCGAAGCCATGAACCTCGGCTTGCCTTTCGCCGTCGGTCACCATCCATGCCACGTCGATGGCGTCCATCGAGGTGCCGCTCATCAGCCCTATCGCATTGACGGGATTTGCCATTCGCCCTCTTCGTGTTATGAGGCGCCAACCTTATCACAAGAGCTTTAAGATGGCGTTCAAATCCGACTTTCTGCGCGTGCTCGACGAGCGCGGCTTCATCCACCAGATCTCCGACCCGGAGGGTCTCGACAAGCGCGTGCTTGAAGGCCCGATCACGGCCTATATCGGCTTTGACTGCACCGCGCCCAGCCTGCACGTGGGTTCAATGCTGCCGATCATGATGCTGCATTGGCTGCAGCAGACCGGCAACAAGCCGATCACGCTGATGGGCGGCGGCACCACAAAGGTGGGCGACCCGTCGGGCAAGGATGAAATCGCGCAAGCTGCTCACCGAGGCAGACATCGCCGCCAACATGGACGGCATCAAGCAGGTGTTCTCGAAGTTCCTCAAGTTCGGCGAAGATACGACCGACGCCATCATGGTGGACAATGCCGAGTGGCTGGACGAATTAAAGTACATCGCCTTCCTGCGCGATTACGGCCCGCACTTCACCATCAACCGGATGCTGACCTTCAACTCGGTCAAGCTGCGGCTGGAGCGCGAGCAGCCGCTCACCTTCCTCGAGTTCAATTACATGATCCTGCAGGCCTACGACTTCGTCGAGTTGTCGAGGCGATATGGCTGCGAGCTGCAGATGGGCGGCTCGGACCAGTGGGGCAACATCATCAACGGCATGGAGCTTGGCCGCCGCGTCGGCGAGCAGCAGTTGTATGCACTGACCTCGCCGCTGCTGACCACCTCGTCCGGCGCCAAGATGGGCAAGACTGCCGCCGGGGCGGTGTGGCTCAACGCCGACATGCTGAAGCCCTATGATTACTGGCAGTACTGGCGCAATGCCGAGGACGCCGACGTAGAGCGCTTCCTGAAGCTCTACACCACGTTGCCCATGGACGAGATCAGGCGGCTTGCCGCGCTCAAGGGAGCGGAGATCAACGAGGCCAAGAAGGTGCTGGCCAACGAGGCTACGACGCTGCTGCACGGGGCGGATGCGGCCCGGACTGCGGCTGAAACGGCTCAGACCACCTTCGAACAAGGCGGCGCGGGCGAGGATCTGCCAACCATCGACGGCAAGCCGGGAGACGGGCTGCTGGCGCTGTTCGTGGCGGCAGGGCTGGCTGCCTCCAATGGCGAGGTGCGCCGGGCCGTGCAGGGCAACTCGGTGGCGGTCAACGACGCCAAGGTGACGGACCCGGCCTACACCATTTCCGACAGCGATTTCGGGGCTGACGGGCTGATCAAGCTGTCACTGGGCAAGAAGAAGCACGCGCTGGTTCGGCGCGCCGGATAGGTATCAACGGTCGGCCTGGCCGCCAGTGTCGCGGGCCTGCTGACTGCCGGGCGCACGCGCGGTGCCATCCGCATTGGTCTGGCCGCCACCGATATTGAACAGGTTGCGGAAGATGCCCGGGGCGATCGCCGACACCGGGTTCACCAGGAAGCGCGGCTGGTTCATCGAGCCCTGCAGCGCAAAATTGAGCCCGAACACACCCTGTCCCTTGCCGCCGGTCAGGACGTCGCCGATTACCGGCACGTTGGAGATGGCGGAATTGAGGGCATAGGCCGGGATGATGGTGCCGCCAATGTCCATGGCGAGGTCCGCCTTGCGGATGATGCCCTGGGCGGACGCGCCGATCTCGGGGCCCTGCACCAGCGCATCGCCAATTCGGACGAACTGGTGATCCACGGAGAAGGGAACCGACAGCCGCGACAGCCTGAGGCCGTTGTTGCGCGGTCCGCCGGAGCCGCGGCCGGCGTCGCGGGTGGTGCGGTCGATTTCGCCAATGGCGGTCTCGTTCTGGACAGAGAAATTGCGCACTTCCAGCATCCCGCGCTTGATGGCGCCCTCGCCCGGATTGCCCAGAATGGCGCCGAAGTCGATGGTGCCGCCGGAAATCTTGGAATACAGGTTGACGGCGCGCAGCGTGGCCCCCGCATCGCGGCCGGTGACGCGCATGCGCCGGTTGCCTCCCTCGCGGGCAATGCGCATGGTAACGGGGGCGCCGCTTACATAGATGCCGGTCAACTCCGCCGCCTGCACCGCACCGCCCTGCAGCGTAAGGCTGCCGCGCAGGTTGTTCACCAGCTCGCCGCGATGCACGATGATGCGGCTGATATTGGTGTTGATGGCCACCGGCGGATTGCGCGAGGCCTCGGTTCCGGCCGCCACGGTGCTCGACATCATCTGCGAGATCAGTGGGCGCGCATCAAGGCTGGCGCCGCCAACGCCCATCCGCAGCTGGCCGCTGGAATTGTCCACCTCCAGCGCCAGCTGGTTCGTGTCGCTCAGGATGAACCGCGGCAGCGAGGCGTCGATCAGGCCGCCATCGCGATTGACCCGCACCTTGCCGATGATCTTGAGATCCTCGCCGGTCACTTCCAGGTCATCGATGACGATGATCTTGGCATCGCTCATGTTGACCTTGAACTTCGCCCTTGTCTTTGCGGTCGGCGGGCGCGACCAGCTCAAGGCGTCGAGTGCCATCCGGACTTTCGAGAGGTCGGCTTCCACCGTTGCGGAGGCGATCTGCTCGCCGCGGCGGACCATCGCCACGTCTACCGGTATCGGGCCAACCAGCCAGGGATCGAGGCTGATCCCCAGTTTCTGGCGGTCGCGGTCGCTGAGCGTTGCGGAGATCGTCAAGTCCTCGTCGGCATTGCCGGATTTCGACAAGGGCCGGCGCCAGCTGATCCTGGCCCTCTTCTCGCCAAGCTGTGCGGAGCCAGTGGCGCTTATTACCGCGTCCTCGAGTTTCAGGTCGAGATCGGCGTCGGCCAGGTCGAGCCCCTCGACCGCCTCGCGGATGCGGCCGCCGGTCAGCTTGGCGGTGGCCGAAACGGTGAAATCGGTCGAGGTGATGCCGGGCTTCAGCGGCATCGCGAGGTTGAGGGTTACAAGGCCACGTCCGGTCACCTTGTTGACGTCGAAATTGGACCCTTCGACCAGCTTCAACGCCGGCAGGTCGGCATACTCGTGATAGGCCGCGACATCGCCATCAAGGAGGATCGACATGGACGCCGGCGAGATCGGCAGCGCCAGTTCGGTTATCTGCATGTTGCCGCCGGTTATGGCCAGCTCGTTGCCGGAGGGCAGCGGGATGGTGGCGGCATCGAACCGGATGTCGAATACCGTGCCGGAAAGGTTGAAGGTGCCCTTGCCCTCGGTCACTTTCGGCAGGCCGTCGGCATAGAGGAACTCAACGCCGCTGGCGGTGAACTTGAGGTCCACCGCATCCGGTGGCAGAGGCTTGCCGTCCAGCGCAGCGGTAATCTGCGGTCCGGACAGGCGAACCCGGAACTCGGCGTCGTCAACGGTGCCACCGGTCACACTTGTCCGATACCACTGGCGCGACTGGGCCGCCATCACCGGTGGCCACAGCTTGCGGATAAGCTCATGTCCCAGCGCGCGTCCGCGGCCTGCAACATAAACGCCAACTGCATCGCCCTCGCCGACGAACTGGCCACGCACCCGAACGCCTCCCTTGCCTGACAGCACGATGAGGTCGTCGACCACGAAGCGGCGCTCATCAAACACGGCCTCGCCGCGCAACTTGAACTCGTCGATTGCGTTGCTTTCGCCAGCCGGCGCGCCTGGCGTGTTGATGTTGAGGTTGCGGGCGTCCAGCTCGATGCGGGCCGAGACGATCTTGTCCTGCGCATTGCGGACCGGCGCAAGGCGGCCGCTGAACCGGGCTTCCGAGCCGCGTATCATCAGCGTCGAGTCGGTTATCACGACGTGCCCGGTTTCGGGCTCGAGCCTGAACCGCGCCAGCCCCTCGTCGATCACCAGCGGGTCGGCAATATAGTCCGGGAACGACACCTTGCCCGCCTGGATGGCAAGGACGCCGCCGGCATTGAGTACGGTGCCCTTGTTGTCGATGTCGAATTGCATTTCGCCTGAAAGCGGCAGGTTGATGTTGGCGAGCTGGTTGAACGAGAACAGCTTGCGGGCGAGGTCGGCGGGGGTCACGTCATAGACCTTTGCAATGACGCGATAGACGTTGGCATCCTTGCGGAAGGTGGTCAGCAGTTCGGTCCGCCAGGTCGGGCCATCGGCGGAAATGTCCGCATCGACGAACAGGGCAAAGCCACCTTCTGCCTGCTTGAAGCGGAGATTGGCCCTGGGCGACAGCCACAGGTGGTCCTGGATCTCGTCCTTGAACGAAATCTGGGCGTTGGTGACCTCGATCGTCTCCAGCGAGCCGGCTGCCGCACCTTCGCCGCCCTGCAACACCCGGGCAATCGTATCCATCATCGACCCGGCCGTGCCGTCATCGCTGCGCTCTGGCTGGCTCGCTCCCGGCCTGGAACCGAGGCCTGCATCCGACTTGCCCGTTGCAGCGACGGGATCGGTGAACCCCATGGCAATGCTGCCGTCGGCCTTGCGGCGTGCAAGGATGCGGGCACCGATCAGTTCAAGCCGCTTCGGCTTGACCGTGCCGCTCAGTATCTCGCCGATGTCCACCGAAATGGCAGCGCGCGGTGCGCGCGCAATCAGGTTGCCTTCAATGTCGGTCAGCCGGACATTGGTCATCCGCAGGTTCGGATGCGAATTGCCCTCACCCCGTTCAACGACGACGTCGTCCAGATCAAGCCGGATGCCGGGAATCGAGTCGGAAACCCGTTCGCGCACGGTATCCTTCAGGAAGCCGACGCTCACCGGACCTGAATTGAGCGCAAATACCAGATAGGCTGCCGACGCAACGATCATTGCGCCGGACACTACCAGAATCCAGGCTATTGATTTTATTGCCCGGTTGGCCACCTGTCCGCTCTCAAACCTGCTGCGCACGCATGGCGCAGCCATTTCATTCCCGGCAGCGCGGCAACCCCCGGAGAGGTTGACGCCGCCACTTTCAGGCCGCTAATCGGGAGCAATGCCCCGCCTGAGCCCAGGATCACAAAAAGCATCCGCTTAAGGCTCAATTGTGACCTTGAAACCAGGCGGTTTTACCGTGGCCGCCAATGGCAATGCCAGCCGCGCCCGAAAAACCCCTGAATCAAGGGAACACTATAGCGATGCATACATTTATCAACCGTTTACCAAACTGGAGGTGACAATGACCACGACCCCGGACGCCGGCGACGCCATGCCGGCCTTTGACCTTGACACCAACGGTGGCGGGCGGATTTCGAACGCCGACCTGACTGGCGCCAAGGCCGTGATATTCTTCTATCCCAAGGACGACACGCCGGGATGCACCAAGGAAGCCGTGGGCTTCTCCGCGCTCAAGGACGAGTTTGACAAGGCCGGCATCAAGCTGCTCGGTATCTCCGCCGATCCGCCCGCCAAGCACGACAAGTTCGTGGCCAAGCACAAGCTTACGGTAACGCTCGGCTCCGACCCTGAACTTGCCAGCCTGAAGGCCTTCGGCGTATGGGCCGAGAAATCCATGTACGGCAAGAAGTACTTCGGCATCGAACGGACCACGTTCCTGGTGGACGCCGGCGGCAAGATCGCCCAGGTCTGGCGCAAGGTGAAAGTGCCGGGTCACGCGGAAGAAGTGCTGAAGGCCGCAAAGTCGCTGTGAGCTCACCTGCAAGAGCAGCCAGACATGAGCTCTCAAGCTTAGGTTGATATTTCTGGCTTTCGCCGCATAATCGGCCCACAAGAGCGGCTCAATGTCCCGTGACAGGCCGGCAACGGCATGATCGCGGGGTCAATCCGTTGAAAGGCGCCCGGGAAACCGCGGGGAACAGGAAGGGCGAATGCGGCACGCCAGGCGGCAACACGGCAGACGCAAGCGGCGCGGGGTGTTCTCGCGCATTGCCTACGCGTTTCGCGAACGCCAGATCTACCTGCGATCGGAAGGCGAGGTGCAGTTCATCACCCTGCGCCCGTGGGTGCAACTCGCTGCCGTTACCTGCTTTCTCGCCGGTCTGTTCTGGGTGGCGTATGCAACCGTCAACGTCGCCTTCAAGGACCAGATACTGGCGCTCAAGGAGCGGGACCAGTACCGCGCCCGGCTGGAATATGAAGACCGGGTCGGCGAACTTCGCGCCACCATCGACCAGTTAAACCGGCGCCTGCTGCTTGATCAGAAGGCTTATCTCGCCAAGGTCGACGATGTACGCGCCGAGTATGACAGGCTGGTGGAACGGCACGATCAACTGGCGGCGTTCTTTCAGAACAACTGGCTGCCTGCGCCGCGCGACGGCAACAACCCTGCCGGCACCAGCACCCGCGGCGATCAGGAGAAGCAGGGCAACCTGACGGCCCCGCCGAGCGCCGTGCAGACTTACGCCGCCGATTTCACCACGCCCGAGCAGGCAGTCCAGCCGCTGGCGGACCTGCGCCGGTACATGGCCGGCATTGAAACCCGCGAGGCAGGCCTGCTGCAGGACGTGGTCAGCTACATGGAAAGCCGCAATGCCGAGATATCGGCTGTCTATCGCGGGCTGGGGGTGAATGCATCGGACGTTGCATCATCGTCGTCCTATGTGCCGGAAGGGGTTGGCGGGCCCTACATCGCGGCCGCGAGCCAGATGGAGTCGACACTCATCGCCTCACGGGTCAACGCCCTGTCGCAGGAACTGGAAACGTGGGAACGGCTGAAGTTCCACACGTCGCGGCTGCCGCTGTCGCGGCCCATGCCGCCTGAAAACGAGATGTCGAGCGGCTTTGGCCTGCGCCGGGACCCGTTCAAGCGCCGTCCGGCCATGCATGCCGGGGTTGATTTTCGCGGACCAGTCGGATCGCCGGTGAAAACGTCTGCGCCGGGCGTGGTCAGCAAGGCCGGCTGGAACGGCGGTTATGGCAAGCTGGTCGAGGTTCGCCACGAAAATGGCATAACTACAAGGTATGCGCATTTAAGCATAATCCTCGTTCGCGCTGGTCAGAAGCTGAAAGCCGGTGATATAGTGGGGAAATTGGGGAATACGGGCCGCAGCACCGGTCCGCACCTGCATTACGAAACACGTGTGAGCGGCCGTGCAATCGATCCGCTCCGGTTTTGGAAGGCCCGCGATGTTTTTCAGGAAATCACGCGATAAGGCGCCCAAGGGCGCAACATCCTCCGGCGGCCGCCAGCGCCACCGCTCCGGCCCGTCCCTGTTGTCAATGGACCTGGTCATCGACGGCTCCGTGTCGACCAGCGGTGAGTTGCAGGTTGACGGCACCATCAATGGTTCGGTGCGTGCCCGCGCCGTGGTGGTTGATGCAAACGGCGTGGTCTATGGCGACATCACCGCCGAAGAGGTCATCGTTCGCGGCCGCGTCATCGGCCCGATCCGGGCGCTCCACATCCACATCTTCGCCGGCGCCCACATCGAGGGCGACGTGATCAACCAGACGCTGTCGATCGAGAATGGCGCCCATGTGGACGGCAAGATCCGGCGCGTCGAGGACCCGCTGTCCGAACCGCTCGACGAACACGGCGGCTATGGCGGCTGGGCTGGCCATGGCTACCAGGGCTACGACCATTATGCCCCGGCAGACAACGTCTATGCCCTGCCCGCTTCCGGCCACGATGCGGACCCACAGGACTATGCTGCCCCCGCCCCGGTGAAAAAGCCCAAAGCTGCCGAGTAAGGCCGGGTCAAACCGCCTGCAACTGCGGAAAGCCCTCGTACCATTCGGCATGAGAGCCCTCGTGGTTGTCCATGCCGGGCCTGGTCAGGCATCCCTTTGGCGTGACATATGAGTCGATGCGCCGTTCGGGTTCTTCTCGCCATTGCAGGTTGAAGGCGGCGAGCTTCGGAAAGAAATACATCGATGAGTATGGCAGGTGGTCGTGAATCCACCAGGCCAGGGCGCGCCAGTCGGCACCCTGCCCGTACCGGTCGGCGAACCACGGAATGACGATGCAGGCAGTGGCGCCCATCCGGCCCTCACCGTCCCGCCGGTCCCAGATGTGATCGGCGTAATTGTATTCGTTGGAGCCGCACTTGTAGGCACCTTTCCCGGCTTTTTGCTGCGCCGAGCCGTACCCGTTAACCTCGCACGAGCGATAGGCCGAACGCACAGCGATGCGCCCGAAGGTGGCGCTGAGAGGTTCCAGCAGCTCCTCGCACAACCTGCTGCCCGCCGCGATGGCAAGGTCTGGATCATCGGGGATGTTCGGCACGCCGTGCAGATTGGTGATGTCGGAGTAGAGGAAGTCACGCATGAAGAAGTGCTTCGACAGCCGCACCCGGCCGAACTCTTCCAATGCCTGGATGGTGGCGGGTTTCTTCATGATGTCACCTCACCAGGTCAATCAATGTCCGCCACGTCGTCCGGGCCGCCGCCGTGCACCCGTTGCGCCAGCGAGGCCTCGATGAACGGGTTGAGATCGCCGTCCAGCACCGCCGTCGGGTTGGTGCTTTCGTGGCCGGTGCGCAGGTCCTTGACCAGCTGATAGGGCTGCAGCACGTAGGAACGGATCTGGTGGCCCCAGCCGATGTCGGTCTTGGTGGCCTCCTGGGCATTGGCCTCTTCCTCGCGCTTCTGCAACTCCAGTTCGTAAAGCCGCGCGCGCAGCATGTTCCACGCGGTGGCGCGGTTCTTGTGCTGGGAGCGTTCGTTCTGGCACTGCACCACGATGCCGGTGGGCATGTGGGTGATGCGCACCGCCGAGTCGGTGGTGTTGACGTGCTGGCCGCCCGCACCCGATGCCCGGTAGGTATCGATGCGGCAGTCGCTCTCGTTCACCTCGATCTCTATGTTGTCGTCGACCACCGGGTAGGCCCAAACCGAGGCAAACGAGGTGTGGCGGCGGGCATTTGAATCGTACGGCGAAATGCGCACCAGCCGGTGCACGCCGCTTTCGGTCTTCAGCCGGCCATAGGCATTGTGGCCCGACATCTTTAGGGTGGCCGACTTGATGCCGGCTTCTTCGCCGTCATGAAACTCGATGATTTCGACCTTGTAACCCTGCCGTTCAGCCCAACGGGTGTACATGCGCATCAGCATGGATGCCCAGTCCTGGCTTTCGGTGCCGCCAGCGCCGGCGTGCACTTCGAGGAAGCTGTCGTTCGAGTCAGCCTCACCGGACAGCAGCGTCTCGATCTCCAGCCTGGCAATCTCGGGCTCGAGCGCCTTGATCTGGTTCTCGGCATCCTCGATGACGGACTTGTCGTTCTCCATCTCGCCCAGCTCGATCAGCTCGATACCGTCGGAGATGGTCTGTTCGAGACGTTTCACCGTCGAGATGCGGGATTCAAGATCCTGGCGCTTGCGCATCACGGCCTGCGCCTTTTCCGGATCGTTCCACAAGTCCGGATCCTCGGCGCGGGCGTTCAGCTGATCGAGGTCTCTAAGTGCCTGATCCCAGTCAAAGATGCCTCCTCAGCAGTCCTATGGACTGCTTCATTTCGTCGACAAGCTGTTCGATTTCTGCCCGCATGCGGCGCTGATCCCGTGGTTGTGAATTCGTCGGAGATGATGTTTCAGGCTGGTCAGTACAAGCCGCCGGTACCGGTCGTCAACCCGCCTTCGGAAACCGCCGCCGCGCCGCCGTCACTGCCGCCCTGGCCACCCTGGATAATGGTGCCGTCGCGACCCACATTGATGCCGCTTGAGGCAAGCGCATCGCCGCCAGTCACCAGCCGCTGCCGGGCCGGAGGCTCCTCGCCGGGCTTGAAAGCCTCGAGGATCACCGTGTCCTCGCCATAGGTGCCACGCTTGCCGGACTTCGGATCAATCGGGATAAGGCGCACCCCGGCAGGAACCCGGAACGGAATGGCCGGGGTATCGTGCAATGCCATCTTCATGAAGTTGGCGACGATGGGAGCGGCCAGCGCACCGCCGGTCTCGCCCTTGCCCATCGGCCGCGGCCGGTCGTAGCCAACATACACGCCCACCACCAGGTCAGGCGTGTAACCGATGAACCATGCATCGCGCTCGTCGTTGGTAGTGCCGGTCTTGCCGGCAACCGGCTTGCCCACTTGCTGCAGCGCGCTGCCGGTGCCGCGTTCGACCACGCCTTCCAGCATCGAGGTGATCTGATAGGCGGTGTAGGGGTTCATCACTTCGTCGCGGATCTCGATGAACTCGGGTTCGGGCTGACCGCTCCATTCCGGCGCATTGCAGCCGGTGCACTCGCGCTTGTCATGCCGCCACACAGTGCGGCCATAGCGGTCCTGGATGCGGTCGATCAGTGTCGGTTCGACCTTCTTGCCACCGTTGGCGAGGATCGAATAGGCGGCCGTCATCTTCAGCAGCGTCGTCTCGCCCGAGCCGAGCGAGGTGGCCAGCATCGGGGCAAGCCGGTCATAGATGCCCAGTTGTTCGGTCAGGCCGGTGAACTTCTCGATGCCCATGTCCTGGGCAAGGCGCACGGTCATCACGTTGCGCGAAAACTCGATGCCGCGGCGCAATGTCGAAGGACCATAGAACTTGTTGGAATAGTTGGACGGCTTCCAGGTCTCGCCGTTCTGCAGCTTGATCTCCACCGGTGCGTCGAGAACAGTCGAAGACGGCGTATAGCCATTATCCAGCGCCGCTGCATAGACGAACGGCTTGATGGCCGAACCGGGCTGCCGCCTGGCCTGCACCACCCGGTCGAACTGGCTGCGACTGTAGGAGAAACCGCCGGCCAGCGCCAGCACGCGGCCGGTGTGGGGGTCCATGGCAATCAGCCCGCCCTCGATCTCCGGCATCTGCACCAGGTGGAAGGTGTCGCCCTGCCCGGTCGGCGCGGCATAGACCACGTCGCCCGGCTTCAGGACCTGCGTTGCCGAGGTGATCTTGTCGCCGCGCAGAACCGCGCCCTTCTCGCCTACGCCACGAGCCTCGCGGGCCCATGTCAGGTTTTCAAGCGGGATGACGCCCTGCTTGCCGCTGGTGGAGGCCTTGCCCTTCACTGCACGCGCCGGCCGCAAACCTATCGCCGCCTGCTCGTCGCTGACTTCGAGCACAACGGCGAGCTGCCACGGGTATACGTCGGAGAACTGCTTCATCGCCGCGAGTTTCGCCGGCCAGTCGTCGGTTACGTTGATGGTGCCGACAGGACCGCGCCAGCCATGGTTGCGGTCGAACTTGATCAGCCCTGTCGCAAGCGCCTGGCGCGCAATGATTTGCAGCTTCGGATCAATGGTGGTGCGAACGGACAACCCACCGGTGCGCAGCACTTCCTTGCCGTAGATCCGTTCCACCGCCTGGCGGGCTTCCTCGGTGAAGTACTCGGCTGCGAATTGCTTGGCGCCGAACGGGCGCAGCGTTACCTCGATGTCCCTGGCCTGCGCTTCCTTCATCTCGGCCAGCGAGATATAGCCGTTCTCCTGCATCCGCTCGAGCACCCAGTTGCGCCGCTCGATGGCGCGCTCTCGGTTGCGCACCGGGTGATAATTGGACGGGCCCTTCGGCAGTGCCGCCAGGTAGGCCACCTGCGCCAGATCCAGATCGTTCAGCGACTTGCCGAAATAATTGAGCGATGCCGCCGCAACGCCGTAGGAACCCTGACCGAGGAAAATCTCGTTCAGGTACAGTTCCATGATCTGCTGCTTGGAGAACGAACCCTCCATGCGGATGGCGATCAGTGCCTCGTTCAGCTTGCGCTGGATGGTGCGTTCGTTGGTCAGCAGGAAGTTCTTGGCCACCTGCTGGGTGATGGTCGAGGCGCCAATAAAGCGGCGGCTGGAGCCGGTCAGCATGGCCTGGACGTTGACAGCGACTGCACGCAGCAATGCTTCCGGGTCAACGCCGGGATGATGGAAGAAGTTCTTGTCTTCCGCCGAGATGATGGCCTGCACGAGACGCTCGGGGATAGCCGTGTAGGGCACGAAGAGCCGCCGCTCCTTGGCATACTCGGCCAGCAGCGAGCCGTCTCCGGCATGAATGCGGGTCATCACCGGCGGCTCGTACCGCGCCAAGCTCTCATGCGACGGCAAGGTCTTGGAGACATCGTAGATGATGTACGCCACGGCCACCGCGACAGCTACCGTCATCGCAATGCCGAACGTGAAGACGTACTTGAAGAATCTGAGCATGTTGCCTTCGGAAACCCCGGTCTTTCCTGTCCTCACGGAAATACTTCATCCGCGCGGCCAAATCAAACCCGGCGCGCATCGTTTCCGTTCAACAGCAACATTGTGGCAGAGCCGCGGCGGCAGCGGCTGGAGGCACTTACTGCGCTGCGGACTGGCGGGCCGCCACTTCCGGCGAGAAGAACGCATCAATGGCGTCACTCACGGCGCTGGCGGCCTTTTGGCGCCATTTGCCCGACACCAGGTTCTTTTCGTCGTGCCGGTTGGAGAGATAACCAAGTTCGAGCAGCACCGAAGGCACATCCGGCGCCTTCAGCACCTTGAAGCCTGCCGAACGCATCGGGCGGTTGTTCAACGTGGTGATCGGTCCGAGCGACTTGACCACCCGGCGGGCGAAATAGATCGAGTGATTCTTGGTTTCGCGCAGCGCCAGGTCCATCAGGATGCCGCTGACTTCCTCGTCAATATCCTCTCCGATGTTGATGCCGCCGATGAAGTCGGCGGCGTTTTCCTTTTCAGCCAGGGCAGCGGCCTCAGCGTCGGACGCCTTTTCTGACAGAGTGTAGACCGTCGCGCCACGCACATTGCGCTGGCGAAGGCTGTCGGCGTGAATGGCGATGAACAGGTCAGCCTTGTGGCCCCGGGCGATCCTCACCCGCTTGCCCAGCGAAATGAAGGTGTCGTCGTTGCGGGTCATGTGCACCTCATAGCGGCCGGTCCTTTCCAGCGCCTTGTGCAGTTCACGGGCAAAGTCCAGCACCACGTCCTTCTCTGCCACCCCGGAGGCCGAAACGGTGCCGCCATCGATGCCGCCATGACCGGGATCGATCACCACGACGGGCCGGGCGGCAGGCGCTGGCGCGGCCGGGATTGCGGTATCCGTCGCCGGGTCGGACAGCGCCGCGCGCTGCTGCAACGGTTTCGGCCGGGGCTTGGGCACCACGCGGGCCGTATCGTCCTGCGCAATGCCTTCGCGCGCCATCAGGGCGGCCAGGCTGTCAGCAGCGGGGCTGGGAGCGGAAGCCGGCTCAATGCGCGGGACTTCGGCGGTAGCCGGCTGTTCATTGGCCTTTACCCTGGCAAAGGTGCGCTCGTCGGTCTGGACGATGTCGACCACCATGCGCGCCGGTTCGCCGTTGGCCGCATTGAGCACGAACGACTTCTCGATCAGCACCGGGCCGGTGGTTTCGATGACAATGCGGGACTTGCCCGGCGATATCTGGCCGAAACGGAATTCGCGGATCAGTCCCCTCGCAGCCTCGCCCATGCTGGCCGGCATGGCGAAGCGGACATCGGGAAGGTCTACCACCACCCTGTAGGGATCGCTTATCACGTAGACCGAGTAGCTTACCGGCCGGTCGATGTCGGCGATGAAGCGGGTGCGGACGTCGGTGCCGGCCACACGCGCCGCCACCACCTCCGCCGCCGGCGGGCTGGACTGGGCCTGCACCGGCGAGAATGCGAGAAAGATGGCCAACGCAAGCGCAACCACCGCCATCACTAGTGGCAGCAGCCGTCGCGTCAGTCTGTTGGCCGCGGGCACTGTCAGCACCGTCTCGACCCCTTCCCCGTCCAGCTTGCGGTTTCATCCGGTCTTGTCGCGCGGGATTGTATTTGAGCGATGGTTAACCATCTGTTTACAGGTGAACCTTGCTGTGTGCCGCAGGCTGCGCTCAGCTGCCCTTGCGGCAAGATGAAGTTCTGCTATTGCGGCAGGGTAACTTCGTGGTACAAGGTCAATTGTTCCCAACGCGTGGAATCCCGTGCCCTATGACGGCAACGGCCCACGTCTTGAGGACCAGATTTCCCGCGTCGGAAAAGTTCCGGGCTGCACCTATAGCCACTTCTTCCGATCTGCGAGTGTCTCCGCCCGGCGGTTGCGGTGCTCTCCGGCCATTTGTGGCCATGTGTATCAGAGTTCCCAGCCAGTGGCGGTCGAGTGAACCGTTTTCGCCAGCCTCAAGGCGCGGAAACATGATGTGGAAACCGGAATGAGCGCGCCAGAACACACGGCCAGCCAGACAGCCCCCCTTCGTGGACGGGTTGCGGCGGCTGCGTCGCCAACATGGCAACTGCGCGCCACCAGCCAAAATTATCGCACGACTCTCCGCATTCAGTCAGCCGCGCCGCCCGGATGCGCGACTGGCCGTTGTCGCGGGGCGTTGGGCGACGAGGATTTGCCGTTATGGCCAGCAAGATGCTTATCGACGCCGCCCACCCGGAAGAGACGCGAGTCGCCGTGGTGCGTGGCAACCGGATCGAAGAGTTCGATTACGAGTCCGCCTCCCGCCGCCCGCTGAAGGGCAACATATACCTCGCCAAGGTCACCCGTGTAGAACCGTCGCTGCAAGCCGCATTCGTTGAATACGGCGGCAACCGGCACGGGTTCCTGGCGTTCAGCGAAATTCATCCCGACTATTACCAGATCCCGGTGGCCGACCGGCAGGCGCTGCTCGAGGCAGAAGCCGAGGACGCCCGGCTTGCCCAGGAAGAGGAAGACGACGAGGGCGAACGCAAGAAGCCCCGCCGCCGCCGCTCCCGCGCAGCCCGCTCCAATGATGACAAGGTCGCCAGCGAGGCAACAGACGACGATGCCGCCGGCGACAACGATGGCGACGCCAGCAACGGTAATGACGATGACGCCGGCATGGACGCAGAAGTCCAAGCCGACGCATCGGACGCCGAAGCCGACGAACACGATGACGACGACAATGGCGATGACGAAGAAGTTGATACCGTCGCCGAGGATGCCGAGGAAGAAGCGGCTGCCTCCGCCCCCAAGCCGCGCAAGCGCGCACCGCGCAAGGTGTACAAGATCCAGGAAGTCATCAAGCGCCGCCAGGTGCTGCTGATCCAGGTCGTCAAGGAAGAGCGCGGCAACAAGGGTGCGGCGCTGACTACCTATCTGTCGCTGGCAGGACGCTATTGCGTGCTGATGCCGAACACCGCCCGCGGCGGCGGCATTTCGCGCAAGATCGCCGATCCGGCTGACCGCCGCCGTCTGAAGGACGTGGTCAAGGAAATCGAGGTGCCGGCAGGCATGGGGCTGATCGTGCGCACGGCCGGCGCGCAGCGCACCAAGACCGAGATCAAGCGGGACTATGACTACCTGCTGCGGATGTGGGAAATCGGTGCGCGAACTGACGCTGAAGTCGTCGGCGCCGAAACTCGTCTACGAGGAAGGCGACCTGATCAAGCGGTCGATCCGCGACCTCTACTCCAAGGACATCGAAGAGATTCTGGTGGAGGGCGAGGAAGGCTTCAAGGAAGCCAAGGACTTCATGAAGATGCTCATGCCCAGCCATGCGCGCAACGTGAAGCTGTACAAGGACACCCGCCAGCTGTTCACCCGTCACCAGGTTGAAAGCCAGCTCGACGGGCTGTTCACGCCCACCGTCACGCTGCCGTCGGGCGGTTACATCGTGATGAACCAGACCGAGGCGCTGGTGTCGATCGACATCAACTCGGGCAAAGCCACGCGGGAGCACAATATCGAAGACACCGCGCTCAAGACCAACCTCGAAGCTTCCGTGGAGATCGCCCGGCAGCTGCGCTTGCGCGACCTAGCCGGCCTGATCGTCATCGACTTCATCGACATGGAGGAGAACCGCAACAACCGGGCGGTCGAGCGCAAGCTGAAAGATGCGCTGAAGAACGACCGGGCGCGCATCCAGGTTGGCCGCATCTCGCACTTCGGCCTTCTGGAAATGTCGCGCCAGCGGCTGCGCCAGGGCATGATGGAAAGCTCCACCCGGCAGTGCCCGCACTGCGAGGGAACCGGGGTCATCCGGGCGGTGTCGAGCTGTGCGCTGTCGGTGCTGCGCGGCATCGAGGAGCACCTGATTTCGCGCAAGGCCGAAAGCCTGGACGTGCGGGTGCATCCGGATGTGGCCATCTACATCTTTAACGAAAAGCGCGATCACCTGCTGTCGCTTGAGCAGAACTACGGCATCTCGATCTGGATCATTCCGGACCGCGACTGCGCCCAGGCCGAAAGCCGCATCGACCGCAAGCCGGACCGCAAGGGACCTGCCGTGCGCCCGGCCGCCTCGCTGACGGCTGTCGCGATGGGCGACGAACTGGAGGCCGCCGACGAGGAACCGGTGATCGAGGACGAGGACGAGGAAGACGAGGAGGCCGATGACAGCGCACCGGCCAAAGCCGAAGACCGCAATGGCGAAACGGATGCAAACGGCGAACCACGCAAGAAGCGCCGCCGCCGCCGTGGCCGCCGGGGTGGACGCCGCCAGCGCGAGGAGCACCCGGACGGCGAAGCGATGGAAGACGGCGAGCTTGCCGGAGCGTCCGAAGACGATGGCGAGGCCACGGAGGCCGGCGAGGCAGCCGAGGCTTCAGACAGCGAAGCAGACGGCGAGCCGCGCAAGAAGCGCCGCCGCCGCCGTGGCGGACGCGGACGCGGCCCCCGGTCTGACGACGGGGCCGATGCCGGCAGCGAAGCAGGCGTAGAAGCTGACGCCGACGGTGATGACGCCGATGAGGCTGTTGCCGCTGCGCAGGCCGAGCCCGCCGAGGCGGAACCGGCTGAAGCGGTTGCGGATGAGGACCAGGCAGAGGCCGAAGACGCCAAGCCTGCCAAGAAGCCGCGCAAGCGGGCAGCCAAGAAGGCTGCTGCCGAAGATGGCGAAGACAGCGACGGCGACGCCAAGCCTGCCAAGAAGCCGCGCAAGCGGGCAGCCAAGAAAGCTGCCAAGGCTGATGAGGCTGATGCCGCACCGGAAGCTGACACCGAACCGGAGGGTGGTGAGGCCATGAACGGCGCATCCCAGCCGGAGCCAAAGCAGCCGGAACGCCAACCGGCCATTGCGGCACAGACGGAAGAACCTGCCGCACCGCGCTGGCAGCCTCCTGCCCCAACCGTTGATCCGTCCTCGGCGCCGAAGAAATCCGGATGGTGGGGCAAGCGGTCCTGACATCCGACGACACTTGCCGGAGGCGGTTCCAATGACATGGAGCCGCCTTCTGCTTGTTGCCATGGCGCTGGTGGCGGCCTGGCTCGGCCATGGCATCTACCAGGATGCGCGGGTGGACAAGGGCCGCCTCACGGTCACCCAGGCCGGTGACGCGGTGGTGCTGACGTGGGCGGCCGGCGTCGACATCCCCATGGTCACCCGTTTCACCGAGGCGTTCGACGCGTGGAAGGGCCGCACCGGCCACTTTGTCATCCGGCTGCATTCGCCCGGCGGTTCGTTGCGCGAGGGCCGTGAACTGATCGAACTGATACAACAGGTGAAGCGCAGCCACCGGGTCGACACACTGGTGGCCGATGGCGATGTCTGCGCGTCCATGTGCGTGCCCATCTACCTGCAGGGACAGTCGCGATACGCGGGCCGGCGGGCTCGGTTCATGTTTCACCAGCCAGCCCGCTATGACAGCCAGACCGACACGCGCATCGAGGGTCCCTCCTTCGAGCAGCGGGCGCTGTCCCGGCGCTTCTTCGAGCGCTATTTCGTCAACTCGCCAATCACGCCGGCCTGGCGCGAACAGCTGGAAAAGGACTGGGTTGGCAAGGACATATGGAAAACGGCTGAGGAACTAATTCAGGAAGGTTCAGGCATCGTCACGGACCTCCGCTAGAGCAACTGGGCCGCCAGTTTCGCCCCCAGCGCCCACATCACCAGTCCGATCAGGATGTCCAGCACCTGCCAGCTGCGCGGCCTTGCAAACACCGGCGCCAGCAGCCGCGCGCCATAGCCCAGCGAGAAGAACCAGGTGAACGAGCCCGCACAGGCGCCAACCGCGTAGGCCAGCCGCGCCTGGCCTTCATAGACCGCCGACAGAGCGCCCAGCAGGACCACCGTGTCCAGGTAGACATGCGGATTGAGGAAGGTGAACGCCAGGCACGCGGCAACCGCCTGCCTGAGCGGCAGCGACGGCCCTGCCCCTGCCTTCAGCGCGTCCGGGCGCAGCGCCCGCCGAAACGCCAGAAAGCCATAGGCAAAAAGGAAGATCGAGCCGCCGACAGTAACCGTTGTGAGCAGGATCTGGACCTGCTGCACCAGCGTGCCCAACCCGGCCACACCCGCCGCAATCAGCACTGTGTCGGCCAGCGCGCAGATCAGGCACAGGATCAACACGTGTTCGCGCTTGAGGCCCTGGCGCAGGATGAAGGCATTCTGTGCGCCGATCGCCATGATCAGCGAAATGGCCAGCACGTAGCCTGCCAGCGCGGCCGCAAACATCGTCGTCCCCCGGTTCAAGGCTTGTCTGTGCGACCCCTCTAGCGCAACTCACTGGAATTAGCCAAATTGCTTTCACTAACGCCAGTTCAATTTTGCTAATGCACTTCGATTACAATCATCTCGCCGCGCTAGCTGCCGTCGTCCGCACTGGCAGCTTCGACAAGGCAGCGCTTGCGCTCTCTGTCACGCCGTCCGCCGTGTCGCAGCGCATCAAGCTTCTGGAAGAGCGCACCGGCACCGTGCTGGTGGTGCGCGGCCAGCCGTGCACCGCCACAGCCGCCGGCCTGCGCCTGTGCCGCCATGCGGAGGAAGTGTCGGCGCTGGAGGCTGCGCTGGGGTCTGATCTGGGCAAGCTTCAGGCCGGGGACGAGCGCACAACCTTGCGCATCGCCGTCAATGCCGACAGCCTGGCCACCTGGTTCATCCCCGCACTCGCCGCCACCTCCGGCTTCCTGTTCGATCTGGTGGTGGACGACGAAGGCCACAGTGCCGGCTGGCTGCGGCGCGGCGAGGTTTCCGCTGCCGTCACCAGCACCGCTCGGCCCGTACAGGGCTGCGACGCCCGCGCACTGGGCGGCATGCGCTACGTGGCCAGCGCCACGCCCGCCTTCGTCAAGCAGCACTTTGCCGATGGCATCACCGCTACAACGCTGTCCCGCGCGCCTGCCCTCACCTTCTCGGTCAAGGATGCCTACCAGTCTGCCTGGGTGCGCCAGGTCTGCGGGCGGCACGTCACGCTGCCAAGCCACTGGCTGCCGTCGAGTCACGGCTTCGTGGACGCTAGCCTGGCAGGGCTTGGCTGGTGCACCCACCCGCTGGCGATGGTCAAGCCGCACCTTGATACAGGCAAACTGGTGGAGCTTGTGCCGGGCAGCCACATGGACGTGCCGCTTTACTGGCAGTGGAACCGCATTGTCTCGGGCGCGCTCAAGGAGCTCAACAAGGCGGTCATCGAAGCCGCGCGGGCGCGCATGAACCCCTGACGCCTAGCCTTGTTTCGGCAGCCACTTCGCCAGCCGCTCCACTGCCTTCTCCATGTCCTGCATGGAGCCCGCAAACGACAGCCGGATGAAGCGGTTGCCGCGCTGCGTGTCAAAGTCCGCCCCCGGTGTCGCCGCCACGTGGGCCTCGTTCAGCATCTGGCGCGCAAAGGCATAGCTGTCATTGGTCAGGTTGCCCACGTCGGCATAAAGATAGAACGCCCCGTCGGCCGGCGACAGGTTGCCCATGCCCAGCCCCGGCAGTTCCTTCAGCAGGAAGTTCCGGTTGGCGCGGTATCCGGCCTTCCTCTCCTCCAGTTCCTCGGTCGCATCGAACGCGGCGATGGCGGCATACTGCGACAGCGTCGGGGCGGAAATATAGAGGCTTTGCGACAGGCACTCGACGGTGCGGCGCAGCACCTCCGGCACGATCATCCAGCCGATGCGCCAGCCGGTCATGCAGTAGTATTTCGAGAACGAGTTGATGACGATGGCTTGCCGGTTGGTGCTCAGCGCGCAGGCCTGCGGCATCTCGTAGTTGAGCCCGTGGTAGATCTCGTCGGAGATGAACCAGACGTCGCGCTTCGCGCACGTCGCGGCAACGTCTGCCAGCGGGTCGGGGCTCAGCATGGTGCCGGTCGGGTTGGCGGGGCTTGCCAGCAGCAGCCCGTTCAGCCCCTCGTCGCACGCGGCTTCGATCTGCTCGTGCGTGGGTGCCCAGCGGCTGCGCGCATCCACCGCGATGTCCTTCACCCTTATGCCGAGTGCCTCAAAAATGTTCCGGTAGGCCGGGTAGCCGGGCATGGTCAGGCCCACCTGGTCGCCCTGGTCGAAGCAGGCCGTGAAGCCGAGCACGAACGAGGCCGACGAGCCGGTGGTGATGGCGATGTTGGCCGGGTTGACGCTGACGCCATAGACCGCGTCATAGTGGGCGGCGATGCGCTCGCGCAACGGCATCAGGCCGAGCGAGTCGGTATAACCCATGTACGCGCCGTTGAGCGCCTCGCGCGCCGCCTCGACCACCTTGCGCGGCGGCCCGCCGGCGGGCTGGCCGGCCGACATGTGCACCACGTCATGACCGGCCGCGGCCAGCGCATTGGCCTCGCGGAAGAAGTCCATGACGATGAACGGCTGCACCTTCGCAGCGCGCGCGGAGGGTTTGAGCGGCATGGGAATCGCCCCTTGGCTCGGGTTGACGCTGTTGGGCCTGTGCCTAGCAGATGCGGGGAGGATGGGGAACCGGGTGCTCAGAAATCCTTCAGCAGCCGGGTCGTTTCCGGATCGAGGAAGCCCGCCACCGTCGCGTCCGTCTCAAGCTGCAGGGCGCGCCACAGGTCCGCCGTCGCCACCTGGTTCAGCACCCGCTTCATGGCCCGCACCGACAGCGGCGGCAGGCCGGCCAGTTTTGCCGCAACGGCTTTCGCCTCGTCCATCAGCCTGTCATCCGGCACCACCCGCCACGCCACGCCGATGTCGGCCAGCTCCTGCGCGCCGTAGCGTTGCCCCAGGAACAGCATCTCGCGCGCCTTGTGCAGGCCGACGAGGCGCCGGCAGCAGCGCCGTCACCGCGCCGGTGACGAACAGGTTCAGCGAGACTTCCGGAAAGAAGCCCTTGGCGCTCTCCGCCCAGATGGGGAAGTCGCAGTTGATCGCCCACTCGAAGCCGCCGCCCACCGCCCAGCCGTTGATGGCGCCGACGACCGGCTTGTCGCCGAAGACGATGGCCCGCGTCGCCCGCTGGATCGCGTCGACCAGGTCGCGCGCCTCGGCCTCGTCCTCGGGATGCGACGTGCTCCTGGCGGTCATCGCCGGCGCAGAAGGCCCGGCCCTCGCCGGTGAAGACGATCGCGCGGGTGGCCGGTATCGCCGTTGGCGTCGTCGAAGGCGCAGCGCCACGTCGTCGATCAGCCGCCGGTTCATGGCGTTGAGGCTGTCCGGGCCGGTTGAGCGCGATGGTGCGCACCCCGTCGCCCGTCATCGCAGCTCAGCACCGTGTCGTACTGGAAACCGCTCATCAGTATGTCCTTATCACACGCGTTGCGTCTTGCCCTCGGTCACCGGCAGGCTGCCTGGGCGGCAGCACGGTGACCCGCGCGGTGGCGCCGAGCTTCGTGCTTGATCGCCTTCTCGATCCGCCGCCGCAATGCCTTCGCGGCGCCCGGGGTCCCTTGCGCCAGTTCCACCTCGACCGGCAGACACGTCGTAGGGCGGCCTGGTGTCCAGCACGATGCGGTAGTCGCCGCGACAGCTCGATCGAACTCGGCTGATCACGGCCGCCACCATGGTCGGGAACAGGTTGAGGCCGCGCACCACCACCATGTCGTCGCTGCGCCCGATCACCCGGAAGCGAATGCCGGTGCGCCCGCACCTGCAGGCGCCGGTCTCGTCCACGGCGATGATGTCGCCGGTGCGGAAGCGCACCAGCGGCTGGCACTCGCGCTCGAGGTGGGTCAGCACCAGTTCGCCTTCCGCGCCGTCCGTCAGCGCCAGCGGCGCGCCGGTGTCGGGGTCGATCAGTTCCGGGTAGAGCACGTCGGCGCGAGGAAGTGCAGCCGCGTGTCATGCTCGCACTGGGCGGCGAAGTTGCAGAACACGTCCGACACGCCGTAGTTGGCGTTGCGCGGCTCCATGCCCCAGGTCGACGCGGATGCGCTCGCGCAGCGCCGGATCGTCGAGCCCCGCCTCGCCGCCGAACAGTCCGAGCTTCAATCCGAGGTCGCGCGGGTTCGAGGCCGGGAAATTGCTCGGCGAGCACCCGCTCGAGCACCGCCGGATAGGACGGCGTGCAGGAGATGGCGGTGATGCCGATCTCGCGGATGGTGCGGATCAGAAGCTCGGTGTCGCCGACGCCGAACGGAACGACCGTCGCGCCGGTGCGCTCCAGCGTCAGGTGGTCGGTCACGCCGCCCATCCACATCTGGTAGTTGAGGCAGTGCACCACCGTGTGACCCGGCCCCAGCCCGGCCGCGCGACTGGCAGCGCCCGCCGACGATTTCGGTCAGCTCGCAGTCGCGCGCGGACAGCGCGAGGTTCATCGCCTGCCCGGTGGTGCCCGAGGTGCGGTGCAGCCGCGGACCGCCTGGTCCTTGCGGGCGGCCAGATAGTTGCCGAACGGCGGATGGTTCGGCCTGCGAGGTGCGCAGCAGCGACTTGTCGGACAGCGGCAGATGCGGGCAAGTCGCGCAGGTCCTGCGGCGGCGGCCTTGCCTGCCCAAAGCGCGCGATAGAAATCCGAGTTCTGCGCCACGTGGGCCGCTTGTGCCGGCCAGCTTTCCTGCTGATGTCTCGCCAGCACGTCCGCCGGCGCCATTGCCGCATTGTCCAACAGCGCCATGCCTGTCCGCCCCTAGCCTTCAACAAACTCTGCTGACGCTCATCATCTGCGCCAGCGATCCCGAGTCAAGCGGCGTGCATTACCCATTTGTAACGCCCCCGCGCTCGCGCCGGCTCACGCTTTTGCCGTAATGTTGACGGCATAACAGCAGGCCAATGCAACGGCCTTTGCCCGAATCCCGTAACCGTCGACACATGCGCCACGTACTCAAGTCCGTCCTCATGCTCGCCTGCGCCTTCAGCCTGATGCTGGTGCAGTTAGCCCATCTTGCGCCGCCGGCCCACGCCCAGCAGCGCGGCAACGACATCCGGCTCATTCGCGACGAGGAGATCGAGGAGCTGATGCGGCGCTACCTGAAGCCGATCTTCGAGGCTGCCGGCATCAACCCCGGCGCGGTGCAGGTGCACCTGATCCAGGACAGTTCCATCAACGCCTTCGTGGCCGGCGGCCAGCGCATCTTCATCCACACCGGGCTGATCGAGCAGGCCGGAACGCCGAACGAGGTGATCGGGGTGCTGGCGCACGAGACCGCGCACGTGGCCGGCGGGCACCTCGCGCGGCTTGGCGTGGAGGTGGACAAGGCCTCGACGCAGGCGATCATCGCCATGCTGCTGGGCGCGGCGGGCGCGGTGGCGGCGGCCAAGTCCGGCGCCGGCGGGGCACAAAGCGGCACGGCGCTCATTCTCGGCGGCCAGTCGATGGTGCAGCGCAACCTGCTGTCCTATGTCCGCGCCCAGGAAGCAGCGGCGGACGAAGGCGCGCTGCGCTATCTCGAAACCACCGGCCAGTCGGGCAAGGGCATGCTGGAACTGTTCCAGAAGCTCTACAACCAGTCGATCGCCACGGTGCAGTATGTCGATCCCTATGCGCTCAGCCACCCGTTGCCGCTGCAGCGCATCCGGGTGCTGGAGGAGCGGGTGCGCGCCTCGAAGTACTATGGCAAGAAGGACGAGGAATACCTGGTGCTCCGGCACAAGATGGCGCAGGCCAAGCTGGCCGGGTTCACCCGCAACGCCCAGGCCGTGTATGCGGCCTACCCGACGTCCGACAACTCCTTGCCCGCGCAGTATGCCCGCGCCATCGCCGCCTACCGGCTGGGCGACCTCAACAACGCCATTCCGCAGATCGACCGGCTGATCTCGATTATCCCGAAGAACCCTTATTTCTGGGAACTGAAAGGCCAGGCGCTGCTGGAAAAGGGCAACCCGGCCGAAGCGATTGCCCCGCTGCGCCAGGCGTCCAAGCTGGCGCCCAGGAGCGGCCTGATCCAGATCATGCTGGCCCAGGCGCTGCTGGCGTCGGAGTCGAAGCAAGCGGCCAAGGAGGCGCTCGCCATCCTCGCCAAGGCTGAAACGGTAGAAGGCAAGAGCGCCCAGTTGCACCTGTGGAAGGCGCGCGCCTACGGCACGCTGGGAGATCTGCCCCGCGCCGAACTGGCAACGGCGGAGAGCGCCATGCTGCGCGGTGACAAGAAGCTGGCGGCGGAGAAGGCCAACGGCGCACTGCAGCGCGCCCAGCCCGGCACGCCGGTGCATATCCGCGCTAACGACATTTTGAATGCAATCAAGCAGAAAGACAGTTAAACAGGCCCGCAAAACCTGAAGGCTAAAACCGGAGCAGACTTCATGCGCAATACCATCACCGCCGGCGTTCTCGCCATGGCGCTCGCCGCCTCCACCATCGCCACGCCGCTGAGCGCCGTCGCTGCCGAGGACCAGTTCAACGACACCCAGAAGAACGAACTGCACAACATCATCCGCGAGTACCTGCTGGAGAACCCGCAGATCCTCAACGAGATGATCGAGAAGCTGCAGGTTGCCGAGCGCCAGCAGCAGGAAGAGCGCGCCAAGGCCGCCATCTCGACCAATGCCGAAAAGATCTTCCGCAGCCCCTATGACATCGTGGTGGGCAACCCCGACGGCAATGTCACCATGGTCGAGTTCTTCGACTACAACTGCGGCTACTGCAAGCGCTCCATGGCCGACGTGCTGCGCATGACCGAGGAAGACAAGGACGTCCGCATCGTACTCAAGGAGTTCCCGATCCTGTCGGAAGGCTCGGTGATCGCCGCCCACGCCGCGCTGGCCGCACGCAAGCAGGACAAGTACTGGGAGATGCACCTGGCGCTGATGGGCGCGCAGGGCGGCATCGACGGGCTTGAAAAGGTGCTGGAGGTGGCCAAGGAAGCCGGTCTCGACGTGGACAAGCTGCAGGCCGACATGGAGGCCGAGCGCGCTGCTCACGACAAGATCATCGACGAGACCCGCAATCTTGCCCAGGAACTTGGCATCAACGGCACGCCGGCGTTCATCATCGACAACCAGCTGGTGCCGGGGGCTGCGCCCTACGAGCAGCTGGTAGCGAGCGTGAAGAGCGTGCGCGAGGCGGGCGGCTGCAAATACTGCTGATTACCCGCACCTCGCGGGGTCCGTTTTCATCCACAGGGTGGCTGGCGGTAACGCTTGGCCGCGACACGCTTTTGTGGCAATAACGCCCGCAATGGTGAGCGCTGCCGAAGGTTTCACGCGCCCGCACCCAATTGCCGTTCCCGGGAGTTTCCAGCATTGGCGCACAGGGTTCTGATACTGAACGGGCCGAACCTGAACATGCTGGGCACGCGTGAACCGGAAATCTATGGCGCCACGACGCTCGCGGACATTGAGGCCCGCTGCCGGGAACACGGGGCCGCGCTGGGCCTGGAGGTGGACTTCCGCCAGTCCAACCACGAGGGCGAGCTGGTCGAGATGATCCAGAAGTCGCGCGGGGCCGCCCACTACATCATCATCAACCCGGCGGCTTACACCCATACCTCGGTCGCCATCCACGATGCGCTGAAGATGACCGGCCTGCCGGTGATCGAGGTTCACCTGTCGAACGTCCATGCGCGCGAGGCTTTCCGCCACCACAGCTACGTATCGCCCATCGCAACCGGGGTTCTGTGCGGCTTCGGGGCAGACGGATACATCATGGCGCTCGACGCAGCCGCCCGGCTGGTCAACGCGCAGCCAAGCTAGAACACAACAACAAACCGGAACCAGACATGGGCAAGGATTCAAAAACGTTCGATCACGAGCAGATCCGCATCCTGGCGGAAATCCTCACCGATACCGGGCTGACAGAGATCGAGGTTGAGCAGGACGGGCTGAAGATCCGGGTGGCGCGCGAGGTCACCGTGTCCTACGCCCCTGCCCCGCAACACGTTGCAGCGAGCGCCCCCGCTACGTCCGCGGCTTCTGCCCCGGCAGAGGCGGCAGCCGCCACGCCGGCCGCCAGCGGGGCGGGCACCGTCAAGTCGCCGATGGTTGGCACCGCCTACCACTCGCCGTCGCCCGACGCCGCGCCGTTCGTGCAGGTGGGCAGCCAGGTCAAGGCCGGCCAGACCATCATGATCATCGAGGCGATGAAGACCATGAACCAGATCCCCGCGCCCCATGCCGGCACGGTGAAGCAGATACTGGTCGGCAATGGCGAGCCGGTGGAATACGACGAACCGCTGATGATTATCGAATAGCGGGCGGGCCATACACCACATGTTTGAAAAGGTCCTCATAGCCAACCGCGGCGAGATTGCGTTACGCGTCCTGCGCGCCTGCCGCGAGCTCGGCATCCAGACCGTCGCGGTGCACTCCACCGCCGACGCCACCGCCATGCATGTGCGCCTTGCCGACGAGAGCGTCTGCATCGGCCCGCCGCCGGCCTCGGAGAGTTATCTCAACATCCCGGCCATTGTCGCCGCCTGCGAGATCACCGGCGCCGACGCCGTTCATCCAGGCTACGGCTTCCTGTCCGAGAACGCCCGCTTTGCGCAGATCCTCGAAGAGCACGAGATCGCCTTCGTCGGCCCGTCGCCTGAGCACATCCGCATCATGGGCGACAAGATCGAGGCCAAGCAGACCGCCAGGAAGCTGGGCATCCCGGTGGTGCCGGGCTCGGACGGCGGCGTGTCGGGCCATGCCCAGGCCCGCCAGGTGGCCAGGGAAGTTGGCTATCCGGTGCTGATCAAGGCCGCAGCCGGCGGCGGCGGGCGCGGCATGAAGGTGGCGCTCAACGAGGACGAGATCGACACCGCGCTGTCGACCGCCCAGACCGAGGCCAAGGCTGCCTTTGGCGACGATGCCGTCTATATCGAGCGTTATCTCTCCAAGCCTCGCCACATCGAGATCCAGGTGTTTGGCGACGGCCAGGGCAATGCCGTCTACCTGGGCGAGCGCGACTGCTCGCTGCAGCGCCGCCACCAGAAGGTGTGGGAAGAGGCGCTCTCGCCGGCGCTCAATGCCGCCCAGCGCAAGCAGATCGGCGAGACCTGCGCGCAAGCCATGGCCGAGATGAAGTATTCCGGCGCCGGCACCATCGAGTTTCTCTACGAGGACGGGGAGTTCTTCTTCATCGAGATGAACACCCGGCTACAGGTGGAGCACCCGGTCACCGAGGCGATCACCGGCCTTGACCTCGTGCAGGAACAACTGCGCGTGGCGGCAGGCGCGAAGCTTGGCTTCACCCAGGAAGACATCATCTTCCACGGCCATGCCATCGAGTGCCGCATCAACGCCGAGAACCCGCAGACGTTCGTGCCCTCGCCGGGCCGCGTGGTGGGGCTGCATCAGCCGGGCGGGCTGGGGGTGCGCGTCGACAGCGGTATCTACACCGGCTACTCGATCCCGCCCTACTATGACAGCCTGATCGGCAAGCTGATCGTGCATGGCCGCGACCGCAACGAATGCCTGATGCGGCTGCGCCGGGCGCTGGGCGAATACGTCATCGAGGGGATCGACACCACCATCCCGCTGTTCCTGCGGCTGCTCGAACAACCCGACATCATCGACGGCGAGTACGACATCCACTGGCTCGAGAAATTCCTGAAGCACAACGCCGGCGGCTGACTTTCGCGTGAGCCGGGCTGGCAAACGGCAACGACTGCGCCCATATGAGCGTTGCTGACGTATGCCGCCGCAGGGGTGGCTGGCATGCAGCCCCAGGGACCCGTTCCGAATGACACCGGCCTACATAGACCCGGCACCGCGCCAGTATCCGGAATTCGTGCACCTGCTGGCGCGCGCCAACCGCGGGCCTGCCGCAGCCGGCAATGCCACAAGCTTCGCCGACCTTGAAGACTGGCTGCTGGGCGACGCCATCAACGAGGAATCGATGCTGACGCTGGCCGAGTTGCTGGCCTGGCGCATGGTAGCCGCCGGGATACCGGTGGAGCGCGCCACCATCCATACCGGCACGCTGCATCCGCAACTGGCCGGGTTCGCCTGGGGATGGCAGAAGTCCGACGGTTTCTGCGACGAGATCGTGGTCAAGGCCATGAACACCATGACAGATGCCTATCTGAAGAGCCCGTTGCGCGGGCCGATCGAGGAAGGGCGGACATTGTTCATCGACGCCACCGATCCGGCCAGCCAGCGCGACTATCCGATCATTGCCGAGTTGGCCGCCCAGGGGATCACGCGCTATGCCGTTCTGCCCCTGCCCAAGCGCATCGGCGCCAGGCGTTTCGACGTGACCACCATCGCAACCAGCGCACCGGACGGGTTCACGAGGGAGCAACAGCTCCAGCTCGACCGCATTCTCAAGTACCTGTCGCTGCACGTCCACCGCCACGTGGCACGGCGCATCGCCGAGAATGTGCTCAATGTCTATCTCGGTCACTATGCCGGGCGCCAGGTGCTCGAAGGCAGCATAGCGCGCGGCGCCGGGCAGCCGATCAACGCGGTGATCTGGTGCGCCGACATGCGCGGTTTCAGTGAACTGTCCGAAGCCTTCCCGGCTGCCGAGGTCAACCTGCTGCTCAATGGCTTCCTCGATCAGCTGGTGAGCGCGGTCACCGCACAGGGCGGCGATGTGCTGAAGTTCATGGGCGACGGCATCCTGGCGGTGTTTCCGTTCGATGATGCCGCGGGTGAGCGCGAGGCAGCCAATGCCGCCATGGCCGCTGCCGACCAGGCACTGCGCAACCTTGAAGCCTTCAACGCAACCCCGCCGCCCGAAGTTGCCGCGATTGCCGGCCGCAAGCCGCTGCGCTGCGGCATCGCCATGCATACCGGAGAGGTTTTCTTCGGCAATGTGGGCGGGCAGGACCGGCTCGACTTCACGGTCGTCGGCAGCGCCGTCAACGAGACCGCGCGGCTGGAGCAGCTGACCAAGCGGGTGATGCGCCCGGTGCTGGTCTCGGAACAGGTTGCGCGGCAACTGAAGACTGCAATGGACGATTGCGGCGAGCACGAACTCAAGGGGTTTGCCCGGCCGGTAAGGGTATTCGCGCCGAGGCACTGGAAGTCCACGGCAATCGTCCTATAATTCAGCTGACTGAAGATGCGGACTGGACATGCGGCAACAGCCAGATTGCCATCAAGCGGAAAGGACCCTCGTGCGGAAGATCAAGAGACTGGCACCTGCCATTTGCGCCGTACTGGCTGCCATAGGCCTTGCCGGCACCGACGCCGTGGCCGGCTGCAATAATCCGGCCAAGGCCGGCGTTGACTGGACCGACTGCAACAAGAAGCTGCTGATGCTGGGCGGCGCAAACCTTGAGAAGGCAATCTTCACCGACGCCAATCTTACCAGCACCGATTTCGGCGGCGCACAGCTTCAGGGCGCGACGCTGGATCTCGCCGACGTCAGCTACGCCTCGTTCAAGGACGCCAACCTGACTGGCGCCTCGATGCAAAAGACGGCCGGCAATCGCAGCAACTTCGCCGGCGCCACCATGGACAATGCCAACATGGACGCCATCGAGCTGTTCCGCGCCAACTTCACCGGCGCCAGCCTCGCCGGCGCCAACCTGTCGCGGGCCAGCATGCCGCGCAGCATGTTCGACGACGCCAGTCTTGCCGGGGCCAACCTCGAGAAGTCCGACATGATCCGCGGCAGCTTCAAGGGCGCCAACCTGTCGGGAGCCAAGCTGACGTTCGCCATCCTCGCCCGCTCCGAATTCGCCGGGGCGAAGCTGGAAGGCTCCGACTGGTCGCACACCTATCTCTACCGCGCCCGGCTGCAGGGCGTCGACCTCTCCGGCGTCACCGGGTTGACCTCCGAACAGATCGCTCTGGCCTGTGGTGACGATGCCACCCTGCTGCCGCCGGACGTTGAAAAGCCGGAGCGCTGGCCCTGCAACCCGCAGGAAGACTGACCGGACGGCCCGCCGCAGGAACGCGGCGCTTGATTGCGCTGCCCCTCGCCCGGTATTGATTGCCCTGTCATGTCAACGATTACGCCACAACTGCTGTTGCGCGCCTACACGGCCGGCATCTTTCCGATGGCGGAAAGCGCCCAGGACAACGCGCTCTACTGGGTCGAACCGGAAATCCGCGGCATCATTCCGCTCGACCGCTTTCACGTGCCTCGCCGGCTTGCCCGGATGATCCGCCAGCGACGCTTCCACGTTACTGTCGACCGCTCGTTCGACGACGTCGTTGCAGGCTGCGCCGGCGCCCCCGGCAGCGCCGGTGACGATGCGGTAATCGCCCGGCCCGCGACCTGGATCAATGCCCGCATCGCCGCTCTCTACAGCCAGTTGCACGCCATGGGTTGCTGCCATTCCATCGAGGTGCGCCGCAATGACGGCTCGCTGGCGGGTGGGTTGTACGGGGTGCGCATCGGCGCCGCGTTCTTCGGCGAGAGCATGTTCTCGGCCGAAAGCGGCGCCTCGAAGGTTGCACTGGTGCACCTCGTGGCGCGGCTGCGCACCGGCGGCTTCCAGCTGCTGGATACCCAGTTCGTCACCGATCATCTGAAGAGCTTCGGATGCATCGAGGTGCCGAAGGAGGAGTACCGCGGCCTGCTCGACCAGGCGCTGCTGGCGACGGCGGACTTCGATCGTTTCGGGGAAGACGGCGACCCGCAGGCGGTACTGGCGGCGGCGTCAGAGGGCTGAAAGCCCGAACACCCCGTTGGCCCCACCGCAATCTTGACGTATGTTCACCGTAAGGTTGCAGTTCAGCAAAGCAGGATGATTCGGATGAAACTCACCTTGAAGTACGCACTGGCCGCCGCCTGCTGGCTCGGCTTGGCTACCCCTGCGCTTGCCGCCGATCTCAACGTCACGGTGACCGGCATAAAGAACGCCAACGGCGTCATTATGGCGTGCCTTTGGAGCAGTGGCTGGGGCTTTCCTGATTGCGAGCCGAGCCGGAGCAATGTCAGCATCTTGCGCACTCCGGCCCAACCGGGCGAAGTCACCATCACCTTCACCGGCGTGGCACCGGGCAAGTATGCGTTGTCGATCGGCCACGACCAGAACAATGACGGCAGGCTCGAGCGGCACCGGATCCTCAAGTACCCGATAGAAGGGGCAGGCGTATCGAATTACCTGCAACCACCCCGCTTCACGCCGTTCCACCATGAAGCGCAATTTGACGTCAGCGAGCCTGTGACTGGAATTACGGTCCCCCTGCACTACCCACCTGAATAGGCCGGTCAGCGGTCCAACTGACCGGGGCATCCGGCAGCGGACCATCGCCGGTTGACATCATAAATGGCTCGCGAGGCGGTATTCATCTGGGCGGCGAACGCTTTGCATTTCTCGTCGCTGCCGCAGTAATCGACCATCATCTTGTAGGTGACGTCCAGCGCCGCCGGGGTCGGGTGCTTGCTGCCCTCGTGCTGGCGCTTCAGCGTGGCGTGATACCAGTTGGACCAGTGGAAACGCTTCTTTGCCAGCCGCAGGATTGCAGGGCGGAGCTTGTCGTTGAATTCTGTCTGCAGCTTTTCGCACGCGCCGGCAGCGTGCACCGGAGCCGGGGTGCTGGTGTATGCCGCCAACGCCAAAAAGACTGCCGCAATGGTAAGGGAAGATCTCGATTTCATGCTCTGGTCAAACTTTCGCGGGACGCCCCTCCCGATTGACTACATGAAGGCGATGTATGGCGAAACTGCGATCTTGCCGCAATCGACAGGCAATTGATCAATCCGCTGGCGGCGGCTGGTCTTCACCTTCACTGCTGGCGGCAGGTGGCGCTGGGGCGGCCGGCGCCTCGCGCTCCGGCACCGCGGGCCTGTTGGGGTCCATGCAGCCGATGAGCCACACGTCATAGACCGGGTGCTCGACGGCATTGAGGCCGGGGCTTTCGGCCAGCATCCAGCCGGAGAAGATGCGGCGTGTGCCGCCATTGATGAGATTCTCGTCCACCTGCACGAATGACGTCGTCTTCGGCTCTTCGGTGGGAGGGCGCGAATTGCAGACGCGCGGATAGACGTTGAGCGTGCCGAACCGGCGCACTTCGTCGACCGGTATCTCGAACGTGGTGATGCGGCCGGTAATCTTGTCCAGTCCGGCGAACACCGCAATCGGGTTCTGAACGGCTTGCGCGACGACCGGCAACGCCCCGGCAGCCGTTGCCACCAGCGTGGCAAGGCAGGCGCGTGCGAGCCAGCGGTTCATGCCGGTTTCACCGCTTCGACGCGCAGGCGCACATAGTCCGCGGTCCAGTTGCCCCGGGCATCGCACAGGCACGGCCTGAGCAGTTCCGCGACCTCGTCAAGGACATCGTCAGAGGCCGGACCGAACTGGTCGAAAAACGGCTTCCGGAAAACCTTCAGCCACGCCTTCATGCCGGTCTTGAGCGGCGTCGGCCTCGGGAAAAGCCCGATGCGCAAAACCTCGAAGCCACGGGCGGCCAACATGTCGGAATAGACCTCGGGCGAGGGAAAGAACCAGGGGCCGGCCAGCGCCTCGTCGCCGCCGCGCATCCGGCCAACGGCACGCATGGCAGTCACGATGGCGGCCACGTTGCCGTGCCCGCCGAACTCGGCCACGAAGCGCCCGCCCGGCTTCAACGCCCGCCATACGCCGTCGATCACCTTTTCCGGCTCATTCATCCAGTGCAGGGCGGCGTTTGAAAACACCGCGTCGAACTCGCTGTTGAACCTGAGGTCGTGACCATCGCCCTCTTCCACGTCGAGACTGAGCGCCACTGCTGCGGCCAGCAGCTCCAGGCTCTTGTCGATGCCCTTCACAGTTGCGCCCGCATCGGCAAGCTTGCGAGTCAGCGCGCCGTCGCCACAGCCGAGGTCCAGAATGCGTTCACCCGGTTGAGGCGCCAGCCAGTCTACCACCGCCCCTGCCAGATCGGCGACGAAGCGGGCATGGGTCGAATAGCTGCCAGCCGACCAGGTCTGCTGCGCGTGCGGCGCGGTTTCGGACATGACAGTCACTGCGACGTGGCGCCTTCTGCCGGCTGGGCACCCTCTTCGCCGGCCGCATCGTCGGACTTCTTGTTGCTGCCGAGCACGAACTGCGACACCAGGCCGAAAATGTCGATCGGGTCCTGGGTGAAGGCGATCTCGCCGCCGGGTTCGATCATGGTTTCGCTGCCGCCGGGCGCAAGCTCGACGAAGCTGCCGCCGAGCAGGCTCTCGGATGCGATCTTGGCGGTCGAATCATCCGGAAGCTTGACGGTGGAATCGACGTCCATGACGATGTTGGCGCGATAGGTTTCGCGGTCCAGCGTCTGGCCGGTCACCGAGCCGATCTTGATGCCGGCCATGCGCACATCGGTACCGACGCTGACGCCCTTTACCGAGCCGAACGATGCCGTCACCTGATAGCCCGATGCCGGGCCGCCAAGGCCGCCAACCGAGTACATGAACAGGAAAAATCCGGCGGCAATCGCAATCACCACTGCGCCGATCGCCGCTTCGACCATGGAATTGTTCATCGTCAGCCTGCTCCTCAGTGCCTGTCGCGGGTTGGCGCCGCCAACATGGTCCAACGCGATGGGCGGGATCGCATGTTCCCGCCTATTCCGGCTGCCACGCCTCGTAATCGGGCTTGGCGGCCTGCTTGGGGGTTGGCCCCAGAATGCTGCCGGCCGGGCGATAGGCAGCGGCCGAGCCTGTCAGGTTCGGCTGGTGCGGTTTTTCCCAGTCACGCGGCGTGTACTTCTTCCCGGTGGGCGGGGTGTTGGTGCGGTGGTGCATCCAGCCGTGCCAGCCGGGCGGAATCATCGACGCATCGGCATAGCCGGAATAGACGACCCAGCGGCGCTCGGCGATCGAGTCCGGCAGCTTCGACGGGGCGCGGTAATACTTGTTGCCCATCTGGTCTTCGCCGACCAACTCGCCGTGGCGCGCCGTAAACCAGCGGGTGCCCATGGTTTGGCCGTTCCACCAGGTAAACAGTTGCAGCAGAAAGTTCTTCATGGATGTCTTGCTCGCCGGGGCAGCGCGCCCGGTCCGGATTGCTGAATTCGTGGTCTTTCTTATGGCCCAACCGGCGTGTGCAAGTCCAGTGGGTTTCCGGCCTCTTGCACATGCCGATGCGGCAACGTTACAAGTGGTCATCCCGACCTCGCCAACCCGGATGGCCCTTGACGATGACCAGCAACACCCCGGCCGTGAAACTCAGCCTTGAAGGTGTCTCCAAGCGGTTCGGCAAGGCGCAGGTGCTGCACGACATCTCCACCGCGGTGCCTGCCGGCGCCAAAACGGTGCTGATCGGCCCGGCCGCCTCCGGCAAGACGGTGCTTATGAAGTGCATCGCGGGGATCTACCAGCCGGAGCGCGGCAACATCCGCCTCGATGGTCAGCCGCTGACCGGCATCAGCGTGCGCGAGCGCAACGAACGGCTGCATTCAACCGGCGTGCTGTTCCAGCAGGGCGGGCTGTTCGACAGTCTGACAGTGTGGGAAAACATCTGCTTCCGGCTGATCAACAACGATGGCATGCCCCGCAAGCAAGCCCGCGAGCTGGCCATAGAGACGCTGGCGAAGGTCAACCTGCCCGCCGCCAATGCCGACCTTTTGCCATCCGAGCTGTCTGGCGGCATGCAGAAGCGCGTCGGTCTGGCCCGGGTATTCGCGGGCTCGCCATCGCTGATGCTGCTCGACGAACCTACCGCCGGGCTTGACCCGATCACCACCAAGGCAATCTACAGGGTGCTCGACCGGATGATCGAGCAAAGTCATGCCACGGTGTTCGCCATCACCTCCGACATGGACTCGGCGCGGCATGAGTACGACTACATGATCATGCTGAACGAGGGCCGGGTGGTGTGGCATGGCCGTACGTCCGACATCGACGCCTCGGGCAACCCCTATGTTCTGCAGCTGGTCAATGGACGCGCCGAGGGGCCGATCAAGATGCGGCTGAAGGCGCGCGCCTGATCATTCCGGCGCAATCGTTCCGCGCCTGATCATTCCGGCGCAATGGTTCCCAGCACCTTCACCTCGCCCTCGACATTGCGGTCCACCACCACGATGCCGCCGGAGCGCGCAAACTCGCCGGTCAGCGCCGAGATATTCACCTGGTGGGTGACCAGCACAAGCGGCCTCGATCCCACCCACTCAGCCAGCCATTGCCGGAGGGCTTCGGTCTGCGGATCGCGCTGGCTGCTGTTGCGGAAGAACGAGTTGAGCGGTGGAAGCACCTCGGGCGTGCCGAGGTTCATCAGGCTTGCGGTATCGCGGCAGCGGCACCAGGCGCTGGTCATCACTTCCGCCAGCATTATGCCGTTGGCGCGGAAAGCATCGCCGGTGCGCCTTGCCTGTTCGCGGCCCTCCACCGAGAGGTTGCGCTGGGTGGCGCAGTCGTTGACGTCGAAGTTTGCAGGATCGCCCGTACCCGGCGCCAGCGCATGGCGCATCATGGCGAAGGCGCGGCCTTCACGCAGGGCGGCCCACAACGCCTCGTCGGCCTGGGCGCGCGGCGACGCCGCCAGCAGCAGTGGAGCCAGAAGGCAGAGGATGGCGAGGCACGGTACGAATCGCTGTTTCATGACCGGAAAACGCACCGTCCGCAGCTACGGTTCCCTGCCGAGGCCGCGCCGGAAAGCGTGATTTGCTTTAGCGGCCCGTTCAGCCAGAATTTGCATTCATGAAGGCACGCCTCGAATCCGTGCTGGCCTTGTCAGCCTGCATCATGGCATGGACCGCCGCTCCGGCGGCGGCGCAGACAGCCCTGCGTTGCGTGCTGGCATTGCAAGACCACGCCATCGGCGAGGCCGGGACACCGCCGCTTGCCGGCCTGAAGGAAGGCACCGAGCGCGGCTTCATCAAGTGCGCCGCAGGACATCGCCAGGCCCACATCTGGACGCTGGACATCGGTTCTTCGCCGCGCGCGGGCGTGCGTGTTGACCCGCTTTTTCGCACGTCCATCGTCGGCCCGCTGCAACTGATGGCGCAACTGACGCTGGCAGGCGCTGCCCGGCTGAGCATCTTCGAACGCGAGACAACCGCATCGCAGACCCGCGCCGGAGCAGTGTCGCGCCGCCACCGCTATCAACGCTTCATGACGCTATGCGACGCCGCCACCGCCGCCGACCCGCTCAACTGCTCCTATGGCGCAGCGCGGGTGAAAGGCCGCGTCACCATGGCCGATGCCGACAGGGACGGCGAACTGGACACGGCGCTGCATGAAATCAGCGTTTTTGACGGGGGCACCCGGCTGCATGTCATTGCCTTCAGTACCGGACTTGCCGCTCAGCCCGAAGACCATGCAGGCGTGTGGGTCGAGGCGCTCCAGGCCACCGCCATTTTGCGCCGTGACTGAAAGCACTTAAGCGACACCGCCGCTGCCGTTTTTGAACGCGACACGGCGGGGACACGGCTGCCAACCTGCGCGCCATGTCTGCCCCCTCCACCAGTTCCGCCGGCCTCAACGATACCTTCCGGGGTGTGCTTTATCTGTGCGCGGGCATTTTCATCTTCTCGTTCCAGGACGTGATGATGAAACTGCTGTCGGACCATTATCCGGTACACCAGCTGGTGTTCGCGCGCGGGCTAATCGCGCTGCCGATCATCTTCATGATCGTGCATTTCGAGTCGGGGCTGGGCATGCTGGCCACGCGGCGGCCGGGCATGCATGCGCTGCGCTCGTTCATTGGTTTCGGCGCCTTCTTCTTCTATTATCTGGCCCTGCCCGCCATGCCGCTCACCGCCGTGGTGGCGATCTGGTTCACCTCGCCGCTATTCATCACCGCACTGGCCGTGCCGGTGCTGGGCGAGAAGGTTGGCTGGCGGCGCTGGACCGGCATCCTGTTCGGTTTTGCCGGCGCGCTGGTCATTATTCAGCCCGGCGCAGACACCTTCCAGCCGGCGGCGCTGCTGCCGCTGCTGGCGGCGTTCTGCTATGCTGTGTCCACGGTGCTGGGGCGCAAGATCGGCATTACCGAGTCAGGCTCGGTGATGGCTTTCTACATGATGCTCACCTTCTTCTACATGGGCGTCGGACTGGGCGTCGGCGTGGCACACCTTGGCCTGCCGGTGCCTGAGGGCGGGCCGATGCGCTTCCTGCTGCAGCCCTGGCAAATGCCGACCGGCGTAGAGCTTGGCATGATCATGATGATCGGCGTCATCTCCGGCGCGGGGTTCTGGATGCTCGCCACCGCCTACCGTGTGGCGCGGGCTCCGGCGGTGGCGCCGTTCGAGTACACCGCCATGCTGTGGGTCTCGATCCTGTCGTTCCTGCTGTGGGGCGAAATCCCAAAGCTGACCACCATAATCGGAACCTTGATGATCGTGGCATCAGGCATCTACGTGCTGCGGCGCGAGGCGATGGTGCGCGAGCGCCCGCTGGCCGGCAAGGGCGTCTGGCGGTCGCGGAACTGAGGCAGTCGTGGCCATATCGGGACGCCAGCCGGATGGCTCTATGCTGACATTGCTGACATTCGGCAAGGTTACTGCTGCGTTGCCTTCTCGAGGTAGTCAATTATGACGTGCCGCATGTCGCGCCACTGCGCCAAGTTCGCTTGCTTGTAAATGGCACCAATGTTCCAGCCATTGTAGGAAAAGGAGTGTTCACATGTTCCGCCGCCCACTGGTCCGCATTGAATCATGTCAGGGGCTTTGAAATCGGTCCCGCTCAAAAACCGCCCACTAAGAAATTCGCACTGTTTAAACCTGTCAGTTGGATCAGCGTCGACCACCCTGACCAATCCAAAGTCGGCAGGCTCAACACTGCAATATTTTTGGTATGTTTCTTGGTTCAAAAATAACGTTGGTTCTTTGCCAAAATTATTTGAGATAAAGATTTGATTTGGCCCCTTCTCAGAGCCAATAATTGACTGCTCCACTGGTTCTAGAAACGTCAAAACAATTGCAAACAAGACTTTTTCAGGGCTTGGCTCCTTGTCATCAGGCTTCAGCACACCATCCCTGATCGTCCCAAGACCTGAAATTGAGGCTATCACATTCTTGGAAATGGCAAGAGCCCATGACCGGACTGGTCCTTCCTGCCCGGCTCTGTCGTAGATTGTGTAGAAGTTTCTATCAGGGTTGGAGAGGTCCGCAGTTGGCAACGGTACGATGCGGTCCCGTTGCTTCGGTTGCTCGACAGTCGCTGTGGTTTCTCGCCCGACCAGTACAAAACCCACCGCCGAGACGACTGCAAGGACAGCAATCAAGTTCCTTGACTTCGCCACTTCTGCACCTCCGTTGAGCTCCAAGCCCGGAACCGGACTACGCCGATCTACCAGACGCATAGTAAATGAACGGCTTATATGGGCTCGAAGCAGTCATTCGCCTTGCAGCCGCCGACCCGGCTTCCTCGCCTGCGGCATCGGGCGATCAGGGAATTGAACTGTCTTCGGCAACTTGACAACGATCAGCAGACTGGCGGCCTTGCGCTGATGCTTGATGGCAAGCTTGGTCATTCACAAAGCATGACATGTTCTGCATTATGCCTGCAGTTTGGCTGTGCGGCTGTGTCTTGAATGTTATCGATCAAAAGCAACTTTCTGTTCATCCATGTTCCGAAGACCGGGGGCAACTCGATCCAACACGTCCTGCTGCCCTACAGCGAAGACGAAATGGTGGTCGCAGTTCCCTTTCAGGACGGGATCAATCGCTTCGGGATCCGCTCACGGGGCCTCAATATCCAGAAACATTCGAGCCTGGAGGATTATCGCAAGCAACTTGATCCGGAGACGTTCTCGCGACTGATCAAGATCACCTGCGTCCGCAACCCGTGGGACAGATGTGTCTCGTTTTTCTTTTCCCCCCATCGCGGTCAGGTAACGTGGTCGCCCGAGGCCTTTGAGACATTCATCAGGTCAAGTGTGATGCCACACAGGGATTATCTTGCGCTGCAGGGTCAACATGGCGATCCTTTCGACAATGTAGATGTAGTGCTGCGCTTTGAAAGCCTGGATGACGATTTTGAAGTGCTCTGCCACAAGCTCGGCATCCCATCCGTCAGACTGCCCAAGGTCAACGCCTCTGCAAGAGAGCATTACCGGTCATATTACCAGAACAGGCATTGTATCGACCTGGTTGCGGAAAGGTTCTCTCTTGAGATCAGCCGGTTCGGGTACAGATTCTAGGTGGCTGCTGTTTTCCTGCCACTCGGCAGGCCGCCGCTTGTCAACCTGACCTCAGACTCAACTTTCCGTTCGAGGCAAAGCTTGATAATCGATTGCAGTGATCGTTTCCGCAACCTGCCCGGAAAGCTGCCTGCCATGCCCAACCTCTCCTCCCGCGCCTGGGTGCCCGCCCATTGCGAAACCGTGGTCCAGCGCTATGCCGACGAGGCAGCGCGCGGCAGCAATGCGGCAATCGCCGCGCGGCTCGATACGCTGGTGGATGCCAACCGGCAAATCCACGAGCGCGACTGCTTCAACCTCAACCCTGCCACCAACGTGATGAACCCCAAGGCCGAAGCCATGCTGGCGTCCGGCATCGGCTCGCGCCCCTCGCTCGGCTATCCGGGCGACAAGTACGAGATGGGGCTTGAAGCGATTGAAGAGATCGAGGTGATCTGCGCCGAACTGGCGGCGGAGGTGTTCAACGCCAAGTATGCCGAAATCCGCGTGCCGTCGGGTGCCATCGCCAACCTGTACGGCTTCATGGCACTGACGAAGCCGGGCGACGCCATCATCGCCCCGCCTGCCTCCATCGGCGGCCACGTTACCCACCACGACGCCGGGTGCGCCGGGCTCTATGGCTTGCGCATTCACCACGCCCCCGTAGCGGCAGACGGCTACACGGTGGACGTGGATGCGCTGGCGAAGCTTGCCCGCGAGGTGAACCCGAAGCTCATCACCATCGGCGGCAGCCTCAACCTCGAGCCGCACCCGGTGACGGAGATTCGCGCCATTGCAGACGAGGTTGGCGCGCACGTGCTGTTCGACGCCGCCCACCAGTGCGGCATCATTGCCGGCGGCGCCTGGCCCGACCCGCTGGCCGAAGGCGCGCACCTGATGACCATGAGCACCTACAAGTCGCTGGGCGGGCCGGCCGGCGGGCTTATCGTCACCAATGATGCTTCCATTGCCGAGAAGCTGGACCACATCGCCTTTCCCGGCATGACCGCCAATTTCGACGCCGCAAAGTCGGCCGCGCTGGCCGTCACCCTGCTCGACTGGCGCGAGCACGGGCGCGACTATGCCGCCGCCATGGTGCAGCTTGCCCGCGCACTGGCAGACGCGCTCGACCATGAGGAACTGCCCGTGTTCGGCAAGACCACGGGCTTCACCCGCTCGCACCAGTTCGCCATTGCCGCAGCGCGCTTCGGCGGCGGGCAGGCCGCGTCGAAGACACTGCGCAAGGCAGGCTTCCTCGCCTGCGGCATCGGCCTGCCGGTGGAACCGGTGGCGGGTGACATGAACGGCCTTCGCATCGGCACGCCGGAACTGGTGCGCTGGGGCGTGAAGCCCGCCGACGCACCGCGCCTGGCCAACCTGATTGCCCGCGCGCTGACCACCAACGACCCGGCCGCGCTGGCGGAAGAGGTGGGCAACTGGCGAAAGACGTTCGACAAACTGCACTACATCCGCGCATAAGGGCGGCATGAGCGCCGTTCACGGATTTTCCAGCAGCATGAAGCTCGCCGCCGGCAGCATTGCCGTCGGCCTGATCGTGCTCGCCATCAAGCTGCTGGCCTGGTGGATGACCGGCTCCGTCGCGCTTTTCTCCGACGCGCTGGAGAGCATCGTCAACGTCGCTGCCGCGTTCGCCGCGCTGATCGCGGTCTACTATGCCGCGCAACCGGCCGACGAGCGCCATCCCTATGGCCACCACAAAGCGGAGTTTTTCTCTGCCGTGCTGGAGGGCGCCATGATCATCGTTGCGGCGCTGGTGATCTTCCACGAAGCCTGGCAGGCCTTTCAGAACCCGCGCCCGCTGGAGGCTCCGGTCGAGGGTCTGCTGGTCAACTGGCTTGCCAGCGTGGTCAACGGCTTCTGGTGCTGGGTGCTGATCTCGCGCGGCCGCAAGCTGCGCTCGCCCGCCCTTGTTGCCGACGGCAAGCACCTGTTGTCGGACGTGATTTCGTCGGTGGGCGTCACCTTCGGCGTACTGCTGGCCATCATCACCGGCTGGCACGTGCTGGACCCGCTGCTCGCCGGCCTCGTCGCACTCAACATTCTGTGGTCGGGCTGGAAGGTGATGAGCCAGTCGCTGTCCGGACTGATGGACGAGGCCGTGCCGGAAGACACGCTCACCTCCATCCGCGCCATCATTTCCGACAAGGCCACCGGTGCCATCGAGGCCCATGACCTGCGCACACGCCATGCCGGGCCCGTCACCTTCATCGAGTTCCATCTGGTCGTCGATGGCCAGACCACCGTGTCGGACGCGCACGACATCTGCGATCGCATCGAGGCGGCGATCAAGAAGCAGGTGCCGGACGCGCGGGTGACCATCCACGTCGAGCCGGAGAACAAGGCCAAGCACAAGGGCGTCATCGTGGTGTGAGCGCATGAGCAAGGTGTCCGCGCAAATCCTCGCCCGCATCGAAGAGGCCTACCAGGGCGAGGTGTTCGGCCTTGCCATGTATGCCGCCATGGCGGACGCGCAGACCGACCCCGTCCGGCGCTGGAAATGGCAGGTGCTCACGCAGCTTGAGATAGAGACGAAGGCCCATACGGCAAACCTTCTGGAGCGGCTTGGCGGCGACACCGCCGAGCAGGAGAAGCCGTGGCAGGAGGGCTTGCGGGAAGCCCGCGCCATCATCGGCCTGCCCTGGCTTGAGATGATCGAGGCGTTCATGGCGGACCTGCCAGGCCTTGTCGACGACTATGCCGATCTTGAACGGCAGGCGGCCTTCACCGGCGAGGACGCCGAGGTGCTGTCGCGGCTCACGCAGCATGAAGTGGTCACGCTGGCGTTTTGCGAACGCGAGCTTGCCGGAGACGGCGATCATTCCGTTGAGCCGGTGCTGGCCATGCTGGAGGCGCCACCCGCCCGCCCCGTCGGGCCGGCTACCGGGGTTTGCGCATGATGTAGAGACAGAGGCCAGCCCGGCGTCCAGTTTCGCCTCACCTTCCCGCATGCCGCCCATGCCGCAAAGCCGCTTGCCGGCACCGCCCACGCCATGCACCATCAACGGCAAAAATGGAGGCAACGCCGTATGGCCGCTTACGACCTCGTGCTCAAGGGCGGGCACGTCATCGATCCTGCGCAGAACATCGACGCGGTGATGGACGTCGCCTTCGCCGGCGGCAAGGTGGCCGCCATTGCGAAATCGCTCGACACGACGGCTGCAGCTGACGTGCGCGACGTCTCCGGCAAACTGGTGACGCCGGGCCTCATCGACATGCACACCCACGTCTACTGGGGCGGCACGTCGCTGGGCATCGATGCAGAGGACTTCTGCAGATTGAGCGCCGTTACCACCGCCATCGACACAGGGTCTGCAGGGCCGGGCAACTTTGCCGGTTTCCGCAAGCACGTGATCGAGCCATCTGCAGTACGCATCCTCGCCTACCTGCACATTTCGCACGCCGGCATCTTCGGCTTTTCCAGCCGCATCATGGTGGGCGAGAGTGAGAACCTTGCCCTGATGGACCCCGAAACGGCGGTCGAGGTGGCAAACGCCAACCGCGACGTCATCATCGGCATCAAGGTCAGGCTTGGCCGTCATGCCTCGGGCATTCACGGAATGGCGCCGTTCGAGCATGCCATCCAGGTGGCGGAAGAAGCCAATATGCCGCTGATGGTGCACATCGACGAGCCGCCGCCGTCCTATGCCGAGGTGGTGTCGCGGCTACGCCCAGGCGACGTGCTGACCCACTGTTTCCGCCCCTTCCCCAACTCGCCGGTCACGCCCGAAGGCAAGGTGCGCCCCGAGGTATTGGCGGCGCGCCAGCGCGGTGTGCTGTTCGACATCGGCCATGGCATGGGGTCGTTCTCGTTCAGGACGGCGCGGGCCATGCTGGAAGCGGGCTTCATGCCGGACACCATCTCCTCCGACGTTCACGCCTTGTGCATCAACGGCCCTGCCTTCGACCAGGTCACCACGCTGTCGAAGTTCCTCTGCCTCGGCGTGCCCCTGAAGGAAGTCATCCGCACCAGCACCGAAAATGCCGCCCGTGCCCTGTCGCGCCCGGAACTTGGCACCTTCAAGCCCGGCAGCGCAGGCGATGCATCCATCCTGTCGGTCGATGACGGTGCCTTCGATTATGTGGACGTAACGGGCGAGCACGTCATCGGCGACAGGAAGATCAACGCCCGCGGCGTGGTGCTCGCCGGGCGTTGGTGGCATCCGGCCTGACGCGCACCTGAAAGCACCGCCATGACCCTCCGCTCCGCCAGCCGCCTCGCCCTGCCCAACGCCGTTCGCGATGACCGGCCGGGGCTTGCGGTGATGTCCATCTGCGGCGCCATTCTGCTGGCGTCCACCATGGATGCGGTGGTGAAGTTCCTCTCCGGCGGATACCCGATCCACCAGTTGCTGGCGGTGCGCTGCGGCGTGGCCCTGCCGCTGCTGGCGGCGTTCGCCCTGTGGCGGACCGGCAGCCTGGCCGTGGCGCGCGGCGACTGGAAGCTGCTGATCGCGCGCGGCGTGATCATGGGTACGGCCTACATGAGCTTTGCCATGGCGGTGGCCACACTGCCGCTGGCCTCTGGCGTGGCGATCTATTTCACCATGCCGCTGTTCGTGGCCGCCCTGGCCGGCCCGGTACTGGGCGAGTTCGTGCCGGCCTATCGCTGGTTCGCCATCGCGGCAGGCTTTGCCGGGGTGCTGGTGATGATCCGTCCCGGTTCATCGGTGTTTGAGCCGGCCGCGCTACTGGCGCTTTATTCAGCGTTCGGCTATGCGGTGGGACAGCTCGTCACCCGCTCGCTGAGCGGCTCCGTGCCGAGCCCCGTCCTGGCGTTCTGGGGCAACTTCGCCTACCTGGTGCTGGCGCTGACGCTGGCGGCAGGCTTTGCACTGGGCGGCTTTTCCAGCGAGGGATTGCACCCGTCGGTGGCGTTCCTCACCCGCGGCTGGGCGATGCCGCCGGCGGGCGACCTGGCGCTGATGGCGTCGACGGGCATGCTGTCGGCCATCGCCATGGTGGGCTTCGCCACCGCCTACCGGCTGGGCGAGGCAAATTTCGTGGCGCCGTTCGAATATTCCGCCATGCTGTGGGCGACGGCCTATGGCATCATCCTGTTCGCCGACCTGCCGGACGGCTGGACCATTGCCGGGGGCGCCATGGTGGCGGCGGCGGGCCTTGCCATGCTGTGGCTGGACCGGCGGCGGCGGCGCACCCTCGTTCCGCCCGCGCCTGCACCGGAGCCGCAACCATCGCAAACCAACTGAACCAGACCGGAAGGACCCAAGCCCATGACCCTGCCCCCGATCCCCTCCATCGCCGAAGCCGAGACCATCGCGCTCGAACCGGCAGGCCTGCGTGCCGGCCACGACAGCGGCCATCCGGAAATGTCCACCCGTGAGATGTACTCGGGCAACGGCATCGAGGCGGGCGTATGGGAGTGCACGCCAGGTGGCTGGGCGATCGAGAACCGGCCCAATACCGAGATCTGCTCGATCGTATCGGGCGCAGGCGTCATCACCGACGCCGATGGAGGGAAGCGCGAACTTGTGCCCGGCACCGTGCTGGTGCTGCCAAAGGGTTGGTCCGGACGATGGGACATCACCCGGACGCTGCGCAAAGTCTACGTGATCGTGGCCTGAACGACGGAGGCCAAGCCTACTTGGTGGCGTTGCGCAGTTGCTGCGTCGCCAGGGTCACCATGAATGAGGCGAACCCTGCCAGGACCATCGCCAGATACAACTGCTCATAACCGGTCATGTCACTCATCTCCTTGAGGAATTTCAACCAGTTTGCAGTTTTCCCGACGGCGGGCCCCGGCGTCGTTGATCCAGGTCAACATGCGTATTTCCACGTACGCACAATCCGTGCGGCAAAACGCGCGCGCGGTGCGACAGAAATTGTCATGGACTATCAGGAAAACGCATATCAATATGCGCACAGATCATCACGGCATTCATTGCCCGCATGATCGACCGGGCCAAATTCTTCGCAATCCTGACGACCACCTTCTTGGAGACACGAGACGTGAGCTACAATCCGACGTTCCGCCTGAACCCCAAGCAGCTTTCCATGATCGAAGATGCCCTGCGCGCCGAAATGAGCCGCACGGCCCGTCCCGACTGCGACAATTCGGTGGAAAGCGCCAAGCAAATCAACGACCTGCTGGCCCACCTGCATCACCAGAAGAGCTGGTACCGGCCCAAGCAGCCGGTGCCGATGGGCTGAGTGCGCCCCGCCCCCGGCGACCTGCTACAGCCCTCGCTCCTGAAGCCGCGCGGCGATCAGCTGCGCGGCATCGCCCGTCTTGGCGAAGCAGCCCTCGATATTGCGGATCCGGCTTGAGACGCTGATCTCGGGAAAGCCGATTCGCGCCATGTCGGCGGCCAGCGCGGCGGTCACTTCCTTGAGCCGGGCCTCGTCGTAGCCTTCCTCGTCGCGCAGCCGCAGGATGGCGATGCAGTCTGCCACCGCCTCGTTCATCAGGTGTTCCGGCCCGTTGCGTGGCGGATGCGGCATGTCGACGTCGCCGGTCTGGTGATGGGCGCATTCGTGCCGGTCGATGAACTGCTGGAAGGCCGGGGGCGCGGCTGAAAAGCCGGAGCGCAGCACCACCCGGCGGCCCTCACCGTCACGGCGCGCCATGCCGGCGGCAAGTCCGCTCCTGCCCTCGACCGACTCGAAGGCGACCGGCTCGCCGGTATTGCTGGTGCAGGCGGGCGGATCCACCACGGCAAACGTATCCTGCGCGGCAGCCGGAAAGCCGCCGCCGGTCATCCACGCGCACACCGCCGCCAATGAAACTGCTGTCAGCCTGTGCACGCGTCCTCCGGTTTGGCCTCAGTTTGCGGAGCCTGAGTTTGCCGCAACCTTGGCAGTGCTGGCAACCTTCAGTTCTCCCGAGCCGCCGCGCACGACGTCGAGGATGCCGAGCATCAGGGAGCTCAGGTAGTAGTAGAACACCCAGCCGGTCACGACGGCCATGGCAGCCACGGTCAGAACGATGGCAATCTTGTCGAAAATTTCGAGCATCTTGCGGAATTTCCACCAGAGAGGGCGCCCGCAGGACCATCCTGCGAGCGGCAGTCAACACCGGCAACGGCCGGGTTCGGCAAATTTCAGAAAACAGCGAAGTCTGGCCGCCCGCGTGTGCGCACCCTGGGCCGGATTGCGCGGACGACCAGGGAGAAACTACACCCGCCGCGCCCGGCGCGGAAGCGGGATTCCGCAGCCGGTCTCCAGCCATGCAGGCTGCGCATTGCTCTGCCATGTGACCCTCATGTGACCTTCCTCACTTGCCGCGAACGGCGTGTGCGCCATACTGGATGCGCAATCACGACCTGCACCGGAGGCCCCCCGTCCGATGACCCGAACCCGCGCCACACTGGCCCTTGCCGCCAGCCTGCTCGCCCTGCCTGCCCAGGCCCAGGAAGTCACCATCGCTCCCGGCGCCTTCGCCGGCTTCAACGGGATCAGCGCCGAGTGCATCATCCACACGCCGGACAAGTTTGCCGACGGCGCCTGTGCGGCGCTGTTCAAGGCGGCTGCGGCGGGCGCGCAGAAGGCCGGCATCAGCCTGGCGCAGGCCGGCACCGCCAACTGGGAGGACGTGCCGGTGAAGGACCGCAAGCACCTTGACCCGCCGGCCGGCGGGCCGGCGCAGCCGGTGCGGCTGACCTTCTTCATTCGCGGCGCCCAGTCGGACCGCATTACCGGTGGCTTCGTGCGCGCGGTCATGTGGACGCCCGCCACGGCGGAAGGGCGGCCCGGCAAGCTGGTGCTGTGGGAAGCCGCGACGCTGGGCACCGGCCCTCGCAAGGGCCTGCGCGCGGCAGTGGTCAAGTCGATCGCGGAGAAGCTGGAAACGCCGTTCGCCGCCCTGAAGGCGGACAACAAGCCCTGACGCCGGCTTGCCTCACGGCTGTTCGAGCATATCCTGGAAGCGCTGGAAGTTGGGACAGAAGGTGTTCGGCCCTTCGCTCACCGGCTTGCCGTCCAGGTACTTGCGGCAGGTGCGAACGTCGCTGCACTGGCTGCAGGCCTGGCCCATTTCCAGTTCGCGCCAGCGGTCGCGGCCGATCTCTTCAGGGTCAAGCCCGAGCGAGCCGGCCATGGCTTCCATGCGTTTGCGGGTGTCGCCGGGCGCGTTGACGACCCAGCCGCGGTCCGCCGAGCCGAGCCCCGCTTCGGTCAGTTCCGAACCGGTCAGGCCGAGGATGAACTGGCGGTTCTTGCCCTGCTCCAGCATCTTGCGGATTTGTTGCACGATGGACGTCATCGGAGTTCCTCCCTGCCGCTGCGTGCCTGCAGGGTGGCGCAGTTTGCGTCCAGCCGGGTTGATCGAGGTCAAATCCGTGGGGGCGGCCCGGCCCCGCATGGCATGGCTTGACCGGCGGCCCTGCGCACCCGTCTAATCCTCCGCTTCAACCACAGGAGACACCCTGCATGCCCAAGACCACGCTGATCCCGCCGTCGCTCGACTTCCAGCCGCGCCCGACCTACCCCTATTCGCCGGGCGCGGCGGCGGGCGGCTTCATCTACACCGCCGGCCAGGTGGCCTGGGGGCCGGACGGCAACGTGGTCGCGGTGGGCGACGTGCGCGCCCAGACGAAGCAGACGCTGGCCAACGTGCTGGCGGTGCTGGCCGAGGGCGGCGCCACGCCGGACGACGTGGTCAAGTGCAACGTCTACCTGGCCGACATGCGCCACTTCGACATCATGAACGAGGAATTCGCCAGGGTGTTCGCCAAGGACCCGCCGGCGCGCACCACGGTGCAGGCGAAGCTGGCCGAGGCGGAAATGCTGGTCGAGATCGAGGCCATCGCCTACATCGGCCCGCGCTGACGGCGGGCGGGCGGGCGTCCGTCATCGCTGCCACGCACCGTCATCCCCGCGAAAGCGGGGACCCAATCCCGCTTGCGGCAAGTGAGGAGCGGGATCGGAGGCAACCCGATAACTGTCACCGAGATTCCGCAATCCTCACCGTAATCTCAATCTTGCCTCAGTTTTTCCTCGACTTGCTTAGCTCACTCACTACATCTGCCAAAGCAAAATACCACTCCAACCTGCTTGAAACGATGCCAAATAATCGTTGCTGCTGGCCAATATCAGTTGCGTCTTTCGCTAGGCGGTGTGGACGAATTGACTCAGGTATTGGCTTGAGGATTCCCGAAGCATTTTCAATGTGATTCATGGGTTGCCGACTGTTTTGGGAGGGTCGGCAATGTCCACGAAGATGAGCGAAGCAGACTGGGATGTGGCGCTTGAGGTATTCCGGGCGTCTCTGCCACGACGCGGGGCCAAGGCACGTAACGACCGGCTGTTCCTGGAGGCGCTGCATTACTTCTCGGTGCACAACATCTCCTGGCGGGCTCTGCCGGAGCGTTTTGGCAACTGGAACAGCGTGTGGAAACGCTTTGACCGGTTGAGCAGGGCAGGCGTTTTCGAAGCCTTCTTCGATCACCTGGCGGCGTTGAGCCCTTCTGCCCACCTGGTACAGATGTTCGACAGCACTGTGGTCCGCGCCCATGTCTCGGCAGCCGGGGCAAAGGGGGGCAAGAAGGCCAGGCGCTGGGCCGCTCGCGAGGCGGGTTCTCGACAAAAATCCATCTGAAAACCGACCTCGACGGCTATCCTATTGCCTTCGACCTCACCGGTGGCGAAGCAGCCGACGCCCCTCACATGCCGATCCTGATGGACATCGGTCCTGATGTCGAGCCACGGGCCATGATCGGTGACAAGGGGTATGCCAGCAAGGCCAACCGGGAGGCTGTCCACACTCATGGAGCCATTCCAGTCATCCCGCACAAGAGCAATGAGAAGCATCAGCCCGCATGGTTCGCCAGGACCCTCTACAGGGGCCGCGCCCGCATCGAACAAGCCGTTGGAAAGCTCAAACGCTTCAAGCGCATCGCCCTACGCTGCGAGAAGACGAAGCGGAACTTCGCCTCCTTCGTCGCCCTGGCAGCAGGCTTCATCTTGGTCAAATCCGTCCACACTGCCTAGGGCAATCATCTGTTCCGTTTGAATTTGAAAAATCGCAAACAAAGACCGATAACTTTTTGTATCGGGCAGGCCTGAAACTGAAAAATACTCATATTTTTCCAATCTCCTGCCAATAGTCGCAATATCTGCCTCAGAAAATTCAAAATCGGGAAAATCACTATCATTCAGTATCTGGCCAAGAACTTCGTGAGCTATAGAAAAGGAATCCACAGCGGCGAACAATGCCTCAACACCATTACCTTGGCCATCCTCACGCAATTTGACTGCTGTCAATATCCGGATGACACCATCAATCGCATTGGAGCTAGCCTCTCTTGAGGCCATCGCAATCCGTTCCACATTGCTGAAAACGTTGCCAAACTCCTCAGCCTTTGCGTTGCTAACCACCATCGACATCGATACGGAGATAGCGGTCAACAAGAGATGTCTGCTACTTACCACACCACCCCTCCTTCATGGACAAGAACCCCGGCCCTAAATTCTTTCTGCCCAGCATGTCTTGTACCAAACTTTGCACCCGCTCTCTTGAGTGGAACTCGCAAAATTCTTTCTTGTAACTCTCGACAAACTTGCCTGATATGCTGCCAGACTTAGAAAGCCGATAAACTGACATATAGAAATTATTCATCGCCCAGACGTCAGTTCTAGCCTTTTCTGCTATCTCAGGCGAATCATCACCATTTAAAAATTTTGGCAAGTAGTCTTTCTCTATAATTTTATCGATTATATCTCTTGCGTCAGCTTGAATTTTATAAGCATTCGCTGCCTCAAGAGATCTCTTTGTCTCTGACAATTGGTACGATGTCATAGCAAAGCCAAGACCAGCCACGACCAGGGTCATGATTGACGTAATAGCAGTCAGTTGCGTGCTATTTTTCTTGGGCCATAACCACATAAGCGATGCCGTTATTCAAAAACTTGGCAGTGAAGAACGGGTGGGACTCCTCCTTAGCCCGAGCGAGATGAAACAACAGAAGTTTGGTATCGTCCAATGAAAATTGACGTTGCCGGAGCCTTTGCTGACTCTCGGTCTAATCTTCCAAATCACCCTGGTCGCCTCCATCCGCCGACTCCCGCCACCACTCATGCCGAATTCCCTCCCCACCCGCCCTGAGTCGCGCCGAGTTCGGTCCAAACCCACCGCCCTCCACAACTCCCGCTTGCAACACCCTGCTCCGCCCCACGCCCTGCTCACACCTGTTAACCTTTCGTTAACCAAAAAATGTGGGGCCTGACAGCGCGTTGACCCACCACATCTGGTGGTTTTAACCAGGTTGAAAGAACCATGACGGGTGTGTGACAGAGCGTTGTCCCCGCTATCCCCAGCCCTAAGCCCGCAGAATTCTTGAGGTCTGCCGCCGAATCGTGGCTTGTTCAGGTTGTCCACAGGGCCTGTCAAGGCTGTGGACACAATATCTAGTGGTAGGGTTTCGTTAACACACTAGGTATTGACGCGCGGGGCCGCCCCGCCATACAGTCAGCATCAAGGGTAAGGGGCAAGGGACGGCCTCGGAGTTGAAGGCCTTCCCGGCGGCGACACGAAAAGCCGAACTCCAACAATAACCAGCGGACAAGAGCGCCAAAACGCTTCTGTCCGGACAGGGAAGTCATGACTTTCGCATCTGCGGGCGCCGCCCAAGGCGCCAGTGACGCGAAGCTATGACCATGGCGCCCTGGTGCGTGTGCACGCGAGTTTTGAGGACGAGGCGCCGTCTGCTGGCCAGGCGGCAGGAACAACATTCAGGCATGGCGAGGGGCGGCGGTCCAAGGCGGCGCGGCTTCTCGAACAAGGGGATAAAAAATGCGGGTAGAACGGCAATTCACCACGGCGGGCAAGGGCCCTTATGACGGAATCGATTTCCGCAAGGCCACCAGCGAGATCCGCAATCCGGACGGCTCGATCGTGTTCCAGCTGAAGGACATCGAGGTGCCGGCGGCGTGGAGCCAGGTCGCCTCCGACATCCTGGCGCAGAAGTATTTCCGCAAGGCCGGCGTGCCCGCCCGGCTGAAGAAGGTCGAGGAGACCTCCGTGCCGTCGTGGCTGTGGCGCTCCGTCGCCGACGAGGCGGCGCTGGCCGAACTGCCCGAGGCCGAGCGCTATTCCTCCGAAATGTCCGCCAAGCAGGTGTTCAACCGGCTGGCCGGCACCTGGACCTACTGGGGCTGGAAGGGCGGCTACTTCAACTCCGAAGAAGACGCGCTGCGCCTTCTATGAAGAGCTCGTGCACATGCTGGCAACCCAGCGCTGCGCGCCGAACAGCCCGCAGTGGTTCAACACCGGCCTGCACTGGGCCTATGGCATCGACGGCCCCGGCCAGGGCCACTATTACGTGGACTTCGAGACCGGCAAGCTGACCCGCTCCACCTCGTCCTACGAGCACCCGCAGCCGCACGCCTGCTTCATCCAGTCGATCTCCGATGACCTCGTCAACGAAGGCGGCATCATGGACCTGTGGGTGCGCGAGGCGCGGCTGTTCAAGTACGGCTCGGGCACCGGCTCCAACTTCTCCTTCATCCGCGGCGAAAACGAGCCGCTGTCCGGCGGCGGCAAGTCGTCCGGCCTGATGTCGTTCCTGAAGATCGGCGACCGGGCTGCCGGGGCCATCAAGTCCGGCGGCACCACGCGCCGCGCCGCCAAGATGGTGGTTGTCGACATCGACCACCCGGACATCGAGGCCTATATCGACTGGAAGGTGAAGGAAGAAGAGAAGGTTGCCGCCCTCGTCACCGGCTCGAAGGTGGTGCAGCGCCACCTCAAGTCCATCATGAAGGCCTGCGTGAATTGCGAAGGCCCGGCGAAGGACTGCTATGACCCGGCGAAGAACCCGGCCCTGAAGCGCGCCATCAAGGACGCCCGCAAGAACCACGTGCCGGACGCCTACATCAAGCGCGTGCTGCAGTTCGCCGAACAGGGCTTCACCGAGATCGAATTCGACACCTACGACACCGACTGGGACGGCGAAGCCTACCGCACCGTGTCGGGCCAGAACTCCAACAACTCGGTGCGCGTCACCGACGAGTTCCTGCGCGCCGTCGAGAACGGCACCTCGTGGGACCTGAACTGGCGGATGCGCGAAGGCGTGGCCAAAACCGTCGATGCGCGCGAACTGTGGGAGAAGGTGGGCAACGCCGCGTGGGCCTGCGCCGACCCCGGCATCCAGTTCCACACCACCATCAACGACTGGCACACCTGCCCCGCCTCGGGCGACATCCGCGCTTCCAACCCGTGCTCGGAATACATGTTCCTGGACGACACGGCGTGCAACCTGGCCTCGCTTAACCTGCTGACGTTCCTGTCGAAGGGCGGCAACAAGTTCGACGTGAAGGGCTTCGAGCACGGCGTGCGGCTGTGGACCATGGTGCTGGAAATCTCGGTGCTGATGGCGCAGTTCCCGTCCAAGGAAATTGCGCGGCTGTCCTACGAGTTCCGCACCCTCGGCCTCGGCTTCGCCAATATCGGCGGGCTGCTGATGACGTCGGGCATTCCGTATGACTCGGATGAAGGCCGCGCCATCTGCGGCGCCATCTCGGCCATCATGACCGGCGTGTCCTATGCCACGTCCGCCGAAATGGCGGGCGAGCTGGGCGCCTTCCCCGGCTACAAGAAGAACGCCAGCGCACATGCTGCGCGTCATGCGCAACCACCAGCGCGCCGCGCACGGCCGCCACGAGGGCTACGAGGGCCTGTCCATTACCCCCGTGCCGCTGGACCACGCCAACTGCCCGGACGCCGAGCTTGTCGAACATGCCAAGGCGGCCTGGGACCTGGCCGTCAGCCTGGGTGAGAAGAACGGCTACCGCAACGCCCAGTCCACGGTGATCGCGCCCACCGGCACCATCGGCCTCGTGATGGACTGCGACACCACCGGCATCGAGCCTGACTTCGCGCTGGTGAAGTTCAAGAAGCTGGCCGGCGGCGGCTACTTCAAGATCATCAACCGCGCCGTGCCGGCCGCGCTCACCACGCTCGGCTACACCGAGGCCGAGATCGAGACGATCATCAAGTACGCCGTCGGCCACGGCACGCTGGCCGATGCGCCCGGCATCAACCACGCCGCCCTCAAGGCGCGCGGCTTCACCACGAAGGAACTGCAGGCGGTGGAGAACGGCCTGGCGTCGGCCTTCGACATCAAGTTCGTGTTCAACAAGTGGACGCTGGGCGAGGAGTTCTGCACGCAGACGCTGGGCATCCCGGCGGAGCGGCTGGACGATTTCGACTTCGACCTGCTCTCCCACCTCGGCTTCACGAAGAAGGAGATCGACGCGGCCAACATCCACGTCTGCGGTGCGATGACCCTTGAGGGTGCGCCGGGTCTGGCCGACGAGCACCTGCCCGTCTTCGACTGCGCCAACCCGTGCGGCCGGCTGGGCAAGCGCTACCTGTCGGTGGACAGCCACATCCGCATGATGGCGGCGTCGCAGCCGTTCATCTCGGGCGCCATCTCCAAGACCATCAACATGCCCAACGACGCCACGGTCGAGGACTGCCAGGCCGCCTACATGCTGTCCTGGAAGCTGGCGCTCAAGGCCAACGCGCTCTACCGCGACGGCTCCAAGCTGTCGCAGCCGCTGTCCGCCGCCCTCATCGAGGACGAGGAGGAGGACATCGACGACCTGATCGAGCAGGTGGCCGCCAACCAGCCGGCCGTCACCCGCGTGCGAGAAGATCGTCGAGCGCATCGTCGAGCGCATCCAGGAGCGCGAGAAGCTGCCGCAGCGGCGCAAGGGCTACACCCAGAAGGCCATCGTCGGCGGCCACAAGGTGTACCTGCGCACCGGCGAATACGACGACGGCCGCCTCGGCGAGATCTTCATCGACATGCACAAGGAAGGCGCTGCCTTCCGCGCCATGATGAACAACTTCGCCATCGCCGTGTCGCTGGGCCTGCAGTACGGCGTGCCGCTGGAGGAGTACGTGGAGGCGTTCACCTTCACCCGCTTCGAGCCGGCCGGCATGGTGCAGGGCAACGACGCCATCAAGAACGCCACGTCGATCCTCGACTACGTGTTCCGCGAGCTGGCCGTGTCCTACCTCAGCCGCAACGACCTCGCCCACGTCGAGCCGGCCGACCTGCGCTTCGACACCATGGGCAAGGGGGCCAGCGAAGGCGCGCTGGACAGCAACGGCAACGCCGCCTCGCCCTGCCCGCCCGGCGGCCTGCCGGCAGCGGCGGTGGCCTCGTCGGGCTATACCCGGCAGAAGCTGTCGGACAACGTGTTCGTCATCGGCGGCGCGGCGGTGGCGTCGGCCCGGGGCAACCCGGTGGCGGTGATGCAGCACCGCGCCGAGGCCAGCTTCGTGGCAGACGGCACGGCGGCCCTGGCGGTCGGCTATGCCGAGGAAACCCAGATGGCCGTCCTCGACATCGACTCGGACGGCAAGGTGAAGACCGACGCCGAACGCCGCGTCGAAGCCCGCATGAAGGGCTACGAAGGCGAGAACTGCGGCGAATGCGGCAACTTCACCATGGTGCGCAACGGCACCTGCCTGAAGTGCGACACCTGTGGGTCCACGAGC
>CAVOZK010000020.1:0-34841 GCA_963700935.1 uncultured Alphaproteobacteria bacterium | reverse complement strand
CCAATCGGTGATCCTTGTGTCCTCAAGTTCCTCCTCGCTTGCCTCGCTCAACCGCCTCAGTTCGAGCCGGTCGTGCATGGAAAAGCCCATGGTCGAAACGTCCACGATGGCGCGGTTGCGATCGATGAGCCGTGCCCTAGCATCCCATTTGACCATGTCGCTGTGATCGATGGTTTCCTGTGAAACCGATTTGCCCGGGTTCAACAGGGAGGGGATGGAGTTAAACAGGGCCCACGTGCACTCGAAGTTTTCCGTGGTCATCATGCGACTGCCGCGCATCAGGTATCCATCATCGGGGTTTCCCGCGGCATCCAGACTGCCACCGACAGCCGGGAGCGCCTCAAAGATGGTAATCCGGTCGCCCGGGAGACCACCATCTCGGACCATGAAGGCCGCCGCCGCCAAGCAGCCAATGCCACCACCAATCAGATAGGCCCTGTTAATCTGTGTCATGATCTGGCCACAGCTCTATCTGCTGTAACAAAAGTGAGGCGAGACGGCACAGAATTGGCCCTCTCGCCCTCGCCTTGTCGCTCTTTCATCCAGGATGAATGTCACCATCAAGTCGACGCGATACTCGGTAATCTTGCCGTCCTTAACCATCACCTTCTGCTCTTTCACCCACGCACCCTGGATACCGTGAATGGTTTTGGCGGCACGTTCGATGCCGGATTAAACAGCATGCTCGAAGCTTCGCGGTGAAGCTGAAATAATCTCGGTAACCCTGGCTACAGACATGGCTTGCTCTCCTATTCCCTGACGAGCCCCCTGACCCTTGTAAAAAAGCAGCCTAGCACAACCGCAGACCTCAACGATTGATGCGGGTCAAGCGGTCGGGGTCCGCCACCAGGGCAGCCGGCTAGAATACGGACTTATGCTGAAGACGGCAGATATTGAGCTGTGGACGGCTCCACCGCCGGTAGCGCGATGTGCCAAGTTTGCTGTGTCATCTCAGAAAGCCGGTGGAAGGCTGACGGCAGGTTGTGGCACATAACGGACGTCCCCCAACAACGCCGAGAAGGTCCGTTTTCGGTGGCAAAGCGGAAACTCAGGTCAGACGATGCACATTCCACAGACCTAACACCTCAATGTCAGCGGTGTGTGTGTATAGCAATCATGCTTGCCACCGTTTCGGGGTTACGGAAATACCGGACCAGGACGTCGCCTAGTTAGTTTTGAAAAACGCATTCAAATCAACGGGTTAGCGCATTCTAAAATGGTTGCCAGATCGAAGGGTTAGCCCATGTTACATGGCACCCTGAGATCAACCGATGGTGGCGGAAAACGTAAGTTAACTTGGCGATTTTCACCGCAAATTTTCCACCATAGGCTGCCGATTTGCCGAGTTACTCATGGTTTTTAAAACAAGGCATCAACTCTCAGTAGCACGAGGACGGCGGCACTTTTACCCCTACAAAGGAAGTGGGCCAGGCAGGCAGTGTCTCACCGCATGGTTGAGACAGTTATCCTCCCAAATATCTTCGGCATTTCACTCATTCGACCCTCACCTTCCTCAACACCCCTTGAACTGCTTCCTCACACACTCTCGCGCGAGTTTTTGTGCCTCTGCGATTTGAGACGGAATGATTTTTTTTGCAATTCTATCTCTGTCCTTTGTCGCATTACTATTTCCTGTTGACGCTGCAACATTATACCATAGGTGTGCATAGACAGTATCCTGAACTACGCCTAGACCATCTTCATACATCACGCCCAGATTGCGTTGCGCATTCGCGTTCCCTTGTTCAGCAGACTTGCGATACCACATCACCGCTTCTTTGTAATTCTGAGTTATCCCACGACCTTCTGAGTACATAAACCCCAGATTGTTCTGTGCACCTGAATGACCTTGTAAAGCAGAGCGAAGATACCACTTCTCCGCCTCTTTATAGTCTTGATTTAGACCCCGACCATCTTCATACATCACGCCCAGATAAGCCTGCGCAATTGCATTTCCTTGCAGAGCAGACTTGCGATACCACTTCTCCGCCTCTTTGTAGTCTTGATTTACACCCCGACCATCCTCATACATTTTTCCCAGATAAAGCTGCGCGCCAACATTTCCTTGCAGAGCAGACTTGCGATACCACTTCTCCGCCTCTTTGTAGTCTTGATTTACACCCCGACCATCTTCATACAATTTGCCCAGATGAAACTGCGCGCCATCATTTCCTTGCAGAGCAGACTTGCGATACCACTTCTCCGCTTCAGCATAGTCTCGATTTACACCCCGACCATCTTCATACATTTCCCCAATAAAGCTGCGCGCCAACATTTCCTTGCAGAGCAGACTTGCGATACCACTTCTTCGCTTCAGCATAGTCTTGAGTTACACCTTTACCTCCTTCATACATCAATCCTAAGAATCCTTGCGCAATCGCATTTCCATTTTCTGCTAATGGGCGAAATTCATTCAATGCACTCGCATAGTCTTGCTCGATCAATGCAGAAACTCCTTTATCAATATCCTGGGCAAGACTCGTTGCACTACTTGCGACATGCAGTGTGAATGCCACCATCAACGCCATAAGTACTGTCTTCATCATTGCGCCCCCTATCCCTTGAACACCCGATACACAACCCACCTGACCCTTGCCTGACATTGCGGGGAGCATACCAAGCCCGGCAAGGCTATCAGGCGACTAACCGCTTCACCAGCCGTTGCACGCTGGCAAGGTGCCATTGGCCACCGCGCGGCGTCGGAAGCCCTCAGCGTTCAGTTCGGCGGCAATGGTGCGATAGCCCTTACCCTCGGCCTGCTTGGCCCTGATAACGTCCGCAAGCGCCTCTGCACGCTTTACAGCGGCCTTACGGTTAGCCGGTGCCAATACCTCGCGGCCATGCTTCCCCAGCACCACGCCGCGCGCCTTGGCACGTTGGAGGGCATCCTTTGTCCGTTGGCTGATTAAAGCCCGTTCCTTTTCCGCAAAGGCCGCATACAGGTGTAGCATGAACGGATCGGCATCGAGGCCAAGTTCAGCAACCACGAACGGCACCCGCTGGGCCATCAGGCCGCTTATGAAGTGCACATCGCGGCTCAGGCGGTCCAGCTTGGCGACAATCACAGGTGCCTTGATCTTGCGGGCCTCATCGAGCGCCGCTTTCAGTTCCGGCCGCTTGTCCAGGGCATCGCTGCCCTTCCCGGTTTCCACCTCGACATACTCGCCGACAAGTTCAAAACCCTCAGCCTGGGCGAACCGTGCAATGGCTTCACGCTGGGCATCGAGGCCAAGCCCTGACTTGCCCTGCCGTGCCGTCGAAACCCGGATATAGGCCAATGCCTGCTTCATGTCCTGCCCTTTCGTATACAGTCATACGTTGGTATATATGTATACACATCGTGTTGACAGGGTGCAAGGGGAACAGGAAATGGGCCATCCGGTGAAATCTCCGAAACACTAAATAGTAGGCAGGCACAATGGGGTGTCTGCTCAACCGAAGGAGACATGCCATGCTAGTCACGGTCGTCTACTTCGTTATGAGTGCGTGCTACTTGCTGCTCGCCCTTCATGGGGTGGGCATCCTGTAGCATCAGGTGAAACGGTTCGGTGTCAGCGTTACGCTGGCATCGGGCCGGTAGCCGGTAATTACTGCCAATCAGTGCATCTCACATTGCCTTGCCACCAAGTGCAACCGCGCACGGCACCGTTTGAGTTGCTTAGAACCATTGAAATTTTGCCATCAGCGCTGGTGGTGATGCTGTAACTGTTGGTGAGGAAGTAAGCGCCAGATGCGATAGTGACTGCCATCACTACGGCTACAGCAACTACCATTTTTTCCATCAGCCTGCCCTCCTGCCGAACCCGAACCAGCCGCGCCGCTCAGGCCGCATAAGCCAGGCCAAATCTCACCATCTTACCGGAATTGGATCTCGATAAGGGTCCCGCAAAACGGTAAACACGCGGTTATCAGGTGCAGGGTATCCACAACCCCTGTGGAGACTGTGGACACAGATCGAAGTATGAACATCTATTTTGTAAATGATTTCATATGCTTACAAAATCGCTGGTTACATTTTCGTTTACCGGCTGGTTTAGATGGCGAATGCTTTCCGTTGTTTTTGCCGCACTGTGGTAGGATGATTGTGTTGTTGATGACAATACGGAATCACAACGGCCCAATCTCTAAGGCAAACAGGTGACCATAAACAAAGAACCGCGCGGTCCTAGTCGCCAAACTGATCCCGCACGGTTCGATGTTCGCAACTGATGGAGATGCGATGTACGATAACAACTCTACACAAGCAAACGAATTCGAGCAAGCGGTGCTTGAGTATTCTGTGTGGACCAAGTCGAGCCTCACAGGAACGGAAGGGCAATATCGATGCCCAATAGGCCCGCTCTCTACTCCCAAGCCGACTTGAACCGCGCCGTAAAAGCTGCCAGCAAGATCGATCGCGCATGTGCCATCGAGGCAAAGCCCGATGGGACGATCCGGATTGTCATTGGGGATGCCGACGACAAGTCAGCAGCCGCTCCAGTTCCTAAGGACTGGAGGCTGTAGTCCCCAATGCCTAAACGCAGACTGCCATATGTCCTTCGCGAAAGCAGCCGTCATGGGCGCATGCGCTGGTATTTTCGCAAAGGCAAAGGTAAGCGTGTCCGACTACCCGACGAGTACGGCAGCCCAGAGTTTTTGGAAGCATACAATGCAGCCCTCACACAGAAGCAACTAGTTCATTCGCATCGAACTGTTCCACAAGACTGCCTTGAATGGCTCGTCAGACAGTGGAAGCTGTCGTCCGATTGGGAAAACGCATCAAAGGCGACCAAGCGGCAACGCGATAATATTCTGCGTCATGTTCTGGATAGCGCTTCAAGTATGCCATTCAGGGAAGTCACCAAGCACCACATTAAGCAAGGCATGGACGATCGCCGCCATACACCATTTGCTGCAAACAATTTCCTCAAGACCATGCGGGCACTATTCCGCTGGGCGGTTGATGCAGACCTCGTTGACGCTGATCCCACTACGGCAGTCAAGATGTTCTCAAAACAGACCGATGGCTTCGTAGCATGGACCGAGGACAATGTAGCTGCCTATCAGGAAGCGTGGCCATTGGGCACTCGCGAGCGTCTGGCCATGGAGTTGTTGCTCAATACGGGTTTCAGGCGAGGAGACATTGTTAAGCTTGGACGTCAACATATCCGCGAGGGATACATCAGCCTGGTAACAGAAAAGACTGCCGAAAGGGTCGATATTCCGCTTAATCCCAAACTGGCCACCGTCATTGAAGCCAGCCCGACCGGCGACCTCACATTTATTGTGTCGAGCGATGGCCGACCTATGGCTAAGGAAAGCTTTGGCAACTGGTTTCGGAGGGCCTGTAACACAGCAGGCGTAAAGGGATCAGCCCACGGACTACGCAAGTTAGCAGCAGTAGACTGGCAGAGGATGGCGTAACTGCTCCGCAAATGTGTGCCGTTTTTGGTTGGAGATCGACGCGAATGGCCGAGGTCTACATCAGAACCGCCAATCGGCGAACACTTGCCACTCAAGCTATGCAGAAAGGCAAAAGGTGAACAAAGTGCCCCGCACCCTGCTACAAATGCCCCGCACCTCACAAAATATCTTATTAAAATCAGCCGCTTGGAAGGTCGAAAAGGAAGAAGGTGGTGGGCCCGGCAGGACTCGAACCTGCAACCAGACGGTTATGAGCCGTCGGCTCTAACCAATTGAGCTACAGGCCCACCATGTGCCACGCCTGAAGCAGGGCGGCGAGCCGCATGTATCATGGAAAATTGCGGTCAGTGCAATGCCTCAATCAAGCCCGCTGTCGCGCACCGCCGTCTCCAGCGCAGCTGCCGCGCCCTGGGCGATTGCCGCATCATCGTCGGCCCGCCAGATCTGCGCCGACCAGTCGCCCGCGAAGATGCCGGTGATTACCGGCCGGCCCACCGTGTCCGTCATGTCGAGCCATTCCGCCACCAGCCCCTGCCGCGCGCCCGCCGTGCGAAGATAGCCCGACGGCGACACCGGCCACCAGCGCGCGTCGAACTCCAGCGCCACCTTCTCAACCCGGCCCGTCGCCAGCTGGCCGAGCGCCGCCTGATGCCCCGCCGGCAGCGGCGGATCAAATGCAATCCGTCCGGCCCGCAGCACAGCTGCCGGCACGCACACGATCACCGCATCTGCCGTCTCATCGACGCAAGGCCCCGACAGCTGCACTTCGCCACCGGTATCGGCAATCACGTTCACCTCGGACCCCAGCCGGATGTCGAGCCCGTGCGCCAGCATCCGCTGCAGCCGCCCGTAGCCGTCCGGCAGCCATGCATCGCCCGCTCCAACGCCCGGCTCCCAGCTGTGCCGGGCCGACGTGTCGGCAAGCGCAATGCCCGAATCAAGCAGTATCTCGAAATCGACCATCGCCCGCATCCGCGAAGGTTCCCTCCCGGTCGCATCGGCCATCCACTTCCCGGCAGCCGCCGCCAATGAACAATCCGGTCCCGGCATCTGCACCAGCCATTGGCGGAATTCGTCCGCCATGGCGCCAAGGTCCGGGCCTGCCAGCCGGGACGGCGGACCGAGGTCCAGCGGCTGATGAAAATCCGTTTCGACGGTGTCCAGCCCGGCCCGCACGGCCATGGCGCGCAGGCTGTTGCGTGCGCCCTGCTGCAGCCAGTTGGCGCCAAGCTCCACCGGCGTCTCGCCCAGCACCGTGGTGTGCGCCCGCCCGCCGATGCGTCCGCGCGCCTCCAGCATCACGACATTGGCGCCACCTGCCGCCAGCGTGGCCGCCGCGCCCAGGCCGGCAAAACCCGCCCCCACCACCGCCACGCGGCGATGGCCTGCCGTCAGCATTGCCTGCGCTGCGCGCACGCCTTCCTCGTAGGCGCCGTGGGTCATGCCTGCCTGTTCGGGGTTGGTGTATTCACCCGCCAGCATCAGCCGCGGCGATACCGGCTCGCCGAGCTTCGCGCGCACCTGCGGCCCTGCCCCCACTCTCAGGCCGCTCCAGGCGCCCAGCGAATACGGGTCGTCCCACCAGTGCGAAACGGCAAATGCCTTCAGCACAGTCCGGCCTATTCCATGATCGACTTGCGCACCCGGCGCACGCCCAGCGCCACCACCGCGATCACCACCGGGATCGAGGCCGCCGTCACCACAAGGTCGCTCACCGGCAGCAGTCCTGCTTCCTTCAGGCCCTTCGCCAGGTAGCCGATCAGCCCGACGATGTAGTAGGTGATCGCGGCGATCGACAACCCCTCCACCGTCTCCTGCAGGCGCAGTTGCAGCCGGGCGCGCCGGTCCATGCTTTCCAGCAGCGCCTGGTTCTGCTTCTCGCGGCTGATGTCCACCCGCGTCGACAGCATCTGGGTGGCGCGCGACACCCGCTCCGACACCGTGTCAAGCCGCTTTGCGGCAGCCTCGCAGGTGCGCATGGCCGGGGCCAACCGCCGGTCGGTGAACTCGGCGAACAGCTGCAAGCCCTCGATGCGCTCCTCGCGCAGTTCCGAAATGCGCAGCGCCACCAGGTCCGAGTAGGCCTTGGCGGCGGCGAAGCGGAACTGGCTGGCCGTGTGATGGCGCACCACGTCGGCATGCAGCAGCGTCAGCCGGTCCAGCAACTTCGGCTCGTCGGCTTCGCTTGCAGTGCGCATGGTGGTGGTGATCTCGCCGAGCTCCGCCTCGAACTTGCCCAGCTGCGGCATCAACTCGCGCGCCACCGGCAGCGTCAGCAGCGCCAGCACCCGGTAGGTATCGATTTCAAGCAGCCGCTGTACCGTTCGGCCCCGCTGGCGTGGCGTCATGCCGCCATCGTGCAGCAGCATCCGCCCGAAGCCGTCGGCGTGGATGCGGAAGTCGGTGAAGGCGCGGCCCAGCCCCCCTGCCACCGCCGAACCCACCAGCGCGTTGCCGCCGAAATGCTGGCGTGACAGCTTTTCCTCGTCCAGCTTGCCGCGCGGCGCGGGTAACAGCTCGATATGGTTGGCAACCAGCACCTCGCCCTTCAGCGTCTTCAGCCAGCCCGGCGGCACCGCCTCGATGGCAGTTCGCTCGAACAGCGCGTTCGTCCCTGTCGCCGGCACCAGGAACCAGTAACGGGTGAACTCGGTATGTCGCTCCCACTTCAGCCGGAACGGTCCGAGGTCGGCGCTGAAGTGATTGGCTGCCTCGCCCGGCGGCTCGACGCCGTACTTGCCGCACAGCTCGCGAAGCGGCTTCATGTCCAGTTCGCCGAACAGCACCACATAGCTGATGCGCATTCGCGCGTTGAGCGCCTCGGGCGGGCGGGCATGCACCTCGTTGTTGAGCGCCATGCGCGCCGGGTGGTCACCCGGCAGGATCTGTCCACCAGTTGCAATCAATTGGAGTCCGCCTTCCGCTTCGGTTCAGCGTGTACGATAACAACACCCGCGCCAACCTGAAATTGCCGTACTGACGCACCAGACTTCCGCCACACTTGGAAGTACTCTTGATGACACAAGTACAACATATACGGAAAGTTGCACCCATGCGCCCAAGCCTTGCCGCCGCCCTCATCGCCGCCAGCCTGTCCACCGCCACGGCCGGCCTGCCTGCGCTCGCCGATGATACCCCGCGCACCCTCACCCTCACCGGCCGCGCCGAGGTCAGCAGTACGCCGGACATGGCGGTGATCTCCGCCGGCGCGGTGAGCGAGGCCGAGACCGCCCGCGCCGCACTCAGCGCCAACAACGAGGCCATGGCCGCCGTGCTCAAGACCATCCGCGCCGCCGGCGTGGCGGAAAAGGACATCCAGACCTCCAACTTCTCGGTGCAGCCCAAGTACACCTACCCGCCGCGCGCCAGCGACGGCACCCAGGACGCGCCGAAGATTGTCGGCTACACCGTCTCAAACACGGTCACTGTCATCGTGCGCGAAATGGACAAGCTGGGCGGGGTGATGGATGCGGTTGTCACGTCCGGCGTCAACCAGATGAACGGGCTGGACTTCACCATCGCCGAGGCCGAACCCTTGCGCAACGAGGCACGCAAGGCCGCCGTGGCCGACGCGCTGGCCCGCGCCAAACTGTATGCAGACGCGGCGGGCGTGAAGCTTGGCCCTATCCGGACGATCTCGGAAGACTCGTTCGTACGCCCGCCCCAACCCATGGCGCGCATGGCGCTGGAAGCGAAGATGGCCGATGCGGCAGCGCCAGTGGCCCCGGGCGAGCAGGTCATAGAGGCCACGGTGAACATCGTGTGGGAGCTGGAGTAGGGCTGGTGCGCGCAATCGATTTCAGCTCGTGGTCGGGCGTGCTCTCCACGATGATCGGCCTCGCTCTGTTTGCATTGATCGGCATCGGCATGCGCCTGCTCATCATGCTGACCGTGCAGCAGCGCCGAGAACGCCGCAATCGCCAGATCAACGAACGCCTCAAGACTCTCATCGCCGCATACAAGACCTTGGGCGGCTCGTTTACCGGCAACCTTGCAGTCGACCCGATCCACTTGCGCGATATCAGACGCTCGCAAGGTGGAGCCGCATCGGTGAATATTGAAAACACCAACGACATTCCGGAAGATGCCGCGGGTCTTGAGCAGCGCCAGCTGTCTCTGAATGAACGATCCGACCGGTCCCGGCGCATTCGCGATGCGGTTGAAGCCGCCTTGTCGGACATCATTCTGCTCGGCACCGAAGAGCAGGTTCGTCTCGCCGGACAGGCCGCCCGCGACCTCGTCGCAGGCCGGCAGATCCACATTGATGAGCTGGTGGTCTCGCTGCGCGACTACGTCCGCAAGGCGCTCGACCTCGACCCGATACCGGCAGACGTTCATATCCCCCGGCAGGGACCGATGCGTCCTGCTTCATCCCCCGGTCGCAACGGGCGCAACGCCGAAAGAACCGGTCCCGGTCAGGGCCGGAATGCTGATGCAGGCGGCAATGGCGGCGCAGGTGCCGGATTGGGCTTCGGTCTGGCCGTCGGCAGCGGCAACGACGATCGGGGCTGAACGCCTCAGCGCCAACCTCAGAAGCAAGACCCGCCCTTCACATCGTGTGGAAGGGCGGGTCCTTTCAGGCAGGGAACAGGGAGGCCTCCCCCGCCGGTCTGTTACAAGTTCCCCTTCGACATCTCGCTCGCGATGAAGTCTGCCTGCCGCAGCGCCAGCGCCACGATGGTAAGGGTCGGGTTTTCCGCCGCACCCGAAGTGAACTGGCTGCCGTCGGACACGAACAGGTTGGCAATGTCATGCGTCTGGCCATGCTTGTTGACGACGCCGTCCGAGGCCTTTTCGCTCATCCGGTTGGTGCCGAGATTATGCGTCGACGGATACGGCGGTGTGCGGAAGGTCTTCAGCGCGCCCACCGCATTGTACACCGCCTCGCCGCGCCCGAAGGCGTGCTCGCGCATGGCGATGTCGTTGGCGTGGTCATCGAAGTGCACGTTTGGCACGGGAAGGCCGTACTGGTCCTTCTCGCTGGCGTGCAGCGTGATGCGGTTGGACTCCTGCGGCATGTCCTCGCCCACGAGCCACATGCCGGCCATGTTCTCGTAGTTGTCCATCCACCAGGCGAAGTCCTTGCCCCAACCGCCCGGATCGAGGAACGCCGCCATGAACGGCAAGCCGAGAGACAGGGTTTCCATCTCGTAGCCGCCGACGAACCCGCGCGACGGGTCGTGCCGGGCCTCGTCCTGGATGATGCCTGCCATGGTGGTGCCGCGGTACATGTGCACCGGCTTGTCGAATACCGCGTAGACCGAGCCGGTCATGTGGCGCATGTAGTTGCGGCCCACCTGGCCTGACGAGTTGGCGAGCCCGTCAGGGAACTTCGACGAGGCCGAGTTGAGCAGCAGCCGCGGGCTCTCGATCGAGTTGCCGGCCACGCACACCACGCGCGCCAGCTGCACATGCTGGTTGCCATCCTTGTCGGCATACAGCACGCCCGTCACCTTGCCCTGGTCGTTGTGCTGGATCTGCAGCACCTGGCAGTTGGGCCGCACCTCCAGCTTGCCGGTGGCCTCGCCCTTCGGGATCTCGGCAACCAGCGTCGACCACTTGGCGCCCGACTTGCAGCCCTGGAAGCAGAAGCCGATCTGCATGCAGGCAGAGCGGTCATCGCGCGGCTCGGAGTTGATGGCCATGCGGCCGGTATGCACTTCCTTGTAGCCGAGCTTCTTGGCGCCGGCCTCAAGCACCTTGTAGTTGTTGTTGCCGGGCAGGCCGGGAATGCCGTTGGTGCGCGTCACGCCCATGCGGTCTTCGGCCTTGGTGTACCAGGGATCCATCTCGGCCGGATCGATCGGCCAGTCGAGCAGGTTTGCGCCCGGCACGTTGCCATAGGTTGTGGCCGCCTTCCACTCGTGGTCCTGGAAGCGCAAGGATGCGCCCGCCCAGTGCACCGTGGACCCGCCCACCGCCTTGACGATCCACGCGGGCAGGCCGGAGAAGTCCTTCGCAACCCGCCACGAGCCCGAGGTGGTGCGCTTGTCGAGCCATGAAATCTGGCCGAACGAGCCCCACTCGTCGTTCTGGAAGTCGTCGGTCTCGTGCCGTCCGCCCGCTTCCAGGATCACCGTCTTCACGCCCTTCATGGCAAGTTCAGCGCCCAGCGTACCGCCGCCAGCACCCGAACCCACAATCACCACGACCGAGTCATCATTCTTGGAAAAAGTCGTCATCTCGATGCGCTCCCCTCACAGCCAGTCGATGTCAGCAAAGCCGCGGTCGATGTAACCGCCCTTGGAGGCGGACTCGCCCTCGTAGCCGAACAGCGGCCAGGCCTTCTGGTTGTTGTAGAGCCCGGTCACCAGGTTGCCGCGGATCTTCTGGAAGAACGGATCCGCTTCCATTGACTTGAGAATGGCCACCCGGTCGTCCTCGCTCGACATGGAGCGGTAGGATGCCGCCTTCAGGCCCATTGCCTCCTTGTCCAGCTTGGCAGCGCCTTCAGTGAGCATCGTCTTCAGGCCTGCGTCGTCCTTTGCCGCCTTGTCGAGGCCGGACACCGCTTCGGCATAGAAGCTGTCGTCCAGCCGCGCATGCGGATAGGTATCGCGCGACATCTGCACCAGCGTGGCGAAGGTGTCGGCATCGAGGTTCTCGGCCGTTGCGGCCCAGGCATTGCCGTGGCCGAACACCAGGCCGCCCGCGCCCGTGCCGGCAACGATCAGCCCGGCGACGGCGCCTTTCAGCGCCGTGCGGCGGGATACGTTGGGGGTTATCGTCATTTGGGGTTTCCTCCTTGGGGTTTATTGTTTTGAAGCCGCTGCTTTTCAGGTGTAGCGGCCGTGTCGCTGCAGCACCTCGATCTTGTAGCCGTCCGGGTCCTGCACAAAAAAGAACTTCGCCATCAGCGCGCCGTCACGATGGAATTCCTTGACGTCGCCGGGATTGAGGCCCGCCGCCTTGACCCTGGCATGTTCGGCGTCCACGTCGCTCACCGACACGGCCAGATGGCCATAGCCGTCGCCGTGGGTGTAGGGCTCGGTCCTGCCGTGGTTGATCGTCAGCTCGACCTCGAAGTCGTTTTCCTTGTTCTTCAGATAGACAAGGGTAAACCCGTCGAACTCGAACCGGTCCTCAACGTCGAGGCCGAATGCAGTCTTGTAAAACTTCGTCGAGCGCGCTTCATCGAGCACGCGCACCATCATGTGAATGGCTTTTGCCACCAGCGATACCTCCTGTGCTTCATCGAAGCGCCAAGGCTACCAACCATCGCCGTCATGGTGGTGTTATGTGACTACTACAAGCGCGTCATGCCATCAGGCGGCATCCGCCTTGGCCAACCTGGCGCGGGTTTCCGCCGCCTCTTCCGCCAGCCGCTCGTGATCGAACGCCGGGTCGAGGAAGTTCAGGCAGCAACACCGCAAAAGCGAAGCGAAATTGCTGACTTCCCCGTGGATTTCCAGCGCTTCCTCGTACAGCGCCGACAGGAACTTCGCCATCGGCATGCCTTGCGCTTCGGCCAGCTGCTCAAGCACCACCCAGAACTTTGCCTCGAGGCGAACACTCGTCGGGTGGCCCATAAGGCGCACGGAGCGGGTTTCAAAGGTGTAGTTGGCCGGGTCTTGCCCGGCGAAAACGTGGCACATTTCAAACGTCCTCCCTGCGTGACGCAACGCCGGAGGAACCGGGGCACCCCGGAGATACGCCACTGCTGCGGTTCCTGGCGAACCGCTTATGGAAGCATGATGTCCCGGGCGCAAATTTTTGGCAAGCAGCAAGGGGTCTCACCTGTCGGAATCGGCTGACCGGCCGGACCTACAGCTGCAGCCGCCTCAACCGCAGCGCATTCGAGATCACCGACACCGACGACAGGCTCATGGCGGCCGCCGCAATCATCGGTGACAGCAGCCAGCCGGTAACCGGGTACAGTATGCCCGCCGCAATCGGCACACCGGCCGCATTGTAGACGAAGGCGAAGAACAGGTTCTGCTTGATGTTGCGCATGGTCGCATCCGCCAGTTTCCGGGCCCGCACGATGCCGTTCAGGTCGCCCTTCAACAGCGTAATGCCTGCGCTTTCCAGCGCCACGTCGGCGCCGGTCCCCATGGCGATGCCCACATCCGCTGCGGCAAGTGCGGGCGCATCGTTGACGCCATCGCCAGCCATCGCCACCTTGCGGCCCTCGCTGCGCAATCGCTCCACCAAGGCTTTCTTGTCTTCCGGCAACACGCCCGCATGCACTTCGTCGATGCCGAGCTTCTTCGCCACGGCCCTTGCGGTGATTTCGTTGTCGCCTGTTGCCATCACGATCCGGTAACCCAGTCCATGCAGCGCCTTGATTGCGGCCGCTGCCTTGTCCTTGACCGGATCAGCCACCGCCACGAAGCCTGCAAGCGCATCGTCCTCGGCCAGATACATGACCGTATTGCCCTGCGCCTGCAGCCGCTCGACCTGCCGGGCCAGCGGCGCGATGTCCGCACCGGCCTGCTCCATCAGCGCGGCGTTGCCAAAGGCGATGCGCCTGCCGTCATGGCTGGCGGTAACGCCCTTGCCGGTCACCGCCTCGAACCCGGTCATCCTGGCCGGACCGATCGAAATGGCATTGGCCGCATTCAGGATGGCTTCGGCCAGCGGATGCTCCGAACCGGCCTCGATGCCCGCCGCCAGCGCCAGCAGCTCGGCTTCCGTCCTGCCGCCCAATGGACCAAGCTCGCTCACCGCTGGCTTGCCGCGCGTCAGCGTGCCGGTCTTGTCCACCACCAGCGTATCGGTGTGTGAAAGCCTTTCCAGTGCGCCGGCCTCCTTGACCAGCACACCCGCCTGCGCGCCGCGCCCCGTGGCCGTCATGATCGACATCGGCGTTGCAAGCCCCAGCGCGCACGGGCAGGCGATGATCAGCACCGACACTGCCGCCACGATGGCGAAGGCAAGCCCCGGCGCCGGACCGAACGCCAGCCAGGCGAAGAATGCGATCACCGCAACCGCCACAACGGTGGGAACGAAGTAACCTGCCACCTTGTCCGCCAGCCCCTGGATCGGCGCGCGCGAACGCTGGGCGGACGCCACCATCTCCACGATCTGCGAGAGCATCGTGTCCTCGCCGACCCGCACGGCCTTCATCACGATGGAGCCGTTCTTGTTGATGGTGCCCCCTGTCACCTTGTCGCCCGGGCCCTTGGCCACCGGGATCGGTTCCCCTGTCAGCATCGCCTCGTCGATGGAGGTCTCGCCCTCCATCACCTCGCCGTCAACCGGCACCGCCTCGCCGGGACGTACCCGCAACAGATCGCCGGCAAGTATGTTTTCCAGCGGTGCATCGTACTCGCTGCCGTCGTCATTAATCCGCCGCGCCGTCCTGGGTGCGAGATTGATCAACGCCTTGATCGCATCACCGGTGCGCTCTCGCGCCCTGAGTTCCAGCACCTGACCTACGAACACCAGCGCGATGATCACCACGGCGGCCTCGAAGTAGACCGGCACGGTGCCGTCGCCGGACCTGAGCGCCGCCGGAAACAGCTGCGGGGCCAGCGCCGCCACCACCGAATAAGCGAACGCCGCACCAACGCCGAGCATGATCAGCGTCCACATGTTGAAGTTGCGGGTCCTGAGTGAACTCCAGCCCCGTTCGAAGAACGGCTTGGCCGCCCACAGCACGACCGGCGCGGCCAGGGCCAGCTCCACCAGCTGCGCCGTCCGCTCGCCCAGCCACTCGCGCACCGGCAGGCCGGCCATCGGCCCCATGGTCAGCACCATCAGCGGCACGGCTGCCGCCGCCGAGACCCACAGCCGGCGCGTGAAGTCGATCAGTTCATGGTTCGGCCCGTCCGCCGGAGCGCCCATCGGCTCCAGCGCCATGCCGCAGATAGGGCACGTGCCTGGGCCTTCCTGCACGATCTCCGGGTCCATCGGGCAGGTGTAGAGGACGTTCTTCGCGGCCGGTTTCGGCTTGCGCTTGTTGTTGCCGGAAACAAAGAACACCGGATCGGCCTCGAACCGGTGCTTACACTTCGGATTGCAGAAATGGTAGGTCTCGCCCTTCCACTCGAATTCCGGCTTGCCCGCGTTCAGCTTCACCGTCATTCCGCAAACGGGATCGATGGCGGTCGGGGTACTGGCCTCGTCTGAAGCCATGGTCAGAGCATTCTCCATTCACCTGAGCTGAAGTTCAATACATGGAGTTCGCCAAGGCCGATGTCAAACCACGCCCCGTGCAGTCCAAGCTCGCCACGCTGCTCGCGCTGGCGAACCCACGGGAAAGTGCGCAGGTTGGCCAGCGAATGCTCCACATTGGCCCGCTCCACGCAAGTCTGGTACTGGTCGTCCGAATGGTCGTGTTCGCGCTCGACGAACTGGGCCAGGTCGCGGATCTGCGTCAGCCACTGGCCGATGAAGTCGCCGCTGCTCAGCGGGCCTGACGGGTTGACGACCGCCGAGATGCCGCCGCAGCGGCCGTGCCCCATGATGACGATGTGCTTCACCCCCAGCTGCAGCACCGCGAATTCCAGCGCCGCGGACGTCGAGTGATGCTTGCCGTCCGGCGCATAGGGCGGCACCAGGTTGGCCACGTTGCGCACCACGAACACCTCGCCCGGGCTGGCGTCGAAGACGATCTCGGGTGCGGCGCGTGAATCGCAGCAGGCAATGATCATGATCGTCGGCTTCTGCCCACCCGCCGCCAGCACGTCATAGCGCTGGCGCTCACGGGGGAACGCGTCGGAGCGGAAGGTGCTGTAGCCCTGCTTGAGGCGGTCGGGGAATTTGTCAGGCATCGCAATCAGGCCCTAGAAATGTTCGGCGCGGATGACCTGCACATCGGCCACCGACACGATACCGATATGCCGTTCCACCAGCGGCTTCAAGGCTTCCAGTATGGCCGGCACCCGCTGGGCGTCGCTGATGCACACCACGCAGACGATGCGGCCTGAATCACCGAACGCGTCGTCACGCTGCCAGGTACCGCCATTGCCCCGGCCCGCCAGCGCCGGCAGCACCGTGTAGCCGGTCGCCTCGGCCCGGTCGAGCGCGGCGGTGACCCGGGCAAGCGCTGGCGCCTCGATCATGATCTCGATGCGCTTCTTCGGGTGGGTGGTGATGCTCATGTGACGGTCTCCGCCAGCCAGATGTAGAACGGGATGCCCAGCGCCAGGTTGAACGGGAACGTCACCCCCAGCGACAGGGTCAGATAGATCGACGGCTTGGCCTCGGGCAGCGCCAGGCGCATCGCGGCAGGCACGGCGATATAGGACGCCGACGCGGCCAGCGTGATGAACAGCGCGGCGCTGCCGGCACTCAGGCCGATCGCCATCGCCAGTCCCGCCGCCAGCAGCGCGCCCAGCACCGGCATGTACAGCCCGAAGGCGATCACCGGCAGCGGCAGCTTGCCCGCGCCACCGCGCAGGCCCCGGCCCGCAATCAGCCCCATGTCGAGCAGGAACAGGCACAGCACGCCCCGGAACGGATCGATGATGAACGGCGAAATCATCTCCAGCCCCTGCTTGCCCGTTACCATGCCGATGACGAAGGCACCGGTCAGCATCAGCACCGAGGAGTTGAAGGCGATCTCGCGCCACAGGTGGCCGGACGCCTGCGCCGCTTCCGCGTCTGGCGTGGCGGCGGCCGGCTGGCCACGCCGCGCCAGCATCAGCGCGGTAATGATCGCCGGGCTTTCCATCACCGCCGCCACCGCGATCAGGTAGCCGTCATAGGCAAGCCCCGCCGTGGTCACGGCCTGCGTGGCCGCCACGAAGGTGACGATGGAGATGGAGCCATAGTGCGCCGCCACTGCCGCGCGATCCACTCGTGCCAGCCTGCTGGTGGCCGACAGCAGGCCGAAGCCGATCAGCGGCAGCACGGCGGATACCACCGCCCCCGCCGCCAGCACCGCAAACAGCGTGGCGCTGGCGCCCGCATTGGCCAGCTCCACCCCGCCCTTGAAGCCGATCGCCATCATCAGGTAGACCGCCATGGTCTTGGCGATGGCCTCGGGGATCGACAGGTCCGACTTCACGAACGAGGCGAACAGCCCGAGCGCGAAGAACAGAACCATTGGCGACAGCAGGTTCTGCTGGGCAATCTCGATCATGCCGGTCATGTCAGGTCCGTGCGCCCCGCCGGCGGCAGCGGCCCGGCGCCGGGCTGCTCATGCCAGTGATTGTAGGTCTGCACCCCGCCCGACGCCCGCACCTCGGCCAGCAGGTCAAGGTCCACCTCGGCGAACACCCATTGCGGCTTGTTGAGTTCGCCCAGCGCCATCACCCCCCCGGCCGGAAAGCCCCGGTCGGACGCCGCATAAACACCCGCCGCGCCCACGTTCATCTCCACCGGCGGACACCACGGCGCGGGGCCGACGGTCGGCGAGTGCACCGTGTAGACCTGGTTTTCCAGCGCCCGCGCCATGCACCCGGTGCGCACCCGCCAGTAGCCGTGCTCGGTCTCGGTGTTGGACGGGGCGAAGATGATCTCGGCCCCCGCTTCCGCCAGCGCGCGGCTCAGCAGCGGAAACTCGATGTCGTAACAGATCACCAGCCCCACCTTCGCGAAGCCGAGGTCGAACACCTGCAGGCCCGAGGCAGGCCCCGCACACACCTTCCACGGCTCGCGCTCCCACGGCGTCATCATCAGCTTGGCGTACTCGCCCACCTTGCCCGACGAATGGAACAGCCGCGCCACGTTGGTGGCGCTGCCGTCTGCATGACGCACCGGGCCGGACGCCGCCACAATGGCCACGCCGTGCGCCGCCGCCAGCTTCGCATGCACCCGGGCCTGCAGTTCCATCCGCTCCGACACCGCGTCGATGGCGCCTTGCAGGTCGGCTGCCGTCTCTGGCCCTGCCAGCGCGGCAAGCTCCATCGCGCCGTACTCCGGGAACACCAGCAGCGTCGCCTGCGCCGCCACGGCGTCTTCCACCCAGCGCGAGATCTTGTCCTCGTACTGGCTTTCAGACTCCAGTTCATCGAGCGGGTATTGCGCGGCGGCAATGACGAGGGAACGGCTCATAGGCGTTTCATCCAGAACTGCATGGTCTTTCGATGTCTCCTGCCTATCACCAACGTCCTTCCACGCATAGGTGGTGGTCAGCCCCTCTGCCTTCTGGAACCCGCGCTTTGTCCAGAACGCGTCGAGCGGCTGGTAGCCTTCCGGCCGCGCCGGATGACCGGCAGGCCGCACCACCGAGCAGAACGCCGCCCACTCATACTCGCCGAACGAGCGCGCATGGGCCTCGCGCGCATCGAAGAACCTGTGACCCACCCCATGCCCGCGATACTCAGGCAGCAGCAGGCTCTCGGCGAAGTAGAATATTTTCGACACGTCGTATCCGGCCTGCTCGAACGGCGCGCGGAACTCATCCGCCTCACCCGCCATGGGCGCTGCCGTCGCTGCGCCGACGATCGGTCGCCATCGAACGCCGCAGCCAGAAACGCCCGGTCCGCCGCCTTGAAGCGCGCGAGGTACTTTTCCTCGTATGCCAGGTCTCCGTCGTAAAGGTACGGAAAGACTCTGAAAATCCGGATCCGCAAATTGGCCAGCGCCGGGATCGCCGCGTCGAACTCGGGCCCGGTGAGAGGCCTTACCGCGACGCCCACCTTACTTCTTCCCAACCACCTGCTTTGTCCACTCGGGCAGGCTGTAATGAGTCGACACCCGCGTGATCTTGCCGTCCGTCACCTCGAAGAACGCGCCGACGCGAAGCTTGTAGGTCTGGCCCTTGGCCGGCGGCAGGCCCTCGTCGGTCGCGAGGTACTTGCCCTTGAGGTTGAACTCGGCCGCCGCGCGCGCGCCGTCGGTCGAGGTCATCACCACCACGTCCGACAGCTGCTCGTGATAGCAGCGGTGCATGTGGTCGAGAAACTCGGCGAACTTCTTCTTGCCGCGGCGGCGCTCGCCCTGGCTCACGTCATGCACGAAGCCTGCGCCCAGGCAGTCGAGCATGGTGGCGGTGTCCTGCGGTTGAAGGCGTCGTAATAGCGGGTGATGAGCTTGCGGGTTGCTGCTGCCGTCATGGCTTTAGTGCCCCTGTCGAGTCGTGAAACGTCGCGCCCCCGATAGCGCAGCGTCACCTCGCCTCAAAGATGCAAAGCGACACGCCGGGTATGTGGCGCGGCACGGTGTTCGAACAGGTAGATGCCCTGCCACGTGCCCAGCACCATGCGCCCCGCCATGACGGGGATCGACAACGACACATCAGTCAGCGCGGCCTTGATGTGCGCGGGCATGTCGTCCGGCCCCTCGATGGTATGGCGCAGCCAGTCCATGTTCTCCGGCACGAGGCGGCGGAAGAACTCGTTCAGGTCCGCCCGCACGTCCGGGTCGGCATTCTCCTGGATGGTCAATGACGCAGACGTATGACGGCAGAATACGGTGACGAGGCCGGTGTCGATGTTGGCGCGGCGAACGAAGGCCTCGACCTGAGCGGTGAATTCATAGAGCCCCTGCCCTCGGGTCGAGATGGTGATTTCGGTGGCGTGGTGCATGGGCGAAATTTACCGCCCCGTGCTGAACCTGTCATCCCCGCCATTGCACAACCTTACGGATGCAGTACAGTCGCCTCCGCCCGGTCGGCGCTCTTGCCAGCCCGGCGCAAAGGTCACAGCACCCAACCCCCGATGCCCGTCTGCGAAGTCGATCCGTGGCGCTTCCAGTTCTTCGAGCAGGTTCCCTGCCCCGAACACGTGCGCATTCCCACCGAAGACGCCGACGCCTGGAAGTGGTACCCCGGCCACCGCCACGTCTACGACAAGCTGCACGTGGCGCTGAGCCAGGGCCTTGCGGCCGCGCCGCACGGCGTGACGCCGCCGCACTGGCCGGTGTTCTCCAAGCCCGTCATCAACCTCAAGGGCATGGGCCGCGACAGCCGCCGCATCGACAGCGCCGCTGACTATGCCGCAGCCGAAACGCCCGGCCACATCTGGACCGAGCTGCTGCAGGGCGACCATGTCAGCACCGACGTAGCGGTGGTGGACGGCCAGCCCCGCTGGTGGCGCCATGCCACCGGCCGGCCCATCGGCGGCGGCATGTTCGACTACTGGACCATCCATGCAGGTGCGCTGCCCGCGCTGGAGGCCCACGCCGCCGGCTGGATCGCCAGTCAGCTCGCCGGCTACACCGGCATGGTCAACCTCGAGACCATTGGCGGGCGCATCATCGAGGCGCACCTGCGCTTCGCCGACCAGTGGCCGGACCTCTATGGCGGCGATGACTGGGTGGGCGCGCTGGTCGGGCTCTATTCGGGCGAGGGCTGGTCACTGCCCGGCGAACGGCGCCGCGACGGCTACAGCCTCGCCCTGTTCGTGCCGCATCCGGTGGATACGCCGCGCCACCCGCCACCGGCGCTGGTGCGGGAGGTGCTGGCGCAACCCGCCATCACCAGCGTGCAGATCACCTTCCACGAGGACCGCGCCCCCGAAACCCATGCCATGCCGCCCGGCGGCTTCCGCGTCGCCATCGTCAATACGTTCGACCTCGCCGCCGGTCACGCCGCGCGCCGCCGCCTCGCCGACTGGTTCGGCGACGTCATTCACGCATGAGCGCGCTAGAACAACAACAAGAGGCGGGGAGGAGCGACAGCTCCGACAGGGAAACAAAAAAGAGCCGGAACTTGCGCTCCGGCCCTTGAATTGCTGCGCCATCAATGTGGCGCAAGCCGTTGGTCTGACTCAGTTATCGAGGAATGACCTCAAGCGCCGGCTCCGGCTCGGGTGCTTCAGCTTCCTGAGCGCCTTGGCCTCGATCTGGCGGATGCGTTCGCGCGTCACCGAGAACTGCTGGCCGACTTCCTCCAGCGTGTGGTCGGTGTTCATGCCGATGCCGAAGCGCATGCGCAGCACGCGTTCCTCGCGCGGGGTGAGGCTGGCCAGCACCCGCGTCGTCGTCTCGCGCAGGTTGGCCTGGATCGCCGCGTCGATTGGCAGGATGGCGTTCTTGTCCTCGATGAAATCGCCCAGGTGGCTGTCTTCCTCGTCGCCCACCGGCGTTTCGAGGCTGATCGGCTCCTTGGCGATCTTCATCACCTTGCGCACCTTCTCAAGCGGCATGGACAGCTTCTCGGCAAGCTCCTCCGGCGTCGGCTCGCGGCCGATCTCGTGCATCATCTGGCGGCTGGTGCGCACGATCTTGTTGATCGTCTCGATCATGTGCACGGGAATGCGGATGGTGCGCGCCTGGTCGGCGATGGACCGGGTGATCGCCTGCCGGATCCACCATGTGGCGTAGGTGGAGAACTTGTAGCCGCGCCGGTACTCGAACTTGTCCACCGCCTTCATCAGGCCGATGTTTCCTTCCTGGATCAGGTCGAGAAACTGCAGGCCGCGGTTGGTGTACTTCTTGGCGATGGAGATGACGAGACGCAGGTTGGCCTCGACCATTTCCTTCTTGGCAATGCGCGCCTCGCGCTCGCCCTTCTGCACCGCGTGCACGATGCGGCGGAACTCGGGGATCTGCAGGCCGGTATCGGACGCCAGCGAATGGATCTCCTCGCGGATTTCCTTGATCGTGTCCTTCTCCTTGGTGACGAAGTCCTTCCAGCCGTGCTTGGCCAGCCGCGACACCCGGCGCACCCAGTTGGCATCCAGTTCCTCGCCCTGGTATTCCTCAAGGAACACGGTGCGCGGCACCTTGTGGCTCTCGGCCAGCCGCATCAGCCGGCCTTCCAGCGAAATCAGCCGGCGGTTGATGTCGTAGAGCTGCTCCACCAGCGCCTCGATGCGCGCTGCGTTCAGCGACAGCGACTTGACGTCCTCGATGATCTCTTCGCGCAGCTTGCGGTAGCGGCGCGCCTGCGAGGAAGACAGCGCGGTCTTTTCCGTCACTTCCTGGTCCTGCAGCTTGCGCAGGCTCTTGTAGGTCTTGGCGATGCGGTCGAAGGTTTCCAGCACGTGCGGCTTGAGTTCCGCTTCCATGGCGGCCAGCGACACGTTGGCCTCTTCGTCGTCGTCCTCGTCGTCTTCTTCCGGCGCCGCAGACGGCTCGAAATCGTCAGCCGACAGCACGTCGTCGTCAGGCCCCGGCCGGCGCGGGCGCGACCGGCGCATCTCGGCGGCTGCCTTTTCGCGCTTCTCGGCCTCGGCCCGGCGGGCTTCCTTTTCCTTGGCTTCGCGCTCTTCCGGCGTCGGCGCCTCGACCTTCTTCGCATCGGGGCCGGCATAGGTGGCCTCGAGATCGATGATGTCGCGCAGCAGGATCTTGCCTTCGTTGAGTTCGTCGCGCCAGATGATGATGGCCTGGAAGGTAAGCGGGCTTTCGCACAGGCCCGAGATCATCGCCTCGCGGCCCGCCTCGATGCGCTTGGCGATGGCAATTTCGCCCTCGCGCGACAACAGCTCCACCGAACCCATCTCGCGCAGGTACATGCGCACCGGGTCGTCGGTACGGTCAGCCGAGGTCGGCGTATTGCCCTCGGTCTTGACCACGCCGGTCTGGGCGCTCTCCGCCACCTCGGTGGTGTCCTCGGTCTCTTCCTCGGTTTCCACCACGTTGATGCCCATGTCGGTGAGCATCGCCATGATGTCCTCGATCTGCTCCGACGACACCTCGTCCGACGGCAGCACCTCGTTCAGTTCGTCATAGGTTACAAAGCCGCGCTGCTTGGCGAGCTTGATCATCCGCTTGACGCCGGCATCGCTAAGGTCCAGCACCGGTCCATCGCTGCCCACTTCCGGCGTTTCGGTATCTTCGGCGCTGGGGTCTTCCACGGCCACAGCCGCCTTCTTGCTTGCCGGAGAATTGTCGCGTGCCTGTGCTCTCGCCATTCGTCTTGCGCTCGCTTCTTGTCTGGGGCTGGCAGAAGCGCGGCTTTCAGCGCCTGCGGCCAGCGATTTCCCTGATTTGTTCCAGTGGTCGGGGGCAACCGGTTATCACCCCGCTGCCGTTAACCGCGTCTTAATCATGTTCGTCCGGGCGGAATGCCACCGGCCGGGCCGATAGCGGACGGCTGTTTCCTGCGGCGGCGGCTGGGGTTCCAACCACCGTCAACCGGCCGGGTTGGACAAACGTCCCGATGCTTCCCCATAGCCGTCAACGCTGGCTTCCGCCCCCGTCATCGACTGCAACTGCTCCCTCACCTCGTTGAGAAGATTGAGATTCTCTTCACTCGGATGTTCGGCAAGGCGCAGTTCGGCCCGTCTCAGTTCCTTCTCCAGAGTCACCAGTTTCCGGTTCAGCGCCAGCAACTGCTTCAGTCCGGTACGGGCGTCCTTGTCGGCAGCGTCCGCACCTGCAAACCAGCAATCGTGGTGCCGGGCCTGGGAGTCCAGCGCATCAATGACTGCGCCCATCCCGGTGTGGATTAAGTGGTCGCGCAAGCCAGATGTTTCAAGGTCAGCCCCAGAAGCGACCGTATCTATGATTTGCCGGCGCAAAGAGTTAAGCGTGGGGCTCAAGCCCTCAAGTGCCGCAACATCCTCGATCATCTCTTCCGCAAGCACCGGATGGTTGACCAGCGTCAGCAGAATGAAGCCCATGCGCCGCTCCGCCGCCAGGTCGGCAGCCGGTCTCGAAGCCAGCGCCTTGAGCTGCGGCGAGGCCGGCAGCTTCATTTCCCAGGGCTGCTTCTGCTGCCATCGGCCCCGGCCGCCTGCGGCACTACCCGGGTATTTCTGCCAGTTGCCGGGCCGGCCTGCGCCGCCGCCTTGCCCCGTCCGGTTCAATCCCCGCAACCGCTCGCGCATGTCCTGCCTGTAGTACTCGCGCACGGTCGCGTCGGCGATCTGGTTGACCTGCTGCATCAGGTCGGCCTCGAAGCGCGCCTTGCGCTCCGGCGTAGAGCGGTCATTGGCCGAAAGCGCCCGGCGCCATAGCATCTCGGCCATCGGTTCGGCCGCCTCGATCGCCTGGCGCACCGCCTCCGGGCCGCCCGAGCCCAGCAGATCGTCCGGATCCTGGCCTCCCGGCAGCAACGCAAAGCGCAGCGAATTGCCGGGCGTCAACCGTTCCAGAGCCAGGTCCAGCGCCCGCCAGGCCGCCTTCAGACCGGCCTCGTCGCCGTCGAAACACAACACCGGCTCCGGCACCATCCGCCACATCAGGCCAAGCTGGTCTTCGGTCAGCGCGGTGCCAAGCGGTGCGACCGCATTGGGAAGCCCGGCCCGCGTGAAGGCGATCACGTCCATGTAGCCTTCACAGGCAATCAGCTGGCCGGTGTCATGGGCGGCCTTGCGCGCCTTGTCCTGATTGTAGAGTACGGTGCCCTTGTGAAACAGCGGCGTGTCGGGAGAGTTGAGATACTTGGCCATCGCATCGGCGCTCATGGCGCGGCCGCCAAAGGCAATCACCCGCCCGCGCGGGTCGCGGATCGGAAACATGATCCGGTCGCGGAAGCGGTCATAGGAGGGCTTGCCGTCATCCGGCCTGATGACCAGTCCTGCCTCCACCATCTGCTCGGACAGCACGTTCTGCGCGCTCAGGGCCTTTGTCAGCGCATGCCGGTCATTGGGGGCATAGCCAATACCGAAATCCTGCTGCACAGCTGCGCTCAGGCCCCGGTCAGACAGGTAACCGCGCGCCTTGGCCCCCGCCGCCGATTGAAGCTGTGACGCAAAGAAGTCCTGCGCCATCTGCATCACGTCATAAAGGCTGGCCCGGCGCTCCTCGCGCGCTTCCGCTTCCGGCGACAGCTTGGGCATTTCCAGCCCCGCCTCCATCGCCAGCCGCTCGACAGCCTCGGGAAACGGCACGCCTTCCTTCTCGACGAGGTAGGTGAAAATGTCGCCCGACACCTTGCAGCCGAAGCAGTGATAGCGGCCTTTCCGGTCCTCGCAGTGGAAGCTCGCCGACTTTTCGCCGTGGAACGGACAGCACGCCCAGAAGTCGCCCTTGCCGGCATTGGTCTTGCGCTTGTCCCACTGCACAGACCTGCCGATGACCGAGGAGATCGAAACCCTCGCCCTTATCTCATCCAGGAATGATTGCGGAAAGCGCATTGAACTTGTCTACCGGACTGGTTTGACTGGCCATCTTTGCAAGACGGCAACAGGCATTCAATAACCCATCAACAGCCCACGCCTATCACAATTCCCGCCGGGTTGGAGTGAAAGTCCGCTTGTGCCCGCCCGGGCTCAGCCGTCGCGCAAGGATTCGAAGTGTTCCGGCATCCTCTGATGGGCCTGCTCGGGCAGCAGGCCAATATCGATCCTGTTCGTCAGGATGCAAAATACCGCCACGACCTCCGACGCATCCGGCAAGCGGCAAGGCATCACAAGCCGCTGGTAACAGACGCCTTCCGGTTCGCCATCCGGCCCTCGGCCCAGGGTGATCGCCAGGTGGTCGTACCGGCATTCGCCGGAGTCAATGGCTTGCTGGTACGCCTGCAGCACATAGTCGTCCGCCCAGCCAGCAACGGGATCATGTGTCAGCTGCACCCCGATCAGGCTCTTGCCCCAGACCGGCCCAAGCCAGATCGCCAGCGCAGCCTTTTCGCCAGCATGTATGCACGTCCAGTTGCCGGTGTTCTGGCGGTACATGAGCAATTCCGACCTTACCCGCTTGAAGGCGGGCGCCTCGACCTGCCCCCCGCCATCAACCCAGGCCTTGTAGATCCGCTTCATGGCGACAGGGCCGTTGAGGATCAGACTGCTCACCGGATGCTGCTGCGACAGGTAGTAGCCGCCGTCGGGGCCGCGGCCATTGCACAGGTCCAGCACCGGACTGATCGCTGCCAGTCCGGTAGCCCACCTTGATGTCTGGTTGATGATCTTGCTGACCACGCGATACTCGGCCTGTCCGTCTTCCGACAGCTGGTATCCGCCGGTATCGACCGTGAAAAGCATGGTTCCGCGGATCGTCTCTAGCAGTTTGACGTGGCGTCGCACGGTCTGTCGCGTAATGCCCAGGATGCGAACTGTCTCGGACAGGCTGCGGGTGCTTGCGAGCACAAAAAACGACTTCATCGCGTCGCATGTTGCCGAAGGAAGGCTCAAGGCATTCTGAAACGGTCCTGCCAGCTCCGATAGAAACGAACTTGTCCGACCGTCTTGATCCATCACTCAAACTCCGGCTTGGGAACATTGATATTACAGCAGCATATTAAATTGCGACGCAACGATTACCTTGCGCTCCTCAGCCGGACACATATCACCCCCCTGCACCGTTCATGACCCGTCCGTGACTCCGTATACGGATAAAAAGCACGTCAGGACAGATCATCTCACTATTATTTGATATTTGACCAATCGTCAGACTTGATTCTGTACAGTCTGTGCCACAGGATGGAACCGTCGGCAGCCCGCAAGGGTCACCGGCGCAAAATGCGGGCGCGATTAAGCCGGGAGCCGAGTTTACTTACTCCCCCCAGTAACAACCTGGTTTTAACGGAAAGTCGCGCCCGCCCGGACGGCGGGACACGGGGGCCGGGCTTCTGGCCCTAGCTGAGCGCCGACTTCACCATGGCGCCGGCCCGGGCGAAATCCATCTGGCCGGCATAGCGTTCCTTGAGCACGCCCATCACCCGGCCCATGTCCTTCAACCCGCTGGCGCCCAGTTCAGCCACCACGCCGGACACGGCTGCTTCGGTTTCCTGCACGCTCAACTGGCGCGGCAGAAACTCCTCGATGATGGCGATTTCCGCCTTCTCGGCCTGCGCAAGCTCAGGGCGGCCACCCTTTTCGTAGGTTTCAGCGGACTCGCGGCGCTGCTTGATCATCTTGGCGAGGATTTCCTGCATCCCGGCGTCGCTCAGGCTTTCGTCCTTGCCTGTGCCGCGATTCTGAATCTCGCGGTCCTTGAACGCAGCCGAGATCAGCCGCAGCGTCGCCACGCGCAGCTTGTCGCCGTCGCGCATGGCCTGCTTCATCTCGCCACTGACCTGGTCTCGCAAGGTATCGGTCATCGCCTGAATGCCTCTTCTGGTATCGCTACAGCCTGATTTCTCGGACCCGCATGTACATAATTCTGCCGGTGGCGGTTCGCAAGCAGCCCTGCCGCCATTCGGGGTCCTGCGGCCAAATGGCTGGAAAACCAGCCCGGCACTGCTTGACCTTGCCGGATCGCACTACTAGGTTCGCGCGAAATTCCGGAACAAACAGGTAAGTGCGCCATGCCGCCCACGAAAACCACCGCCCGCCCGTCGTCAACCGGCACGGGGCGTTCCTCTCCGCCTGCCGCCGGCTGGTCCACCGCGCCAACGACAGCCCGGCTGGTGCTGGCCGACGGCACCGTCATCGAGGGCATGGGCCTCGGCGCCACCGGCAAGGCCGTTGGCGAGGTGTGCTTCAACACTGCCATCACCGGCTACCAGGAGATCCTCACCGATCCGTCCTATGCCGGCCAGATCATCACCTTCACCTTCCCCCACATCGGCAATGTCGGCACCAACGACGAGGACATCGAAACCTCCAACCTGGCGTCCGCATCGGGCGTGCGCGGCTGCGTGCTCAAGGCCGGCATCACCGACCCGTCCAACTATCGCGCCGCCAAACATCTCGACGCCTGGCTCAAGGCGCGCGGCATCATCGGCATTTGCGGCATCGACACTCGCGCGCTCACCGCGCTTATCCGTGAAAAGGGCATGCCCAACGCCGTCATCGCCCATAACCCCAAGGCCAGTTTCAACCTTGACGCCCTGAAGAAGGAAGCCGCAGCCTGGCCCGGCCTCGAAGGCATGGACCTGGCCAAGGAAGTCTCCTGCACCCAGCGCTATGACTGGGACGAGACCCTGTGGGCCTGGAACGAGGGCTTCGGCCGCATGGAAAGTCCGGACCTGCACGTGGTCGCCATGGACTTTGGCGCCAAGCGCAACATCCTGCGCTGTCTCGCCCAGCAGGGCTGCAAGGTTACGGTCGTGCCAGGTGACACCAAGGCTGAAGACATCCTCGCCATGAACCCTGACGGAGTGTTCCTGTCCAACGGTCCCGGCGACCCGGCGGCAACCGGCGAATACGCCGTGCCGGAAATCCGCAAGCTGGTGGACTCGGGCAAGCCGCTGTTCGGCATCTGCCTCGGCCACCAGATGCTGGCGCTGGCACTGGGCGGCAAGACGGTAAAGATGCACCAGGGCCACCACGGCGCCAACCATCCGGTCAAGGACCACACCACCGGCAAGGTCGAGATCACCTCGATGAACCATGGCTTCGCCGTTGATCAGGCGTCGCTGCCGGTCAGTGTCGAGGAAACCCACATCTCGCTGTTCGATGGCTCCAACTGCGGCATCCAGCTGAAAGGCAAGCCGGTGTTCTCCGTCCAGCACCACCCGGAAGCCTCGCCCGGACCCCAGGACTCGCACTACCTGTTCGAACGCTTCGCAGATCAGATGCGCGCCGCAAAGGGCTGACCAACCATGTCGAAGACGTCGATCGCAACCATGTTCGGCGCCGGCGACGTGAAGACGTTCCACGGCATCCCCTCTTGCGCCTCACCCGGGCAGGTAAGTTCGAAAGCCGCCATCCTCGGCGTGCCGTGCGCCACGCCCTACGCCTCGGTCGGTCCCTATTGCGCCGGAGGACCAGCCGCCATCCGCGCCGCAGCAGCCCCTTATGCCGCCAACCTCACCCACGTTGACTTCGATCTCGGCGAACCGCTGTTGCCCGGCGGCCCGGCAGACGCCTGCGACCTGGGGGACCTGCCCTGGAGCGAGGACAGCGCGGCCAACCGCGATGCCATCCGCGCCGCCGTCTCGGCCATCCTTGATCGCGGCGCGGTGCCGGTTCTGCTCGGCGGCGATGACTCGATCCCCATCCCCATGCTGCAGGCCTTCGAGGGCCGGGGCAAGTTCACCATCGTCCAGATCGACGCCCATATCGACTGGCGCGACGATGTCGGCGGCGAACGTTGGGGGCTGTCGTCCACCATGCGCCGCGCCTCCGAGATGGCTCATGTCGAGGCCATCATACAGGTCGGCGCCCGCAATATTGGCTCGGCCCGCCCACAGGACCTCGCCGATGCGCAAGGCCTGGGGCGCGCAGTTCTTCACCGCCCGCGATGTCGCGCGGGACGGTATCGAGCCGGTGCTCGAGGCCATCCCCGCTGGCAGCAATGTCATCATTTGCTTCGACTGCGATGGGCTTGACCCGTCCATCATGCCCGGCGTCATCGGCCGCGCGCCCGGCGGGCTTGGCTACTGGCAGACGGTGGAACTGCTCAGCGGCATCGCCGCCAGATCCCGCATCGCCGCCTTTGACCTCGTCGAGTTCATGCCGGACCAGGACGTCGAGGGCCTCGGCGCCCTCACCGCCGCGCGCATGGTGACAACGGCGCTGGGCCTGATCGCCCGGCAATGACGGTCAACGCTCCGGCGGCTGCCAGTCGCTTTCGGCTGCAGCCTGGCGGCGCAACCGCAACGCCAGGCCAACTGCAACGCCAACGCCGATGGCGACTGTCAGGTCAACCAGCACCGTCAATGCCATGGTCAGCAACAGCAGCACCTTGTCGCTGGTTCGCCCACGCGCATATTCTCCCCACTTGTGCGGCTCGCTCATGTTCCAGGCGGTAATGATCAGCAAGGCAGCCAGCGCCGGCAGCGCCAGTTGCCCGGCCAGTGGCGCCGCCACCATCATCACCACTAGAACCGTCACCGCGTGAACAATTCCCGCGACCGGCGTCTTGCCACCGGCGCGGATGTTGGTGGCGGTTCTGGCAATCGCCCCGGTCGCCGGCAAGCCGCCGAACAGCGCCGAGCCAATGTTGGCGACGCCTTGTGCCGTCAGTTCGGCATTGGGCCGGTGACTGCCCGAAATCATCCGGTCGGCAACCATGGCCGACAGCAGCGATTCCACCCCGGCAAGGAAGGCGATGATCAGGGAGGAGGGAAACAGTTCGACAACCCTGCCCCATGACACCTCGGGAAACCCGGGTGCCGGCAGCGTGCTTGGCAAGGCGCCGAACCGGGAGGCCAGCGTATCGACGTTCAATCCGAACGCCACCACGCAGGCCGAGCCTGCGGCAACAGCCACGATCAATCCGGGAAACCGCGGGAACAGCCTGCGCAACGCCAGGATCAGCACCATTGTCAGCAGGGCGATGGCAAGCGCACCCGGATTGAGGCTGTCACGCGCCGTCCACAAGGCAGGTAGCTTCTCCAGGAACTCGGCCGGCACATGGTCGACCGACAGTCCGAGGAAATCCTTGACCTGGCTGGTGGCGATGATGACGCCGATGCCGATGGTGAAACCGTTGACGACCGCCTCGGGAACGTAGGCAATCAGGTTGCCGGCGCGAAACCAGCCTGCCACCAGCAGGATAACACCGGCCATCAGCGTCGCCAGCACTAGCCCGTCATATCCGTGCACCGCGATGACGCCGGCCACCACCACGATGAAGGCCCCAGTGGGGCCGCCGATCTGCACCCGGCTGCCGCCCAGCGCCGAGATCAGGAACCCGGCGATGATGGCGGTCACCAGCCCGGTTGCAGGTTCAGCACCCGAGGCAATCGCAATGGCCAGGCTCAGCGGCAAGGCAACCATGGCCACCGTAACGCCGGCGATCACGTCGGCGGCAAACTGGCTCCGGTCATAGATCTTGAGCGTTGTGACAATCTTGGGCTGGCGCATGTTCCGCGACCATCGGGAGGCAATGTAATTCAAGCTGATGCTTGCGCCAGTCTGCTCCTGCCATCACGGTTTGCCAATGGCCCCCGAACCGGACCCGGCTTTCTAGTTGAGAAACTCCAACCGCCGCCCGCCGGCATAGTAACCATCCGCCCTCTGCTCGAAGCTGCGGCAGCCTGCCCCACGGCCTGGAAAATCGCCGGACGGATCATAGCGGTCGCAAACCCGGCCCTTCTCGGTCCACCAGAAACCGGCGCCGCTGGCCGGACCTGCCGTCCATGTCAGCTTTCCGTCCTCGCCCAGCGTGATGCGCGCATCCGCACCTTCAATGCGCGAGGCCAGCACCTTGCCGGTCAGCACGGACTTGATCTCGTCTTTCTCCATGTCGCCGCGGTAAGGCACTTCCACGCCATCCTCGGGGGCAGGCGTCAGGCCTGCCTGCACCGGCTTGTCCTGCCGGGTGGCCGGCTTGGCCTTTGGCGCGGGCACTTGGGCTGTGTCTTCGGAGGCCGTCTGGCCCGTGTCCTTGGGAGGTGTTCCGGCTACCGTCTTCTTCTTGCGCTCCGCTTCATCACGTTCGGCCGCCTTGCTGCCTGGTTTCGGGCGAGGCACCGGCACATCCGAACTGGTCTGCTGGCTGCTGTCGTTGCCGGATGCATCGCCGGACGGCGCGGCACTGCGAACCTGCTCAGGCGTCTGCGAGCGTGACCAGTTGCCTGCACCAGCAGGCTGGTCTTCGGGAAGGTCACCACCCCGGCCTTGGCTCGCTGCCAGTTCCGCAAACATTGCAAGCCCCGCAATCAGCCCCGCCGCCAGCGTTACCCCTGCCCTTGAGCGCATCATCAATTGCCTTCTCCCGCACGTGGTCTGCATGTCATCGTGACTTCCCGTTTAGCAGCCTCGCGCCGCAATCTCAACGCCGCCAGCGCCGCTTGCCATCGCACGGTGCATCCTGTCATATCCGTCCCATGACTCGCGAGCCTTCACCCGGCGGCCATGCCCGGCTGCACCTGCGCATCCAGTTCGGCGATGCGGCCATGCTCGGCCCCGGCAAGGCCGACCTGCTGGAACAGATCCGAGCCACCGGCTCCATCGCCGCTGCCGGACGCGCCATGTCGATGAGCTACAAGAGGGCCTGGTCGCTGGTGGAGGAAATGAACCACGCGTTCCGCGAACCGCTGGTCGACAGCACGCGCGGTGGCGTCAGCGGCGGCGGAGCCCACCTGACCGAAACCGGTGAAACCGTGCTCGCAGCCTACCGCGAGCTGGAGGAAATCGCCGCCGAGGCGGGAGCTGCCCGCATCGGCAAGCTGCAAGCCCTGTTGAGGGATATGTCTGGTGGAAAATAACGGTTGCAAGCCGCTTCCGCCTGCGCAATATTTCCCGCCGGACATATCGAGGCACGGGCGGGAACAGTTTGCATGAAGGCATTCCGGCGCATCACAACGGTTGTGGCAGCCGCGTCGGCCTGCATCGCAGCTTTTGCCGCAGCGCCCGCCGCCCAGGCAAAAAACGTCACCGTGTTCGCCGCTGCCTCGCTGAAGAACGGTCTGGATGACTTCGCAGCCGCCTGGCAGAAGCAGACCGGCCACTCAGTTGCCATCTCCTATGCCGGCTCAAGTGCGCTCGCCAAGCAGATCATTGCCGGTGCGCCGGCGGACATCTTCATCTCTGCCAGCGTCGAATGGGCCAACGAGGTCGAGAAGGCCGGCTACGCCGCGCCGGATGGCCGCCGCAACATTCTTGGCAACACGCTTGTGCTGATCGCCCACGGCAAGGGTGCAGCGCCCGTGCGGATCGATGCAAGTCTCGACCTGCCGGCCCTGTTGGGCGACGGCAGGCTGGCCATGGCGCTGGTCGATGCGGTGCCCGCAGGAATCTATGGCAAGACCGCCCTCACCTCGCTCGGGCTCTGGGACAGGGTCGAACCGTCCATCGCCCAGGCTGACAATGTCCGCGCCGCACTGGCGCTGGTTGCCGCTGGCGAAGCCCCATATGGCATCGTCTACTCGACAGACGCAGCCGCGACTGACAATGTCACCGTCATCGGCACATTCCCGCCCGGCAGCCATCCGGACATCATCTACCCGGCCCTGCTTTTGAATGGTGGTGCGGATGGGCCCGGCAGGGCATTCTTCGAGGCGCTGGGCAGCGACGAAGCCGATGCAGCCTTTGCGCGGCAGGGTTTCAAGGTGATTGACTGACGACGTGACCGACTGGTTATCCCCACAGGAATGGCAGGCCGTGGCTCTTTCGCTGCGGGTGGCGGCCGTGGCGACGCTGGCCAGCCTGCCGCTGGGCATCTTCACGGCCTATGCGCTGGCGCGGTGGCGGTTTCCCGGCAAGCAGTTGCTCAATGGCCTGGTGCACCTGCCGCTCATCCTGCCGCCGGTGGTGACCGGCTACCTGCTGCTGCTGGCAATGGGGCGCAAGGGGTTCATCGGCCAGTATCTGGACCAGTGGTTCGGCATCGTCTTCGCCTTCCGCTGGACTGGCGCCGTGCTGGCAGCGGCGATCATGGCATTCCCGCTCATGGTGCGTTCGATCCGGCTGTCCATCGAGGCCGTGGATCCGAGGCTGGAACAGGCCGGCGCCACCCTTGGCGCCCGCCCGGCATGGGTGTTTGCAACCGTCACCCTGCCGCTCATCATGCCCGGCATACTGGCAGGCGCCATCCTCGCCTTCGCCAAGGCGATGGGAGAGTTCGGCGCCACCATCACCTTCGTGTCCAACATTCCCGGCCAGACCCAGACGGTGCCATCGGCCATTTATGCCTTCCTGCAAGTCCCCGGCGGCGAACCGTCCGCCATGCGCCTGGTGATCATTTCCGTGGCCGTTGCAATGGCGGCGCTGCTGCTGTCGGAACTGCTGGCCAGGCGCCTGGCCGCCCGCGCGGGAGGCAGCTGATGCTTGACGTGGACCTGCGCCACCGCCTTGGCAGTTTCGAGCTCGACGCCCGGTTCACCGCACCCCCCGGCATCACCGTGCTGTTCGGTCGGTCGGGATCAGGCAAGACCACCATCATCAATGCCGTTGCCGGCCTGCTCAAGCCCGACGCTGGCCGCATCATGGTCGATGGCCGCGCCCTGCTCGACACCGCTGCCAATGTGTGTCTGCCGCCTCATGCCCGCCGCATCGGCTACATCTTTCAGGAAGGCCGGCTGTTTCCCCACTTCACCGTTTCCCGCAACCTGACCTACAGCCGCTGGTTCACCAGCGGCGCAGGTCAGCCGGCCGACGTTTCCAGGGTTGTCGAGATGCTGGGCATCGGTCACCTGCTCAACCGTTACCCGCAAAGCCTCTCGGGTGGCGAGAAACAGCGCGTTGCCATCGGCCGCGCCCTTCTGTCCTCGCCGCAACTGATTCTCGCCGATGAGCCGCTGTCCTCGCTGGACGAATACAGGAAAGCCGAGATCCTGCCCTATTTCGAGCGGCTGCGCGACGAGGTGTCGGTACCCATCCTCTATGTCAGCCACGCTGCCGCCGAAGTCGCCCGGCTCGCCACCACCGTGGTCGCCCTCCAGAACGGCAAGGTCATCCGCCAGGGTCCGGCAGCAGAAGTACTGGGCGACCCGTCCGTGACCCCCGCCGGTGCCCGCGAGGCCGGCGCCCTGATTGAAGCCCGCATCGTCGCGCACCATGACGACGGCCTGACCGAAGTGAGCGCCGGCGCCGTGCATCTGCTGCTGCCAAGTCTGGGCCAGCCCGTCGGCGCCACGGCGCGCATCCGCATTGCCGCCCATGACGTGATCCTGTCGAGGTCGCGGCCGGAAGGCCTCTCGGCCCTCAACATCGTGCCCGGAACAGTCCACGAAATCCGCCTTGGTCAGGGGCCGGGCGCACTTGTTGCGCTGGATACGCCGGCCGGCCGGCTGCTGGCGCGGATAACAAGGCGGTCTCTCAGGACGCTGGAACTTGCACCCCGCGCCCAGGTCTTCGCCATCGTCAAGGCCGTCTCCATCGCCCCGGCCGACGTCGGCAATTGATCTCCCGTACCGATCAGGCCGCAACCGCCCAACC
>CAVOZK010000019.1:0-32546 GCA_963700935.1 uncultured Alphaproteobacteria bacterium | reverse complement strand
GGGTGTATGGCGCCGGAGAAGCCATGGTACGTGCGCTGGACGGCGTGGACCTCGTGATCGAGGCGGGGGAATTCGTTGCAATCATGGGACCGTCAGGTTCGGGCAAGTCCACGGCGATGAACGTGATTGGCTGCCTCGACATGCCGACAGCCGGCAGCTACCTGTTCGCCGGCGTCGATACGGGCAACCTGTCGCAAGATCAGCTTGCCCTGTTGCGGCGGCACTATCTCGGCTTCGTGTTCCAGGGGTTCAACCTGCTGTCTCGCACATCGGCGCGGGAGAACGTCGAACTGCCGCTGATCTACCGGGGCGTGCCGGGCCGGCAGCGTCACGAGTTTGCCCAGCGGGCGCTTGACCGGGTCGGTCTGACGGGGCGGGAGCACCATACGCCGGGCCAGCTTTCCGGCGGCCAGCAACAACGAGTGGCCATTGCCCGCGCAATCGTGACCCGGCCCGCCGTTCTGCTGGCGGACGAACCCACCGGCAATCTCGACACCCACAAGAGCTCGCGAGATTATGGAGCTTCTCGACGAGCTCAATCGCGATGAAGGCATCACGGTGATCATGGTGACCCATGAGGCCGAGATGGCGGCCTTTGCACGGCGCACAGTGCAGTTTCTCGACGGGCGGATCAGCTCCGATCATTCAGGCCGCAGGCGGGCCGGGTAGATGTTCTACGAAACCGTCAAGCTCGCCATCCAGGCCATTGCAAGAAATGCCATGCGGTCCTTCCTGACCGTGCTCGGCATCGTCATCGGGGTAGGTGCTGTCATCGCCATGGTGACAATCGGCAACGGCACCACGGCCAAGGTTGCCGCCGACATGGCGAAGCTGGGCAGCAACCTGCTGTTCGTAAGGCCCGGCCAGTTTGGCCCCGGCCGCTCAAGCGCAGAGGCGCGCAGTTTTACCGCGAGCGACATAACGGCGATGATCGAGCAAATCCCGTCAGCGCGCGCCGTCACGCCGATTGCCCAGCAAGGTACCGTGGCGATCTTCGGCAACGAGAACCGGTCGACAACGGTGATCGGAACCGACAATTCCTACCTGGTCACCCAGGACTGGGAGCTGGCGGGAGGCAGGAACTTCCTGGACGGAGAACTGCGCAGCGGCCGCGCGGCATGTATCGTTGGCCAGACCGTGAGGTCGGCACTGTTCGGAAACGTTGCGGCGCTGGGACAGCGCATCCGGGTCGGGAAGGTGTCGTGCGAGGTCATCGGGGTGCTGGAGGAGAAGGGCCAGTCCGCGTTCGGATCCGACCGCGACGATGTCATCCTGATGCCGCTTCGCACCTTTCAACGGCGCATTTCGGGGACGCCTGAAATCCGCAGCATCTATGTCTCGGCGATGACCGGCGCCGATACGGCCAATGTACAGCGCAACATCGAGGCGCTGCTGCGCGAACGGCGCAACATCCGCTCGGGCCAGGAAGACGACTTCTCCGTCCGCGACATGAAGCAGATTGCCGAGACGCAGGTTCAGACCACCAACGTGCTTACGGCGCTGCTGGGCGCTGTTGCCGGGGTGAGCCTGCTTGTCGGCGGTATCGGCATCATGAACATCATGCTGGTGTCGGTCACCGAGCGCACACGCGAGATCGGAATCCGGCTTGCGATCGGCGCACAGGCACGCCAGGTGCTAATGCAGTTTCTGGTCGAGGCAGTGGTGCTGTCGTTGTTCGGCGGCATACTCGGCATTGCCACGGGCCTGGGTCTTGCTTGGTTGGCGGCCGGCGTGTTGCGGGTGCCGTATCTGGTTGACTGGATGATCGTGACCGTCGCCTTCGGCTTCTCGGCCTGCGTGGGCATTGCCTTCGGCTACTTCCCGGCACGGCGCGCGGCCTCGCTTGATCCGATCGATGCACTGAGACGTGAATAGGGTTGGCTCAATCCGCTAAGGATCACTTCAGAAAGGATGACGATGCGTATCGTTGTTGCCCTGGGCGGCCTTTCTACTTCTGGAGTTGACTTATCCTGCCTTCACGATCAGCTGGTTTGCGGCGCTGGAAGCAAAGTGCTCGCGGCAAGCGCCGGCAAACGTCTTTGCCAGGCGCCGCTGGCTGCCGCCAAGATGTCCGAGTACCAGTCTCAAAGGGGTCGCCTGATCTGCCAATGGCACGGCTACCAGTTGCTGTCCGGCGTAGCTGACATCAGTGCAGGGGCGCATGTTCAGGATCGATATACCTATTCCGGCTCCCACCAGTGAGCGAACCATTTCCGTTGTTGATGCGGTCGCCACGACGCGAGGAGATATGCCTGCCTCCTCCAGCAGTCCACTGAGATATTGGCTGGTAAAGGGTAGGTCGAGCAGCACCAGAGGCTCATCCCGCAGGTTCCCGAGCCGGACCGGCTTGCCAGATGCAAACCGGTGTTCTGCGGAAACGAGCAGGTACGGTGGCGTTGTCATGAGTTCCTCGTACTCGATGCCACCAAGCACGTTGGCAGCCACGAACACGATCAGGTCGAACTCTCCGGAGAGCAGCCCGGATTGGGCACGTTCGTTGTCACACGCGATGAACGACATCGAGACCTGCGGATTGTCCCGCATGAGTGGTGCCGCAATCGCCGGCATGAAGGCCGGGGCGACAGGGGCGTAGTAGCCAATGGACAACGAACCCGACAATGAAGTGCGCAGTTCGGCACCGTCCCGCATCAGGCTGTCGTACTCGTCCACGAGGTGCTGAACGCGTTTCATCATCTTGATGCCGGCCGCCGTCGGGGTAATTCCCTTTGCTGGAGACCGATGGACGAGCTTCAGGCCAAACTCGCTTTCGACCTGTTCCATGGCACTGGAGATGGCCGACGGCACAACGTTCATTTCTTCTGCGGCACGGGCAATGGAGCCATGGCTCGCGGCAGACAGGAAATAGCGAAGGGCCTTGATCGACACGCGCATGAAGCCTGCTCCATAAAATCAAATTTTTCGACTGTTATGCCTTGGATAGTTCTTCTTTTCAAAGGTTATGGGGTCCGGGTAGCCTTTCAGCCGCAGATCGGAGCACATGGCATGGATCAAGCTGAAGTCACCACATCAAGGGCAAGTACCGCCTTTGAACGCCAATGGCACCACCGACCGCCTGTCCCAATTCAGGTTTCGCCGTTCTTCTCCTGGCCCCCGGACCCGAGACGGATGTGGCGCTGGGTGGCGGACCGCTGGTTCGGCATTGCCGAAAACACCATCGTCGTCGCCATCGCGTGCATTTCGTGGTTCTGGTTTCAGCCACCGCTCGAAGAAAGCAAAACCCTTGCCTTTGGCTGGATTGCCGATCTGTACGTGCGCAACTTCGTCCTGCTGCTCGCCGTCGCCGGTGGTCTGCACCTGTACTTCCATGACTGGAAGAAGCAGGAGAGCAAGCTGAAGTACGACAAGCGCGAGCTTGCCCGGCAGAGCCGCAGCTTCAGTTTCGGCAACCAGGTTGCCGACAACATGTTCTGGTCACTGGGTTCGGGCGTGACGTTCTGGACGGCCTATGAAGTGCTGATGTTCTGGGCCATGGCCAACGGCCATGCACCGGTACTGTGGTGGGCGGACAACCCGGTCTGGTTCGTGGCCTTGTTGTTCCTGACGCCGGTCTGGATCTCGTTCCACTTCTACTGGGTGCACCGGTTCCTGCATTGGCCACCGATGTACCGGCTGGCCCACGCCCTGCATCACCGGAACACCAATGTGGGGCCTTGGTCAGGCTTCTCGATGCACCCGATCGAGCACCTGATTTTCCTGTCATCGGTGCTGGTTCACTTCATCGTGGCAGCGCACCCGATCCACATCCTGTTCCACATGCAGCACCAGGCCCTGACAGCTGCAACATCGCACACCGGCTTTGAAGGGCTCCTTGTGCAGGACCGCAACCGGCTTGCACTGGGTACCTTCCACCACCAGATGCACCACCGCTATTTCGAGTGCAATTACGGCAACCTGGAAATGCCGTGGGACAAGTGGTTCGGCTCATTTCATGATGGAACGGCCGAAGCACACCAGCGGATGAAGAGCCGGCTCAGGCAAACCCTGGGCAGTTGACTTGCGGCTGGCTTTCGCGGGTGAACATCCCTTTTTCAACAAGCGAGCTGACCATGTGGCCGGATGATGATGCCGCAGCCGGAGCCGCCCACCCCGGGAGTATGGGTGAGCGGCTCCCGCGCGCTTGCGCCATCGCAGCTCAGCTTTCGGCAAACCACCAGCGTTCGATGCAGCGGTTGCCGTCAAGGTCCCAGTTGGCGGCAACCGCCTCGTCATGAGCTATCGAGGCGCCCGTTGCCCAGACGTAGTTGGAGTACATCGGGATCACCGATCCGCCATCATCGCGAACGAGCAGCTGCATTTCCTCGTACATGACGCGGCGCTTCGCTTCGTCCAACTCGGTACGGGCAGCGATCAACAGCTCGGCAAACCGCATCTTCGCCATAGCGCATGGGCGAAATCACTGGTGAGATGTGGGCCTTGCAGAAGGGCCGCTCCGCATACTTTCCCTCTCCGCCAAGCGCCGTGTCGAACATGTCGATGATCGGGTCGACATGGTCAGCGATGGTGAAGCTGGTGCCCACCGGCTTGGTGGTGCCGGCCAGTAGCGCATAAGCCGTGTTGACATCCAGATCGAGAATTTCGGGCACGTCGGTCGCCACGCAGCAACGGGTGAACCAGCTGACATTGGTGAGCGTGTCGATCAGGCGGGTGAAGTCGTAAAGGTCGGCCAGGGTGGAAGAACGATACCGGCCAGTGTCCATGTCGAGGGTCTGCACGGCCGCGCCGCCAGTGCCGAATCTCACCGTCTCGCCACCGATCTCGAAGTCGTGCTTCGGATCGCGGCCATAGTAGACGAAGCCCTTCGCGGCGCCCGCAATGACGTCCTCGACGAGACTGCGTGGATAGAGCAGGCGGCCTGTTGGAGACAGGGTGGCGCCCTTGCTCACCGCCAGCTTCGCAAAGTCGGCCGGGACATCGCCGATGCCCAGTTCCGCAAGCAAGCGAAGTGCGGTGCTGTAAATGGCATCGATGTCGCTCTGGCTCAGCGGCTTGTAGACGCCACCCAGCTGGCCGGGTGGGCATGGGTTGATCTGGATCGCGTCGGCTGCCCTTGCCGAAACCCTGGCAGCGCGTCCGCCACTCCTGCGGCCAGGCCTTGTTTCCTCGGACGTCATGCAGAGCTCGCAATCCACGGGGTTAACTGGTGGCACAGTTTGCGCTGTGATCTCCGGCGATTTGAAGGGCGTCAGAATAAGTGAACGCTTGCGTCGAACAGCCTTAACTCATCAACGCACTCTTGCCTGAAAAGGCGCCATGTGGCCCGCTCTGCCGAAACTGGAAACGCATGCCGTGGAGCAGACCTGATGAAATCAAGCGCTAGAGTGGTGGTGATCGGGGGTGGCATCGGCGGCTGCTCGACGCTCTATCATCTGACACAGGAAGGCTGGAGCGACGTCGTTCTGCTGGAGCGGGATGAGCTGACGTCCGGCACCACGTGGCACTCGGCAGCGCAGGTGACCAACTTTGGCGGGGTGCAGACCATGGTGGGGCTCAAGAGCCATTCCATCAGGCTGTACAAGGAACTGGCGGACGACCCGGACTACCCAATCAACTACCACCATGCGACAGGCGGCATAAGACTGGCGTCTACGCAGGATCACCTCGACGGCTACCGGCACTTCATCTCCATGGCCAAGGGCATGGGGGTGAACTTCGAGCTGATCGATGCGGCCGAGTGCAAGCGGCGGCATCCGCTGATCACCACGGACAACCTGCTCGGCGCACTGTGGGACCCGCTGGATGGCGACATCGACCCCGCGCAACTGTGCCAGGCGCTGGCGCGGCGGGCGCGCAATGCCGGTGCGGAGGTCTATCGGCACACGCCAGTAGCGGGGCTGACCCAGAAGGCCAATGGCGAATGGATCGTGCACACCGACAAGGGCAGCATTACGTGCGAGCACGTGGTGAATGCGGGCGGCTACCGCTGCAACGAGGTTGGGGCCATGATGGGCGTCGAACTGCCTGTCGCCTCGATGGAGCACCAGTATTTTCTGACCGAGCCCATTGCGGAGATCGAGGCGCTGGACTTCCGGGTGCCGCTGATCCGCTGTCCGACCGATGACTTCTATTCGCGCGCCGAAAAGAAGGGCTTGCTGGTGGGATTCTACGAACAGGACTGCAGGACGTGGGGGCTCGACGGCATTGATCCAGACTTTACCAACGCCCTTTGCCCGGATGATCCGGACCGGGTGCTGCCGGTGCTGGAGAACGTGTTCAGGCGGCTGCCGTGCCTGACGGAGACCGGCATCCATACCATCATCAATGGGCCGATTACCTATACGCCCGATGGACTGCCGCTGGTCGGGCACATTCCGGGCAAGCGCAATGCCTGGTGCATCACCGGGCTGCGGGCAGGGCTGGGCGAGGGCGGCGGCCACGGCTGGCTATTGGCGCAGCAGATCGCGCATGGCGAGGCATGCTATGACACCTGGTGCCTGGACCCCCGTCGGTTCGGCCCATGGGCCAACCAGGAATACACCGCGCTCAAGGCCGTCGAGGACTACCAGAACGAGTTCCGGTTCCACATGCCGCACGAGCATCGTCCGGCGGGCAGGCCGATCCGCACCACGCCTCTCTACGAGACGCTGAAGCAGGCAGGCGCCGAGTTCGGCACGGTGGCTGGCTGGGAGCGCGCCGTCTGCTTCAAGCCGTGGCCCGATTTCCACGAGGTGCACTCGTTCCGCTTCAACAATACGTTCGACGTGGTGGCGGCTGAAGTGAAGGCGGTGCAGGAACGGGTAGGGCTGATGGAAGTGTCCGGCTTCAACCGGTTCGAGATTGCCGGCGAGGGTGTGCATGCGTGGCTCGATGGCATAATGTGTTCGAGCGTGCCGCTAAAGGCAGGCAAGGTGGGCCTGTGCTATTTCCTCAATGACGACGGCAACGTGAAGGGCGAGGCAACGCTTGCCAACCTCGCAGACGGCAAGGTTTGGTATGGATCGGCAGCGGCGGCGGAACAGCACGACATGGACTGGCTGCGCGCGCGGCTACCCGAGGATGGCTCGATCCGGATCGACAGCCTGACAGATACGCACACGATCCTGGTGGTGGCAGGGCCGAAGTCACGCGAGTTGCTCCAGACAGTAGCTCCGCGCGATGACTGGTCGAGGCAAGGCTTCCCGTGGCTGAGCGTGCGCAAGGTGCACATCGGCCACCATGCCGTCATCGCCATGTCGGTGAGCTTCTCCGGCGAGCTTGCGTGGGAGTTGCACGTGCCGAACGCATCGCTGGTCGGGGTGTACCAAACGCTCGTCAAGGCCGGCGAAGCGTTTGGGCTCGCGCACTTCGGATTGTACGCGACGGAGTCAATGCGGCTTGAAAAGGGTTACCGGCACTGGAAGGCCGACCTAATCACCGAGTTCAATCCTGTTGAATCAGGTCTTGACCGGTTTGTGAGCCGGAACAAGGACTTCCACGGAAAAGCGGGCATGGAGAGTCAAGTGGCCAAGGGATTGCGGAAGCGGTTCGTATCGCTTGCCCTTGATGCAAGCCATGCCCCCGCGCATCCAGGCGACAGTGTCATCGCGGATGGCAAGGTGATCGGCACCATCACCTCTGCGGGCTGGGGGCACCGGGTCGGCAGGAACCTTGCCATGGGGTTTGTTGATCCTGAATTTGCAGATGCCCAAACGCGGCTTCAGGTGGAGGTGATTGGCCAGCCGGTGACTGCTGTCGTGTGTGAGCCGTGTTTGTTTGACCCGTGCAATTCACTCTTGCGCGGGTGATGCAGAAACGACTGCCGGATCAACGAGGGGCAACAGGTTACACTTGCCCCTGGGGAAAGAAAGCGACCCTGCACTTGCTGAAGGGTGGCTTGCCGTCCTTGGAACTGGCGGTATGGAAGGTCGGGGCCGGCAGCAGTTCCTGCTGGTGAAACGTGACTTTTCGAGGCAGTCAGCCCAGCAGCCCGCTTTCCTTCACGCCGTCAAATACGAACTGTACCGCCAGCGCGGCCAGCAGCACGCCAAGTACCCGTGAGACCACGTGTACGCCTGTCAGACCCAGGACCTTCTGCACCTGGACTGCTGCCATCATCAGGGCAAAGGTCACAATCAGCACCGCGAGCAAGGCTGCCACTACCACTGTCATTCCGGCGGGATCACCACTTTCACTGGCCATGAGCAGGATGGCCGCGCCGATTGCGCCCGGACCGGCAATCAGTGGGGTTGCCAGCGGAAAGACCGAGATGTCCTCTCTGCCGGCTGCTTCTGCTTCCTCCTCAGGCGTTGTGGATGTTCCACCCGATATCCGGGCGAACACCAGGTCGAGCGCGATGAGAAACAGCAGAAGCCCACCGGCCGTCCGCATCGCCGCCATCGAGATGCCAAGGTGGCCGAGCAACGGCCTGCCGAAGAAGGCGAAGAACAGCAAGATGGCAGACGCGATGAGGATCGCACGCATGGCCAGCTTGGCCCGCTCGGCTGACGTGTTCTTTGCTGTCAGTGCCGCAAACACCACCGCGACGTCCGGCGGGCCGATCGTGGCAAAGAAGGTGGTGAAGGCGACAACTGCGGTCTCGATCATGCTCGTGACCGTAGACGACGACGTGGACCATGAACATACCCCCCGCAGTTCCCGGCCCCTGGAAATTATCCTGCGATGCCGGCGGCAGGGCTTGCTCCTTCTTGCGCCGGCTTTTCGGTGGGTTCACTGTCCGCCTGGTGTGGCTTCACACAGGTGAAGCAGGTGAATGCTGATATCGGCCGGGTCAGGACGTGAAAATGAGCGAGTACGAGATTTTTGAGCTTGGCCCGACGAGCCTCGCCTGTGGCGTCCGCTTGCCTGCCATGCATATCGCCTATCGGGTCTATGGAAGCCTGAACCGGGACAAGTCCAATCTCGTTCTCTATCCGACCTCCTACGGAGCCCACCATACAGACATCGACTGGCTGATCGGGCCGGACCGGATCCTCGATCCGACGAGGTATTGCATCGTTATTCCGAACCAGCTTGGCAATGGGCTCTCCACAAGTCCAAGCAACCTGCCAGCGCCCTTCGTGGCGGGCAGGGCGCCTGCGTTCAGTCACCTGGACAACGTCGCCGCGCAGGACAGGCTGTTGCGGGAAGTCTTCTGCGTTGAGCGCATAGCCCTGATCTATGGCTGGTCGATGGGGGGACAACAGGCATTGCATTGGGGTGCGTTGCATCCCGACAGGGTTGAGCGCATCTGCATCACGTGCACGTCGGCGAGGACCAGCCCGCACAACAGGCTGTTTCTGGAGAGCCTTCGGCTGGCGCTTACCGCCGACCCTGAATGGCGAGATGGCTGGTTTGCAGACACGCCCATACGGGGCCTGCGGGCCTTTGCGCGCATCTATGCCAGCTGGGCCCAGAGCCAGGCGTTTTATCGCCGCAAGCTGTGGGCCAGCGCGGGATTCGACTCACTTGACGATTTCATCGTGCGGGCCTGGGAAGGCAATTTCATGCGACGCGATCCGATGGATCTGCTGTCGATGATTGATACCTGGATACGCTCGGACATTTCGGCGGGAGACCGCTTCAACGGAGACCTCCGTGCAGCCCTGGGCGCGATCAGCGTGCCGGCGATCGTCATGCCTTCCACAACCGACCTCTATTTCACACTGGCTGACAGCGAGATCGAGACGGCCATGATGCCCAATGCCGAACTGCGCCCCATCGTTTCAGACTGGGGACACAGGGCTGGAAACCCCATAGCCTCGCCGGACGACGAGGCATTCATCCGGCAGGCGGTCCGGGATCTGCTGGCAGGCTAGACAGGTATCCGCAGAAAAGCCTTGTTCAGACAGGCTGATCAAGAAGCTTCGTTTCGTGGCAGCCCGGCAGTGGTGCAACAGCAATCATTGTCAGGGTTGGTCAGAACCGGCCTGCCTGCTTGCATCCATGCTGGTTAAAGTGGAATTCTTGGCACAGGCTTCAGAAGGAAATGCGCATGAAGATCGTCGTGAGTGGCGCCAGCCGGATCGAGGAGGTTCCGGGCCTGGAGGGGGCTGCTGAACAGGCCGGGATAGTCTTTGCTCCAGACGCGTCCGAACTCGCCAGACATCTGCCGGGCAGCGACATCCTGCTCGGCTGGAACTTCCGTGGGCGTGACCTGGAGAACCAGTGGCAGCATGCAGACCAGTTGAAGTGGATACACTGGTGCGGTGCGGGCGTTGATGCCGTGCTGTTTCCGGCTCTCGTTTCGAGCGACGTGATGTTGACCAACGCCCGTGGAATATTCGACCGCGCCATGGCCGAGTATGTGCTGGGCTACATGCTGAGCGAGGTGAAAGGGTTCCGGAGAAGCTGGGAGATGCAGGCTGCCCGGACGTGGGACTTCCGGATGACCGACAAGCTTGCGGGCAGCGGCGCGGTGATATTTGGCACAGGCAGCATCGGCCGTGAAATCGGCAAGTTGCTGAAGGCGGTGGGCGTCGAGATTGCCGGTGTCGGCAGAACGCGGCGCAGTGGTGATCCGGTCTTCGGCGAAGTGTATGCGTCATCGGATGCGCAATCCGCCGTGGCAGATGCCGACTGGGTCATCGGCGTGATGCCGCTGACAGAGAATACCAGGGACTTTTTCGATGCATTTATCTTCAAGGGGATGAAGCCGTCGGCCCGGTTCATCAATGTGGGACGCGGAAAGTCGGTCGATGAGGCAGCCCTGGCAGCGGCGTTGACAGAAGGGCGCGTCGCCGGAGCGATGCTGGATGTGTTCCGGGAGGAGCCGCTGCCGGCAGACAGCCCATTGTGGGGAGTTGCGAACCTGACCATTTCTCCGCACATGTCCGGAGACTACAAGTCATCGCAAGCGGACATGGCCGCGCTGTTCCTTGAAAACCTGGACAGGTTTGTTGCCGACAAACAACTGCTGAACCTGGTCGACAAGCAACTGGGTTTCGTTCAGGGGCGCAGCTAACGCATATTCGCGCCCATGAACATGCCCAGTTCGCGGCTCAGGGCATCGCGTCTGGATTTCAGCCGGTCGACCTCGTCAGGGTCTGCCGGATCAACGGCTGCATTCAGCCTGTCCAGCTTCAATTCCAACTGATGCAGTTCATGGCTTGTTGCCTCGAAGCCCTTGTCAACGCCCCACAGCTGTTGAATCGCCTTCTCATGATCGGGGAACCGGTCCTGCAACCATGCCTTTACGGAGTTCATGTCAAACCTCCCTGTCTGCATTTTGCCGTCCACAACTAGCGTCTGTCCTGCCAGGCGCGCCTATTCCCCGGATCGCGAAGCGCCGTCCTGGTTCAAGCGGGCAAGTATGGTCGATCGAATCTCCTCGTCCTGTTCAAGCACGGCAGCGCCAATGGCGTGCAGTTGCCGCCTTGTCTCGTGAAGCTGGTCGACAAGCTCGAGGATCAGAGGCAGCGTGTCGGTGTCGATTTCCATGTCGTAATGAAGACTGCAGATCAATCGGACCCGGGCGCATTCTGTCTCGCTGAATTCCGGCGCTTCGGGGTGGCCCGGTGCATGGACCAGCGAGTTGCGCATCCATGCTTCCAGGTCTTCACGTCGCAAGTGATCGATCGCGTCAACAAGTTCATCCAGATGCATGGTCATTTCAGCATCTCCTCACGCGGATTCTGCCGGTTCTCCGGCTCCCAGGTTTCAAGGAATTTCGCCAGGCCGGGCTCCTCGCCCGGTGGCAGCATGACCTTCAGCGTGATGTACTGGTGGCCGCGCTGCCCGGTCTTCCTGTTGCGGATGCCCTTGTCGCGAAGTCTCAGCCTGGTGCCCGTATTCGAGGTTTTCGGAACGGTTACCGTGACCGGGCCGGTAATCGTGGGGACATCGATGCGGGCTCCCAGCACCGCCTCCTTCAGGGTCACGGGCACCTCGACGTGGATGTTGTCATCCTTGCGCTGGAAGAAGGCATGCGGTTCTACATGCAGTTCCACGTAGGCATCACCTGCAGGCCCGCCGTTGAAGCCGGGCATTCCCTGGCCCTTGAGGCGTAGCATCTGCCTGTCGTCGGCGCCTTCCGGAATCGCAACCTTCAGCGTCTTGCCATCAGGCAGTGTGACCGTCCTGGCTGCTCCGGTTGCGGCTTCGATGAAATTGACCGGTAGTACGTAACTGACATCCAGACCCCTGGCTTGCCGGGTGCCTTGGCCTGCGCCCGACCGTGCCGACCTGCCGCGGCCAAACGCCTGGGCCAGGAACTCTTCCAGTTCCTCGTTGCTGGCGAAACCGTCCTGTGAAGCGTGGGATGAGGCGAAAGGACCGTCTCCAGCATAATCCCGATAGTAGCGTTGTTGCGGGCGTTCGGCTCCGGTGGCGTCGATTTCGCCTGCATCGAAGCGCCGCCGCCGTTCCTTGTCCTTGAGCAGATCGTAGGCTGCCGAAGCTTCCTTGAAGATTGTCTCCGACTGCTTGTTGTCAGGGTGCAGGTCCGGGTGATGTTTCCGGGCGATCTGCTTGAAGGCTGTCTTGATCTCCTTGTCGGTTGCGCCCCTGTGCACACCGAGGATCTCGTAAGGGTCCTTCATCTTGCAATCCTGCTTTCGTTGTCCAGGCGCGTCACTGGTGGTGAGCATCGCGCAGACCGTGCCTGAAGGTCCTTGATGCTGGTCAATGCGAAGATCCGTATGCGCATGGGAGTCTGCGCCATGAGTGGACGCAGGGCCCGGCGATATCCGCCGCGCGTGTCATCAAGAGCTTTGGCCTGCCGGCAGTACTTTACCCCGGCATCAAGAAATTGCGGAGGCAGTTACCATGATCAAGACGATTGTTATTGCGACGGACGGGTCTGACCATGCCGAAAAGGCGGTGGCGTTTGGCGCCGATATTGCCGCGAAATACGGCGCACGGGTTGTCCTGGTACATTCGTTGCTGCGCAAGGAAATCTCGGAGAACCTGCGCGAAATGGCCCGCGTTGAACACCTTGCCGGCGAGGAAGGCAAGGCGATTGCCAGCGCAGTAGCGGCCATTCCGGAGGGCCGCTTTCCTGCCAGCATCGTCTTCGAGGAAAAGGAGACGAGGACACCCTACAGGGTGCTGGAAGCGATTGGCGAGCAGGTCCTCAAGAGGGCGGAGTTGACCGCCCGCGAACATGGAGTGACTGAGATAGACAAGCGTCTTGAAGACGGCGACCCGGTCAACCGGATCCTCGAAGCTGCCGAGCAGGAAAAGGCGGATGTCATTGTATGCGGGTCGCGTGGGCTTTCGGACTTCAAGGGGCTTATCTCTGGAAGCGTGTCTCACAAGCTGTCCAACCTGGCGCCGGTAACGGTGGTGTCGGTGAGATAGAAGGACGCTGCAGCCGTGCGCTGGCGTGGTCCGGAGGCTGCCGGGATGGTGGTGACAAGCCGGTTTCCCAAGGCCAGACCGTACTCCCGGTTGCGGACGCCACGATTGGTCCGGATCAGCGGGTGCCGCAGCCAGACGCCGGCGATCTTCCCGCCACGCCAGGAACCAGCAGCCGCTTGTCCTGCCGCAGCGCGTGCTCGGATTGACTGTCTGCCGGCGTCATCAGATCACGGCCCTTTCCAGCACGCGTTCGTTGCGTTCGATGCGGTCGAAGTGGAACGGGCCGAGGTCCAGGCTACGGTACTCGCCATAGGTCAGCCACTCGCTGACGCCTCGGCCCATGGCGGGCGATTGCTGCAGGCCGTGACCTGAGAAACCGTTGATGAAGATGAAGTTGGCGACCCGCGGATGAGGCCCCGTGATGGCGTTCTGGTCGAATACGTTGTAGGCGTAATGACCGGCCCATTCACTGGTCACCTTGACCGCCTCGAACTGCGGAATGCGGGTGGCGACTGCCGGCCAGATATGGTTCTGCCAGAGGTCGTGATCCATGTGGAAGTCGTCGTACCTGGCCGCCGGGTCGTAGTCGGCGTGACCGCCAGCCAGATAGGTGCCGCCGCCGTTCTCGCGCACGTGCACGCCGGAGGGGTCGATCGTAAGCGGAAGGTCGCGGTCGAGAGGCTTCTCTGCCTTGAAGATGTAGGAAAAGCGCTTGCGCGGCTCGACCGGCACATCGATGCCTGCCATCTGTGCCGTGTGCGCCGCGCGCGGGCCGGACGCATTGACCACATGGCCGCACGCAATCACTTCACCCGACCTGAGCGTGACCGACCCGACCCGGGTGCCGGTTGCGTCGAGGGTCATCGCCACGACTTCGTTGGTCACGTACTCGACGCCTGCTTCCCGCGCCTGCCGGCGGAAGCAGTCGAACAGGGTTGCGCCGTCCCAGTAACCCTCATCCACGGTGTTGATGGAGCCGAGCACGATGCCGTCCAGGTTGTAGAACGGATACCGATCACCAATCTCATCCGGCGTCAGGAGTTGGGTTGCCGCACCGGCGGCAAGCTGCACCTTCCGGTTTTCCAGCAGCACGTCCGCAAAGCGTTCGCTGCCGGCAAGGTAGAGATAACCGAAAGAGCGGATGGAGATGTCGGGCACGCGCTCGTCGCCACCCATGTTGGCGCGCAGGTTCTTGATGAAGCCTGCGGTGAACTGCGAGATGCGGATGTTGAGTTCGGTCGAGTATTGCTGGCGGATGCAGGAGTTGGTGTGTGCGGTGGAACACTTTTCGTAGGTGGGGTCCCGCTCCACGACCAGCACCGACCCATTGAAGTCGGGGTTCCTTGCCAGAAACCAGGCGGCTGAGGAGCCCATGATGGCGCCTCCCACGATGACCACATCATAGGATGCGCGCGCTGGCGATGCGGCAATCGGAATGAGGGCCATCAGAACACCTCACCAGCCCGCGCCCGGCGCAGGATTGCCTCGATCTCTTGCTCGCTCATGCCATGGTGGCTTGCTGCATAGGCCGGGGTTATGTAACCCAGCGCCAGGTCGCGGCGCACGTCTGCCGGATCGCGATCTCCGGGCTCGCCATAACCTGCGCCGCCGGGAAATGCCATCATCACCTTGCGCCCGTGCGGCACATGCTGGCGGCCCTTGCCGCGCATCTGCGTGCCGTCATCGAGGCCAATGGTGGTGGGGGCGCCGGGCTCGCCGCCGCGCCGGCCGCGGGCAGGGTAGCGCACCCGGTCGAACATGGCCGAGATGTCGAACTCGTGGCCCTCACGCGCGCCCACTTCCATGTATTGGCCAAGCCCGCCGCGCCGCTGGCCGGCACCGCCACTGTCGGGGCGAAGCTCCTTGCGCCAGATGATGACGGGGCCTACCTGTTCGGTGGCTTCCACCGGCATGGTCATCACGCCTGAGGGAAACGCCGTGGCGCTCATGCCGTCCAGACCGGGCCGCGCGCCGGCCCCGCCAGAGTTGAACGTCAGCACTTCGGCGCGCACCGCATCGGGCGGGGCGGGCGCATCGGTGCGCGGGCGCAACGATATCTGGAAGTTGCAGAGGCTGCCCGCACCTTCGGCCGGCACCAGGCCCGGCAGCAGCTTGTCGAGCGCGTCGTACACGGTGTCCGGCACCATATGGCCGATGACATGGCGCAGCGCCACCGGGGCAGGGTGCAGCGCATTGACGATGGAATTGACGGGGGCCTCAATCTCGAACGGGGCGAGGGAGGCTGCGTTGTTGGGGATCTCCGGCGCGATGGCGCACTTGAGCGCGTAGCAGGTATAGGCCTTGGTGTAGACCAGCGGCACGTTGATGCCCTTCTTGTCGACGCCGCTGGTGCCCGCCCAGTCGCAGAACATGCGGTCCTTCTCGATGGTGAGCTTCACGTGCAGGTCGATGGGCGTGTCGTAGCCGTCGATGCGCATGTGGCCTTCTGCGGTGCCGGGTTTCAGGGCGTTGATGCGCGCCAGCGTGGCGGCGCGTGAGTTGGTGAGGATGAAGTCCGAGATGCCGTCCAGGTCACGGAGATCAAACTCGTCCATCATGGCCGTCAGGCGGCGGTGGCCCACCTCGTTGCAGGTGGCCAGCGCATAGATGTCGCCGATCAGCTGGTCCGGCTCGCGCACGTTGCCGCGAATGATGTGAACCAGCGAGCGGTCAACCTCACCGCGTTCAGTGAATTTCATGATCGGGATATACAGGCCTTCCTCGTACACCGAGTTGGCATCGGCACCGAAGCCGCGTCCGCCAATGTCGGTGACGTGGGCAGTGCAGGCAAAGAAGCCGACGAAGCGGCCCCGGTGGAACGACGGTGTGACCACGGTTATGTCGTGCAGGTGGCCGGTGCCTTCCCACGGATCGTTGGTGATGTAGACGTCGCCTTCGAACATGTTCTGCCGGCCGATGCGGCGGATGAAGTGGCCGACCGATTCCGCCATGGCGTTGACGTGGCCCGGTGTGCCGGTGACGGCCTGGGCCAGCATCTCGCCCTTGCCATTGTAGACGCCGGCGGACAGGTCTCCGGCCTCGCGTACCGAGGTGGAGAAGGCGGTGCGCACCAGCGCCTGGGCCTGTTCCTCGACGATGGAGATCAGGCGGTTCCACATGACCTGGCAGGCGACTTTCGACAGTTCAGACATTTGCGTCGCCTCCAGTGCCGGCTGATCGTGTGGTGATGTCGAGGGTGCCGTCCGCCTGGGCAATGCAGCGCCGGCTGGACGGCAGCACGACGGTGGTCTCGTCCTCGGTGACCAGCGCCGGGCCTTCTACGGTCGTACCGGGTGAAAGGTTTGAGCGTTCCACGATGGCGGCATCCACCGGTTTGCCGAGCGCCGGATCGAACAGTGCCCGGTTGCCGGAAGCTGACGCCGCCTTGCCCGGCTTTGCCGGGGTCAGCCGGTGCACCTCGGGGGGCTTGGTGAAGGCGTTGAGCGACCAAACGGTGATCTCTGCCTCCATCCCTTCCACGGAGCGGCCGAACAGCCTCGTGTAATCTGCCTCGAACAGCTTGAGGTAGGTGGCTGCATCCGGGTTTGCGGCTTGCGCGGCGGTGAGTTGCACCGGAATTTCCCAGCCCTGGCCCTTGTAGCGCATGTAGACCTTGTGCTCGGCGAGGATGTCCGCGTCCGCATCGCAGGAGCGCACGAAGGCGCGCGCTTCGTCTTCCATGACGGCGAACAGCGCCTTCACCGCGTAAGCATCGAACTGGCTTATTTTCATGAACACCGAGCGGTTGGCCTCAAAGCTGAAGGGCGCGCGCAGGAAGCCGATGGCCGAGCCGACGCCCGCCCCCACCGGCACCAGGCAGCGGTCAATGCCCAGCTTCTCGCACAGGCGGGCGGCATGAAGGGGCGCTGCGCCGCCAAAGGCGATCATGGTGTATTCGGACAGGTCCTCGCCGTTTTCCACCGCATGGACGCGCGCGGCGTTCGCCATGTTCTCGTCCACCACCTCGGCAAGGCCCCAGGCGGCATCGGTCCGGTCCATGTCGAGACGGTCACCGATATGGGCATCAAGTGCTGCGCCGGAGCGGTCCGGGTAGAGCCTGATCGAACCGCCGGCGAAGTTGTCCGGGTCAAGCTTGCCGAGCACCAGGTCGGCATCGGTTACCGCGGGGCGCTCGCCGCCGCGGCCATAGCAGGCAGGCCCCGGTTCGGAACCAGCGCTTTCCGGCCCGACACGGATCTGGTTAAGCACATCGACGTGGGCCAGCGAGCCGCCGCCGGCCCCTATTTCCACCATGTCGATGACCGGGATGGAGATGGGCATGCCCGAGCCCTTCTTGAACCGGTAGGTGCGGGCCACCTCAAACACCCGCGCGGTCTTGGGCGTATGGTTGCGGATCAGGCAGATCTTGGCGGTGGTGCCGCCCATGTCGAACGACAGCACCTTGTCCAGCCCGTGCCGGGCGGCGATGTCGGCGGCGAAGATCGCACCCCCGGCTGGACCTGACTCGACCAGCCGCACCGGAAACTCTGCAGCACTTTCCAGCGACATGATGCCCCCGCCCGAGTGCATCATGAATACTGGGCAGTCAGCGCCTTGCGCCGCCAGCCGGTCCTTCAACCTGCCCAGATAGGACTTCATCAGCGGCTTGATGTAGGCATTGGCGATGGTGGTATTGAAGCGCTCGTACTCGCGCATCTGCGGCGATACTTCCGAGCTGATCGACAGCATCACGCCGGGCAGGCGTTCGGCCAGCACGTCGCGAATCAGCCGTTCGTGGGTATCATTGACGTAGGAATGGAGCAGACCGACGGCGATGCTGTCGTATCCGGCCTGCTTGAGTTCATCGGCGAGCGTCTCAACCCCGGCCCGGTCCAGCGGGATCAGCACCCGGCCATCGGCTTGCGTGCGCTCGGCAACCACGTAGCGCCGGTTGCGCGGCAACAGCGGGTCCGGCAGCTTGAGGTTCAGGTCATACTGCTCGAAGCGGCTTTCGGTGCGCATCTCGATGACATCGCGAAAGCCCTGCGTGGTGATGAAGGCTGTCTTCGCCCCGCGCCGCTCAATCAACGCATTGGTGGCGAGCGTGGTGCCGTGGATGACCTGGTCAATGGCGCTGGTGGCGATGCCTGCCTTGGCGCAGACGCGGTGCAGGCCCTCGATGATGGCGTCCTCCGGTGCGGCGTAGGTGGTCAGTACCTTGGTGGAATACAGCTTGCCGCCGGTCTCGAGCACCACATCGGTAAAGGTGCCGCCGATATCCACGCCAAGGCGGGTGCGGGATGAGGTCATGGGGTGCTCCCGGGAAGAGTGCGGCGGCCAACCTAGCGTGGCGACGCGACTTTATCGAATGATTTTGTTCGAAGGCATTGCCCGGCTTCAGGTGCCGCAGAAAGTTACATAGCGGCCAAAGCCGGAGGGCGCCGGTCCAGCATATTCCTCCAGACCCGGGCGCTGTGTAAACGGTTGGCGTACGGCGTCCAGTAACCGCTCGAACGGTTCCATGTCGCCTGTGTTGGCGGCGGTAAGAGATTCCTCAACCTTGTGGTTGCGCGCAATGTAGAGCGGGTTTGCAAGGTTCATTGCGGCAAGGCGTTGCTCAGCCGGTACCTGCTCGCGGGCCAGCCGCCGGCGCCAGTCGTCGAGCCACGGTTGCAGTGCCTCTGGCGTCTTCAGCAGACCGGACAGGGCAACATCATCGCCGTCTGCGGCCAGGGCAAGCTGGCGGAAGAACAGGGTAAAGTCAGCCTGCTGACCCTGCAGCTGGCGGAACAGTTCCCGGGCCAGTTCCAGGTCTTCGTCATGTTGCTCGAACAGGCCAAGCTTGCGGCGCATTCCCCTGAGCCAGGCGTCGTCATGGCGTTTTTGGAAGAGGTCCAGCTCGTCGCCTGCCGGTCCGGCCGCTGCCTTGGGATCGTCCGGGTCGATCAGGTGCAGCAGGCATTCAGCAAAGCGTGCGAGATTCCATTGGGCGATCAGCGGCTGGTTGGCATAGGCATACCGTCCGAACCGGTCGATCGAACTGAACACGGCGTCCGGCGCATAGGTGTCGATGAAGGCGCAGGGGCCGTAGTCGATTGTCTCGCCGCAGATGGTGGTATTGTCGGTGTTCATCACGCCGTGTACGAACCCCACCAGCATCCAGCGCGCGACAAGTTCAGCCTGGGCATCGCGAACCTTGCAGAACAGGCCGAGATAGGGCGACTGGCTGCCCTCGAGTTCGGGGTAGTGGCGGGTGATCGCGTAGTCTGCAAGGCGGCGCACGTGATCGCGCTGGCCGCGTGCGGCAAAGAACTCGAAGGTACCAACCCTGATGTGGCTGGCGGCCACGCGGCACAGCACGGCGCCTGGCTGCGGGCCCTGTTCGCGCAGGATCGTTTCGCCGGTGCGCAGCGCGGCGAGCGCCCTGGTTGTCGGGATGCCGAGCGCGTACATGGCCTCGCTCACAAGGTACTCGCGCAGCACCGGCCCGAGTACGGCCTTGCCGTCGCCGCCGCGCGAGAACGGTGTCGGGCCAGAACCCTTGAGCGCGAGGTCCCGGCGCCTGCCGTTCACGTCGAGAAGTTCGCCCAGCAGCAGGGCCCGGCCATCGCCCAGTTGCGGCGCGAAGTTGCCGAACTGATGACCAGCATAGGCCATGGCCAGCGGCGTGGCGTCTTCGGGCAGAGCCGAGCCGGTCAGGGTTGCGGCAGCCTCGGCCGTGGTCAGCAGATCGGGATCGAGGCCCAACTCCCGCGCCAGCGGCTCGTTCACGGCGATCACCCGCGGCTCGGGCACCTCGTCGCCCTTCCACGGAATGTAGAAGCCCGTCATGTCGCGGGCAAAGCTGTTGTCGAAATTCAACTCGATGGGCATTGCAGTTCAGTCTTCCTGCCATAAGGCAGCTGGCGTTGGCTCATCACTACAAGGATATGGCAATTCAAGGGGCGCCCTTAAAGACAGTGGGACGTCAGCGCTCATCATATCCGGTTGTTGCGGCTTGTCAGCACCGCATCCCGAAGCAGCCGCAGGCCTTGCCGGGGGCTGGCCAATTCCCCGCATTTCAGCTGTGGACAGGTTAACCTTATCCAGAAAATGCCGGATTGCCGCCTTCAAGTTGCCGGGTTTCTTCCACGCCACCGCTTTGTTTTGCCATCATGGTTGTACGTACACATTGGGACGGCTCCCGGTGGAGCTTCAGGGTGACAGAGCGTTTGCATCTCTTCCTGAAGGCGAACTATCGCCCCTGGCGCTCCGCCTGCATTGACGGAACAGGAGTCTCCCACATGGTTCTGGCCCGCTGCCGGGTTGCGCTAGCTGCCCTGATTTCCTGCCTTTCATTATTGATCTTCAGCGCCGCCAGTGCGGACCCCTTGCAGGGCACCCACCAGGAACGGGTGGATGCCGTGAACAAGAACACCGTTGGACTGGTGTCCGGCGGCGTGGGCGGCACTTACATCAAGATTGCTGCCGACCTGCAGGCGGTACTAGACACGACGAGCGATCTGCGGGTGCTGCCGATTGTCGGCAAGGGCTCGGTGCAGAACATAACCGATCTGCTTTACATGCGCGGCATCGACGTCGCCATCGTGCAGTCCGATGTGCTGGCGTTTCTGAAGGACAACGGCAACTTCCCCAATCTCGACAGCCGCATCGCCTATATCACCAAGCTCTACAATGAAGAGTTCCACCTGATTGCCCGGCGCGGGATCACCGATATCCGGCAACTCGAGGGCAAGACCGTGAGCTTCGGTCCCGATGGCTCCGGCACGGCCATGACGGCGCAGGTGGTGTTCAACGCACTCGGGCTCAAGGTCAACGCCACCGCCGACAACTACCAGGACGCGCTGCAGAAGGTGAAGGACGGCGACATCGACGCCATGGTCTACGTCGCCGGAAAGCCGGCCTCGATCTTCTCCGCCATTGCGCCCGAAGACGGATTGCACGTGGTGCCGGTGGCATATGACCGGAAGCTGCAGGAAAGCTATCTGCCCGCCAGTTTCAGCGCCGCGGACTATCCCGGCCTCGTCGGCGATGGCGGCAGCGTCGATACCGTGGCGGTAGGCGCGGTCATGGCGGTCTTCAACTGGAAGCAGCGCACGGGCCGCTATTACACGACAAAGGTCTTTGTCGACGCGTTCATGGACAATTTCGCGGAGTTCCTGAAGGAACCGCGCCATCCGAAGTGGTCGGAGGTGAATCTCGCTGCCGAGCTGCCTGGCTGGCAGCGTTACTCGGTGGCCTCGGAGTGGCTGGCCAGCAACGCCAGCCGGATTGGGATTGAGCAAGGCCGGCAGGACCAGCGGATGGAAGAGCTGGTGGCGGCGTTCGAGAAGTTTCTCAAGGACCAGCCGCAGACCGGCCTGATGAGCCCTGCCGAACGCGAGGCATTGTTCCGGCAGTTCTTGAAGTGGAGCAGGCTGGAGGGTGCATCGGCGAGCAACTGACGTCGGCAAATCCGGGCGGGCACACAACAAAACAGGCAACCGCCCGTGCAACCAGGTGAGTGAAGGCGTAACAGGGAGAAAAGCGATGAGCGCATCCGAACGGGCCGGATCAGTCTGGCATGAGGGTCGTGGAGATTCTGGTGGCGAGGCGGCCAGGCAGCCCGGCGCTTCAGAACGATGGGCCGCAGGGGTGCATGATGAAGCACATGGCGCCCATGATGCCATCCACCGTCCAGCGTCCGCAGCCCGCGCTTCCGGCGCCAGTGCTGCGCAGCAGGAAGCGATGACGCCGGAAGACCGCATTGCGGCCAGGCGCGCCGAGATCGCCCGGCGCAGCAACGAGTACTACCAGAACCGTGCCCGGACGACTGCCCGGCAGAACCGCCGGGCCGTGCGAATAGGGTTGTTCGTCGGCGCGGTGGTCGTGCTGGCGGCTGCTGCCTTTGCGGCGCCGCTGATCCTGAAGGATCACGGATCCGGTTACTTTGGCGGCCTCTTGCAGCCGGTTCAGGAGACGCGGATCGCCAGCCTCTCGGGGTCAGGATCTGTCTACATGTCGCCGGTGCCTGCTGCGCGTGAACCGCAAGCGCCTCCGGCTGATCAACCTGCCAGTCCTGCCGCGCAGGTCGTCGCCCCCGTCACTGCACAGGCAGCCATTGCAGCGATGGCCGCCCCCGATGTCGTCGTGCCGGCGGGCGAACTGACGGCGGTGGCCGATCCCGGACTTCTTTATGACGAGGCGACGGGCAACAACGACAACCAGACTGCCAGCCCCGCGCCGTCGACGCCAGCACCCCCTCACCAGGCAGCCGCCGTGGCGGATGAGCCGGGAGAGCGCCTGAGCCCGGGTCAACCGTCGTCGCCGCGCTTGAGCCTGATCCCGCGAAGGCGGACGTGGAAAGCGTACCGGCGATGCCTGCTTCGCCCACCAGGCTGTTGAGCGAAGCCGAGGCCCGCGACCTACTGGAGCGGGGCGACCGCTTGATGCAACTGGGCGATATTGTGTCGGCGCGGGCGTTCTACGTCCGTGCGCTGGAAGCGAACCGTCCCGGTGCGGCGCTACGGCTGGGCTCGACGTTCGATCCGCTGATCTACCGCCGCATGGGCGTGCAGGGTCTGAAGCCCGATCCGAAAGTGGCGCTTGAGTGGTACCTGGCGGCGGCCGAGGCCGGCAATGCCGATGCCCGGCGCGCCTATGATGCCCTGATGAACCATACGGGGCAGTAGACCAGGCTCATCCATCTGCGGTTTGTAGTGAGTTGCGTACCATGCGTTTTGACCTTGGCAAAGACTACTTCGCGGTGCTGGGCGTTGCCCCGCAAGCGGACCCGGCTGTGGTCAAGGCCGCCTACAGGGCGCTTGCGAAGAAGTACCATCCCGATCGCCAGCCGGACGGCGAGGAATACGCCAGACAGCGTTTCCAGGAACTCCAGGAAGCCTATGAACTGTTGGGCGACGATGAACGGCGCGAGCAATATCTGCGCCATCGCGAGCGGGCTTGCCAGCAGCAGCGGTCGTCCCATGAGACCCGCTACCGGCCGCCGATCCAGCTATTGCTGGATGACCGCTGGGATCATCTGGTGCGCGAGCATCCGGAACTGGGCCGGCATCATGCCAGGTTCTGCTTCATCTCCCACAGGCTTGCGCAGCAGTTCAAGCTGATCGTCCTGGGAACGCAGAAGCGGAGCAGTTTCAACAAGGTGGCGGCGCGCATGGAGCGTCAGTTCTACCGCAGGCATTTCAGCTATCACCGCGACCTGCAGCTGCTTGCAAGGCGGCTTGCCAACCGGCGCAAGCGCCATGCGCTGCGCGAACTTGCCCGCGAAATCAACGGACGCCGCTTGCTGCTGCCCCGGTCAAGACGAGCCATCGTGCAGCGCTTCGAGGCCCGCTACCTTGACGGTGCCAGGCCTGCCAGGACGGCGCCCGCCATCAGCCAGTTCTTCCTGCCACGGCCTGCTTCTTCGGAACCACTACGGCAAGGCAGCTGACCCGGTCGAGCCGTCACTCGGGCACTTGGACGGTGATCTTGATGGAGCTGTACCACTGGGCAACGCTGGTAATGTCCTCGTCGCTCAGATCCTTGGCGATGACCGACATCATCTCATGCTCGCGCTTGCCACTGCGAAACGCCTTGAGCTGCGTTTCGATATAGATCTGGCTTTCGCCGGCCAGATGCGGCGCAATCGGGATTTTTGCAATGCCGTCGATGCCGTGACAGACTTGGCAGTTGGCTTTGGCAAGACCCTTGCCGTCAGCAGCGTCCGCCTGTGCAACGGCGGGACAAATGGCAACGGCGATGCCTGCCACGGCGAGTACGCGGGAAACATTCTTCATCAGTCTTGTCCGTGCTGGATGGGAACGGCGGGGAAGAAGCCGGCGCGCGAGGAGGCCCCCACGCGCCGGCTGTCAGTTCAGGTCAATCGCCGTAGGAGATGCGGTAGATCGCACCGGCGAGGTCGTCGGACACCAGGATCGAGCCGTCGCGCAACTGCGCCACATCGACTGGCCGGCCCAGATACTCGCCATTTGCGTCCAGCCAGCCATCGGCAAACACCGTCGTTTCACCAACGCTGCCGTCCTCGTTGACGGCGGTGAACATGACGCGGGCACCGATCGGCGTGGTGCGGTTCCACGAGCCGTGCTGGGCGGAGAAGATGCCGCCCTTGTACTTCGCCGGGAACTGCGAGCCGGTGTAGAAGGTCATGCCGAGGTCGGCGGCATGGGCATCCATCTCGACGGCCGGGTGCACGATGCCTTCCGGCGGCGTGTCGTCCTTGTATTCGTTGGTGCGGACAGTGCCGCCGCCATACCAGGGATGGCCAAAGTTCTGGCCGGCTGCCGTCTGGCGGTTCAGTTCGCCGGGCGGAATGTCGTCGCCCATGCCGTCAACCTGGTTGTCGGTGAACCACAGTTCGCCGTTGGCAGGGTTGAAGTCCATGCCGACCGAGTTGCGCACGCCATAGGTGTAGACCTCGCGGCCCGAGCCATCGGTGTTAACGCGGATGATGCCGCCGATACCGTGTTCCTTGTAGAGATCGAGCTTCTCTTTCGGCGCCACGTTGAACGGCTGGCCGAGCGAGATGTAAAGCTTGCCGTCAGGCCCGATGCGGCAGGTGCGGGCGGTGTGGTTGTAGCTTTCCTCTTCCGGCGGAACCAGGGTGCCCTGCTTCAGCACGTTGAAGGCGGCCACGTCCGGGCTTTCATAGAAGAACTCGGCTGCCGGATAGACCAGCACGCGGTTCTGCTCGGCGATATAGAGGAAGCCGTCGGGCGAGAAGCACGGCCCGTTCGGGATGGCCATGGAGAGCGACGGCGCGAAGTCCTTCACTTCGTCGGCCACGCGGTCCTTGTTGCGGTCGGTCACCGACCAGACCTTGGTCTTGCGGGTGCCGACGAAGGTCACGATGCCTTGCGGGCCGACAGCCATGTGTCGCGCATCCGGCACCACGGCGTAAAGCGAGATCTTGAAGCCCTCGGGCAGCTTGATCTTCTCCAGCGTGGCCTTGATCGCGTCGGCGTTGGGGCCGGTCTGGTCGATGAAGGTGAATTCGGTGACGCCTGTCGACTTGAAGGCACTCAGCTTTTCAAGGTTGTCGGTGCTCTGGGCCATGGCCATCGAACTGGCTCCGGCCATCAGTGCGGCGGCAAGCAGATAACGCATTCCGGTATCCTCCCTGGGTTCTTTTTTGATGTCAGCTGACCTTGCTGAAAGGCCAGTATCCGGTAACCGGTAAAGTGGAGGGTAGTACTGGAGTACTACGCCAGCCTGTTTCCTGCTATCCGGAAAAGGCGGGCAGGTGTTCTACTTGCATTTGACAATGTTGCAGAGTGCTGCGGCGGCTGCTTCAAGCAGCCGTTCTCCATCCTCCGGCCGGGCAAGTGAGGAGTCCGCGCCTATGCGTCCGTCCGGGTAGCGGCGGCGGAAATCGGCTGCATCGCTGAACCCGCCAGCGGGAGCAATGCGCGGTTCCAATGTGGCGGACTTGACCGCGTGCGGATATAGGAACTGGGTGATTGCCACCTCGGAGGGCGTGGCGTGCGAGCCGTGCCCGGCGGGGTACATCTCGCGCAGCAGGGCGCGGATGCCCGGCAGGTCGAACCAGCTTGCCAGGGTCAGTTGGAGCGCGGGTTCTTCCTGGCGGCTGGAGCGGGCGGCGTGAATCTCGGCAAATGCCGCTTGAATGGTCGCAATGTTGCCGCCGTGGCCGTTGACGAACCAGATGTCGGTAAAGCCGTGCCGATAAAGCGAGCTGACGACATCGCGGATGACGGCGATCAGCGTTGTCGGGGCCAGTGACAAGGTGCCGGGAAAGCCCAGGTGCGACTGGGCCATGCCGACCGGCAGCACCGGGCCAACCAGGAATCCTCCCAGTTCACCGGCACGGCGGGCAATGGCATCGGCGCACATGGCGTCAGTGCCGATCAGCCCCATGGGGCCGTGCTGTTCGGTCGAGCCGATAGGGATGACGACGGTGCGCGAACTGGCGAGATATGCCTCGACTTCGGGCCATGTCGATTCAGCCAGCAGCATGGTCTGCCTTTCCGGAACCGCCGCCGATGCGGCGCCAGGTGAAGCCCTTATCGTCCTCACCGGCGTCCGGACCGGGTGCAATCAGCGCTTGCATGGCGGCGTGGTCAGGCGAAAGGGAGCAGGCCGGATCGGTGGCTGCCGCATCGCCTGCAATGGCCATGGCCTGGCAGCGGCAGCCGCCGAAATCCTGCTCGCGGCGCTCGCACGAGCGGCAGGGCTCCTTCATCCAGCCGGTGCCGCGATAGGCCTCGAAGGCGGGAGACGATTCCCAGATGTCTGCCAGCGGCTTGTCCTTCACATTGTCGAAGATGAGGTGCGGAATCGTGTGTGCTGCATGGCAGGGCATTGCGGTGCCGTCCGGCGTGATCATGAAGGCATCGCGCGCCCAGCCGCCCATGCACGGCTTGGGGAATTTCGCGTAATAGTCCGGCGTCACGAAGTCGATCAGCAGCACGCCGCGCAGCTTTTCGCGCGCCGCTTCGACAAGCTCCACCTGCGCCATCACGTCGTCCCACGCCGGCATCAGCTGCGTCCGGTTGAGCAGCGCCCAGCCGTAATACTGGACGTTGGCGATCTCCAGCCGGTCGGCATCCAGTTGCAGCGCCAGATTGATGAAGTCCTCGACCTGGTGGATGTTGTGGCGGTGGATGGGGGCGTTGAGGGTGAGCGGCAGGCCTGCCTCGCGCACGACCCGGGCCGTGGTCATCTTGTGCTCGAAGGCGCCCTTCATGTTGCCGATAAGCTCGGTCACTTCCGGTGTGGCGCCCTGCACCGACAGCTGCACGTGGTCGAGACCTGCCTCCTTGAGCGCGGCGATGCGCTGCGGCGACAGGTTGATGCCGGCGGTGATCAAGTTGGTGTAGACGCCGCGCGCCGACAAGCCCGCGACCATCTCCTCGAGATCTGTGCGCAGGGTCGGCTCGCCGCCCGACAGGTGCACCTGCAGGATGCCGAGGTCAGCCGCCTCGTTGAACACCTTGAGCCACGTTGCGGTGTCGAGTTCGGCATTGGCCTTGAGCAGCTTCGCCGGATTGGAGCAATAGGGGCACTGCAACGGGCAGCGGTGCGTTAGTTCCGCCAGGATGCCGATGGGGTGGCCGGGCGCGCTCATGCCGTCACCAGCCGCCGGTCGGCCCAGACCTGCAGGAAGTCCAGCACGTCGGCGCGTACCACCTCCGGTTCGGCGTCATAGTCGCGGGCAAGGCGCGCCACGATCTCGTCCGCCGTTGCCGCGCCATCGCAAAGCCGCAGGATGTCGAGGCTGACCTCGTCCGGCCACATCACCTTTTCCGGCGACAGCAGCGCCCAGGCACCGCGCACCGGGTCATGGTGCAGGCGCACGTGCGAGGGCAGCTGCGGCCTTGTCTGCGCGGTGATCATCAACCGGATCTTGCTGGCGGACAGTGTCATCGCTCACTTCCGGTCATCTGGTACGAAGGCGCCGGGCGGGATGTGCCCCGGTTCCACATAGGCATGGTACAGCGCATCGAGCTGCGCCCAAAGCATGTCGGTCTTGAAGAACACGGCGTCCATCACCCGGCGCTGCTTCTCACCGTTGTCTGCCTCGCGCAGCACATAGTCGAGCCCGAATTTCACGTCGCGCGGCGCCTCGTCCAGCCGCCGCTTGAAGTAGGACAGCGTCTGTTCGTTGGCGAAGTCATAGTTCTCCAGCAGGCCGGCGATGCGCTCCTTGTGGATCTTCGGCGCGAACAGCTCGGTCAGCGACGAGGCAATCGCGTCGAGCAGCGGCATGTTGCGGGTGAAGTTGACATAGGCCTCGCAGGCAAAGCGGGTGGCGGGCAGTGCGCCGCGGGTGGAGATGACATAGTCGCGGTCAAGCCCGACGCCTTCCGCCAGCACCAGCCAGCGTTCGATGCCGCCGGGGACATCGGCGGTACCGTCATGGTCCTCGATGCGGTGACGCCATTCGCGGCGCAGTTCGCGGTCGGTGGTCTTGGCGAGGATGTTGGCGTCCTTGCGCGGGATCGCCGACTGGTAGCAGTAGCGGTTCAGCACCCAGGCCTGCACCTGGCCCCTGGTGCAGTGCCCGCCGTGCAGCAGGTGATGGAAGGGGTGCTTGTCGTGATAGCGCTCCTCGCCGATCTTGTGCAGTTCCTCCTCGAACTCCTTGCGGCTGAGGCCCTCGGGCGGAATGTCGCGATAGACGACGCTCACAGTTCGATCTCCTGTCCGTCAAAGCCCACGTGCCAGCCGGCGGCTTCAACCGCCTTGCGCTCGGGCGAGGCCGGGTCCAGCACCGGGTTGGTGTTGTTGATGTGCACGAAGATGCGCTGGCCAAGTTCCGTCCCGGCGAGAGCGGCGATTGCCCCATCCCCTCCCGACATCGCGATGTGGCCCATGCGCTGGCCGGTCTTGGCGCCGACGCCCGCATCGGGCATTTCGGTGTCGGTGTAAACGGTGCCGTCGAACAACAGGCAGCCGACGCCAGACAGCCGCGCCGTGAGGTCTGCGGTCACCCGCGCGCAGCCGGGAATGTAGTGGGCATGGCGCGCGGCGTCAGCACCCGGTTCGGCGATGCGCACACCGATGGTGTCGCCTGCCTCGGAGCCGTAATTGACAGGGTCCGAGCCATCTTCGAGAAACAGCGCGATCTTGCCCGGCACCGCGTAGGTCTCGATTTCCAGCCCCAGCGGCCCGTCCGGTCCTTCCAGTGCGGTGACGCTGCCAAGCGGCAGTTCGATGCGCTTCACCAGGTCTGCATCGAGCACATTGAATATCGGGTTGGCGGCAAGCGCATCAAGGATGCGGCGCGAGGCATACAGGTTGAACGGCTGCTTTTCGCGCAGCGTGAGCAAGCCGGCAATATGGTCGACGTCGGCATTGGTGAGCACGACGGCCTTGATCGGGGAATTGCGCAACGGACCCGAGGCGCGCGGCTGCAGCACCGGATTGGCGGCGATCTGTTCGCGAATGTCGGGGGAGGCGTTGAGCAGCACCCAGTTGTCGCCGTCAGCCGATGCGGCGAGGCTGGATTGGGTGCGCGGCTGCAAGCCATCCGAGCCGGCGCGAACGCGCCGGCTCAGATGGTAGTTGCAGTTCCATTGCGGAAATCCGCCTCCGGCTGCCGAACCTATGATCCTGAGTCTCACCTGGTCCTGCCGATAGTTGCTCCCGGGGCGGCCATCCTGCTGCGGGCAGGATGGGTACGGAATTACTTCTTCAATTCTGCAGGCAGGTAGCGGGAAATCTCGAAACCGGCTTCAACCTGGCACATGGCAGGCTTGTTCCAAACCTTCTTCATCAATGGTCTCCTCAGCGTTCGTTGACTTCACCACTCCTCGTGGCTTGCCGAAAGTGTAGCGGCAGCGCGGGAAAACTCAATCGTAAGGCGATTGCCCTGTTGTAGTATCATGGTAATTCAGAACTTTTTTTATCTATAAGTATCAGTGCCTTGTGGCTTTTTCTCAAGCTTTTGAGTCATTCCGTCCCGCGGAATATCACGATCAATTGATCCGCCGGGTTGGTCTGGCCGCGTCAACGCGCCGAGCCAGCACGATCACGGGCGCAGCCAGCAAGGCTGCCAGAACCACCCAGACCTCGCCCGAGCCCATGGCCCACAAGACGCTGGCGGAGAAGACCAGCCACAGGGCTGGCGGCAGGATCGCCAGCAATCGCCAGCCGTTCGCGGCAAGGGCGGCAACCAGCAAAGTGACGAGGGCGGTGGGGTCGGCAGCGATGCCGAACAGTTCTGCCGATGCAACCGGTCTGCCGGTCAACGGCGCAAGCGCCGGGTAAAGTATCATAGCGACGAGCGTCAAGGCGGCAGCGGCGCGTGACCATGCGGGCGAGGCTTCGCGATGATCGTTGCCCAGGCCGTGAGCGGTTGCGGCAATGCCGGCCAGAAGTGCAGCCTGGGCTGCAAAAAGGGCGATGGCGTAAACTCCTCCCCAGTGAATGGCTGCAAAGCCGGAGGCGATGAAGAACCAGCCGCTCGATGCCCATCCGGCCGCCAGGATCAACGCGGCTATGCGGTTGCGTGATGGAGACGGCCTGAGCAGGCACAACGCCAGCAGCAGGCCTGCCGCCGCTGCTGCCACATGCAGCGGCCAGGCGGCAGCGTTGGCCAGTTCCAGCTGCCGGTAATAGGTCCGCGCCGAGAACATCAGCAGGTCGGACAAGTCGTAGCCAAGCCATGTCTCCATCACAGCGACTGGATGTAATCTGTCAGCTTCTGACGGGTCGCGGCGTCCAGCGGAGCGGCGGCGCCAGCGGCCAGATTTTCCTGAACGTGTTCCACCTTCGTGGTCGCAGGGATGGCGCAGGTGACGGCGGGGTGCGATATGGCGAACTTCAACAAGAGCTGCGCCCAGCTGGTGGAGGCCGCCTCGGCTTCGGCCCAGGCCGGCAACGGGTGGCGCCGCATGGTTTCGATCAAACGGCCCCGCTGATAGGGGCGGTTCACAATGACCGCGATGCCTCGTTCTTGCGCCAGCGGCAGCAGGCGGTCCTCTACCTCGCGGTCGACGGCGTTGTAGGTAAGCTGCACGAAGTCGAGCGGGTGCGCCGCCATGATCTGCTCGAGATCGTCGTGCCGGCGGCCGTGTGAGGTGGTCACGCCGACATATCCCAGCCGGCCTTCGGACTTCATGGCGAACAGGGTTTCGATCCCATCGGTTGCGCCAGGAATCACCAACTCGTTCATTTGCATCAAGAATGAGAAAGTTGAAATTATATTTTTTCAGGAAATATCCGGCTGACAAACCCGCTTGACCTGCGCCGATGACAATCACTTTGTATCTTTCTGTTTTGATATTGTTGTTCATTTTAATGCCTCTCTTATTTTATTGATTACACCATCTAATTTCTGATTCGAAAATAGGATGAAAATAAAGGCTAGAAATCAGGGGTACTACGTATTTGAAGGAGGCTTTACACGTAATCTTGAGTGGTCATTCTGAGCGATCGCGAAGAATCTTGGAATTAATTTTGAGATTCTTCATTCCGATTCTTTCATTCAGAATGACAGTGAAGGTTTGTATCGGAAAACTAGGTTAAAATTAGGTTGTGTTTTATTGCATAAGAGGAAACATAAGCGCGTGCGGATTTTCCGGAAACACCAACTTTACTGTAAATATTTGTAAGGTGTTTTTCAACAGTGCTGTACACTTAAAAAAAGTTTTTCAGCTATCTCGTCATTATTTTTACCTTCAGAGATTAATCTTAGCACTTCAAGTTCTCTTCCGGTGAATTCAAATTTATTTTTTTCTGAATCACCAGCATTTTCTTTATACAAATTTTTGAGAGCGAACCTGGTTTTTTCAAAATCTTTTGCAGCACCAAGATCTTTAAATTTATTCAATGCTGTATCCAGCTCGCCTTCTGCCTGGGCAAATTTATTTAGTTTGACCAGAACTTCAGCAAGAAGCACTCTTGTTCGTGCAGATTCAAACGACGATTTTATTTTGTCGTATATATCAATTGCATCTTCAAGATTGTGTTTAGCTTGCTCATAATTATTGTTTGCAAAATTTAAAGTACCTTCCGCATTCAACAGTGCAGCTTTTAATGGCAATGTATTAACTGAACTTACTATTTCTTTTAATTCATCAAACAAGGTTTGTGCTTTTTCAATTTTACCAAGTTTGATATTTATTTTTATCAGGAGTTCTAGTACAACAGTTCTCTCGGCTTTTTCACTCAGACTAAACCTTCGCAAATATCTTTCAGCAATATCCAGCGCTTTTTCATATTCTTGCCGATCAAAATACAGGAATGCAGAAAACAATTGTTTGAGTGGATGAGAATCTACTTTGTTTAAAAGTGCTTCAGCTTCATTCCATTTCCCCTGTCTTCTTTTTAAATCTGCAAGTCTTACTGTGCAAGCATTTACCTGGATCGGTCTAAACTCCTGCAGTTCATTAGTCGCTGAAAGCAGTTCTTCTTCAGCCTCATTCCAATCCCCTTTCCATATTAATAACCCGGCATGTTTCATTCTGCAGTTTGCAAACATGGCTTTGTATCTCCACTTTTTGCAAAGTTCTTTCACATTGTCACACCACTGTGTTGCTCTTTCGTAATCTCTTATTCGTTCACAAGCATCGATAAGATAGCAGCAGGTTATAGTTGTAAATTTGATATCGCTTTGATCAGAATTTATAGCAAGTAATGTTGCATCGTCGAATAACGGCATGCCTTCAGAAATATTTCCTTCGACAACGAGTATAAATCCCTTCAAAGCTTCTGCGAGCATTTCGCCATCAATGTTTTTTAGCGACTTGCTCATCTGCAAGCTTTCATCTAACAGCTTGAAAGCAAGTTCAGAATTTTTTATCAAACCTGAAATGACCATCTTGCTTTTAGAATTTTTAACATACATAGTTCAGATGAAGCGGGTAAGCCCTCAAGAATATTTTCTGCACGCTTGAACCATCCGC
>CAVOZK010000018.1:0-28966 GCA_963700935.1 uncultured Alphaproteobacteria bacterium | reverse complement strand
GTCTGCGATCCTGTCCGACGAACTGCTGGACTGGTGTTCGAAGGCTCGGGCTTCGAGTTGCTGATGCAGTATCACCTGCGACTGGGTGGTGCTGCCTATGGCTGTCGAATACCTTCGCCATGACCGGCTGGCGGCTGGTTTCGGATCTGGCCCAGCACGGTCGAAGCTGTGCGCGGCTGATACAACCGTCTACGACAGCTTGGCGTCAACGTGGCGGCGCAGATGGGGGGGCTTGCGGCGATCACAGGTCCGATGGCACGAGATCGAGGCGATGCGCCAGACCTTTGCCCGCCGCCGCGACCTCGTTGTTGAAGGTTGACGCCATGCCGGGCGTCATCTGCTGGATGCCGGGGCGGGGGGATTTTATGTTCCGAACGTGCGCGGCACTGGATCGGGTCGAAGAACTGGCGACCTGTTCTTGATGGAGGCCAACGTGCGCTGATCGGCGACAGTTTTGGCGCCAATGAGGGTTCCGCGGCGTCCTATGCCCGGAGTACCGAGCGCAGCTTGAAGGCGCTGGCGCGCATGGACCTCGGTTGCTGGAAGTGAGCGGGGTAAGTGACCCGCGCGGCAGCCGCCTTGCGGGGAGTGGCAGTGGCGGTAGCGGCAACTGGCGGTGGGGCCGATTGCTGCTGTGGGAGGTGACCTTCTTGGCGGGTATTGGGTACTCAACTGACGCCACCCTGCACGCCCGCTTTAATACCGGTTGGTGACGACGGTTGTGTGTCGCTGCGATGAAGGTTCGAAAGCCTTTTCCCGAAGTGTTGATTTGGAGTTGAGGCGCTGTTGTGAGATCGGTTTGAGCATGATGATGAACCGCCGAATTCATGTTGTTGCTGTCTGCTGCCGCACTGGCGGCGGCCCCGGCGACCGTGCACGCCGCCGGAGATCCGGCGCAGATGAGCGCGCCCCGAGGCGCTTGAAGCCGCCACCCGTGGCGAGGCGGTGCTTGTCGACATCCGCAGCCGCGAGGAATGGCAGCAAACCGGGCTGGCGGAACCGGCGCTGCCGATCTCGATGCACGAGGGCGGATTCGTGCAGAAGTTGCTTGAGGCGATGGGTGGCGATCCGTCCCGGCCCGTGGCGATCATTTGCGCCACCGGCGGGCGCACCCGCTATCTGCAGAACGTGCTGACCTCGAACGGGTTCAGCAACATCATCGACGTGTCCGAGGGCATGATGGGCTCTCCTGCCGGTCCGGGCTGGCTGAAACGCGGCCTGCCGATCAAGCAGTTGAAGCTCGAATAACCTTTCCTAGCGCAGCACCGGCACCGGGCGGCAGCGGGTTTCACGCAGGGTGAACGACAGCACCAACCCCATCGCCGCCCAGCCGGCCAGCGACAGGAAGGCGAACCTGTAGTCCGCGGCGGCATAGACCCGCGCACCGTTGTCCATCGTGCCGTCCCAGTTGAGGTCGAGCAGGGCGCCGATCACCGGTTGCAGCACCGCGCCGGCGCCTACTGTCAGGCCGTTGATCAGCCCCGATACCGAGCCGTGGATGGATCGTTGGGTCACTTCCCGCGCCAGTGCGAAGGTCAGCACCATGCAGGCACCGCTGGCGCCGGTCACGAACACCAGCACCGCGACGACGCCAAGCGGCAGGTCCGGCGCCAGGGCCAGCAGGCAGAGGCAACCGGTATTGACGGCCGTGCCGGCCACCAGCGGCAGCTTGCGGCGGCCGATGCGGTCCGACAGCCACCCCGAGAGCGGGGCGCCGGCGGCCCAGCCGAGCAGGGTCAGCGAGGCATAGAAGGCCGCTTCCGGCCGGGACAGATCGTAGGCGGTCGCCAGGTAGGACACCCCCCATAACCCGCCAAAGGCCAGCATCGGCCCCGACATCGCCATGGCCAGCAGGCCGATCCGCCACACCTCGGCGCTGCGCACCGCCGCTGACAGGCCGTGCGCAATGTCGCGCCAGGGACGGGGCGCAGCCGCTGCACCGGCTTGCGGCGGCTGGTTGCGAACCACCAGCGCGATCACGACGGCCAGCGCGGCGGCGAACACGCCCGACCAGATCATGGTCCCGCGCCAGCCGATGGCCTCCACCGCGCCGGCCAGCGGCGCCTGGCCGCCGATGCCGCACATCATGGCAAAGAACATGGAAAACCCGGTCAGGAACGCGAACTGGCGCGCCGGAAACCAGCGCGCTGCCAGAGCCAGCGAGCCGATGAAACCGACGGCCGAGCCGGTGCCGATCAGGAAGCGGCCGGCATAGGCCTGTTCCAGGCTCTGGGCCAGGCCGAACAGCACGCTGCCGGCGGCGGCCAGGCTGACCGCGCCTGCCAGCATCGCGCGCGCCCCATAGCGGTCCAGCAGGGCGCCGATGGGAAGCTGCAAGGCCGCATAGGGATAGAAGTAGAGCGCCGAGAGCTGGCCGAGCACGGCGCCGGACACCGCGAACTCCGCCATCAGGTCCGGCACCATCACCGAAGGCGCGACGCGCTGGAAGAAGGCATAGCCGAACGCCAGCGCGCTCAGCGACCAGATCACGAAGGCCACCACCCCGCCGGTGCTGGCGGTGGGTGACAGGCTGGACGTCTTGGCCGCACTTGTCTGGCTCATGCCGCTGGTTTTCGTGGTCAGGTTTGGGGTGAAGCACCGGCGCGGTGCTGCAGGCCCCGGATGCCGGAACTGCGCCGCGTCCATGTTTAGAAACTTTGGCCGGGGTTGACCATGCCTGAAAATGCAACGGCCCCGGCGTGCTTTTGCAACGCTGGGGCCGTTGGTAACGGTGCCGGGCCGGTTATGCCGGGCCGCGTCAGCAGTCCGTGCAGTCTAGCGCGCGTCCTTGCCGCGGGCGCTGGGCGACAGCGTCTTCCACCTTGATGGCAGCAGTGCCAAGCACATACCCGACGATCGGCTTGAAGCTCAGGCAGACCCGGCCGATCAGGATGTCGTTATCTTCCGCCGTCAGCTTCTTCAGTTCGGTTGCGGAAAAGTTCGATGGCAGACCCCCGCAGCTGCCGCGGGCATGTTGCCATTCCAGCTGCACGTTGTTGCCGTTCGGACGGTAGTTGAACAGTTCGATCTTCACGTCCTGCTCATTGTAGGGCTTGAGGATTGCATCAACCGCGTCGATGTACTGGTTGAGCTGGGTCTTCGTCACGGCTGCCGATGCCTGCGTGGCCAGGTCGACCACGGCGCTGGTTGCCACGGTTGCCTTGCGCTGCGCCGACAGCATCACGGTCACGTCGATCATGCCGAGCAGCAGCAGGATCATGAACGGAAACAGCAAGGCTGCCTCGATCGATACCACGCCATCCTTCTTGCGGCTGAACGTGAGCAGCTGCCGCAATATGGCCCGGCGAAGACGCCGATTCCACCAGTTTGCCAAAATCATCTTGCTCGTCCCTTTGCTCGAATTTTGACCGCCGTCAGTTGCCCGCGGGGTTGAAGGGTTCGTTCTGGAACACTGCAACGCCGACAATCAGGCGCTTGTCGTCACCATGGTTGGCCAGGAAGTTCGGCCGGCTCACCTCGCCGTTGAGCGACAGCAGCTTGTTGATGAACGGCACGTACATCTTCTGTTCGTAGAAGGTCTCGACCACCACGATCTGGCCGGGGCCGCCGGGCACGAATGCCGGGCTGTTCTGCAGGTTGTTGTTGAGGTTGCCGTTGCCGTCGCCCGCCTGGGTCCGGTTGCCGGCCGCGCCGAAATCTGCGCGCGTATCGACGTTGACGATCACCTTGCTGTTGCAGTTCATGAAGCCTGGCACGTGCTTGCACAGCTCGGTCTTGAACTCGGCCGCCGACAGGCCGCCGTTCTGTGCCTGGCCGGTCCGGATCAGCCGCGATGCCGTGGTCGTGGCGCTCTGTAGCGAGTATTCGGTCAGGAAGTTCAGGCCGGTCTCGAAGGTCGCCAGCAGCAGGAACAGGAAAGGTCCGCCGAGAAAGGCAAACTCGATAGCGGAGGTGCCGCGTTCATCCTTGCGGAAGCGGCGGCGGACTCCCGCCAGTTTCTGGTTGATATTGAGCAACATCGCACTCTCCCTGACGCCTGACCCGGTCAACTCGCTGCCCCGGCCCATGCCGCGGGGGGTGCCGGTGTGCAGGCGGCTGCCCGTTGTGCCCTTGTCCGGGCATCAAGCCACACTGAACCAGAAGGATAACCGAGCGGTGCTTATCAACCGTTAAAAGAACCAGAAAAACTTTATGTTTTCTGCAAGTTTGCCTTAACCATGCCGGCCGCGGTCAGGATGAAACAGAAAAGGCCGGCGCGCGTGGTGCGGCCGGCCTGATGATAATGATGTCGTTGCCTGGAGGTTACTGCGCGCCGCCAGATCCGCCACCACCGCCACTGCCCGTCGCCAGGCCGGTCTTTCCGGTGATCTGCTCGAGCTGGCTCTTGAACTGCACAACATCGTCATTGACGACAAGCACGTCGTCACAGAACGGTTCGCACTGCAGCGTCCGGCGCTGCCCGGCGCGGTAGATGCTGACGATCTGGTTCTCGTCGCGCTGCACCTTCACCAGGAAGTTGGCGAGCTGGTTGCCATCAAGATCGAGCACGATGACGTTGGTCCGGCCGGTGTTCTTGCCGATCAGTATGAGCCTGTCGCCCTGGATGGTGGCATCTGCATAAAGCGGGTTGGACAGAACCACGGTTGCCGGCTGACCTGCCAGCTTCACGAGGCGCACCGTGTCCACGTCCATGCGCACCACGGGTACAGCACAATGCGGATGCAGAAAGCACCGCCAGTCCGGCAAGAGAACCGGCCACTGCAAGACGGGTTTTGGCAAGAAGACTCATGACATCGAATTCCTTGTTGGCTTGCGAAGGTTTCCGCCGGCAACGCATGCGCGCTTTCTTCGGCTTCGCCGTGATGAGGTCATTTACACCTGAAAATGGTCAATGAACCCTTACTCGCATGGTAACTCGCGTCTCGTGACGGGATGCGGCGGCGGTTTCACGCACTTCTATATATGGCGCCTTTACAAGGCCCCGGCATCTGGTGTGCGCGATGGCGTCGAGGCAAATCCAGTTACACGCAGGCGCAGTTCTACCGCTGATAGAGCGAATTACTGGTTGTGCAGCGACTGATCGCCGTTCAGCTTTGCACTCAATCGTATAGTTAGTAATTATTCAAGTAAAACATTAATTAAATTAGATTTAAATTGATAAAGTAATGGTTTGTTTGCCATGTACGGGTTGTACGGACTGATCTGCGTCGTTTAATTTGGTCATTTACTTGATGTTAAGAGGTGGAGGGTAGCTTGGGCCTCGGATCAGACGAAAGCCCTAGGGCGTTTGTTCCGGTGCTAACTGTGAGTAAACAAAGGAGAGAGTTATGTTTGCACGTTTCATGAAGGACGAATTGGCGCAACCGCAATCGAGTACGGCCTCATCGCCGCTGCTACCGGCCTGGCCCTGGTTGCTGTTACCCCGACGCTGAAGACCCAGCTCAGCACCATTTTCGGTGGCATCAACACCGGCCTGGCAGCTACTGCAAAGTAAGGCCTTGTGCCGGGCGGCGCGAGCCTCCGCCCGGCAAGATATTCAGGGAGGCTCCGGAAGCCGTCAGCGACAAGCTGGCGGCTTCTGTCTTTTTCAGTGCGGCCCGGAGGGGGCAAGCCTCAAATCCGGATTGACTTAACCCTGCCTTTACCGCCCGCGTGACATTTTCTGGCAATTGTCCCGGTGCACCCTTGCCCGCCCGGTCGTGGCGGCAGTGCTGATCGAACGGAGTTCATTCGAGTTATGGCAGAAATCGCAATCCTCCTGGTGTTCCCGCTGCTGATGATCGGCGCAGCCTTCGGCGACGCCTTCACCTACAAGATTCCGAACTGGCTGACCGCGCTGATGGCCATCATGTTCTTTCCTGCCTCCCTGTATGCCGGCATGCCCTTGGCCGAGCTGGGCTGGTCCGTCGCGGCTGGGGCCATCGTGCTGGCAAGCTGCTTTGCTCTGTTCTGCTTTGGCCAGTTCGGCGGGGGCGATGCCAAGCTGCTGACCGCTGGAGCGCTGTGGATCGGCTGGGGCGCGCTGCTGCCGTTCGTCGTCGCCGTCGCCATCATCGGCGGCCTGCTGGCCATCATTATGAAGGCCTGGTGGATGATCAAGCTGCAGGCCGAGTTCTCCAACGTGAAGGGCCTGTCGGAGAAGGTAAAGCCATCGATCCAACTGCCATATGGTATTGCCATTGCCGGCGGCGCCGTCGCCACCTTCCCGCACAGCTGGCTGTACCAGGCGCTCACCTGATGGGGCTTGCCCGGACAATTTCCGCAACCGGATCGCCTGATCTCACCGAACGCCCGCCATCGTGTGCGGGCGTTTTTGTTTGGCACAACGCACCCGCCAATGTTTAGCGGCGGTTAACCATAATTTGACCTTTGTCGGTCATCTTGAAGCCAACAGACCCGAACCGCCCAAGTTTCATATCGGAGTGTCATTGATGAGTAAGATGCGTTTTGTCGCCATGGGAGTAGCCGGAGCAGCAGCGCTGGGCGCCGCCTTCATGGCCAACGGTTTTCTCAGCCAGCCCGTCAAGCAGGAGGTCGTCGAGATCAACAAGGTGTCGTTGACGCCGGTTCTCGTGACGCTCCAGGAAGTCCAGGTCGGCGACATGCTGAACTCGTCGAACGTGGGCTGGAAGGACTGGCCGTCGGATGAAGTCCGCGACTTCATGGTCACCAAGGCGGGCAACGAGGATTTCTTCGAGAAGATGGGCAGCACCCGCGCCCGGGCGAACATGTTCGAAGGCGAAGCGGTCAATCGCAAGCGCCTGGTCGAGGTCGGCGATGCAGGCTTCATGGCGGCAGTGCTTCCCAAGGGCATGCGGGCCATCTCGATTCGCGTCTCGGCTGAAACCGGCGCCGGTGGCTTCATTCTTCCCAATGACCGGGTCGACGTCATCCTGACCCGCAAGTCCGTGGGCAACAACGATACCTCCGATACCGTCCTCAGCAATGTGCGCGTGCTGGCCATCGACCAGCAGATCCGCACCACCGAAACCGGTGAACAGGTGATCGTCGGCAAGACGGCGACGGTCGAACTGGAACCCAAGCAGGCGGAAATTCTCGCTCTCGTCGAAAGCACCGGGCAGCTCTCCCTCGCGCTGCGCTCGCTGGCTGACCGCGGCGACAAGGAACTGGGCGACGATGGCCCGCGCGTTTCTGAACGCTTCGCAAAAGGCTCCGGCAACGGCGTCACCGTGATCACCTATGGCAGGGCCAAACAGGTCGCGAACAACTAATCAAGGTAGAACAGTCATGTACCCCTCCCTCCTCACTACCTCCACCTCCGGCAACGGCTGCAAGACCCTGGCTGCCGCAGTTGTTTCGCTGATCGTCGCCATGTCGATCTTCCTGATGCTGGCCATCACCGCGATCTCTCCGGCGCGTGCCGGCGAGGAAGCCCGCTTCCTGCGCATGGGACTCAACAAGTCGGTGGCGATTCGGCTTCCCGTCGCAGCCAAGGACGTGCTGGTCGGCAATCCCGAAGTTGTCGATGCCGTGGTGCGCACCCGCACCACCGCCTACCTGTTCGCCAAGAAGAATGGACAGACCAACATCTTCTTCTTCGACGAGGCCGGCAGGCAGATCCTCAATCTCGACATCGAGGTTGCAGCTGACATCAAGGCGCTCAAGCAGCTGCTGGACCGCACCTTGCCTGACAACCAGATCGTCATCGACACGGTGGCTGACAACATCATCCTGCGCGGCGTGGCGAAGTCGTCGGGCGAGGCCAAGCAGGCGCTTGACCTGGCCAGGATGTTCGTCGGCGCCGGCGCCCAGGGCGATGCTGGCAACGTGGTCTCCGCACTCACCATCGCCGCGCGAGAGCAGGTGACCCTGCGCGTCCGCATTGCCGAAGTGCGCCGCGATGTGCTGAAGCAGCTCGGCGTGGACTACAACACCGCCTTTTCCACCGGCAGCTTCATTGCCGGCATGTACACCGGCAATCCGATGTCGCTGAACGGCACCCTGGCCAGCAGCGATTTCAGCTCCGGCATCCCGATCAACCCGTTGAGCGGGCTGGGTGGCGCCACCGGTGTTCCGGCCAGCCGTCTTGCCTATGGCAACAGCATTGATGCCGTGGTGCGCGCCATGGAACGTGACGGCCTGCTGCGCACGCTGGCCGAGCCGACTCTGACCGCAATCTCCGGCGAAAGCGCCAAGTTCCTGGCTGGCGGCGAGTTCCCGATCGTGACTGCCATCGACCAGGACGGCACCCGCCAGGTGGAGTTCAAGGAATTCGGCGTCGGCCTTGGCTTCTCGCCGGTGGTCCTGTCGGAAGGCCGCATCAGCCTGAAGATCAACACCGAAGTGTCTGAACCCGATGGTTCTTCCTCTGTAGCCGGCATCACGGGCCTGAAGTCCCGCAAGGCCGAAACCACTGTCGAACTGCCCTCCGGCGGGTCGATGGTCATGGCTGGCATGATCCAGGAAGACACCCGCCAGGCGATCAACGGTCTGCCCGGCGCCAAGAACCTCCCGGTGCTCGGCCAGTTGTTCCGCTCCAACGACTTCCAGCAGAGCCAGACCGAACTGACGGTCATGATCACGCCCTACATCGTCAAGCCGGTGAACGAGCGTGAACTGGTCAGCCCGATCGACAAGCTCAGCGTTGCGACCGACCGCCAGAACTATCTGTTTGGCCGTCTCAACAAGGTCTACGGCGTCCAGGGCGGCACCGCAAAGGGCGGCTCCACCTATCACGGCAATGTCGGCTTCATCGTCGAGTAATGGCGAACGGCCCGAGGAGAACTGAAATGTCCAAGTTTGTAACCAAGTCCCGCCGCACCGCCCTGCGCACCCTGGCGCCTGTCGTGGCCCTGCTCGGCCTGACGGCCTGCCAGCACCAGATGTCCGGCGGCGTTGACGATATCTACATGCCGCAGATGCACTACGAGCGCCATCCCATCGAGGTCGCCCGTGGCACCGTGAAGCTGCAGGTGCCGACCCGCTCGGCAACCCTTGACGCTTCCGAGCAGGATGCGGTCCGCCGCCTCGCGCAGCAGGCCAACGAGACCAACGCCTCCGAGGTTCACATCCAGCGGCCTGCCGGCGGCATGGTAGGCAACGCGGTGGCCGGACGGGTGGCGCAGCTGCTCGAGTCTGAAGGCGTCGCGCCCCACCGCATCAAGCACACCAGCTACAAGGCAGGCGCCCATGGACCGGTGGTCGTCTCGTTCTCCCGCAAGTTCGCGGTGACCACGGAATGCGGCGACTGGTCTGACAACCTTTCAGAAACTTATAGCAATCAGAATTACGCAAATTTTGGATGTGCCCAGCAACATAACCTGGCTGCCCAGATTGCCAACCCGTCCGATATCGAGACACCGCGCACGTCAACTTCGGCCAGTGCCACGCGCCGTGCCCAGGTGTTCGAGAAGTATATCAACGGCGAGGACACCAACTCTGCAGCAGCCGGGCAGAGCCAGGTGAGTGCCGGCGGCGCCAACTAACCGTTTGAGTGAGCGAAAAGACATGAACCAGATCGAACCCAATGCCTACGCACCCCATGGCCAGGAGCATGTCGTTGCTGCGGTGCCGAGGGTTAACATCGCCATGTTCTGCACCACCCAGGCAACGGCCAGCGCCATGCAGCAGGTGGCCATCGACCGCCGCATGGCCCGTGCCCATGTCGACATCCAGCACGGCGGCATCATGCAGGCGGTGCAGGTCTACTCGCAGAGCTCGACCCCGGACGTGCTGATCCTGGAGACCGAAGGCTACCGCGACCAGGTGCTGTCCGAATTGAGCCAGCTTGCCAATGTCTGCAATCCCAACACCAAGGTGATGCTGGTCGGCCACGTCAACGACGTGATCCTGTACCGCGAACTGATCCGTCAGGGTCTGAGCGAATACCTCGTGGCGCCGGTGCACCAGCTGCAGGTCATCGATGCCATTTCGAGCCTCTACAACGATCCCGACGCAAAGCCCATCGGCCGCATCGTGGCGTTCGTCGGCGCCAAGGGTGGCGTCGGCTCAAGCACGATTGCCCACAACATCGCCGCCATCGCCTCCGGCGAGTTCGAGGTCGACACCATCGTCACCGACCTTGACCTGGCGTTCGGCACTGTCGGCCTGAACTTCAACCAGGATCCGGCGCAGGGCATGGCGGAGGCCATCAACTCTTCCGACCGTATCGACTCCACCATGATCGAGCGGCTGCTGACGAAGTGCAGCGACCGGCTCAGCCTGCTGTCGGCGCCGGCACAGGTGGAGAAGGCGCTTGGCATGGATACCGACACGCTCGAGCCGATCATCGACGCCGTGCGCGGCGCCGCGCCCCTGATCATCCTCGATGTTCCCAATGTGTGGGCGCCGTGGACCAAGCACATCCTGTCCACCGCCGACGACGTGATCATCACCTCGACGCCTGATCTCGCCGCCTTGCGCAACACCAAGAACATGTTCGACTTCCTGACCGCCGCCCGGCCGAACGACAAGGCGCCGCTGGTGGTGCTCAACCAGGTTGGCGTGCAGAAGCGCCCCGAGATCCCGGTCTCCGAATTCGCCAAGGCAATTGGCACCGAGCCGGCTGCGGTGATCCCGTTCGATGCCCACATTTTCGGCACGGCGGCCAGCAATGGCCAGATGATCTGCGACGTCAGCGCCAAGTCGAAGCCGGCCGAGCAGATCCATCAACTGGCAACGATGCTGTCAGGCAAGCAGCAGAAGCCGGAAACCACCAAGGCCAAGGCGGGCGGCTCCGCCCTGGCAAAACTGCTACCGATGTTGAGGAAGAAGTAAGCGATGTTTGGGAAACGGGGAGATTCAACGACACCGCAGGCGCCCCAGGCGCCGCAGACCGCCTTGCCGGGACAAGTGGCGCCGGGAGTGTATCCGGCTGCACCGGCGCCTCAGCCCGTTGCCGCCCAGGCGCAGGGCATTCCGGGCCTCGACATGGCCATTCCGGGCCTTGGCGTAAACAGCCAGGCGCCGGCTGCCCCCGCAGCGCCCGCCCCCGCCGTGGCGCCGCAGCCGCAGGACCAGCAGTTGCAGCGCCAGCAGACGCCACAGCCCAAGCCGGCAGCCAAGCCGCGCGGCACGCGCTCTGAAAACTATTACGACATCAAGACGACGATCTTCAACGCACTCATCGATGCAATCGATCTGACTCAGTTGGGACAGCTCGACCGCGATTCGGCGCGCGATGAAATCCGTGACATCGTCAATGAGATCATCTCGCTGAAGGACGTGGCGATGTCGATCGCCGAGCAGGAAGAACTGCTCGAAGACATCTGCAACGACGTGCTGGGCTATGGGCCGCTCGAGCCGCTGCTGGCGCGCGACGACATCGCCGACATTATGGTCAACGGCGCCAACATGTGCTTCATCGAAGTCAACGGCAAGATGCTGGATGCCGGCATCCGCTTCCGCGACAATGCCCAGCTGCTCAATATCTGCCAGCGCATCGTGAGCCAGGTCGGCCGCCGCGTCGACGAGGCCAGCCCCATCTGCGACGCCCGCCTGATGGACGGCTCGCGTGTCAACGTGATTGCGCCGCCGCTGGCCATCGACGGCGCCGCCCTCACCATCCGCAAGTTCAAGAAGGATCGCCTCAAGCTCGACAGCCTGGTGGGCTTCGGCTCCATCACCAAGGAGGGCGCGGAGATCCTCAAGATCATTGGCCGCGTTCGCTGCAACGTGCTGGTGTCCGGCGGTACGGGTTCCGGCAAGACGACGCTGCTCAACTGCCTGACCGGTTACGTGGACGAAGACGAACGCGTGATCACCTGCGAAGACGCCGCTGAACTCCAGTTGCAGCAGCCGCACGTGGTGCGTCTTGAAACCCGCCCGCCAAACCTCGAGGGCGAAGGCGAGATCACCATGCGTGACCTGGTCAAGAACTGCCTGCGCATGCGTCCGGAGCGGATCATTGTCGGCGAAGTGCGCGGACCTGAGGCATTCGACCTGCTTCAGGCCATGAACACCGGTCACGACGGCTCGATGGGCACGCTGCACGCCAACTCGCCGCGCGAAGCCCTGTCACGTCTGGAATTGATGATCACCATGGGTGGCTTCTCGCTGCCCTCCAAGACCATCAAGGAAATGATCACCGGCTCCATCGACGTGATCGTGCAGGCGTCGCGGCTTCGCGACGGCTCGCGCCGCATCACCCACATCACCGAGGTGGTGGGCATGGAAGGCGACGTGATCATCACCCAGGACCTGTTCGTCTATGAAATCGTCGGCGAGGACGCCAACGGCAAGATCATCGGCCGTCACCGCTCCACCGGCATCGCGCGTCCCAACTTCTGGGATCGTGCGCGCTACTATGGCGAAGAGGCACGTTTGGCCAAGGCGCTCGAGGATGCCGAGATAGCCGAGGAAGAACACAACCGCTAACGCGCAAGCGCTGGTGAAAAAGGCATAGAAAAAGATGGAACTTAGCCCCGAACTGATCCAGCTCGCATTCGTGGTGTTTGCAGCACTTGCCGTCGGCGGTCTGGTTGTAGGCGTCCTGTTTCCCTACTTCACCGGCGAAGCCGAGGCGAAGAGCCGCGCCCGGAAGGTTGCTTCCGGCAACCTGTCTTCGGGCAAGGGCAAGGGTGCGGCCGGCAAGGACAAGTCGCAGCAGCGCAGCCGCCGCATCCAGGAAACCCTGAAGGAGTTCGAGGAGGCGGAGAAGAAGCGGCGCAAGAAACTGACCATACGCCAGCTGATTCACCAGGCTGGCCTGGAACTCAACATGAATGCCTTCATCATTGCTTCGTTGGTGGTGGGTGTCGTGCTGGCGCTTGGCGCATTGATCGGCGGTGCGCCGCTGTTCGTTGCGGCCGTTGCCGGCATCGTCGGCGCGCTCGGGCTGCCGCGGTGGTTCCTCAACTATCTGGCCAAGCGCCGCCGCGAGAAGTTCCTTCATGACTTTGCTGACGCCATCGACGTCATGGTGCGCGGCATCAAGGCCGGTCTGCCGGTGTCCGATGCCCTGAAGGTGATCGCCCGCGAGACGCCTGCACCCGTGGGCCCCGAATTCGCGGAAGTGGTGGAAGGCCAGCGTGTCGGCATCACCATCGACCAGGGCCTTGAACGCATGTTTGAGCGGATGCCGCTGCAGGAAGTGAACTTCCTCGCCATCGTCATGGCGATCCAGGCCAAGACGGGCGGCAACCTCGCCGAAGCGCTCGGCAACCTCTCCAAGGTGCTGCGCGACCGCAAGAAGATGAAGCAGAAGATCCAGTCCGTGTCGCAGGAAGCCAAGGCCTCGGCGGCCATCATCGGGGCGCTGCCATTCGTGATTGCCGGGGGCATGATGATTGTCAACCCGACCTATCTGATACCGATGTGGGAGACCAAGATGGGCAATGTGCTGCTTGTCGGGTCTGCGGTGTGGATGGGAATGGGCGTGCTTGTCATGCGCAAGATGATCAACTTCGACATCTGACCGGCTGCAGCTAGCCACAGGGGACGCCAGGGACCATGTTTGAACTCTTCTATTCCATGCTTGAGCCGCGCAACCTGATCACCCTGCTGGTGGCAGTGTCTGCGTTCGCCACCGTGGTGACGCTGGCATCGCCGCTGCTGCAGGGCGACAAGATGCAGACCCGCATGAAGACGCTCGCCGTCGAGCGCGACAAGATGCGGACTGCCAACCGCGAGGCATTGCAGAAGGGCCAGGACCTCAGGGGTGGCCGGTTGAGGGACAGCGCGCCCAAGGGTGCGGCCGCCCAGATTGTCGATGCACTCAACCTCCGCAAACTGCTGGAAGCTGATGCGTCCCGGACCAGGTTGCGTCAGGCGGGCCTGCGGCTGGAGAAGCACCTCGTCACCTACCTGGCGGCGCGGGTGATCATGCCTCTGGTGGGCGGCACGATTGTGTTTATCTATTCCGCGACGGTCTTTGCCGATCAGGTCTCGGGCTCGATGCGCCTGGTGACCTCGGGCTGCGGCGCCATTGCCGGCTTCTATCTGCCCAACCTGTTTCTCAGCAACCTGGTCAAGCGCCGCCAGCAGTCGATCCAGCGCGCCTGGTCAGACGCCATGGACCTGTTGCTGATCTGCGTGGAATTGGGCATGTCGATCGAGGCTGCGTTCGGCCGGGTTGCCCAGGAAATCGGCTCGGCTTCCGTGCCGCTGGCCGAAGAGATGACCCTCACCATCGCCGAGCTTTCGTTCATTGGCGACCGCTCCAAGGCCTTCGAAAACCTGTCGAACCGTGTCGGCTTGCCGACGGTGAAATCGGTCGTGACCAGCCTTATCCAGTCGGAGCGCTACGGTACGCCGGTCGGTACAGCATTGCGGGTGCTGGCCCAGGAAAACCGTGACGACCGCATGGCGATGGCCGAGAAGAAGGCCGCTGCCCTGCCGCCCAAGCTGACGGTGCCGATGGTGCTGTTCTTTCTGCCGGTGATCTTCATCGTGCTGCTCGGCCCGGCAGGCATCCAGGTGTTCGGCAGCCCGTGACCAGGGCCCTGGCGGACGCAAGTACGCAAGCATGAATGAACGGCGCGCCATCGGGGATGGGGCGTCGTTTCCATGTTCGGAAGTGGCGGCGGCGCGCGAGGCTCAGCCGGATTGCTTCATCTTCTGCCAGGTGTTTTCCTGGTTCAGCATCTTCTTCAGGAAGCCGAGGTTCTGCTCGACCTGGTCGGGCGGCAGGTCGCGGCTGGCAATGTCGCGAGCCTCGTCAAAGCGGCCCTGCAAGCCCACCGCCAGCGCCAGGTTCTGGCGCAGCGTCTGGTTGAATTCGCCCTCGGGCAGTTTCTGCGCCGCCCGCAGCGAGGTCTCGGCCATCTGCAGGTTGCCCTCGAGGATGTGGGACATGCCGATATTGTTGTGGATGGCGACTTCGTTGGGATTCAACTGCAATGCCTTGCTGTAGGCCTCACGAGCCTGCGTGTGCTGGCCCATCTGGTCATAGCCCGAACCGAGCGCCGAGTAGTTTTTCCAGTTGGCCTCGCCTGCATTGATCGCCTTGTTCAACTGCTCCACGCCCGCCTTGGACCGGCCGGACAGGATCAGTTCCTTGCCCAGATAGGCCACCAGTTTGGGATCATCGGGATTGTGGGTGATGGTGGCTTCCAGCACCCGGATCAACTGATCCTTCTGACCGGCCTGGTCCAGCAGGCGCGCATAAGTCACCGCGCGGCGGACACTGCCCGGATTTTCCTGCCATGCCTTGGCTGCCTCTGCCGTCGCCCGGATTGAAGGTCCCTCGGGCAACGACCCGGTCGTCGTGGGGTCTGCTTCCTGGCTCGCCATCAGCGATGGTCCGCCATTGGCGCACCCCGTGACTGCCAGCAAACTGGCCAGGCAAAGGCTCATGGTCAATCTGCCCGTCAGGGCAAACCTGGAAACTGAACGCCGCATCTTATTACCCCTATCGATGGAATCACCGATTGGCCCACTTGAATCTCACGCAATTCTGGAGCCCCAACTCTCAATAAACTGTTAACCATGATTGACGCCGCATTGCCGCGCCGCCATTTTGTGAGACACCTTCACGTCCCAGGCTGAAACCCCGATCAGGATACCGACCGCCATGCTTCAGGCCAGCAAGCTGCTGCTCGCGCATTCCGCCGCCCGTTCGGCGACGCCACTTCACTTCATTGACGCGGACGGGCTGGACGCCCTGCTGGCCGGGCTGTCGAAGCCGCAGCAGGCATGGGTAAAGCACAACCAGTTCAAGGCGGCGGCCGGCAAGTGGCTGACGGTGCCTGACGAGGCCGGGGGCGTCGCTATGGTGCTTTGCGGCAAGCCGGGCGCCGGTGCTGATCCGTTCGAGGCGGCGGGCCTGGCGGCAAGCCTGCCTGCCGGCAGCTACGCCCTGGCCGGCAATGCCGAAAACCCGGAATTGCTGGCGCTTGGCTGGCTGCTGGCCTGCTACCGGTTTACCCGCTACCTGCCGGCAAAGGCCAACGGCGGCAAGCCCGGGGACATGGCAAGGCTGGTCTGCCCGCACGGCGTGGATCGCGAGCGGGTGATTGCAACTGCAGAAGCTGTGGCCATGGGCCGCGACCTGATCAACACTCCGGCCGAGGACATGGGGCCGAGCGAATTGGAAGCGGCCGCCCATGCGCTCGCCAAGGGTCACAAGGCGAAGTTCGTGGTCACCAAGGGCGCCAGCCTGCAGAAGAACTTTCCGATGATCCACGCGGTTGGCCGCGCCTCCGATGACGCGCCCCGGCTGATCGACATCAGCTGGGGCCGTGCGGCGGCGCCGAAGGTGACCCTGGTGGGCAAGGGGGTGTGCTTTGACACCGGTGGCCTTGACCTTAAGCCGTCGTCGGGCATGGCGCTGATGAAGAAGGACATGGGCGGTGCGGCTGCGGTACTCAGCCTTGCCAGCATGATCATGCAGGCAGGTCTCGACGTGCGGTTGCGCGTGCTCATCCCGGCGGTGGAGAATGCGGTCTCCGGCAATGCCTTCCGGCCCGGCGATATCCTCACCAGCCGCAAGGGGCTGACCGTCGAGATCGGCAACACCGATGCCGAAGGCCGCCTTGTGCTGGCCGATGCGCTGCACCTGGCGGACAGCGAGAAGCCGGAGCTGCTTGTCGACATGGCGACGCTGACCGGTGCTGCCCGCGTTGCGCTGGGGCCTGACCTGCCGCCGTTCTACACCGACGACGACGCTTTGGCCGATGAGCTTGCTTCCCATGCCATGGCCGTGGCCGACCCGGTCTGGCGTATGCCGTTCTGGGGCCGCTACAACGAGATGTTCTCTTCCAAGGTGGCGGACATCAACAATGCCGGTACCGGCGGCTTTGCAGGCTCGATCACGGCAGCGCTGTTTCTCAAGCGGTTCGTCGAGCAGGCGAGGTCATATGTACACCTCGACATCTATGGCTGGGTGCCCTCGGCCCGGCCGGCCCGGCCCTTGGGTGGCGAGCCGCAGGCCGCGCGCGCCCTGTTCGCCCTTCTGTCGGCCCGCTACCCCGCCCGCAAATAGACCTTGCGGCAGGCCCGTATCCGCGCTTAAATGAAACGGCTCCGTAATGACTTTGATCGCAGCGGATCCTGTTTGTGCAAGCGTGAGTGGGGACCGGCCGATGGGCCTCGAACTTTCGACGGCAGAGGTGCTTAACCTGTGGCATGACGTTCACCTCGCGCTGGTCCGCGATGACGAACCGGATCTGTCGGCGCGCCAGATCAGCATTTTGCTCACCATCTACCTGGAGGCGCCGCCGCATACGGTCCGTGACCTGGCCGCACGGTTGAACGTGTCGAAGCCGGTGATCACCCGGGCGCTCGACACCATGGGCAAGCTGGGACTGGTGACCCGCCGCCGCGACGAGAAGGACCGCCGCAACGTGCTGATCCAGCGCACCGTTGCCGGTGCGCTCTATGTCGAGCGGCTGGCCGACACCATTGCCAGCCGGGCCAGCGCCCTGAGGGACGACGCATGACGCTTGATCGCCGCCTGCATGCCTACAAGGACGATGTTGCCGACATCCGGCTGCGCGGCAGGGTGCGCGCGCTGCGGTTCGTCAAGCCGGAGTTGCGGCAGGTATCCGTCTCGGTGACGCCGGTGCAGCGTGAGCCCCGCTATGACGCGCCCACCGATACCCAGGCGCTGTTCGGCGAACCGGTGCACGTCTTCCAGGTCAAGGATGGCTGGGCGTTCGTGCAGCTCGTCGTTGACAACTATGTGGGCTTCATCCCGGCCCGTTGCCTGACCGCGCAGGTGCTGGACCCGACCCACCGCATCGCCGTGCCGCAGACGCTGCTGTACTCGCGCCCCGACATCAAGTCGAACCCGGTGCAGCCGGCCTACATGAACTCGCTGGTGTCGGTGGCGTCGGTCGAAGGCGACATGGCCAAGCTCAGGGACCATCGCTATGTCTGGGCACGTCACCTAAGAGCCATCGACGACCACTGGAGCGATCCGGCCACGGTGGCCGAGGCCTTCGTCAACACACCCTATCTGTGGGGCGGCAAGACTTGGGCCGGGCTGGACTGTTCGGGACTCGTCCAGACTGCCTTCCAGGCCTGCGGCTTTGATTGCCCGCGCGACACCGACATGATGCAGGCAGGTTTCGGTACCGCCTTGAAGCAGGACCGCTCGCTCAAGCTGCAGCGCAATGACCTGGTGTTCTGGAAAGGCCATATCGGCATCATGCTCGATGGCGCGCAGTTGCTGCATGCCAACGGCTATCACATGCAAACGGTGGTTGAGCCGCTGGCTGCCGCCATCAAGCGCATTGCAGCGGCGTATGGCAACGTGACCGGGGTGTCGCGGGTAATGGAACTTGACCGCAGCGAGGCGCCGGCGGATGAGGCGGCTCAGTAGCCGGCCGTCTTGTCCACCACGTTTTCGAGCCTGCCGCCAGCGTCGTGGCTGGCAATCTGGCGCAGAATGTACCTGCATAGGGCTTCCGGCTCGCTGTCGGCGGCATTGTGCGGCGTGATCGTCACCTTCGGGTGCGTCCACAACGGACTGTCGGCGGGCAGGGGCTCGGTTTCGAACACGTCGAGCGTGGCGGCTGCCAGTTCGCCCGCATCGAGGCTGGCGACGATGTCCGCCTCGACCTGCAGCTTGCCCCGTCCCGCATTGATGATCACCGGCGCACCCAGCGGCCCGTCCTGCGACAGCTTGCGAAACAGCGCGCGGTTGAGAATGCCTTCGGTGGCGGGGGTGTGCGGCAGCAGGCAGACCAGGATATCGGTGGCGGCAAGGAAGGCATCGAGCTCGCCCTGGCCGGCATAGCTGGTCACCCCGGCGACGGACTTGCGCGAGTTGCTCCAGCCGTTCACCTGGAACCCGAGATGCACCAGCTTCTCCGCCGCATCGCGGCCCAGCTCGCCCAGGCCCATGACGCCGACGCGCATGGCGGACGCTGCCCACTGGCTGCGGCCGGACCAGACGCGCTTCTTCTGGGCCTCGTCGAAATGCCGCTGCTGGCGGTGATGCATCAGCACGTGCAGGCACACGTACTCGCTCATCCGCATGGTCAGGTTGGGGTCGACGATGCGCACCAGCGGCACGTCCGGCAGCCTGGGCTCGGACAGGATGTGGTCGACACCGGCGCCCAGCGAGAACACCGCCTTGAGGTTGGGAAATCCGGCCAGCACGCCCTCCGGCGGCAGCCATGCCAGCGCATAATCAACGCTCGCCGGATCGATGCCCTCCGCCGGCCAGACGAACACGTTGAGTTCGGGCGCGTAGGTGTTGAATTGCTCCACCCAGGGTTTCGGGTCCCATCGCTGGATGACGAGCGCCAGATTGGTCATGAACGATCCTGCCTGTCTTCTATTGCGACACCGCGCCGCCTGCTGCGGCCTTCAGGTCGAAGGCAGCCGCCAGAAGCGCCTTGGTGTAGTCGGTCTTCGGGTTCTCGAATATCTCGTCAGCCGGGCCCTGTTCGACCACCACGCCGTTGCGCATCACCACCACGTCGTTGGCCAGCGCGCGCACCACCTTCAGGTCGTGGCTGATGAACAGGTAGGCAAGATCGTGGTCCTTCTGCAGCTTGCGCAACAGGTCGACGATCTGCGCCTGCACCGACATGTCGAGCGCGCTTGTCGGCTCGTCGAGCATGACGAATTTCGGCTCAAGCACCATGGCGCGCGCAATGGCGATTCGCTGGCGCTGGCCGCCGGAAAACTCGTGCGGATAGCGATCCATCGCGTCGGCAGGCACCGCCACCTCTTCCAGCGCCCTGGCCACCCGGTCGGTGCGCTGGTCATAGCTGAGTTCGGGTTGCTGGATCAGCAGGCCCTCCTCGACGATCTGCCGGATCGACAGGCGTGGAGACAGCGAGCCGTAGGGATCCTGGAACACCACCTGCATCTGCCGCCTCAGCGGCCGCATCTGCTTCTCGGTGCTGCCGTCCAGCCGGTCGCCCATGTAGACGATCTGGCCTTGCGAACTGATCAGCCGCAGTATGGCGAGGCCCAGCGTGGTCTTGCCCGATCCTGACTCGCCCACCACGCCAAGCGTCTGTCCGGACCGCACCGTGATCGACACATCGTTGCAGGCTTTCACGTGGCCGACGGTCTTGCGGAAGAAGCCGCGCTTGATCGGAAACCACACCTTGAGATTGTCCGTCTGCACTACCACCGGCGCTGCCGGATCGGACTTAGGCGGCCGGCCCTTGGGCTCGGCTGCCAGGAGCATTTTGGTATAGGGGTGCTGCGGCCTGGCGAACAGCTGCTTCGTGACGCCCTGTTCGACGATCTCGCCGTGCTTCATCACGCAGACATGGTCAGCCACGTGCCGCACCACACCGAGGTCATGGGTGATCAGGATGATCGCCATGCCGAATTCCTGCTGCAGCTGCTTCAGCAGTTCGAGGATCTGTGCCTGCACCGTCACGTCCAGCGCCGTGGTCGGCTCGTCGGCGATCAGCAGTTCAGGGTTGTTGGCCAGCGCCATGGCAATCATGACGCGCTGGCGCTGCCCGCCCGACAGCTGGTGCGGATAGGCGCCAAGCCGGCTTTCGGCATCGCGGATGCCGACCTTCTCCAGCAGCTCCAGCGTGCGCTTGCGGGCGGCCTCCTCGCGCAGGCCCTGGTGCACATCGAGGATCTCGCCGATCTGCCGCTCCACCGTGTGCAGCGGGTTGAGCGAGGTCATCGGTTCCTGGAAGATCATGGTGATGTCGTTGCCGCGCACCCGGCGCAGGTCGCTGTCATCGTTGTCGAGCAGGTCCTCGCCCTTGAACATCACCTTGCCCGACGGGTGGTGCGCCGCCGGGTAGGGCAACAGCTTGAGGATGGACAGCGCGGTGACCGACTTGCCGGAACCGGACTCGCCCACCAGCGCCAGCGTCTCGCCGCGCTTCACCTCGAACGACACGCCCTTGACCGCATGGCTGACCTTGCCGCCTTGCCGGAAGTCCACGGCGAGATCCTGGACGCTGAGAAGAATGTCCGAAGTCTTGCTCATGCAAACGTCTTCCTCGGGTCGAAGGCATCGCGCACCGCCTCGCCGATGAACACCAGCAGCGACAGCATCACCGAGACCACGGCGAAACCGCACAATCCGAGCCAGGGCGCCTGCAGGTTGGCCTTGCCCTGCGCCAGCAGCTCGCCCAGCGAGGCCGAGCCCGGCGGAAGGCCGAAGCCAAGGAAGTCCAGCGCGGTCAGCGTGGTGACGGAACCTGACAGGATGAACGGCATGAAGGTGACGGTCGCCACCATGGCGTTGGGCAACAGGTGCTTGAACATGATTTTCCTGTCGCCAAGCCCCAGCGCCCGGGCTGCCCGCACATATTCGAAGTTGCGCCCGCGCAGGAACTCGGCCCGCACCACGCCCACCAGCGCCGTCCACGAGAACAGCAGCATGATGCCCAGCAGCAGCCAGAAGTTCGGCGTCAGGAAGGCGGCCAGGATGATCAGCAGGTAGAGCGTCGGGATCGACGTCCAGATCTCGATGAAGCGCTGGAACAGCAGGTCGGTCCAGCCTCCGAAATAGCCCTGCACCGCCCCCGCCGCAACGCCGACGATGGACGACAGCACGGTCAGGATGAGCCCGAACAGCACCGAGATGCGGAAGCCGTAGATCAGCCGCGCGATCACGTCGCGGCCCTGGTCGTCGGTGCCCAGCCAGTTCATGTTGCCCCACACGCAGTTCACGTCATCGACGCCGTTCTGGTAGCGCGCGCAGGCCTCTTCCTTGCTCAGCGAGAAGGCCGGAGGCGACGGCGCCGGGCTGGGCAGTTCGTTGTTGACGGTCTGGTATGAATAGCGGATCGGCGGCCAGATCATCCAGCCATTGTTGTTGACCTCTTCCTGGATGAACGGGTCGCGGAAATCGGTGCGGGCGAGGAAGCCGCCAAACTTCGATTCCGGATATTCGTTGAATACCGGCAGCAGGATTTCGCCCTTGTAGGAGGCAATGATCGGCCGGTCGTTGGCGATGAACTCGGCCCCCAGCGAGGCGATGAACAGGAACAGGAAAATCCAGAACGACCAGAAGCCGCGCCGGTTGGCCTTGAACAGCGAAAGCCGGCGCTGGTTGATGCCCGACAGCCGTGACGGCTTGCGCGCTTCCAGCTCGACCTGATCGACGTTTGCGGTGGCGTCCATGGGCTACACCTTCCGGCTTTCAAAGTCGATGCGCGGATCGATCCAGGTGTAGATCAGGTCGGTGATCAGGTTCATCACCAGCCCCAGCAGCGAGAAGATGTAGAGCGTGGCGAACACCACCGGATAGTCGCGGTTGACCGCCGCCTCGAAGCCGAGAAGTCCCAGCCCGTCGAGCGAGAAGATCTGCTCTATGAGCAGCGAGCCCGCGAAGAACGCCCCGATGAAAGCGCCGGGAAACCCGGCGATGACGATCAGCATGGCGTTGCGGAACACGTGGCCGTAGAGCACCCGGCGCTCGGTCAGGCCCTTGGCGCGCGCCGTCATCACGTACTGCTTCTTGATCTCGTCGAGGAACGAGTTCTTGGTCAGCAGCGTCATGGTGGCGAACGACGACACCGCAAGCGCCGTCAGCGGCAGCACCAGGTGCCAGGCGTAGTCGATGATCTTTTCCCACCAGTTGAGCTCGGCGAAATTGTCCGACACGAGCCCCCGCAGCGGGAAGATGTTCCAGAACGAGCCGCCCGCAAACAGCACCACCAGCAACACCGCGAACAGGAACGACGGGATGGCGTACCCGACGATGATCACCGCCGATGTCCAGACGTCGAACCTGGAGCCGTCGCGCACCGCCTTGGCCACGCCCAGCGGAATCGAAATGGCGTAGGACACAAAAGTCAGCCACAGCCCCAGCGAGATCGAAACCGGCAGCTTTTCCTTGATCAGCTCAAGCACCGGCACATCGCGGAAATAGCTCTGTCCGAAGTCGAACATGGCGTAGCTCTTGAGCATCAGGAAGAAGCGTTCGTGGGCCGGCTTGTCGAAGCCGAACTGCTGTTCCAGCTTCTTGATGAATTCCGGGTCAAGCCCTTGCGCGCCGCGATACTTGAAGCCGCCCTCGGCGCCGCCTCCACCTCCCGGCGTCTGGCCGCCGCCTGCCACCTCACCGCCGCCTGCGCCACCGCCGATTCGCGCAGTGGCGCCCACATCGGTGCCCTGCAACTGCGCCAGCACCCGCTCGACAGGCCCACCCGGGGCAAACTGGATGATGGCAAACGAGATCAGCATGATCCCGAACAGTGTCGGGATCATCAGCAGCAGGCGTTTGAGGATGTAGGCGCCCATGATCGCGTCCGCTCAGCTTTCGTTGCCGGTTGCTTTTTAACGGCTCAACACTGATTCGGGTCCCTACGGACCCCGCTTGACACTAGCCGCCTTGGCCCCGTCAATCCACCACGTGTCAAGCACGCCGCGGGCGAACCGCGGCTTGGCCGCCGGCCGGCCGAAAATGTCCCAGTAGGCCAGCGTATGCGCACCCTTGTACCACTGCGGCACCCAGAACTGCTCGGCCCGCAAGGCCCGGTCCAGCGCCCGCGCCGCCACGGTCAGGCTGTCGCGGTCCTTCGCCTGCATGATGGCGTCGATCAGCGCATCGACGCCCCCGCTCTTGAGGCCCGACAGGTTGAAGCTGCCCGGCACATCGGCGGTGGCAGAGGAGAAGAACGCCTTCAACTCCACCCCTGGCGTTTCGGCCATGGAAAATCGCTGCACGGCAATGTCGAAGTCGAAATTCTTCAGCCGCTCCTGGTATTGCGCCGCCTCCACCTGGCGGATCGAAGCGTCGATGCCGAGCAGTTTCAGGTTGCGCACATAGGGCGCGATGACCCGCTCGAAGGTGGGCGCAAAGATCAGGAATTCGATGGCCAGCGACTCGCCCGCTGCATTGACCCGGTTGCTGCCGGAGACGTTCCAGCCGGCCTCGTCCAGCAGTTGCGCCGCCCGGCGCAGCATGGCGCGGTCCTGTCCCGACCCGTTCGACACCGGCGGCTCGTACACCTCGCCGAACACGTCTGCCGGCAGCTTGTCCTTCAGCGGCTCCAGCAACGCCAGTTCATCCGGTCCCGGCCTGCCCGACGCCCGCATCACCGAGTTCTCGAAGAACGATCCGGTGCGCTGGTAGGCATCGAAGAACAGGTTCTTGTTGGTCCATTCGTAGTCGAAGGCAAGATCCAGCGCCTGGCGCACCCGCTTGTCGGCAAACTTGTCGCGCCGCATGTTGAGGAAGAAGCCTTGCGCCCCCGACGCCCGCTCATCCGGCAGCGTTTCCTTGATCAGCCGGCCTTCCTTCACCGCCGGCAGATCGTACTCGGTGGCCCAGCTTTTCGAGGTGAACTCCTCGCGCAGGTCCAGCTTGCCCGCCTTCAGGGCTTCGAGTTCGGTGGTGCGGTCGCGGAAATACAGAAGCTTGATCTCGCCGAAATTGTAGCGCCCGCGATTGACCGGCAGGTCCTTCGCCCACCAGTCGTCGCGCAGCTCATAGGTGATGAAGCTGCCCTGGTTGAGTTCCTTCACCTTGTAGGGGCCGGAACCCAATGGCGGCTCCAGCGTCGTCTTGTTGAACTCGTTGGCGGTGTAGTAGGCCTTCGAGAACACCGGCAGCTGCGCCACGGTCAGCGGCAGGTCGCGCACGTTCGAGCCCTTGAAGGCGAAGGTGAGCTTCAGCGGTTCATCAACCGTGCACGTCTCCACGTCCTGCAGGGCGACCGCGTATTGCGGCAGTCCGTCCTTCTTCAGCAGGTCGAAGGTGAAACACACGTCTTGCGCCGTCACCGCCGTACCGTCGGAAAACACTGCCCGCCCGTCCAGCCAGAAGGTGACGCCCATGCCGTCGGCAGTCACCTCTGCCTGCGTTGCCAGGTTGGCGTAGACCGCATCCGGCTCGTTTGCATTGCGCACCATCAGGCTGTCGAACAGCAGGTCGATATGCTGCGCCGGTTCGCCTTTCAGGATGTAGCCGTTGAGGCTGTCGAAGGTGATCCGCCCGGCCGTGCCCAGCGTGGTGATGCGCCCGCCCTTGGGCGCGTCTGGGTCAACGTAGGGCAGGTGGGCGAAGTCTGCCGGCAGCGCCAGCTCGCCGAACGCCGAAAGCCCGTGGCGAGGTTCGGCCATGGCGGCAGTGCCGCCCAGTGTGATGGCGGCAGCGCCAGTCAGCGAGCAGGCGGCCAGCGCCGCAACGGCCAGCCGCCGCATCAGGCTTTCACCTTCGCGGCCTTGGCCTCGTCCCACCACCAGATGGCGGGGAAGCCGAGCGAATGGTCCGGCAGCTTTTCCGGCCGCCCGAACCGGTTCCAGTAGGCCACCCGCTCATAGGGGATGTTCCACATCGGCACCACGTAATGGTTCCACAGCAGCACCCTGTCGAGCGCCCGGCAGGCGGCGACCAGTTCGTCGCGGTCCTTGGCGAAGATGATCTTGTCGATCAGCTTGTCGACAGCCGGGTTCTTTATGCCCACGAAATTGCGGCTGCCTTCCCGGTCTGCTGACTCGGAGCCCCAGAAATTGCGTTGCTCGTTGCCGGGCGACAGCGACTGGCCCCAGCTGCCGACGATGCAGTCATAATCGAACGCCTGCACGCGGCGCTCGTACTGGGCCGAGTCGATGGTGCGCACGCTGCTCTTGATGCCCAGCAGCTCAAGCTGGCTGACATAGGGCAGCACCACCCGCTCGAACAGCGGCGACACCAGCAGGAACTCGATCTCGAAGGCCTGCCCGGCTCCATTGCGCAGTATCCGGTCGTTGCCGGCAGTCCAGCCGGCGTCCGCCAGCAGCTTGGCGGCGGAGCGCAGGTTGTTTCGCTTGTCCTGCGGCGTTGCATAGGAAGGGTTGGTGTATTCCGTGGTGAACACCTCGGCTGGCACCTGGTCCTTCACCTCGTTGAGGAATTCAAGCTCCCTGCCTTGCGGCAGGCCGGACCACGCAAGCTCCGAGTTGGCAAAGTAACTGGCGGTGCGGCTGTACTGGCCGAAGAACAGGTTCTGGTTGGCCCACTCGAAGTCGAAGGCGAAATTGAGCGCCTGACGCACCTTCGCATCGGCAAACCGCTCGCGGCGGGTGTTGAACACGTAGGCCTGCATGCCGTCCGGGTTCTTCAGCTGGATTTCTTCCTTGATCACGTCGCCGCGCTTGGCTGCCGGAAAGTCATAGGACGTTGCCCAGTCCTTGGCCGAGCTCTCGGCGCGGAAGTCGTACTCGTCGCCCTTGAAGCCTTCCATGGCGATGGTGTTGTCGCGGTAGTAGATGACAAAAATCTCGTCGAAATTGTTCTTGCCGCGGTTCACCGGCAGGTCGGCGGCCCAGTAGTCCTTCACCCGCTCGATGGTCACCGACGTGCCCGGCTTCACCTCGGCGATCCGGTAGGCGCCGTTGCCCAGCGGCACCTCGAGCGTGGTGTTGTTGATGTCGCGGGTCTCGCCCTTGTCGTTCGTGCCTGTCCACCAGGCCTTTGACAGCACCGGGATCTGGCCGACGATCTGCGGCAGTTCGCGGTTGCCCGCCTGGTTGAAGCGGAACGTCACCTCGTTGTCTGCGGTCTGCTCGGCGGCGGTCACGTTGGCATAGTAGGAATTGTAGAACGGGTGCGCACCCTTCAGCGCCTCCAGCGACCAGATCACGTCTTCCGGAGTGATCGGCGTGCCATCATGGAAGCGGGCCGCACCGTGCAGCCGATAGGTGACCCAGGCGAAGTCATCAGGCTTCTTCACCGCCTCGGCAATCAGCCCGTATTCCGACCCGGCTTCGTCCAGCGCGGCGTCCATCAGCGTGTCGAAGGTTTGCCCGACGATGCCGGCGGAACTGCCCTTGAAGGTGAACGGGTTGAGGCTGTCGAACGATCCGAGCGAGAAGACGCGTGCCCGCCCGCCCTTGGGTGCACCGGTGTTGACATAGTCGAAGTGCTCGAACCCTTCCGGGTACTTCAGGTTGCCGAACAGCGACAGGCCGTGACGCCACTGCGGCTCTGCGGCCCGCGCCGGGCTGGGCGGCAGCACGTGGAGGACGCCGGTTGCGGCGGTAAGCTGAAGCAGCGTTCTGCGGTCGATCACGGGTCAGGCTCCCTGAATTGGGACGGCAGGGTGCAAGCGCCGTCCTTGTCAATGAAGAGTCTAGGAACTTCACGGCCAAAATAAAACACCGGCAGAGCCTGCCGGTGTTAAAAGACGGTAATTGTTTCGTGACCGGCTTGCCCGCATCACCACGTGCCGGACTTATTCGGTCGGCAGCGGCGCCGGGTTGGCGGACAGCGAACGCAGGTAGGCCAGCAGGTCGGCGCGCCGGGTGTCGTCCTTGAGCCCGCCATAGGCCATCTTGGTGCCGCTCAGGTAGCCCTTGGGGTTCTTGATGAACTCGTTAAGGTTTTCGAAGGACCATTGCTGGTCATGCACGGCCTTCAGCGCATCGGAATAGGCGTAGTTGTCGAGATGCGCCTTCTGGGCGCCGACGATGCCGTAGAGATTGGGACCAACCTTGTTGGCGCCGCCTTCTTCAGCCGTATGGCAGGCCTGGCAGGCCTTGAACACGGCCTGGCCCTTGGTGGCGTCGGCCGAGGCCATCAGGGTGGCCAGCGAAACGGCGGGCGCTTCCTCGGTGGGGGCTGCGGCGGTGTCGCTTTCCGGAACGTTGATGGCGATCGCGGCTTCTTCCGGCTTTTCGGCGTGGTATACAGCGTCCGACAGGATGTTGAGCCCCATCACGAGCAGGCCGGTGCCAAGCACCGCGCCGGCGATCTTGTTTACAGTCATCGAGTCCATTCCGAACATGCTCGCCCTCAAACCATTTAATGTGATAGCGGTTCTGGCTCTTGGTAGCCATTTCCCGTAATTGCGGCGCGGAAACTAGTTGTTTCTATGAGGCCGCGCAACACCTATAAGGCGGCGAGTGTCCATATGCCGCGCCAGCGTTGCCAGCCCCGTCCGGGCGGGCAATGCCGGTGCCGGAACTGAAGGTTTTTCTCAAGCGCGATGACCATGTCCAGACCAAAAATTGCCTACCAGGGCGAGCCTGGCGCTAACTCCCATATTGCCTGCATCGAGGCCTGTCCCGATCACGAGCCGATGGCCTGCCGCACCTTCGAGGACGCCTTTGCCGCCGTCGAGAAGGGCGATGCCGCGCTGGCCATGATCCCCATCGACAATACGGTTGCAGGCCGCGTTGCCGATATCCACCACCTGATGCCCAATTCCAGCCTCTACATCGTGGGCGAGCACTTCCTGCGGGTGCGTCACCAGCTGCTGGTGCTGCCCGGCACCAGGGCCGAAGAGCTCAAGCGCATCACCAGCCACACCCACGCGCTGGGCCAGTGCCGCCGGGTGATCGCCGAAATGGGGCTGGAGGCCGTTGTGGCGGTGGACACGGCAGGCGCCGCCAAGGACCTTGCCCGCAGCCAGGATCGCTCGACCGCCGTCATCGCCTCGGCCAAGGCGGCGGAAATCTATGGCCTGGAGATCATGCGCGGCGACATCGAGGACGAGGACCACAACACCACCCGGTTCGTCATCATGTCCGCCGAACCCGACGACGCCACACCCGACGAGGCGCCGGTCATCACCTCGTTCATCTTCACCGTGCGCAACGTGCCGGCCGCGCTCTACAAGGCGATGGGCGGGTTTGCCACCAACGGCGTCAACATGATCAAGCTGGAGTCCTACGTGGACGGCACCTTCAACGTGGCCCAGTTCTATGCCGACATCGAGGGTCATCCGCAGGACCGGCCGGTGCGGCTGGCCCTGGAAGAGCTGGAGTTCTTCACCTCCAGCTTGCGCGTGCTCGGCGTCTACAAGGCGGGCGCCTACCGCGAGGAACTGGCCCGCAAGCGCGAGCAGCTGGACACCACCGCCTGATCAGTTGCTGTTGTCGTCAAGCAGCCGGACGATGAGGTGGTGGGCGATGGAAATCGAGGGCGGGATCTCGAGCCCCTCCGGATGCCGCCCGTCGCGCATGGCGCTCACCTCGTCGAAGCTGAACCAGCGCGCATCCACCAGTTCGTCCGGGTCGATGCGGATGGTTTCGCTCAAGCCCTCGCCGGCCATCCCGATCATCAGGTTGGCCGGAAACGGCCACGGCTGGCTCATCACGTAGCGCACCGCGCCGACCTTCACGCCCGATTCTCTTCCACCTCGCGCCGTGCGGCGTCTTCCGCCGTCTCGCCCGGTTCGACAAATCCTGCCAGCGTTGAATACATCGTCGAGGCAAACCGGGCCGAGCGGCCCAG